>CAZQUE010000078.1:0-20428 GCA_964596185.1 uncultured bacterium | reverse complement strand
GCGAAGCACGCAAAGGCGTGAATCCGCAGACCAAAAAAGCCATCAAAATTCCGGCTAAAAAAGTTGCCAAATTCGTTCCTGGCAAGGAATTGAAAGAACTCGTAAACGGCAAAAAGAAAAAATAATTTTTGTTAAAAAGAACCCCGCTCGTCGGGGTTTTTTTTTTGCTGTTTTTACCGAGCTATTTTCTTGACTTTTGTTTTTATCAAAATATATTAACAAATTAGCGTTAAATTGGAGCAGTGTAACCTTTGAAAATTTCCAGCTTTACACACAAAGGCATGGTTCGGCCTGACAATGAGGATTCCTGTTTGGTGGTTCCGCCTTGGGGCGGCGCAGCGCTTTCTTCAGGGTTGTGTGTTTTTGCTGTCGCTGATGGAATGGGTGGGCAGAATGCCGGTGAAGTGGCTTCTGGCATTGCAGTTCAGACTACGAAAAACTGGTTGAATGAAATTCAAAGAGCCAGGCTGAGCATCGAGCTGGTTGAGGAACTCTTTGCCCTGATAAATCAGGAGATCTGGAACTATGCTCAACAGCATCCTGACGCTTCAGGTATGGGTACAACCCTGACGATGCTGCTGATTCAGGATGATAAAGCAATTTGTGGACATATTGGCGATTCGCGGATGTACCGCTTGCGCAACGGGCAATTGCAGCAGCTTACCAACGACCACACTCTCGTTGCTGAACAGGTTCGCATGGGAAAATTGACCCCGGAACAGGCGCGTGTGCATCCAACCCGGCATATTTTGAGCAGGGTTATTGGGGTTCGCCAGTTTGTTTCACCGGAGATCTTTTCAGTTGACCTGCAGGCAGATGATTTATATTTGCTTTGTTCTGACGGTGTTTACGGCATGATCGATGACGCTGAAATAGTCAGGCAGCTTCGACAGCCAGAACTTGAAGAACTTGCCGGTTCGATAATCGATGCGGCCAATTCTGCGGGCGGCAAAGATAATTGTACCGCAATTACTCTCAAAATCGAGTCTTTGCCGGTTATTTTTCCCGGTCGTTTTTCTCTTGCCCGGCTGAGAAAAATAATTTCTCATTGGGGTGAGGCAGGTTCTCTATAGAAAACTATGGTAAAATTGATGAAATTAAAGTATAAATACAGTATGAAAAATCTGGAGGTTTTCATTTAATGGACAGCACGTTAATTTTTATTGGGGTGGCAATTGTCGTAATTATCGGCATAATTGTTTTTGTACTGACTTCCAAGGACAAGGGCAAAGAACAGAAACCAAAAGCCGACAAACAGGAAGAAGAAAAGAAGGAAATTACCCACAAACGTTTCAAACAGGTTCTTTCCGGTACTGATTTGCAAAACGACATGAAGGCTGAAGAAGAAGAACTTTTAACCAAATACACTGCCGGCACCGGTGAAGGTATCAATGAAGTTGAAAAGCTGCTCGAAGGCGATCCCAACAACGTCGATCTTCTTGACTGGCTTGCTTTCATGTATTACAGCAACAACAATATTGATAAAGCGATCGAAACATACAAAAGGGCGCTGGCGATAAAACCAGACAACGAAAATCAGCATTATTACCTTGCTAATAGCTTTTTCAAGAAAGGTATGCATGCCGAAGCCAAGAAGGAATGGAGCGAAGTCATCAGGCTGAAACCCAATTCCAAGATTGCTAAGAATGCCCAGGAGCGCATTGATTACATCGCAAATCAGGGCAAATAATTGAAAGGTAACTAATGCCTCCTGTCGTTAATCCTCCAGAATTAACGCGCTACCACCTGCTTGACCTTATCGGCTGCGGTGGAATGGGCTCGGTCTATATAGGCTACCAGCTTGATACTGAAAAGCTGGTAGCCATTAAGCTTCTAGACCCGGAAGTTGCCAAAATTCCTGCAGTGCTGCAACAGTTCAAGCAGGAAGGTGAGATTCTCAAAAATCTCCATCATCCCAACATCGTAAAATTTCTTGACCAGGGCTGTGAACAAGACTTTCATTACCTGGTAATGGACTACGTCAAGGGTCTTTCTCTCGACAGTTTTCCCCTTGGCAATTCAATGACGACCATCGGCGTCAAACAGACTTTGCCGACCATGGAAGAGTATCTTCTCGTTTTTATCGGTTGTTTTGAAGCCTTGGGTTATGTCCACAAGAAGAGCCTGGTTCACCGCGATATCAAGCCCCAGAATATCATTTTACGCGGCAGTGAATACCAGCCTTGTTTAATCGATTTCGGCATCTCAAAATTTGTTGAAAAAGATGACGACTTGAACCTCAATGCCGAAGGCATGTTCACCGTGGCTTATGCCAGTCCGGAACAATTGACCAATAAGCCTATCGATCACCTTTCCGACCTGTTTTCCTATGGTGTGGTAATGTATGAAAAGCTCACCGGGCATCTTCCATTCAAGGGCAAACGGGCCATGCAGGTTTTCATCGAGCAGACCAAGTGGAATTTTCCGCCGCCCCGTCAGCTCAACCCGTCGATACCCCAAAAACTTGAGCAGGTAGTGCTCAAGCTTCTGGCAAAAGATCCGAATCAGCGCTATCCAACTGCTGAAATGGTGCAGGGTGACCTGGAGAGATTGCTTGAAGTTACGCGACAGGGCCGTTCCGGCTTGGGTATCAGCGGTATTACCGGTGATATTCGCGGTGTTCAGATCGAGCGGCGTGGATTCAAGAAGCGCACTATCAGTGATGAGCAGAATATGCTCAAAAGGGCCAGAGCTGAATTCATCGATGCCCGACAAAAGCTTAAGATGGAAAAAGGTCGCCTTCGCCCTGACGTTGAAAGGGTTGAAAACCTCGAAGTGCTTTGCAATACATTGCAACAAGACTACGAGCGCCTGGAAAATCAACTGAAAATGGCTCTGGGTTTCAAGAGTCAGCCATTGGTCATTGACAAATTCAATTCGATTTTTAAACTTGAAACGATTGCCTTCGAGAAACGCGGTATTCCGTTCAATATCAATACCATTGAACAAAAGCTCGTAACCACTGAGGGTAAGGATATCATCGTCGGAAAACTCAATTTTACCGAACGAGCCAAGCGGTCTTTTTCAATCAACAAACGTGACTCCTATCTGGCATGGGATAACGCCAACTGGTTTTTCGGAGCCTATGAAGAAAAGGATTTTCCGATCTTTCTGATGATCGGTGACAAGAGCATGCCACGCAGCCCTTCTGGTTTTAAGGGTTTTTTCTGGCCATTTGAATTCCTGGTGGCAGTGCAGAAACTTGGCTGGACCGGAGTTTCAATCATGGAAACGTTCCGCGGGGCTGACCGAAATGGTCATCAGGTCTTTGCTGAGCACAGGGAGACCATTCTTTTTTCACAAACCTTGTTTGATCAACTCGATAAGATTCAAGGAAAAGCCCTTTCTGCCGATAAGAAGTAACCATGGAAATCAAGAAAATATTGACAGGCCTTACCGGAGCTTTCAAACAGCTGGTAAAGGCCAACGAAGTGTTCTCTGGCAAGGAACCCGGGGCGGAAAGTTTTCGTGCTTTGGTTGACCAACGTGAGTTGATGATGGAAGATGTCGAGCACCTGACTCACGAATTGATCAAGGAAATCAATCATATCTATCGCGACAACTCTTTTGCCTGCAAAAATCTTTCCGAGGCGGTAAGAGCTTTACTGATTCTGGCCCCAGAACTTTCAGAAAAATGTGAAGCTTTGAAAGATTCATTAAGCAAGCTGGTTGAGTCGGATAAACTGGTTGAAAAAAAAATATCGGACCTTAAAGATTCGGTTAAGCTCGAAATCAACAAGGTCCGTAAGGGTTCTAAGGTTTTGAAGGGTTATAAACAGCCAGACCCAATGGGCAGCTGTTTTATCAACAAAATTAAATAATCAGAACATTCCCGGAATATTCATGCCGCCGGTAATGTCGCCCATTTCTTCTTGAACCATTTCCTGCGATTTTTTCAGACCGGTATTAACGGCTGAAAGAACCAGGTCTTGGAGGGTTTCAACGTCTTCGGGGTCGACGGCTTCTTTGTCGATCTCGATTGAAACCAGCTCCTGTGCGCCATTGAAAACAACCTTGATCATGCCGCCACCAACAGTGGCTTCAATGGTTTTGTGCTTCAGTTCTTCCTGAGCTTTTTGGATCTTCTCTTGCATTTTCTGTGCCTGTTTCATCAGGCCCTGCATGTTCATACCGCCTCGCATGTGCTTGTCTCCTTATTGGGTTTGGTCGGCAATTATCATAGCAGAATCATCTTAAAACCGCAAATTTGCCACGATATTTCCGCTTTTTGCTTGGGTAGGCCGTTGAATCGGTCAGTTTCATCACATAAAAATATACGCCGTTGGCAAGGTGGCGGGGAAGGCGCCAGCGATGGCGGTTTTCTCCCTCGCGACCGCGCACCAGCATATTGTCAACTTCGTGTCCGGCACTGTCGAATACCTCTATTTCTACATTGCCGGGGAAATTTAAATAAAATCTGAAAAACAGGCTGTCGCCGCGCACCGGGCTGGGAAAGGCTGCAACCGCTCTTAACTCGCTTTCAGGAAGGTAGACGATTGAAGCTGAGACTGTCGGATCGGTTTCCGATTCAACGTTGATACGATTCCCGGGCTGAGCGAGAATTCTCGCTGAGCCTGCGTCACTGATATTACCGTCGATTTGTGCCCGTCCGCGAAAGAAGTTTGAGTGTGTTCCTGCTTCGACCAGATTCAGCAAAAAACCTTTTGGATCAGCATCGGAAGTTACTCTGACTCTGGTTGAATCGGTGGTGAACCAGTTCAGATCATCGGCTTCCAGCTGGATATAGAGTGCTGAAAGGGGCAGGGTTCCGGCGAGAGGTTGAGCAAAATCTTTTTCTTGAAAGAAGTTTATTTGGTGAATGTTTATTGGTGCAGCACTTCCGGAAAAGCGGTAGTAAAAAATCTTCTTGTCGCTGGTCAGACGGGGACTGGTCAATTCAAGCCATTCTCCTGGCAAAAGAGGGACATTATATCCTGGAAGGCTCTTGCCGGGGCTGAAATCCAGCTGACAACGATAGCGACCACTCGCGGCATCGGCTTGCTGCAGTGGCAGGAATACGCTGGCTGTAGCTCTGGTTCCGGTTCTAACCTGAAGCTCGAATGACTGGCCAATCAGGCTGCTGGTCGATGAAGCCGCTATTTCTGCATAGGCAACCGGCAGTTGTAGCTGACTCGTCGCAATTCTCAAGCTGAAGCTGTTGTCATTGTAGAGATTTATGCCTTGAAGGCCTGAAGTTGAAAAGGCAATGTGCTGTTCTGCAAGAGGCTGGCCAAGGTAGTCGGTTACTCCGGAAAAATTAAGAGTACAACTGGCCTGTAATGGCAGAGGAAATAGCGGTTGCCAGCTCATTACTTCTGCATCGCTCTGGTTTAAAAGAGTCGCGCTGATTTGTCCACCGGGAAAATCTATGCTTAGCGCATTCTGTGCAGATTCGAATGCCATTCTTCGCGAAAAAGTCGCGATAATGACCTGGTTTTCACAGGCATCGCTTGAGTTTGAAGCGGGAAAAGTTTCCAAAAGCTGTGGTGCGGGGGCAAAGTTGAATTGAACAGATGGGCGGCTTGCAAAGCTTAGGCTGGCGATAAGCCCACTGCGACTCGTTCCGGCCGGTGGATCGAAGGTCGAGGTAAAATGCCCGGGTTGGTTCAGGCTTTCGTCGAGTGACAGAACGAAGCTCTGGGTTGCAGCTAGAATAGTCATTTGCCGCTTTTCGGGCAAAGTGTCGAAAAGGTTGGTTGTAGTGGCAACGATGGAGATTGGCGCGAAGACCGCTTCGCCGGTAAGGCTGACCGGTTGATTGCTTCTTGGGGCTATTCCGGTGAACAGTTCAAGTTCGGCAAAATTTTCGCCGAGGGTCGCAAAGCTGGCGACAGTCGGCAGCAGAAAGAGTCCATTTTCATCTTTCAGGCTGCTGCTGATTCTAAGCAAGCTGCTGGTGCCAGTTGCCAGAACAGGTTGCAAGACGATATCACGGCCGGCATTTGCCGAGGTGAAAGTAAATGGTCTTTGCAGGCCGGTGATTTCTATTCCGGTGGTTATGCTGTCAGCCTTTATTGGTTGTGAAAAGGAAAGTCTTATTGGCGTGTCGAGAAGAAGGTCGAGACTTCCCGAGGCCGGCGAAATGCTCAGCAGATTGGTGCGATTCTGAACTTTGACGCTGATAAGGCGATTCGGAGCAACTTGGGGCTGAATGCTCAAGGTTGTGCCGGCGCTAAGGTTGATGGGGTAGGCCAGAACGAAAATGCCTGAAGGCGGCGAGATTTCGATCAAAGTCAGCTCAAGTCCATCGAGAGTGCCGTCTGAAGAGTCTAGTCGAACTCTTGCCGTTTCATAAGTTGAAAAAGATTCATCGGTTGAAACCATTTTCAGGTAAAGGGTGCCGTTAGTTGCAACAACACGGGTTGCTGTCGCATAGGCATCCGATTCATAGTTATCAAAAAGGCTTATCACGGTTGGCGGCGGCGGCGGTGGTTGTGAAACGAAGCGCGTTCTCAATTCGTTGCCGAGAACATTGTCGTTTTCATCCCTGACGCCTGCGGACACGACCATCTCATACTCAGTCAGGAGTTTTAGAATTTCATCGGGCTGGAAACGAATCTGCCGGGTGGTAGGGCTTTGTGAGACGGTTCCCGGAACATTGCTACCGTCGATAACTTTGATGAGGCTGAAATTGGCCAAGTTGGCATCCGTGGCTTTTACAGGGCGGCTGAAGTTCCAGGAGGGCCAGACATCGGCGGGAACAGAAACTGCGCCACTTGCGGGGGAAAATGAGAGGATGCTGAATTCAGGAAGAATTTCCAGATTCAGGCTCAAGGACGGGTTGTTTTCAGGAATAACCTGCAGGCTCTTACCGGCAGAAAATGGCACGGAAAAAGAACCGCTGAAAATGCCTGCCGAGGTTTCTGCCAGGGCTATGGTGCTGGTTGCATCAGGTAGCGAAAGCCAAAGATTTTGTGACTCGGGGTTATAGGCGCGAACATTGTTGCCGTTTATTCTGGCCCAGACCGTCTGCCCGGCTTCAACCTGCGAGTTATTGGCGACAGGAGTGGAAAAAGCAGCGTCGGCATAAAGGCTCAGGCTGTTAAGCTGTGGCAGTACAGTATGATATTTGGCGATGGTTGCAGGGAATGCAATTCCGTCGGTATCACGCAACTGACTGTTTATTTTCAATTCGACATCGGAATCAGTTGCCAGGTCTGAATAGATCAGGATCTCTGCCGGATTGGCCAGGATTGGCAAAAATGATGCGATCCCGTTCTTATCGGAAAGAACGAGAGAAAAAGTGCCCAAAGTGTTGGCGTCAACTGCTTTTCCCGTATTAATGGTGAATCTTGTGTCGAGAAAGATGCTGGTTGAACCGGAAGCGGGTTGAATCGAGGTGATGGTCGGCATTCCTAAAGTGCGAATTCGGGTGAATTTCGTCGGATCGGTTAAAGAGGTTGCCGTGATCGTCGCATTTTCTTCAGCGAAAATTTGTTTGCTGCCCTGGAAAACACCTGTGGAAACGCCGGTTTCAATCAGGGCCAGTTCAACGCTGCTGGCGGTTACACTAGATGTAAGCTTGATTACTGTGCTGTCAATGGTTGTTGCCGAAAGGTCGCTTGCCGTGATTTGATAAAAAACCTGCGAAGAAGGGGCAACCTGGCCGTTGTCAGGGATCTGAGCAGTATAGGCCGCATCGGAAAAAGCCTTTAAGTCGGTGATGGCGGTCGGGTTTATCGAAGAAGCCTGGGTTGAAAAGCTGCTGACAAAAAGAGTCTGTTGCAGATTGCCGACAAGATCGCGCTGGTTGCTAATCTGCACCTGGTAGCTTGACGAATAGGCCAGCGGTGACTGTGGAGCTATGCTGATCCGCTTTTGACCAGAATTCCAGCTCAAATCGACTGGAATTTCTTCCGCGCCGTCTTTCAAAAGTTTGATATTGGTGCCGACGATCGATGTCGCCAGAAGTTCTTCATTGGCTTCAATCTCTATGGTTGTGAATATTGAAATTCCGACTGCGCCGGAAGCAGGAATTGCCTGGGCAAGAACCGGATATGAAAGCTGCAAAGTCTGACTTGCCAATGGGTTCAAGTCTGAAGCAAAAATCAGCTTTGTTGAGTCGGGAAGATTGGCAAAGCTGTATTGCCCACGATAAACTCCACTGTTTTCGGAGGTTTCGATCAAATTTAGCGAAACGCCGTTGTTGATATTTATTCTGGTATAGTCCCGGGTGTTATTTGCGCCGTCTGTGCCTTTGGCTTCGATGTAAATGATCCCGCTGCCGGGGAAATCACCGTTACTCTGGTAAGCCATCGCCGCTGAATAACTGTTGTCTGCAAAAAGGTTGACCTGGGTAATGCTTAATGGCCGGGTCTGACTGGCCTGGGTCGTGAAGTTGAAGCTGAAATCTCGAAAAATCGGATTTCCCACCTCAGATTTGAGTCCGGCTGCATTATAACCGCCGCTTACTTCAATGGAGCTGGAAAATGGCAGCGGCGAAGTGGGTGAAAAGATGATCTGTTGCCGGTCTGCCGATAAAACCCTCGTTCCAGCTATGGTGATACCCCCTGAAGCTATGCGAAAGCTGGCTGAATCGCCGGCGTCAATCAATCGGTCGTTGAAAGCAGCGATTATCGTTGTATCGATCCTGACATCGGTTGCTCCGGCGGCGTTGCTGGTTCCAATCAATGTTTCAACCTTGCTGTCAGCATTCACCAGATCAGGGAAACTGACCGTCAGCGTCGCTGCCTTTTGCGGGGCCTGCAAAGCCTGAAATGTCAGACTGCCAATGCTTATCGCCGGTTGCGGGGCAGGAAATCCGTAAAGGGGCAGACTGCCCAGATCGAATTGGCCAATGAAATATCCGTTTGAATTTGACGCTGTTTCAAGTAGGGTTACGTTTTGATTCCCGTTCCAGGAAAGGTTTAAAACTGCAGTTGCCAGGTCGCGGGTTTGAGTCGCCCCGTCAGTTCCGGTCATTTTAAGATAAATAGTTGCCGAGGCAGGAACTCGCTCGTTAGCCGCCCATCCTTCCAGCAACAGCGGATCTTTGAAAATTGTTAGACTGTCTATACCAGTCGGAGCCGTATAAGTCGGCTGAGTTGAAAAGTCGAGAATGAAAGGTGCAGCAGTCAGAGTATTTCCGGCAAGATCACTGGCGGTTACCTCCAGACGATAGCTGGTATCAGGCTGAAGATAACTTTCTGCCGAATCATTCGGATCGATGAGCAGCTCTTTGCCGCTGACCAGCTGGCTGAAATTGACATTTATTCCTGATCTGGTGAGTTTTACCGATCCTGAATCAAAAGAAGAGGCAAGCATGTTTTCTGAAAAAACTATCTGAATTCGGCGATCGATAGTTACTCCATTCTGGTTTTGCGCCGGGAAAGAACTGACGACCGAGGGCGGGGTCAGATCTTCACAGGTAAATTGATAAACCAGCGGTTGCTGCATCGGGTTGCCGTTGACGTCTTTGACGCCAGCAATGCGAACCAGATAGGTTTTTTCACTCAGCAGGGCCGCGCTGGGATCAATGGTGATTTTTCCTGCGGCATAGCTAAGACTTGTGCCAACTTCTGTGCCATTCTGAAACAATTTGACGTTGGTAGAGTTTACTGTTGCCGGGTCGAGAGCTTCGTCGGCGGCAACAATGATATTACTGCTCAAAGAAACGTTTGCCGCGCTGCTGGCAGGGTTGTCAGGGCTGAGCTGCGGGTAGGTTATCAGCAGGCTGGCACTAACAGCGGGGCTTTTTACCGATTGCGCCGTAAGTCGAAAGCGGTCGGGGAGGCTTGAAAAGCTGTAAGAGCCTCGATAAACAGCGGAAGATGAGGCGGTTTCTTCAAGTCTTATCAAAATTCCATTTGAAATTGAGGCGATAGCGTAATCTCTGGTTAATCCTGCTCCGTCCACTCCGGTGAACTCGATATAAACGGTGCCGGTGGCGGAATAATCGGCATCGGCGGCTAGCTGCAGCGAATAAGCGGCATCGGAAAATAATGTGGCCGTTGCAATCGATATCGGACGTGTTTGCGAAGCCTGAGTCGTAAATACTGAGGTGAAGGTCGCCGGAGTATGCACGAAGGGGTTGCCCTTGAGATCGGTCAGGCCGTAACCGGCTGCAATTTGATAAAGAGTTTCGGTAAACAGGTAGTTTTCGCTTGAATCTGACGGGTCGATGGTGATCGTCGACCCGCTTAGGCTCAGTGAATAATTCGCGGCATCGACACCCCGGGTGAGTTTAACATTGTCGGTATTTACTGAAGCCGGCGCCAGACTTTCAGAAAAGGTCAGCTGCGGCTTGTTGTCGATGAGAACTCCGCTGCTGCCATCGCCAGGATTTACGCTGACCAGAGTTGGGAACTCGACTCGAACAGAGGTCTTTATTGTCGGCTGTGCAGAAACGAATTCATAAAGGTTGTTGCCGCCGTTGGGGGCGGTCAGATTGTAAACGCCATCAAAAAGTCCTGAGTTGACAGCTGTTTCCGTAACAGAAACTTCGGCAATACTGCTACCATTGAGAATTACCGTAACAGTGCCCACGTCGCTGGTGTTGAATGCCGGATCTACCGCCTCAAGGCGTAAATAGAGGGTTGTTGTGGCATTGATTTCATCATTGTCATTGATCAGGTCCGTGGCGTTGCGTAAAGTGCTACTGTGAGCGGTTAATTTTATGACTTCGCTCGCGAGAACAGCGCTTTTCGCCGGTTGAGTGGTGAAATTCAGGCGACTGTCAGACCAGATCTGCGAGCCATTGGCATCGAGCACATCGCTGGCAATGGTTATGTAATAACTGCTTGAAAAATTCAGCTGTTCATTGAGCCTGAACCTGATTTCAGAACTGAAGCTGGTATCAGGAACAATTGCAATCGCGCCGTCTGACGAATCGAACATTTTGATTTTTGTGTTGATCAGCGAATTGTCCAGGTTCATTGCCTTCTGGAAAACCACTGAAATCAAATTGCCGGAAGAGGTAATGAAGTTGTTACCTGCAACGAAAGAAGTGCGCCCGCCGGCTGAGTTCACTGTCTGAGCAATGCAGGATGCGGTAGCGATTTCAGCGAAATCAACCTCGGCAGTAACTGTGCTGTTAAAAATCGGCGGCCCTTCGATGTGCAGCATTTTTGTGTTTTTATTCCATGAGTGCTGCTGCGGAAATTCCAGGAGTCTTTTGCGGAAATAATAGGTCATGCCAGTTAGCGAGCTGAGCAAGGCGGCATATTGTTTGTTTCCCGAACGATATCTGAAGAGGCATGATCGGCCGTTGTTGGCAAATGTATCTTTAACCGAATCATCAGCTTTCAGAACCAGGTTGTTTAATTCGAAAGTGCCCTCCTTCAGGAAAGAAAAGTCCATTTCAAAATTATCGAAAGCCTCGGCGCTGAAACCCAGATCACCCCGCCAAAGCCCGTCAAATGTTTCCTCGACAGAGGTATTGAAGTCGAACGCTCCAGGCGTTTGGCTCTTGTAATACTTATGGGTTGTATCATCCAGCCAGATAAGGTAAACGAATCCGGTTCTCGGGTTTTGCAATATTTTGGCGTGCACTGGCGAAACTTTGTTGACTGAAACCGGTGTAACGGTAGGAGAGCTGTAATTGCCATCCGGAAAAGAAACTATGGCGATTTCGCTGTCAGATTTAGCGTAAATCAGAGCAATGTAATCGCTGCCGCCCTGGTTGATCAAAGCAGCATCCAGCCCATATCCGGTATCTATATCATTGTAGGGTAGGGTGGCTGATGGGCCAGCCGATGTGCCGCTGTGTTCAGTTACATGTATGCGGTTGTCGCTTTCAAGCCAGAAAAGATAAATTCTGCTTTTTGAAACCACCATTGCATGCGGCTTGGTTGAGACATTCGGAGCAACAAACATCGGAGTTGGGTCTGGAGCGGAAATTAGCGTGCCTTCATCACTGTAGCTTAGAAGTTCAAGGTTGTAGATCAAGGCAGAAACTCTGGAAATTCTTGACTTAATTATTGTGTCGACTGGCAAGGTAAGAGAAGGCAATTTATCTTGAGGCACCTGGCCAAGCTTGAAAAAAACCGAAAGCTTCGAGCTGTTGAAACTCGTTGCAGCTGACCAGTTTTCATTTGTCGGGTAATTGTTTTTCCAGTCAGAGTAGTCGGCAACATAAGCGGAAACAGGCGAAAAGGTTTCAAGACTGCCTGAGGCATTGAAGTAAACCCGATCCGGATAAATCTGTGACCTGGGTGCAAATTCGTCGATGTTAAAACTGAAGCTGGCGTTGTAAACTCCCGAGGCGATATTATCGACTGGAATTGTCTGTACGGCCTCAAGTCGAACCTGGAAAAATATCCCTAGCAATAAAAAAATGACGAGGGAAAATTTCCCTATTTGTCGATCTTGCTTGTAGGGATATTTTGGCAAAACCTTTTCATAAGGCGCTTTTTCTCGAAAAAAACAACTGCGGCAAATCGGGTACAGATTTTGCGTGTATTTTAGTAGCGCCGTTATATTTTTAGATTTGCAAGGGGGTAACCGGAACATGAAAATCCTAAGTAAGCTTACAATCTTGATGTTTGTAATGATACTATCATTGTCTACCGGTTGTCTATTCAGAAGCTCATCTAACCCCGTGGGCACTTCTGAAACGGTTACTGCTCCTCAGCCGGCGCTGGCTCAGGTTCAGCCAAAAATTACCGCAAAAGCCTATGCTCCACCAGTTGAAAGAAATTATACCTTTTCAACCTGCACTCACAATATCAGACACGAATTCCGCAAAAATGTTAAACGCCTGGCCGGAAGCCTTAAGGTTTGTTTGCTTGGCGCCGACAGCACCGAAGAGGTCCTGATTTCCTTTGAAAAAATGAAAGTAAAGCCTGCTCAGGGTGCGCCGATGAAGTTCAATATCGATGAAACCACCGTGAATCTCCTTGATTCTGCTCAGCTTTCAAGCGTTCTTGGCGATGCCGAATTGCCTGAAGGTGTCTATAAATACATGGAATTCTATGTAAAAAGCGCCAAAGTAGTTAACGACGGCAAAACCTACAATATGTTGGTGCCTTCGAGAAAAGTGCGTTTCTTCGGTAGTTTCGAAATCAAAGAAGGTTATACCACCGTTTTAACCATTAAATTTCTGCACCGTATCATCAAATGGAAAGTATTTGGCAAGCAGTTTTATATGCTGATTCCAATCGTAAAGATTTCTTCGACTCTCGAACTCAAGCCAGTTGATCCGGCAATTACCGATGGTGATATCAATGGTTCGGTCGAAAACATGGTTGATGCAAGCAAAGTCGAAGGCGTGAACGTCTATCTCGAAGGAACTGATTTTGCCACTACAACCGCTGCCGATGGTTCATTCGCCTTTACCCAGGTGCCGGCGGGTCTTTATACTCTTAAGGCCAACCATCCCGATTATCTCGACTACAGCTTTCAGGTTGAAGTTGTCGCCGGCCAGGCTGCCGAAGTTGCCGTGCAGTTACACCCGGCGGTCATTCGCAGCAATGTTGCCAACACTGGTAACTTCGCCGATATCTGGCCCTTTGCTGACGCCAACGGCATGTATGCCGAAGTGTCCATGGAGACACCGATCAAGATCGACTTCGTCAGTCTGGCTTTCACCAAAGCCGAAATCAAGTTCAATGGAATTTATAATGCCCCTGGTGCAGCCCAGTTCCAGGCCTATCTCGGTGTGTCCCAGCAGGTCAGTGCCTCGACCGATCTCGGCTCCTGGTGGGTCGGCAACAATGCCACCTTTGAAAACTATCTTGGCGTGTTCTATGCGCGCACAGAAGGCAGCGAATACACCGTTGACGTAACCGACCTGATCAGAAACAACCCCAGTAGCGCATATTACCTTGCCGCCTATAACCTTGACATGATCGACATCGCATTGCATGACATTCAGCTTAGTATCTACTATCGCTGATTTGTTTTGTTCATAACATCCCAATTGCTTTTCCCCGGTATCCAAAAATACCGGGGACTTTTTTTGGGGAAAATATTTAACGAAGAAATGAAATGCTATTTTTAAATTGCTACCAGCCTTGAGGCGAACAGAGTCAGGCCGATCAGAGCCATCATGATGCCGACGGTCCAGAATCTTATAACCACTTTCTCTTCGGCCCAGCCGCAAAGCTCGAAATGATGATGAATCGGGCTCATTTTGAAAATTCTCTTGCCTTTGGTCAATTTGAAATAGCTAACCTGAAGCATAACTGAAAGAGCTTCAAGAACGAATACCCCGCCGACGATCGCCAGAAAAATCTCGGTTTTCGTACCGACCGCGATTGAGGCGAGGGCACCTCCCATGGCCAATGAGCCGGTGTCACCCATAAAAACTTCGGCCGGATGAGCGTTATGCCAGAGAAAACCAAGGCAGCCGCCGACTATTGATGCGCTCATGACCGCCAGTTCACCTGAACCCGGAATGTAAAGAACGCCCAGGTGTCGGGCGAAGATAACGTGGCCGCAAACATAGGAAAAAAGCAGAAACGGGGTTGCGGCAACGGTCATTGTGCCTGCTGCCAGACCATCCAGGCCATCGGTCAGGTTGACGGCATTGGTTGCGCCTACGATGACGGCTATAACGAAAGGAATGTAAAACCAGCCCAGATCGAAAGCGCCGACTACCGGCAGTTGGGTAGAGGTCGCCGGCATGGCTGTGCTTGCCGCATCGCCAGGTAAATTGAGCTCGAATCTTAATTCCGGATAATAGGCAATAGCCAGTGCAGCCCCGAGAGCAACCATTATTTGGCCGAAAAGCTTCTGGCGCGGTGTTAAGCCGAGTGATCTGGCTTTGACCACCTTGGTGATGTCATCGAAAAAGCCGATAAGTCCCATTGCTGCGGTTGTTGCCAGGGCAATAATCACAAATGGGTTCAGTTTGGTCCAGAGAATGGTCGTGATCATCAGCGGAATAAGAATGATTATGCCGCCCATGGTCGGCACGCCGGCCTTTTTGAGGTGTTCCTTCACTCCTTCTTCACGTATTGTCTGGCCGATCTGGCGTTGACGAAGATTGGCGATAACTCTTGGGGCAATGATCATTGCCAGCAGAAAGGAAGTGACGATGGAAAAAATGATGCGAATCGATAACGGTGCAAAAATAGAACTGAACAATTTGTTCCTCCTGCGATGTCAGTGCAGATCTTCAGCCAGTTCCGGCCAGATTTTGCGGATAATCTTTTCGAAGTGCATGCCGCGGCTGGCTTTGAAAAGAACTGTTGCACCGGCTTTCAACTGCTTATTCAATAATTCGGCGGCTTCATCGTGCGAGTTTAGTGAATTAACCTGATCCTGTGCAAGTCCTTGGGCCACAGCCGCCTGGGCAATGAAACGAGCGTCTTCGCCGACGGTTATCAGTCTTTCGATTGCCAGTTCTGCTGCCAGTTTTCCAATTTCTTCGTGCATTTTCTGCGACAAATCGCCAAGTTCGCGCATGTCGCCGAGGACGGCAATTCGGGGTGTGGGGCATACATTAAGATAATGCAGGGCTTCTCGCATTGAGCCAGGGTTGGCGTTGTAGCAGTCGAGAAGTATGTTTATTTCATCTTTGACCACGAGCTCCATTCTTGCTGAAACAGCAGCGAAAGACTCCAGTCGCTTTATGCCTTTTTCAAGGGGAAGACCGAGGCGCTGGTAGACTGCCAGGGCGGCGGCGGCGTTCATAGCGTTGTGTCGACCAGGCATTCGCAGACGGCAGCAAAATTCGTCATGATTGAATATCAGCGAAAAACTTACGCTATCTATGCCGGGTTCAATCTTGATCACCTGTAAATCGGCGGTTTCGTCGCAGCCAAAGAAGCTCAGATTGTCTCCTGCAATTTCACGAAAAAGATTTGAAAATTCAGTATCTGCCGGGGCAACTTTGATCGAGTCGGCAGGCATTTCTTCAAAGATTTCTGCCTTGGCGCGGGCGATATTTTCAAGACTACCGAGAATGCCGATGTGCGCGGGGCCAATATTGCTGATTAGCGCAGCCTCAGGGGCGGCAATGCGGCAAAGATCACGGATTTCTCCGGCATGATTCATTCCCATTTCGAGCACGACATATTCCGCTTGCGGAGGTACGCTGAGAATGGTCAGGGGCAAGCCAATATGGTTGTTGAGATTACCAGAGGTTGAAGCACAAACATAATCTTCATTCAGCAGGTGGGCGAGCATCGATCTGGTTGTGGTTTTGCCATTGCTGCCGGTTACTGCAATAAAAAAGCCCGGATGTTGCCGTCGATAATAGGCGGCACAAGCCTGCAAAGCCTGTAGACAATCGTTAACCCTGATAATGAAGCAATCTTCAGGAATCTGGCCGGCGAAGTCTTCGCTGACAACCGCGCCGGATGCCCGGTTTTGCAAAGCAGCTTCGACAAATCGGTGCCCGTTGAAATTCTCTCCGGAAAGAGCAAAATAGACATTCCCGGGTTGAATGGTTCTTGAATCTGTGCTGAAGCCAGTTATGGCCTGATCAGAACTTTTTTCAATTTTCCCGTTGCAGGTCTGGGCCAGTAATTGCAGGGACCAGTCAGTCATTTTCGCTACCGGCCTTGAAGAAGCTGCGTGCTACTTCGCGGTCATCGAATGGGATGGTTCGGTCGGCAAAATATTGTCCGGTCTCATGGCCTTTTCCGGCAATTACGACTGTGTCGCCGGCCTGCGCCATTTTCAATGCCTTGATAATCGCAGATTTGCGGTCAGCGTCGCGCAATATGGTTTTTTTGGTGTTTTCCATGCTGATGCCGGTCATGATCTGATCTATGATGGCGTCTGGCGGTTCCTTCCGCGGATTGTCGCTGGTTACGACGACGACATCAGCGTTTTCGCAGGCAATTTTGCCCATTACCGGCCTTTTTTCAGCCGAGCGGTTGCCGCCGCACCCAAAAACTGCGATGACTCGATTGCGGGTAATCGGTCGCACGGTTTTTAAGACGTTTTCAAGGGCTGCAGGACTATGGGCGTAGTCGACGATAACGTTGACTCCAAGGTCGTTTTTAATGGATTCGAAGCGCCCGGGGACATTCTTTAAACTTGAAATGCCGCTGCATACTGCTTCCCATGAGGCGCCGGCACTGATAGTCATTGCCGCTGCCATCAGGGCGTTGAAAATGTTGAATTCCCCGGCAAGGTTGATCTGGCAGTGATGTTTTTCGCCCTTGTGGCAAATATCGAATTCACTGCTGAATCCGGTCATTTTCTGGCTGCAGCTATAGAAATCGGCCTGGGAATCGTGAACCGATACCGTTTGCACCTTCAGGTCCTTTTCTTTCAATTCCTGGGCCAGTTTTTGCCCGTATTCGTTGTCGATGCCGATCAAAACAGCCTTGTCCTGCTTGCTCAATTCGAGGAATAGGCGTTTTTTAGTGTTGAAGTAATCGTCCATATCCGGGTGAAACTCGGTATGTTCGAGAGAAAGATTGGTGAATGCCCCTACTGAAAACGAAATATCCTCAACGCGAAAATTCTTGAGGGCATGAGAACTGACCTCCATTACCCCGTGTTTGATGCCGTTTTTAAGTGCCTGGTCAAGCATCGAAAAAATGACCTGCGATTCTGGAGTGGTGTTGTTGGCCTGAATCGTTTCGAATTCCATATCATACTCGATAGTGCCGATGCGAAAGGCCTTTTGCCAGGCTTTGCGCAAAATGCTCTGCACTAGATAGGTAATCGTCGTTTTGCCTTTGGTGCCGGTTACACCAAGCAGGCAGAGTTTTTCCGAAGGGTTGTCATAAAATTTCATCGAAATTTCTGAAAGGGCCCGGCGAGCGTTGTCGACCTTGATGACTGGAACTTCGATGTTTTTTCGGGACGCTTCAGTTACCACGGCTGCCGCGCCACGTTCGATGGCGTCGAAGATAAAAGCGCTGCCGTCGATGTTATGTCCGCTGAGGGCACAAAACAGGTAGCCTTTGTGAACCTGGCGTGAATCAAAGGCGATTCCGCTGATTTCAACGTCTAAAACACCGGTTGTTGAAAGGACATTGCCTGGAAGAATGCTTCTAAGGGTTTTCATCAGGTCAGCTCCAAATTGTTAATTCTCTTTCAGATATGTGATTTTATCAGGTTTTGCCAACTGAATAAACAGATTTATTGAGAAATTTCGGCAGAAAGAGTTAACAAAAGAATTTTTGAATCCGGAACTGGAGTTCCAGGTTCCGGTGATTGGCTCACCACAATGCCGTTGCCGGTAAAAATTCCTTTAAGGCCAAGATCACTAAGAGTTCTGATAGCGCTTTTTAAAGATTTTCCCTTTAAATCAGGGATAGCCTCGTCGGACAACTCAACCTTGGCAGTTTGAATTGTTTGCGGGTCAGAAAGCCGGTTGGGCAGCTTGATAATATTCTGCCCGGGGGCGATTTTCTTGAGCTGCTCCTGGCGCGCGGAAAGGCTGGTCGTGCGATCGGGGGGCACTTTCATGTGTTTGAGAATACGATCGAGTATTCGGGCAAATGCCGGCCCGGCAACTTTTCCACCGAAAAGGGTTTTTTCATCGCCTTTAGGCTCATTCACGCCAACATACAAAACAACTCTGGGTTTGAGGGCCGGCGCCATGCCGATAAAAGAAGTAACCACCTTTTCATTGAAATAGCCCCCCTTGGGATTCGCTTTCTGGGCGGTACTCGTTTTTCCACCCATGGTATAGTCTTCAAGCGATGCCTGTTTGCCGGTTCCGGTTTCGACGACACCCAGAAGCATTTTTCGCAGCCAGGCGGCGGTTTCGGCTGAAATGACCCGGCGGACTTTTTCCGTCTGAATGTCCTGACTGAAATCATTGTCTGGTGACGAAACTCTTTTGATCAGATGCGGTTTAACCAGAATGCCGTCATTGGCGATGGCCGAGTAGGCGGCAACTAGCTGAACCGCAGTAGAGGTCAATTCCTGACCGAAGCACAAAGATGCAGCCGAAAAACCAGACCATTTCGATGGCGGGTTGAGGACACCGGTAATCTCACCTGGAGCCTCGATTCCGGTAATATCGCCGAAGCCGAAGAGTTTGTAGGTGCGGTAGAGGGTGTTGCTGTCAATCATTTGGGAAACCTGAGCCATTGCCGCATTGCACGACTCGGCAATTGCCTTGTCCATGTCGACGAGCCCATGCGCCCCGTGGCATTTGATGCGGCGGCCATCGAGCTCGCCGTAACCACGGCAGTAGAATCTGGTCCCATGGCCTGCTTTGCCGGATTCAATGGCGCTCGCCATTGCGATGATCTTCATGCATGATCCAGGCTCGAAACTGTCGGTTACGGGGCGATTGCGCCGCTGTTCAGGTTTGCTGGCCGAAAAATCATTCAGATCGAAGTTAGGCAGACATGCCATGCCGAGAATTTCACCTGAATGTGGATCCATAGCCACTGCAACCGCATCGATCGGCTCATATTTTTTCACCAGTTCTTCAAGCTCACGCTCGAGTGTGTGCTGAATGAAGCTGTCAATGGTCAAGTTGATGTTGCTGCCGCCCATGGGTGGTGTTACCACGCGCATTCGGCCAGGGTTGTTGTCGCTGATGCTTATTCCTTCCTGGACAGCCAGGCCAGGGTAGCCGCGCAGAGTTTTGTCATACAGGAATTCAATTCCCTCAAGACCGTGCTTGTCGGTACCGGTAAAGCCGATCAGATTCGAGGCCAGAGTTTTTTGCGGGTAGTAGCGACGATAATTGCTTTCAAGGACAACTCCGGGTATGCCGAGTTTCTCGAGTTTTACCGCCAGATTAGGCTCAAGATCTTTGTAAATGGGAAAATAGCCGGATCGGTCGCCGATGCGGGCAATGATTTCTTCTCTGGTTACCGGCAGGACTGTAGCCAGACTGTTTGCGGCCTCAGATACCGATTTAAGCTCCCGGGTAAAAATGGATACGGTATAGGTGTCAACGGAAATCGCCAGTTCAACGCCATTGCGGTCGAGAATACTGCCGCGCTTCATTTCGAGAACTCTTTTGGTGGCGTGATTGTGCTTAGATCTGAGTGCCCATTGGTTATACTGAAAAACCTGCAATTGCAGCAGACGCAGGAAAAAAATCAGAAAAACGACGAGAGTAAGGGCCAGCATCAACAAGGCCTTGAACGTTCGAGGACTCAATCTGGTGCGACTCATGATTGCGCACGCTTCCTTGCAGCTCTGAGCCGCGCCGAGCGGGAACGCGGATTTATGGCAATTTCATCTTCATCGGCAAAGACAGCCTTGCGCGTCAGAATTTCAAGATCGGGGACAATTCCGCAGCGACAGACCGGAAAATTGGGCGGGCAAATGCAGCCTTTATGATGTTTCTGCATGAATTGCTTAACTATGCGATCTTCTAGCGAGTGAAACGAGATCACGCAAAGGTGTCCACCTGGATTCAGGCATTTTAAGGCAGTTTCAAGAAAAATTTCGAGCTCTTCAAGTTCATTGTTGACCGCGATTCTGATTGCCTGAAAAACTCTGGTAGCAGGGTGAATCAGGCTTTTTGCCTTGAATTTGGCGGGAATGGCGCTGCTGACTATTTCTGCCAGCCGATTGGTGGTCGTGATCGACTCTTTCTGGCGCTCACGGA
>CAZQUE010000077.1:0-20617 GCA_964596185.1 uncultured bacterium | reverse complement strand
AATGGGGGCAGAAGGCAGTAGTGGCGAGTTTTCCGTGCGCGACAGTTCTGGAACAAGGAAAATCGCGGTAAGTTTTATCAGAGAAAATGAGACGCGAAATTATTCCTGGTTCATTCTCGCCGGGGGCATTCTGCTGCTGATTATTGGCTTGAAACTATGGCGTTATCAGAAATCATCGCCTTCGATGATGTCGACCAAATCTCTTTTTATGAATTATGAAGAGCTTGAAAAAGCCAGAAAAATGTATTTCGACGGTCATTCCGAGAACCAGAATCCCTCTGCTGAAAAATCTGTGGAACAGCCGGAAATAGCAGAAAAAGACGATGTTAAGCCAACTTCAGAAAAAACAGAAGAAAGGCAAGTTCCAACCCAGGCTTCATTGGAGCCATTTGCTTCTTCTGAAAACGAGCAGCAAGAAACGCTAGAAGTAAGCAGCGATGGTGGTAAAACTGTCGAAGATCTCGTTATTACGCCAGATTCACTTTCAACTTCGGCAATGCCATCTGAAAAAACTCAGCCCGCTTCAGCAGCCAAAGATCAGAGAACTTCACAGCGGCAAAGCTATTCTGAAAAAATTGCGCCGCCAGCCTCTGGCACTTCGAATGCCCTGACTATAGAGCTTTGCGACGAATCGGGAAAAGTCGTGCGGGGCAGCGGGGAATCGGTAAAAGTTGGTCGGCGTCGCGACAATCAATTGGTTTTAACCGGTTCAGAAATAAGTCGCGAGCATGTGATGTTCTTTTTTCGTGATGGCAAAGTGTGGGTTAAGCCGCTGACCAACAGCAATATAACCCAGGTCGGCGGTAAGGATCTCAAAAGCGAAGTTAAAATTGAATCCGGTGCGACACTCAACCTTGGCGGAACCAATTTCAAGGTAAGAGTTCTGTAAGACTTTAACTTTGATCAATTCTTGATGATAAAATCCTGAAAGGCCGTTTTTTCATTGCCGGCGCGATCAGATACCTTTAATTGCAGTCGGTAAAAACCATTGGGAAGATCCCGGGTTTCAAGGCCGTTGTAACTGTCGTAGCCGCGCTTGATATCACCGGCGGTGAGATTTAACAGAAAAAAGCGCGGTCCGTCGTTGCCGTTGGCGAAAATACGTTTTTGTCCGACAACTATGCTGTCACGATAAATGACTTTGGCAAGTTGGGTTCGGTCTCCGATTATCGGTAAACGGTCGAAACTGTATGCCTGATAATTCTTAACAATCCGCCATTGGTTTTCCCTGGCAGAAAAACTTTGCAGATCAACTTCGGCAGAATAAACACTGTGTAGAAAGGCGGCTTTATTCATGCGGTCGGTAAGTCCGGCAATGATGCTTATTTTTCCTTTGACGATCGGATGCGGATATTGGGAAAATGCCTGATCGCGGTCAAAGCTGACCAAATAAATCCCCGCAATCGATGGGGGATAATAATCGCGGCTGGTAGCGACGAAATCGGCGGGGTTGAGGTAATGTCCTGAAGAGGCAACGATTTCAAGGTGGATGTGGTGATAAAGCGAGGGCTCAGGTTTTACGGGAAGGATCCATCTGGCAATTCTGCCGATGCAGGTTCCTGCCTCGATTGCTTTTTTTTCGCGGGCATGCATGAAGATTTCATCGCTGACAGACATTGGGTCAACATGGCGAAACATCCAGTTGTTGCCATCCTGGTCAACGATGGAAACCTCCAGATACCTGGTGTCGGAAACCTCTCCCTGGTGGAAGTTTTTGCGATGATAGACGAATCGGGCCGGGTCGTTGCCGGCTTCAATGCGATAGGCATTTACTGACAGGGTTCCGGACACAGGAGTGAAGATTTCTGTGCCGGCCGGAGCGCAAAGATCCATGCCGCCATGAAGGTAAGGGATCTGCTGATAATTTTGATAGTCGTAAAACTGCGCGCCTATGCTGAATGAGGTTTTGAAAATTGCCGGCAGCTCTTTAGCCTGGCTTGGGTTTAACAGGCAGCAGGCGAAAAATGTGCCGAGCAGCACGGAAAAAGCTTTTTGTTTAACTTTGCGGTAAAATCCCATGGTAAATAAAAAAAGCTGCGCTACTGGCGCAGCGCAGCTTTTTGGATCGATCAGTTGGTGATGGTGAGATTGGTTGAACCAGGAGTTCTATTATATTTGTAATGGAAAGTCACTGTTGCCATGTCACCCTGCTGAGCATCGATAGAGTCGATTTTTATGGCGCCATAGAGGTAAGTACCTGCTTCTTTTTGAACCCTGAAATAGTAAACATCGCCAGCGGCCATTTCAGCGCCCTTTGCCTGAAAGCTGTTGGTATACCACACCGCCGGTACAGTGTTTGCGGCGTCAAGATTGATTCCATTGCCTGCGTAGGCTACTACCTGAGTATTGTCAGCCTGATTATTCTCAGGATAGAAATGATAATAGTTAGCCAGGCGATATGAATAGGTAGTGTTGACCTGGTAGGCGATGAAAGAAAGGCCGATCAGATTGGTTCTTGCTGGGCCCCAGTCATTGGTTTCGAAATAAATTTCGTGACCTCTGAGGACAGAAGGAGCATTATTACCCCATTGTCTGACAACCACAACCTGGCCGGGAACGGTTGTTGAAACGACCTGGGCTGCAGCGTCTACACCGGCAACCGTGGTAAGATCGGTAGTAGTGGTGTTGGTATTGAGGGCAGTATCAATGTTGGTTTTCAAAGTATTGAAATTGGTTTTGTCGGCAGTTGCAAAATTAGCTTCGAAGTCAGCGTAATTGTAACTGGTTGCATTGGCAGTAATAGCATTCTGGCGCCATTTTTCATAGGTAAGAGCTTTGGCAGTAGAATCGACATCGACGGTAGCGTCAATCTGTGTACCGTTTTTCTGTGCACTGTAAATGTATTTGATTCCTTTTACAAGAGTGTTGTTGCCACTTTTTACTTCGACCAGATACTGGTTGTAGCCGTCGGTAGTCGGAAGCTCAACATTTCCCTTGAAAGTGTTGCCGGTTGCGGTAATGTCTGCAGTTGCAATGGTTTTGGCACTTGCAGTAACTGCAACTCCCTGAGCATCTAATGGAGTTACCACGATTTTAATATCGTTTGCCGGAGTGGAGAGATTGATCGCCGGGCGAATTGAAGTTCTCTGGTTTGCTGCAAATACTGCAGCTCCTGAACCGCCGGAAGCAGAGATTGCCAGGACGAAAACTGCTACGCCGAGAACGGCTCCGATGCCGTTGTCGCCGCCAAAACAACCGGTCATGATAATCATGCTGGCAAAAAAGGACAAAAGGATCATTACGCTGATAACTTTTTTCATAGGTCTTTGTGTACCCTCCTGATAGGAAATTTTGGTCAGTCTAACATACGAAGTCGGCAGCTTCAATTTTTTTCTGCTGATGGAGCCGATTTCAAGAAATACAATGTAATAAATACTTTCCGATAAAACTATTTTTCGCCCTCTGAGATAGCCTTGTTCCCAGTTAGTGGTGCAACGACCGATTTGAGATAAACCGGTATTTTGGCAGCATTGAAGCGGTATGATTTACTCTCTTTCATTTTGCCATTTACTTCTACACTGTTAACATGTGTTTCGATTGCTCCACTCTTGATCACAACAAAGGAGATGACGAAGAGCATCAGACTGATTGCGAGGACTGCTTTGAAAAGACCCGATCGATTGTTTGACATATTTTTCCTTCTCTCAATACTTATAACCTATAATTTCAAAATCTTACCCATAGATCTACTGCAGAGAACTAGAAACTGTATTGGCTGCTTTTGACAGTTTCAGGGAGGGGTTAAATTGTTTTTTCCTTTAAACTGCTGGGCGACAAGAAAAAGTTCGCGGCTGCGGTTTAACGAGGCTTTGGGATTGAATGACTTGGCAAAGCCGAAGAGTTTTCTGGTGCGATCAAGCAGGGCTTTGTATTCAGAGCCTTCAAAGACTTTTGCGACAAAAGAGCCACCTGGCTTCAAAAGTTTTTCGGCCATATCAAGGGCAAGATGCACCAGAAGAGCGGAATTTTCTGTGTCAGCATGGTGAACTCCAGTTGTATCAGGTGCCATGTCGCTGAGAATGAGATCAAGGCCCTTTGGGGCAAGCTCAAGAATCTGCTGCTGATTTTTTAAATCGCGGATATCACCTTGAATGATTGTAACACCCTCGATGGGCGATATTTCCAATAGATCTATGGCGATAATTTTTGCTTTTCCGGCAGTTTTGCGCAAAGCGTATTGCGACCAGCTGCCGGGAGCAGCTCCAAGATCTAGAATGCGGGCGCCGTTTTTGATCAGCCGATACTTGTTGTCAATTTCTTCGAGCTTGTAGGCAGCCCGCGAACGATAGTCATCAGCTCTTGCCTTGAGCAGATAATGGTCATTAAGCCTATTTTTGAACCAGGCTTTTGCGGCCATCAGTCGAGACTTTCTTCGGTGAGTCTGAGGTTGAACATCCTCTTTTCAGGCCGCTTTTCAATTACTTTCAATTCTTCAATGTATTTTATCAGGGCATCTCTTACCAGAATGTCGGTCTTTTCCCGGGATTCTATCGCCTTAAGATTGGTGAAACCGTCCCCGCCAGCAGCGATAAAGTCATTTAGAGCAACCCGATAAATCTTATGCGGTTCCAGGCTACCCTGACCTGGAATTTCCACTTTCACGAGCCTTTGCATTGGTTCTTTGGATGGATCGAAAGTAATGGTCAGATTAGAAGGGTATAGATAGCCATAATCTGGACCAACAACCCTTTTAAGGCCGTCGGCTTTAATGTTGAAATGATTCATGGCATAAGCTTTGTCGGCTTCATCCATGGGTGAGAATTCATTGGAAACGGCGCGCTCAAGGAGGTCGAGAATCTGGGTTCCCGTCATCGATAAAATCTCAATTTTGTTATCGAACGGTTGAACCATAAAAGCGCTCTCAACATTCAGTTCACCTTTGAAAAGGGGTTGTCTTATGCCGCCGAAATTAATGAAGGCAAAGTCGGTATCTGCAGCTTTGCGCATTGCATCAGCAATGAAAGAGCCCTCGGGGGAATCGCCGCCATTTACGCCGCGGTAAAGATTGACTTCATTATCACCAAGTACTCTGGCCATTTCGGCACGAATGTCCCGCAAATATTCTTCTTCAACGAGTGCGACACCCATATCGTAGCCAATTTCATCGAGGTAGAGAGGGTGTGATTTCATTTCAATCTGTGGCGGCGCATCTTTTCTTAAAAGTATTCTGACCGCCGATGTGTGTTCCAATGAAGCGCCGGAATGAATAATCGGGGTGTTTTCCGGCCCGGCCCGGGTAATTTGCGATAGCAGTGTATGGCTGTGGCCGCCCAGGATAAGATCGATTCCGCTGACCTTCTCAACAAATTTCAAATCGGATTCATAGCCAAGATGAGACAAGAGAATAATGAAATCTACACCGGCCTTGCGAAGCTTTTTGACAAGAATTTCAACCGGTTTTTCCGGGTCAAGAAATTCTATTTCTTTTACATTCTTTGCAACTGAAATTGACGGGGTTTCAGGTGTGTCTATGCCGATAACTCCAACCTTAAAGCCATTATGGGTGAAAATTCTGTATGGCTCAGCAAATGGCACGAGTTTGCCGGTTGCTTTTTCAACTACGTTGCAGCATATAACCGGAAACTGCTTTCTTTGCATTTGTTCGATGAGGTTCTGATATGAATAATCGAACTCATGATTGCCAAGGGTTGTTGCATCGAGCCCGACGATATTCATCATGTCTATCATCACTGCTCCCTTGGTTCGGTCGACTACCGGGGTGCCCTGAAAAAAATCGCCACTGTCAAAATAGAGGATTCGGGCATTGGCGAATTCTGGATTGGAAATATAGTCGTCCATGAGTTTCTTGAGAATGGCGAATCCGCCCATCATAGGTTTTGGTTCAGTCTTGGCGGTTGGGTCGGGATGCGAAGAAATTGCGCCATGTGTGTCGCTGGTGTGAAAGATGAGAAATTCTGCGCTGGCGCAAATTCCAATTGCCGGTAGCAATACCAGCAGCAGTGAAAGAATGACCGGCAACTTAAGTTGCCGAAATTTTGCAATAACTGAATCCATTTCCTTGCTCCGTATTTTTTTTATTTTATTTATTTTCTTCGAGGACAAGCTCTATATGATGCTTATTCACTGAAATAAAGGCCGCTTTCACCGTCTTTGAAGTTTTTAGATCGGTTATTTCAGCATTGGTAATCGGCAGAAAATCCTTGGCGAGACTCTCGGTGTTGAGTATGTCACTTAGCCTGCTGTTTTCATAAAGGTGAAGCTGACCGGTTATTTTATGCTGCGGTGTAAAAATGGTTACCCGAAGCTGCTCGTTTTTTAAGCTCATTTTCTCGATCTCCTGGTTAGATTTCGGCAAAGCGGCCTTCGGCCTCTGCCAACACTGTGCCATCCGGCAAAATAACGCTTGCTCGCGCAAAATGCAGATTTTTTCTCTGACCAACTCTGGTGGCTACGAATTTAAGTGGGATACCCACCGGAGTCGGTCTATGGAAACGCACGCGAATATCCGCAGTTACGGCACTGATCTGGTTGTTCATTACGGCGTAGGCCATTGCTTCATCCATTAATGTGCTGAGAATGCCGCCGTGCACAATTCCTGCATAGCCCTGAAAAGTTGGGCCAGGGGTCCAGGTGAAGGTGCAGGTATTGTCCTTGACCGAATCTTTCATGGGAATATGCAACCCAGCCTGGTTTCTAGTGCCACAGACGAAACAATGATCGTTGTCGACGAGATTCAGTCCAGAACTGTTGCGGCGATCGATAAGGTGCCGGGTAAATTGAAGTGCCTGGGCAATCTCCGGGCGGTTTATCGCTGCCGGGGTGCAATTACTGCCGCGCTCGAACAAAACCAGATTGTTTTTTTCGAGGCGAGCTTTGATGGTTTCAAAACTGGGAACGCTGAATTCGGCGTGAGCCGGGTCGCCGGTAAGAATAGGTACTGATCCCAAATCATTCAGACCGGAATCTGTCAAATCCGGATATCTATAAAAGAGGTGAGGCGGTACGGAAATGTGATGCACCGGAAAAGCCTCTTTTGCAGTTTGAACAACCTTTTCAACTGCTTCGAAAGGAAGTGGAGGTCTCTGGGGCATGGCACAATCTTTCGATGGCTGAAAAGGAAGGATACGTACATCCTGAAGATATGGGTCAGCGGTGCAAAGTCTGCCTATTTCATGAATGAAATGCAATCTTTCTTCGGGAGTTTCGCCAATACCGATGATAAATCCAACCGAGTACGGGATTCCGGCTTTGTGTAATGATTCTATACTGGCTTTTCCGGCGCTGGGGTTGCGGCCGCGTGATTTCTCATGGGCCTGGCCGGGTTTTGATAAAGAACTGGCTACAAGATTAATTCTGACGATGCAGCCTGATTCGGTGAAGCGCTCAGCATTGAATTCGTCGAGGTAGCCAACTGAAAGAACCGGCATCATATTGGCTTCAAGAGTCATTTGGCAGACTTCGTTAAGATAATCTGCGAAAGAAGAAAAGCCGTAACGGTGAAGTTCAATCTGAATGTGCGGGTATTCCTGCGGCGTTTCGCCGGCAAGAAAAACCACTTCCGATGCGCCTTTTTTTGAAAGATCATTCAACTGAAGACGTAGATCTTCTATGGCCAGCAAAGGCGCTTCTTCTCGAAAAAGCGAGCAATAGCCACAACGTTGATGGCAGGTTCGAGTCAAAATAATTGACGAACTGAAGATATAAGATATGGATGCACTGTTATTCATGATTGACAGGTTACCATATCAGGCAAAAAAATCAATCAGCAAAAAAAATGGGAACTTTTGCAGATGGGTGCAGTCAATTATCTACAAAGAGCATAAATGGAGGTAGACTGTGGAATCTGCAAAAAGGCTTTTATGGGTTTTTGCCTGCCTTTTTTGCCTTTTGCCGTCATGTTTGCCGGCTCAATACGAGATTGAAGCCCAGGTAGACAAGAACGAAGTAGCATTTGGTGAATCGCTGAATCTGGTAATCACTATTACTCACCAGCTGGGAAACGGTGGTATGGCCCGTTCACTTACTCCTAACATTGGAGAAATTCCGGGTTTTGATATAGCTTCAACCCGCACTGGCCACAGTTCAAGGTGGGTAAATGGGGTGGGGGTAACCCAGAGTCAGGTATTGCTCGAACTGGTGCCGCGTGAACCAGGCAAAAAAGAGATTCCGGCAATTTCCTTCAAAGATCCTGAAGGAAAATTGCATAGCACTAAGCCTATAGAAATAAGCGTTCTTCCACCACAAGAAGATCCTGAGCCGGTTGGCGCAGAGGATGGTTCGGGCAAACCTCAGCCCGAGTCTGGCTCAGTTTATCGTCTGGTTTTGGCTGGAGGATTGGTGTTCTTTCTTTTGCTCAGCATTCCTTTTATCTTTTTTGTTTTGGCTGGAAATAAAGCCAAAACTTCAGCTGAAAGCAATGTCGAAGATGCAGAGATCGTTGCTGTGGTTGAAGATACAAAAGCTACAATCCGGAAGCCTGTTATCGATTTTGCCGCTGAACTTTCCCGCCTTAAAAGGCAGAGTCCCGAGGTCGATGCCGAATTTTATCGCACATTCTTCTCGCTGTTTAAAACGGCGGCAGTTCAAAGAACTTCGGCTTTAAGCGATGACATGACTCCTGATGAAATGCTGGCAAAAATCAGAAGCATGAGTGGCAATGAGTCGGTTAAAAAAGCTGGCGAACGCGTTGGTGCAGACCTCGAACTGGTTATGTATGCCGGTGGGCTTCCCGGCCGATCTTTTTCGGCCATTGAAGAAGACGTTAAAACCGTTTTGAACGGTATCGATTAAAAAACTGGAGTTGGAAAATGAACGCAAACGCTGAACTACAGGGTAGAATCGAAAATGCCCAGGCTACCGTCGAAAAAATACGCAACGAAGTCAGAAAAATTCTGGTTGGACAGGGCAGTTTGCTTGAAAGCCTTATACTGGCACTCGTTACCGATGGCCACATTCTGCTTGAAGGTGTGCCCGGTTTAGCCAAGACATTGGCGATAAAAGCCCTGGCTCGCACCGTAAAAACGGGTTTTTCAAGAATACAGTTCACCCCGGATCTTTTACCGGCCGATCTCATCGGGACCAGGATTTTTGATCCAAAGAAAGCCGAGTTTCAAACGCATAAGGGCCCCATTTTTTCCAACTTCATTCTTGCCGATGAAATAAACCGCGCGCCGGCAAAGGTTCAAAGTGCTTTGCTTGAATGTATGGAAGAGCGACAGGTTACGATTGAACAGGAGACCTTCAAGCTTCAGGAGCCATTCCTGGTATTAGCGACGCAAAACCCCATCGAAACAGAAGGTACTTATACCCTGAGCGAGGCTCAGGTCGACCGATTTCTCTTCAAGGTTCGGGTTGATTATCCGGCATTTGAAGAAGAGCGACTGATTGTAAAAAGAATGGGTCTCCAGGAAAAGAGTCACGGTGTTGAAATCGTTTCTCCGGTTATTTCTGCGGATGAAATAATTGGTTTAAGAGGGCTTGCCCGTGAAGTTTACGTTGATGACAAAATCGTAGAATACATCTTACGAATTGTCGACGCGACAAGAAATCCAGAGAAATATTCGCTCGATCTTAAAGGTTACATCAGGTATGGAGCATCACCCCGTGCGTCAATTTATTTAACCAGAGCTGCCCGAAGCAGGGCAATGCTCATGGGAAGGGTTTTCGTGAAGCCTGATGACGTAAAGGCTGTAATGCTGGAAATACTGCGGCATCGAGTGATTCCAACCTATGAGGCCGAGGCCGATGAAATTTCTTCTGACGAACTTGTTAGAAGAATTCGAGATGGAGTGCCCGTTCCCTGAATTGGTGAAGAAAAATGCTGCCAAAAGAGCTGTTAAAAGAAGTAAGGCGTATTGAAATCAAGACCAGGCACCTGGTCGAATCTCTCTATGCCGGTGGTTACAAGTCGGTTTTCAAGGGCCGGGGGATAGAGTTCGCCGGTATCCGTCAGTATTATCGTGGCGATGAATTTCGTTCGATAGACTGGAAAGTCAGTGCCAGAACCGGAAATTTTCATGTGCGTGAGCACATAGAAGAAAGAGAGCTGCAGGTGATTACTGCCCTGGATCTTTCTGCGTCGATGGAATTCGGTTCAGGGAATCGCGAAAAACGTGAGACCGCAGTTGAATTTGCTGCAGCAATGAGTCTTGCCGCTGAAAAGAATAATGACAGGGTCGGTGTTTGTCTTTTTACCGATGAGGTTGAAAAATTCGTTGCCCCGGCAAAGGGAAAAACGCATATTTTGCGGTTGATCAGAGATCTGCTCTATTTTGTGCCGCAACATCGCAAAACCGATATAAAATCGGTTTTGAACTATCTTAACAGTGCGCTTACCAGACGTTCAATAATTTTTCTGGTAACTGACGCGATCAACATTGCCGGCATAGATAGAGAGATCAGGGTTACTTCGGCAAGGCATGATCTCATTCTCGTATTGCTGCGAGACCATCGCGAGCGTGAAATTCCAGATGTCGGTCTGATCGAGATTGAAGACCCAGAAACTGGCGATGAAACTCTTTTTGATACATCGGATCGAAAGGCAGTCGATGAATTGCTAAGGCGGCGCAGTATGGCCGAGACGGCTTTATTAGACCGCTGCCGTAAGCTGGGTATAGATGTTATCGAAATTCTTGCCGGCGAATCTGTCGTCAGATCTATCTGCAAGCTTTTTTCAGAGCGAGAAAGGCGAATGGCTCTGGTTAAATAATGATTAGATGAGGTTTATATGAACAGTCTCAGAGGAATATCAAAAAAAGTAGACGCGGTGCTGCTGCTGGTCATGATTGGATTGATCCTGGCCCTGATGTTGGCCTGGCATTATTATCAGACAAGAAGGATGACCGGTTACGAAAAAGACCGCTATGCTGCAGAATTGTTGGCCTTTGAACTTCCGGAAAAGGCTGCCGCCATTCTCGAAGATTCCATCAGTCGTCAGCCTTATTCAAGCAAGAGCCTGAATATGCGGCGTGCTTTGGCAGATATTTACATGAAAGAATTGCATCAGTTTGAAAAGGCGCTTGGAGAACTGGTTTTTTTGCGGACTTTTTCGCCGGGAACTGCCTCGGAAACAGAAGATGACATTCGCTATTGTCTCAATCGTCTTGGCCGAACCTATGACGTCGAAAGACGTAAAATGCTAGATTCAGGGGTTAATCCTCTTGAAAATACTGTTGCTTCGGATACCGTCGTTAGATTTGGAAATAAGGGAGTGGTAACTCTCGAACAATTAAAAGAGCGCCTTAGGGCAATGAATGTTTCTGATAAAAATATTGAGAAAGAGCAGCTTGATGCGGTTGTTCAGGCTATGGCCCGAGAAACGCTTTTAAAAAGGGCTGCCGAAAGGGAAGGAATCGATCGTGATCCGGCCTATATCGATGCAATCAGGCAAATAGAAGAAAATCTTAAGCTGAAGTTCTATCTTGAAAAATATGTTCTCAAAGACATGAAAATTTCTGACCAGGACGTTGCCGATTTTGTCGCGAGAAACGCGGCAAGCTTTACGGGAAGCGACCGGGTCAAATATTCGGCCTATGCATTTACTGATGCGACTTCAGCCGAAATGTTTCTGAATCATAAAAAATCTGGTTCGATTGAAGGCGGCTTGAATAGTGAGTCTTATGAAACCCTTGCCGATGGTCTTGAAGTAATCGTTGAGCAATTGCCAGCCGAGATACGTAGTCTTGATTTCAAAGCAGCAAAAAGCATTGAGTTTTTTGGTCCGGTAAGAATTGGCGAAAAATATCTGATTTACCAGATTCATGCTTTTACTCCTGGTGAAAAGCTTCCGGCAGAGCGGGTTCAGGCTTTTGCCCGACAAAGCTTAACCGAAAAGAAACAGCAAGAGTTGTTGGGGCGCAAGATTGCTGAACTTGCTGCGAAAGAAGAAATGAAAATCAACGAGGCCGTTATGGAGAAAGCCTTCTTTGGCCTGGCGAGTGAAACTCAAAAAGTTGATTGAAAATGCTGAAATTAAAAGAAAAACAAACCTTACCCATCTTCGCCGGTGCAATTGCAAGTGTCAGTGCTGATTTACCGCCGTTGCCGCCCGGAGAAGAAATCTATGATCTGATGCCAGTCGTCAACATGGCAATTCCGTGGTGGGAATACCTTGGTTATGCGTTGGGCACGATCGTTGCATTATGGTTGTTATTCTTGCTATATGGTTGGCTGATTTCCGAACCGGTTCGTGAGCGCAAACTTGTTCAATCTGACCCCGAAAAAATGGCTTTTCGGGCAATAAAACGCCTACAGCTTTCACCGGTCTGGCATAACCGACAGATGAAAGAGATTTGTGAAACCCTTGTCTACATACTCAAGAGTTTTCTGTTCGAAAAATACTGTATTGGAATCGGGCCTGCCGCAACTTCCGACGAAATGCTGCAAATTCTGGTGAATGGTAAAGCCGAGCCTGAATTGAGGCGGCGGGTCAACGAGCTGTTTGATGTATGTGACCGAATCAAGTTTATGGGGGAAAAGGTTGAAGTCTCGGCTGAAGACCTCGCCGAAAAGGTTGCTGCTCTTGTTAGAGATCGGGGGTGGCAGCAATGAAATTCAACAGCCCCGAATTCATAATGCTTTTCGCTCTAATTCCCATCGTGATTGCATATAAATTATATCTTATGCGACAGGCAAAAAAAGGAGGCATCCGGTTTCCTCTCGCTTTCCTTTCTACTGACATTCATCGGTCATGGCGCTCCCGGTTGATTTTTGTCCCGGATTTGATGCGCATGTTGGTGCTGATTCTTCTTATCTTCGCTTTAATGCAGCCTCAATATGGCCTGGAGCGTGAAGAAATAACGCGGCAGGGTATAGATATCATGATTTCGCTTGATGTTTCGGGAAGTATGGCTGCTGAGGATTTCAAACCAGACCGACTTTCTGCTGCAAAGAAGATTACTGAAAATTTCATTTCCGGTTTGATGGATCACCGTATCGGGCTGGTAGTGTTTGCCGGTTTGTCTTTGACTCAATGTCCGTTGACGATAGATTACGGTGTCGTAACCGAACTATTGCGAAGAACGAATCTCAGTATGCTCAAGGCTGACGGCACGGCAATCGGTGACGCAATCATCAATGCCGTTTACAAATTTTCCGCTGATAAAAGTGAAAAGCGCGATAAAGTTGTCATTCTCATGACTGATGGCGAGAACAATGCCGGAGTGGTCGATCCGCTCGAGGCAGCCAAAATAGCTTCAGAACGAGGAGTAAAAATCTACACCATCGGAGTTGGTAGTATTGACGGTGCGCCGATTCCAATCATCAGAGGCGGCAGAAAAATGTATGCCCGCAATAACGACGGCTCGCTTTATATCCCCAAAATCGATGAACAGCTGCTGAAAGACATTTCCTTCATGACGGGCGGGCAGTATTTCCGCGCTACCGATAATGAAGCGCTGGAAAAAATTTATCAGAAGATCGCCACTCTTGAGAAAGGCAAAATCGATGTCAGCAAGACCATTCAGTATTCGGAAAGATTTTACTGGTTTCTGGCTCCGGCATTTTGTCTGCTGATATGCGAAATTTATCTGCGATCCCGGATCTTTCAAAGGGTTTTTTAAATGTTTAAGAATTATGAAAACCTGTTTTTGCTGGTGTTTACCATGGTTTGGGCCGCTTTTTTATGGAGGCATGCAGCAAAGAAATTACTGCAGAAGCGAACTGATTTTGCTTCTGCAACTATGCTAAAGCGCCTCGCCGGTCATCAACCAACCCGACGCCCCGCATTCAAATGGCTAATGGTGGTTTTTGCTCTGTTTCTTCTGGGAGTCGGACTGATGCGGCCCCTCGGAGGAGTTACCGAGGAACAGGTTTTTGGTATGGGCTTTGATCTGGTGATTGCTTTGGATATTTCCAAGTCAATGAACGCCAGAGATATCGACGGTAATTCAAGGCTTGAGGTGGCCAAGGCCATAATTGCCCGCATGCTCAACGGGCTTCGTGATGACCGCATCGGCCTTGTAGTTTTTGCCGGTGAAACCATGGTTCAAAGCCCTTTGTCGCGAGACAAAAATACTTTTCTAACTTTTCTCGAGCGGGTAAACCCGCAACTATTGGCCAGGCAGGGCACAGATTTGGGCGGGGCAATTCAGACATCGATAGATCGATTCGACATGACTGCTTCGCAGAGTAAGGTAATTGTCCTGTTCTCGGATGGCGAAGATAAGAACCGTGAAAAACTCGACAAGGCCATTGAAGAGGCTCGCCGCAAGGATTTGCCGGTCTACACGGTAGGAATCGGTAGCGAAAAGGGCGGATACATTCCCGAGGGTCAGACCTGGTTTGGCGAAATGATTTATAAAAAGCACCAGGGAAAACTTGTTGTGACTCGTTTGGAAGATAAAAACCTCAAAGAAATTGCAGAAAAGACCGGGGCGCAATATTTCCGGGCAAACAATATTGCCAGTGCCCGCGAAGTCGTTGCTGCACTCGATGAATTGAGCCGAACAGGCATTGCCGGCGGCACGCGACAGATCCGTCATGAACTTTACTGGCTGCCGGTAATAATCGCCTTTCTTTTGTTGCTTAGCGAATGGATGATTTCCGAGCGGATACCTTATTCGCGTGAAAAGGATCATTGGTTGAAAAGAATATGAAAAAGCTGATTTTGTCTGTTTTAATGCTTTTTATGGCAGTGGCAAACGTTCAGGCTCATCCTGCGTTCGATGTCCGGGCGGGATTGAAGCATCTCGAAGACGGGCGTCTCGAAGATGCCGAAAAAGAATTGCAGCTTGCCAGGTTTGCCGACCCTGACAATCCGTTGATAAAATACAATCTCGGTCAGATCAGTTATCGTAAAAGAGATTATGCCCGTGCAGCGAATTTGTTTGCTGATGCCGCAGAGTCGGCTAATGGAAAAGAGCTCGGTTTCATGAGCCTCCACAATCTTGGCAATGCCGCATATCGCCTGGGCAATTATACGATGGCGGTTGAAGCCTACAAGAAGGGTCTTGAAATCAAACAGGATCCTAAAACCGAGTTCAACCTGCGTCAAGCAGAAAAGAAGTTGCAAGAGCAGATGGAAAAGCAGCAGCAACAGAACCAGCAGCAGCAACAGAACCAGCAGAACCAGCAGCAACAGAACCAGCAGAACCAGCAGAACCAGCAGCAACAGAACCAGCAGAACCAGCAGAACCAGCAGAACCAGCAGAACCAGCAGCAACAAGATCAGCAGAACCAGTCACCGCAGAATCAGAATGCTGACAAAGAAAATGGAGAAGACCAGCAACAGGCAAAAACTGGCCAACAGCAAAATGACCAGGGCAAAAAGGATTCGTCGGAATCAGAGCAATCGCAAGCAAAAGATGGGACTGACCAAGAAAAAAGTAAAGATTCTGAGCAGGGGAAGCCTGGTGAGCAGCAGAACAACTCTCAAGAACAGCGACAGGATGTAGAAATGGCGCAAGAAAATGCGGATAGCAAGAAACCGCAGGAATCTCAGCGGGCCAGGGCAATCAAGAACCGTAAAATGAACCCCTACATGGTCGAAAAATTGATGCGTGAAATGCAGGAAAGGGAAAAGCAGGCGCAGCTATATTATCGCAACGAGCAGGTTCAGCGCCAGGAAGAAATGGACCCATTCAATATGAACGCCCAGCAATTGCATGAATTTTTTCAAAATCGAGGACGCAAGCCGCAAAAACAGCAGGCAGACGAGCCTGATTGGTGATCAGGCTTCGATGGACATTGTTCCCTCGCCGGATTTGCGGGCATTGTAAAGCGCCAGCTGGGCTCGGTGAATAAAGCTTTCAAGATCATCTTCATGATGCAGTTCGGTCAGGCCAAAAGAAAAAGATGCCGGAATCTTGTGTTTTGTGAACTCAAGATTCTTGAGTTTTTCTCTGAATGTGCGAATAATTTTTTCGGCCTGTTTGACCCGGGTGTCAGGCATGTAAAGAACGAATTCATCGACGCCCAGAGACCCTAGAACATCGCAACCTCGGATATGGGTTTTAAGTTCTTCGGCAGAGTTTTTTAAAATCTCGTGGGCGACTTCATTGCCATGAAGATTAATTATCGATTTGAAATTTTCCATATCCATTATGATCAGTGAAAGAGGCTTGTCCTGCTCATGACAGGCTTCAATTTCTTTTTCCAGCTTGGAAATAAAGAATTGATGAGTGTAAATTCCGGTTTCGACATCGAACTGCTTGAGTTCCGAAATAATGCTGAGAAGATGTTCTTTTTCAAGGGCGGCAGATATCGCTCCGGCCATAGCAAGTAGAAAATTGCGAGTGCCATGTTCTATTTCAAAAGCATTTTCAAAATAACAGGCGAGAAAACCGAACGTTCTTCCTTCCCAGCCAATGTGGGCGGCTATACACATGCCGTATTCTTTGTCGATTTTCATTTCTTCATAATCATCATGGGGGTCGCCCGGTTTGATAACGGTAAAACTGTCTTTGAAAAAGAGGCGTCCGATTGTATTGCTGCCAATCTTGCGGTGAAACTTGTTCAGCGCTGACCTGGGTATGCCGTGTGAATGAGGGATATCCAGATAGGAGGTATGCTTGTTTTGCAGTGCGATATATACGGAAGTCGCGTGTAAATGCTGCTCTATGGTTCTAAAGGCTTTCTGAATGAGTCTTGTGGCATTAGGGTCTGTTAAATATCCTTTTAAAGTGTGCGATAGTGCGATCAGCATCTTTTCTTTCATAAGCATTCCTCTTGATTGCCGCTGCTTTTATCAATCAGCTTGGGCAAAATTTTTCAAAGCATTCCTGAAGAAGTTTCATTTTGAAATAAATTTCTTCGAGTTCGTCGTTCAGGGCTTCATTACCCGGATTGAATTCTGGATCAGCCAGAATCTGCTTTTTTCGTTCCTGTAAAAGCTCATAAAGGCAATGAAGTTGTTGGCACAAAACTGTCGGTGAATATTGAATTCTGTTATTTTTTTTGCACATTTTGATCCCCAATTTTCAAACATTATAACATGTAAATGCAGAGTTCATTTAAAATTTTGTCCTCAGTGAAATTTAATTAATCATTCTTTTTTGGGGTTATATTCCGGTAAAATTTGTGCTGAATCAATTATACTGTTAAAATTGAACCATCTTTTTCTATCATGACAGGGGATCATTCATGGAAATTCTCTACGGCGGATCTTTGTTGTTGTTGCTGGTTCTTTCACCCTTCATTTTCGTTGCCTGGGCAATCAGCACCATTCACGATCTCAAATCAAGAATCAAGGTTCACAATAATGATATTGACATGCTCAGCGACAAAGTTCTCAGGCTTCAGAACAGCCTGAGAAAGCTGGAAGAGAAGACTGCCCAGGCAGATAGAAGTGGCATTGGCATTGGTATGGCAAAACCAGAGGCTCACCTCAAAGATGTTGCTGCATCTTCAACTGCCGTCGGATATGATCAAAATAATGATGCAATGTTAGTTACGGCCTTTGAAAAAACCTTTGATCCGGTTATGGCTGATTCTGTCGCAGTTGGCGCGGCTGACCTGAATCAATTCGATCTGCCACCGGAGCTTGCCGATGAAGAAATTGAAGAAATGCAATTGCCCATTGATGGAGATGCTCAATTTCAGGGAACCAGAGAAGCAACTTCTGTAATCTCAGGCAATAATTCAATTTCAGATTCAGAAGATTTTTCAGATATCGGACGAGAATTTGAACCCGTGAAACAGCATGCGGGGACTTCTGCCGGCAAAACTAAAAAGAGCGGAGTCGCAAACGAAAATTGGACCGCCCTCGATATGGAATCACTGATCGGTGGCAATGTTATGAGCAAAATAGGGGCTTTGCTTCTGGTTATTGGTCTTGCCCTTTTTCTAAAATACACGCTTGGCTCTATGGGGCCAATGGCCAAGCTTGCTGCCGGATTTATTCTTGGCGGCGGCCTGCTTGCTTGGGGTGTAATTTTAAACAAGCGGAACTCTGAAGATGTATTAAGTTTGGGTTTAATTGGAGGAGGTTGGGCCTGTCTTTATTTGACCGCTTTCGCGGCGCACGGCGTCGATGCGACAAAGGTTGTCGATTCTCCGATTGTGGGGATGCTGTTAATGTTGATCGTTGCCGGTGGAATGATTGGCCACTCGCTTTATTTTGCTTCCGAAACGGCAGTGGGACTTTCTTTTCTACTTGCATTCGTCTCGCTTTTTGTCAGTGAGGTTTCCTTGTTTTCAGAGATTGCCGCCGCGGTTCTGACAGTTGGCATGCTTGTGCTTTCCTATCGCTATTCCTGGCATCAGCTTGCGGTTTCCGGGCTTATTCTCTGTTACGGCTCAATGTTGGCAAGGTTGCATTGGCGGGCTTCCCCGAAAGAAGTTGAGGCGGTGGCGAGATTGACCTTCACCCAGTCTCTATTATTGGTGAATTGGGTTACCTTTGAGATGATCAGCATGAATTTTTTGCGGCGCAGTTCAGGCAATGATCAGCACCCAACCCGGTTCGTTTTTGTCCTGAATTTTTTCTGTTATCTGACTGTTTCACTTCTTGCTTGGCCACATCGTGACGGGCCATCATTGGCGGTTTTATCGGGCCTGATAATGGTTCAATATATTATCTCAGGAGTTTTGCGCGGATTCTGGTGTCAGGCTCCCGGCGAAGCCGCGGTCGAGAAGCAGAAATTTTTTCTTGGCTCCCTGGAAGATTGCCTGGCAATTGCTTCGGTGAGCTTATGTACCTGGTTATGGTATGTTCTTCCGCCGATAGGTGTGGCGGTAGGCTGGGCTATGGCGGGACTTCTGGTAATAGAAGTCGCTTTCAGGGCCCCCTGGCAATTATTGCGTTTCACTGGGCACAGCATCGTAACTTTTGCTTTTTTACGACTTTTTATGGTGAATATGGGTGCAGATGAGTTGACGATGGGCGTTTCTTTTCGCTTGTTGACAGTCATTCCGGTAATTTTTCTCATGGTTCATCTTTATTTTCGTACCGACGTTGAAATAGACTGGGAGGCTTCGCCAACCGGCGCAACCAGGATTTTTGCACCAGTTTATTCATATTTTGGCGCGGTTTTGACTGCATTTCTGATTCGATTCGAGTTTGGGCAGGGCTTAACTGCGCCAGCCTGGGCGATAGCGGCAATTGGCCTGACTCTGGCCGGGAAGCATTTTAAAAACAGGCATTTTGCCAGGCAGGCCATTTTTCTGGTAATCGGTGCGGTTGGTTATGGTATAAGCACTGACTTGCGGAATGCCGGCGGTGATTCCATTACTTCGAATACCTGGTTTATTGGTGCGTTGCTTATTGCTTCTCTTTACATAAATCGTTGGCTGTCATCGAATGAACCAGTCGAGGCCAATGATACGATTTTGAAGATTTTCGATGTTTATCGCAGGGAAATTTCATCCCTGGCCGGGTCAGCCCTTTTTGCATACCTTCTTTATCTGCAGATTTCAGGAGGTTACCTGACTCTTGCCTGGGCCGCGATGGGAATTGTTCTGCTCACTGCCGGATTTTTCATTCGCGACCGGGTTTTGCGTCTTACAGGGCTTGGAGCCGCAATGGTCTGTATTCTCAAGGTATTTCTTTACGATGCCAGATTTCTCGATGCGCCATTTCGTATTCTGGCCTTCATTTGTCTTGGCGGTGCTTTGATATTGATTTCCTGGGCATATACCAGATTCAAGGAAAGATTTGAGGAATTGCTCTGATGAAACCTCTTTATTCACTGATCATTGTTGCCATTATGCTTCTGGCTTCGCTTTCCCTCGTGATAATTGAAAATCCGCAACAACAGGCAAGTCTTTCCAGTGTTATGGAGCTCGTTGGCGACGCGCAAAAAACAGCAACTCGTCCTCTTATGCTCAGTACAAAGGTTACAGCCGAAGAAGAACAGGAGCTTGGCAGGCGACTTGCTTCAAACATGCACTTTGGCGGCCGGAATTCGACTAAAGAATTTCGTGAGCGGGAAGCTTATGTCAAAAGGCTGGGGCGTTCGCTGCTTGGTGGCATAAAACGAAAAGAGATTAAATATGAATTTCACCTGATCGACAATGAAACGGTTAACGCCTTCGCTTTACCAGGCGGACAGATATTCGTTTTTTCCGGTCTGCTTGATTTTGTCGAGTCCGAGGCAGAATTAGCTTCAATTATTGGGCATGAAATTACTCATGTCGATGCCCGCCATTGCATAGAGCTTTTTCAGGCTGAGCTGGCTGCTAAAAAAATTGGCGGGCCGCTGCTGGACAATTTTTTGACCAGGATTGCCACGCGTTACGCCACCATGGTCATAACCGGTGGATACCGCAAATATCAGGAATTTGAAGCAGACCGTGGCGGCTTGCACCTGGCCATTCTGGCGGGATATGACCCGGAGGCACCTGAACGTGTCATGAAGCGGCTGGGGGAAAAATTTGAAAAGACCAGGCCAGCAAAAAAGGCCAAAGACCCGTTTTCCGAATTTGGCAAGTCGGTGGCCGTGGCTGCAGGCAGCTATTTTCATTCGCATCCACCGGCCGAGCAACGAGTTTCCAAATTAGTCGGCTGGCGTCTTGAAATGCGCGATGCGGGTCGAAAATACTATCTTGGCCGCGAAAACCTTCGACGTTTGCGAACCCGAAGTCAGATCATGCTGGCAGAAGAGGTGGTAAATTAAATCTGCGGACGGCTATGCATTCCGTCGGCGCAGTGATATCCTGTTTTAAGAAAGCAATTCACTGGAGGCTGATCGATGTCTGAAAAAAAGATTCGTATGGCGAC
>CAZQUE010000076.1:0-21208 GCA_964596185.1 uncultured bacterium | reverse complement strand
CGCTTGCCGGATTCGGATTTTATCGGGTTCGAACTGGCTGAGGCGGGGCCAGATGAGGCTGACGACCGGATTGTTGCGCTTGCTGAATCGGGAGATCTGGTGGTTACTGCAGACATTCCTTTGGCTGCCCGCATTGTCGAATGTGGCGCGGTTGCGATCGATCCGCGTGGGGTGATTTTTGATGAAAATAATATCAAAGAAAGGCTTTTTGTAAGAGATTTCATGGCAGATCTGCGAAATTCAGGGGCGATTACCGGTGGGCCTCCAGCTTACGGGATAAAAGAAAGTCGTCGTTTCGCGGCGGTTTTGGATCATTGGTTGGCTAGATTGAAGCGTTGAACGGCCATCCATTTGCGTCGGAGAAAAGTTTTAATGATTGTTTTCGCCTTGGGAAGACTGATATTGTATTATCATTCAGGGAAAACACAGGCTGAAAAATAATAGTCCAGGTTTAAATTTGAAGGGGCAGGAGAATCAGTATATGGATAACCGACGCGAGGAAAACGGTTTTAATCTTTTTGAGAAGCTTCCCGATATGATCAAGGGTGTTTCGGTGATAATCGGTTGTATTGTCATTATAACCGGGCTGGTTTATGTCGTTTCGACGATAGATCATGTTTTCAAAGTGGTGAATGACCCCAAGGTTGCAGAGGCTGCAATTATAAGCCTGAATGAGATTATCAAGGGCGATGAGCTCCTGGTTACCGACAATTCATTTAAAATAACCATTGGTTTGGGGCGGCCGGTTTCTTTGGCAGTGTATGTTTTATTTCTATTTTTCGCCGGTTATCTGTCGTTGAGTTTGATCATTGCCGGGGCGAAAGTTATCGCCTGGACAACCAACGAACAAGGCGCAATAAAAAAGCTTATCGATGGGATTTTTGGTGAAAAGAAAAGCTCTCTGCCTTATACTGAGAGCCTGGAAGACAAAGAGCCAGATTTATAATGGTTTGGTTATTCTTTGCGGTCGGCGAAGGCAATGACGTGATTGTCCTTATCTAGTGAATAAGCGGCAAAATCGCCCCAGTTCCTCATTTGAAGAGGGCTTAGCTCGGTTGCACCCTTTTTCAAGGCTCGCTGATGGTATTTGTCCGGGTCGTCGACAATTAGATAAAGCTCGGCTCTGGGCACTGGGCTTTCCGGAGAAGGCAGGGCATCGCCAAGGAGCTTTTTAATGCCGACTATGGGCATAAGTCCAAGGGTGACATTCGTTCCAAGGGAAAACTCGGTCATTCCCGGGACATTGAGGGTTGGTTCGAGATCGAGAACCTCTTGGTAAAAGGCCGTGGCGGCCTGCTGATCGCTAACATATAAAATAAAGCCGGTCTTCATTGTTTGTGGTTAAATCAGTTCAATTTGATGTTGAGAATTCGTTCGAGGGCGGCGTTGCTGGCTTCATCGTCAGCAGATGCCTCGGCAACGTTATCCTTGAACATTTGAACCATGGCTGTGGCCCAGTGTTGAAAAAGGGCCAGGCCTGGGTAGGCTTTGGCAGAAAGAGTGGCTTTTGGCGCCCCTTCAGGTATGGGTTTGTCTGGTCTGGGCTGGCCGAGTTCGACAATGAAGCGATTCAAAATAGAGGCGACTCTAACCGAGGTCTTGCGAAGAAAACGCGTTGAATTCGGTGCATTCAGGTAGGTCTCGCTTTCAGTGGCAATTTGCTTCTCGAGTTTGTTTCGTGAAGCGCCTTTAATGATTTCCTGGCTGATTTCAGCAAACCACTCAGGGGTTAGGCCAGTAGTCTGGTGAAGATCGCTATCCTGTGTCAGTTGTGCCAGTTGTTGTTGCCAGCGGTTCAAAACCGATTGGGCAAAGACCTCGCTTTTGCCGGGGGCAAGCTTTTTGGGCTTTTTCTCTTCTGCTGGGGCTGGGCTGCCGAAAACGTCGAAAATGGATTCTTCAAAGACCGGAGCTTCAGACTGGATACCATTTTCTCCTTCATTTTCTTCTTCGCCCATTGGGTTGATGACCGAATCATAGATCATGCCGATGGTTTTATCAGCGATGGCCATGCGGTCGAGATCGAGAATCTGGGGCAGGGAATAGCGGGTCGCCATTTCCCGGGCTAATTGGGAGATGATTTTTTTGCCACGTTCTTCGGCCAGGGCGCGGGCTTTGGTTATGTCGTCGCCGATGTGATATGGTTGAAGGTGGGTTCGGATTTCGGTAAACACCAGTTTTAAATTGCTCTGCAGTTGTTTGACTTTGGTATCGGCCTCTATGCTTTCTTTGACTTTTTCAATCAAATATGGAATTCCTGAATTACCTGGTGTGGCGGCGCGATCCCAGGCCTCTGATGGACTGAAAAAATGTCTTTGCACGTTTTCGTTGGCCAGGTATTCGGCACGTATTTGCGCAAGTTGTTCTTCGTCGCGAACAAATTCGGCTCCGTCCTTATCTCGGCCAAAGACGGTTTGCTGAACGTTTGGATTGCGGACCCAGAAGCAGTTTTTGAAAGGTTGCTCTTCATCCCACTGCATGACCCAGTCACCGGCGCGGCCAAGGAATTCGGCAAAATTTGTTTTCAGGCGGCTGTCCCAGCGAACCGATGGATCTTCACCACGCTTGCGAATCAGGTCCATATCAAATTTGGTAAAGACATGGAAAAGAAGCGGCTTTTTGCCATTTCTGTTTTTTGCGTCTTTTCCCTGGCTCCATTCGACCCATTTGTTGACCATATAAGGAAGGGATTTGGCTTCTTGTGGGCCGCCTTCCTGGCAGAGCAACAGGCCGGTTACGTCGCGATCGTCGGAATAGCGATCGAAAAGGTAGGCAACCTTTCCGCGCAGAAAAACTTCGACGAGTGAATCATGATCATTTGAAATACGTGTTTGATCAAAAACCTGAGCGCGAGCTCTGGCTCCGGGAAAGTCGAGGACGTCGAGCTGATGCAGCAACGCCTCGGGCTTGGTAACCTGGGTTTGCAGGATGAGTTCACTGGTCAAAGCGCAGAGCACTGATGAATCAATGCTGGTTTCACCACCATTGCTCAGAACGAGAGTGCATTTGCGATTACCGACTTTCATCAGGCCAGAAAGCCTTTGCACGTCGATGATGCTGTTGGTGCGGGGCAGCAGGGCATCGTCGTAAATTCCGACAACCTGGCCGCCCAGGTTGCCAAGCTCTTTTGCCAGGTGGCGAAACAGCTCGGTGATTTTCGGGAACTTGCCCCAGAGCCATTCAAGATAGGTGATCTGCTGGTCAGCGGGCAGGAGTCTGACTTCATCGTTGAGAATGCCCCAGTAATTGATATCTTCGAGCATGCGAAGAAATTGATTGTGAAAATGCCTGCGTGCGTAGTCCTGGAGGTCCCAGACATCGGTTTCGCTGAGCAGGCCTTGGCCGTTGTTCTTGCCGACAAAGCTGCGGAAGGAATAGCGGATTTTCTGGAGTTCTTCGGCGGATGGCATGAAATCTGATACGCATTCAAAAAGAAAGCCGTTCAAAAAGATCTTTATCAGATCTGTTGTGCTTAGAAGTCTTATATAAGCAGCACAGCCGGGAATTTCACGATATGGCCGAGTGGTGAAGCGGGTAACAATGGCTGTACTTTCACGTCCGCCGGCGGGGTTGATTTCTTCGAGATAGTCGCGATGAACCGGTTCTTGTCGGGCCTGATTGAGCCATACGGTCAAGGCTTTTTCGCCGCCCCGCACAAGTTCAGATACCAGATATGACTTGCCGCACTGGCTGGCGCCGAACACGCCAAGGGCAAGTGGGCGACCCGCCGATTCGCGGATTCTTCTTACCGTGACCTGCTTTTCGTGCAGAATTTTATCCATGAATTTTCTGATCTGGGCATCTTTAAGGTAACTGCCCGCCCAGTCAGAGCTGCTATTAAGCATTTCTACAAGCTGATCAGCCATGCGAATGACATTTTGTTCGTCGGGCCGAAGTTTCGATTGCTGCATATTCAGGTCTCCTGTAAGTACTTATGCTTATCCAATTTCCTGGTTCAATAGCGGTTGGGCATTGCTTCGCGCAAGCCTTTATGCTCTTACGCGGATTTTGCCTGGAATTCGCTAATCAACCTTTTTGCCTGAAGGTGCTTGGTTGTCGCTGTCAGGCGCAGTCGGTTGCTCAGAGGTTTGTGTTGGTTGTGTTGTCTGAGGCTGTTGCGGTTTCGGCTGTTGTTGCGGTTGTTGCTGCTTTGGCGGGGTTGGTTGTCCGCTCTGATGGTCGTCGATAGAATGGCCGCAATGGGGGCAAATATGCGGAGTTTGTCCACCGTTTTTTCCGCCAGACCCGCCAGGCATACCGGGCATGCCGCCATCTCCACCGGGAAGTCCGCCATTTCCGCCAGGCATACCGCCGAGCAGGTCTTGCAAGGATGGCATGCTGCCGCCACCGGCTGACATTCCAGGGGGCATACCCATTCCGCCCATGGGGTTACGTGGAACAAGTATTTTCAACAACAACAGCAACAAAATGATTATTGCTAAAACTATTGCTAGCCATTTTACCCAGCGATATGCGCCAAGGCCCAATGCCAGAAGTGGTTTTTCCTGGTTTGGATCGTCTTTTTTGGGAGCAGTTTTTTCTGGTTTTTTTTCAGGTTGCGGGGCAGGCTTTTCTTCGGTTTTTTTATCAACTACCTTTTCTTCTTTTTTTTCTGCTGTCTTTTCATTTGTTTTTTCAGCAGGTTTTTCTTCGGGAGGAGGGGCTGCAAAAACGGCGGCTGCAGCAGCGGCCTGCTCGGCAGATGGGGCCGATTGTTTCTCGGCAACAGGTTTGGGCGCTGGTTCAGGCTTCTTTTCGGCTTTGCGCTGTACCTGGGCGATAAACTCGTCCCAGCCAGCGTAGATGCCCTGGCCAGGGTGGTTGCCGCTATCACAGACAAAACCCCAGTGCACCAACACCGGCCGATTATTCACGACAAAGACCTGGTTCAGGTCTGGCGACATGGCAACAGCCTTGAGATATTCGGCATAATCTTTTTCTATGCCGGTTTTACCCTGTTTGGCGTCGGCATAAGCGCGTATCTTTTCGATATAGGTGGAAAGCAGTCCGGCCACTTCCTGTTGTTTGGCTGCAGGCAGGTCTTTGAAACTGATCGGATCTCCCGACAGCTCTGTGCTCCACTCGATTTCTCCGGAGTTGGAAGCTGAAGTTTCTGGCCTGGCAAAGAGACTGTTCATTTGTCCTGAAGGATCGATATCTTTTAAAACCGCCTGCAGATGACCATAAAACTGGTGCACTGGCTGATTGCGGAAAAAGCTGGTTCTGAAACCTTTGGTTAAGGTTTTGGCGATCATTCCCATGGGTTACCTCCGAGTCGGGTTAGGCGAAATTTCATGTCAGCACCAGGCCGGCGCGAACTACCTGGCGATTGTCTTTGCCGACAACCAGGTAGCCGTGCATTTCTTTTATCGTGCGGCCGCTTGCCGATGACCCGGCAACCCGCTCATGGTACTGAGGCGAAAATGTTTCGTTTTCCATTTGCAGAAAGCTGTACTGTTCAGAGATCGAAGATAGATAGGAGCCTGCTGCTTTCAAAAGTCTTTTTCGGGTTGAGAAAACCTGGTTGGAAAGAGTTGCGAGGAAGCGATCTGAGATCGCAATCAGGGCAAAAAGTTTCTGGTCGGGAGTGCCATGGCGCAGGCATTTTTTCAGTGGGAAAATGCCGGCGATGGCGGCAAAAACGTTGGTAAAGGTTTTCTCGTCGTCAATGCTGTCGAGAACAGCCTTGAATTCGCCTCGCGCTGTGATTTCCCATACTTCGGTGACGGAAACACCGTCGAAGAAATTGAGGATATGCTGGTGTATTTCTGATGAATTCGCTGGTTTTGCTTGTTCCAATGGAATTGTTGAAGGGTTGGGCTGAGGGCTGGCTGGTTGCGTTGTATGGGGCGTCGGTTCGCTTTCCGGGAAAACCGGCAATGGAGCGGTTTTTGTTGGGGCAAGCTCGAGCAATTTGTGTGTGTCGATCTTATCAAAAAGTTCAATGATGTTGCGAACTTTTTTCAATTCTTCGGGTTTGAGATTGTCTGAGGGTGAGGCTACAGGAGGGAAGCCCGGAAGATCTGGTTTAACAACAACTTCGGGGTCATTGTCATCGTTTTGACCAGGAAAAGGAAAGAGTTCATTATTGTTGCTCATTTTTGCTCCTTTTCGAATTACAGATCGAAGCAGCCGGTATCCAGCCAGTATTGGTCATCAATCATGGTTCTCAGGCTGAGTTTGGCAAGGTCTTTGTCGCACTTGCTACCGGACTCATCGCGAAGTTCAATTACCGACAAACATTCTCGGTGACTCTGGTCCTGGCCGAGTTTGATCTGATAGGGGCCGTTGCCTTTGAGCTGGTCGCGGTCGATGGCGATCTGCCAGATTGGGTTAACCATGCAGACTGAGGAGTCGATGCGACGGATTCCGAGCAGAGTCGTGCGTGAAGCGGTGAGGCTGGCAGGTTCATTTCCCGGGGTGGGGAACAAGCTCTGGGTCAGGGTCATAACCTCGGGCGAGAATGTGCCGATGTAGCATTCCCGCTGTTTTATAAGACTGTTGTCGGTGGTCAGGTTGAGGCCGTCAAGATTGGCCAGTTTTTCGGCGAAGAGCCAGACAACAGCGCCCATGACGCAGGTGGTTTTCGGGTCGGCAATGCCTCCGCCCCTTTGTGAAAAAGGATACCAGTTGCCGACTGGATATCCCTTGAGGCCGATAATCCTGGCAGAGGGTACCGGCATGAGTTTAACGAGAATTTCGCGAATGATCGGCAGGGAAGAGGGTTTTCCGCCGAGAATCAGTGCGTCGCAGTCAAACTGAGCTATCACTTCGGCAAAGAGGCGCAGGATATTCTCAATGACATTGGCAATTACGGCGTTAACCCGGTTGCGTGATATTTCCCAGGGGATTTCCGGCAGAGTTATGTCGCAATTGAATTCCTTGCGCATGTGGTCAGCAAAGAAGTCGAGAACATTGGCGCTGGGCAGGCGGTATGGGAAAAAGCGGTCGAAGCTCAGTTCTATGTCTGGATCATCGGTGTCGAGCTCGGCAAATTCGAGATGACGGTGGGCCATTGGTATCCAGATCTGCCGACAAAGTTCGGCTTTCATGTCGTTGAAGTTTTTGTCGCGCCCCCCGCGTCCGGGGCCAAAGAATAGCTGAAAGTCTTCCCAGGTGATATTGGCGTTTTTCTTCTGGGCCCAGTTAAAAATTCTTTTTAAAATTAGTTTTTCAATTATTCGCTTGGCCATTTCATCGCCGGCGATGGAGAAGCCTTCTGAAAATAGCATGCGTTGGCTGACTCCAGAAGGTTCAGATGGTCTGGGGGTGTATTCGGCGATCATGAGGTCGGAGGTTCCGCCGCCGATATCGATACTGGCGAGGCGAAAAACCTGCTCTTTAATTGCGTTGGCGCTGACTCTTTCGCGGCCGAGAGAGGTAATTGCTTCGGTGGCATCGCCAAGAAAGCGATGTTTCACTTCGCCGAAAAGATAGGTAAGTTGCACTGCAGTTGCTTCGTCGAACTCTAAATGGGTTTTCGGCTTGTTTTGCTCTGGCATGCCGGTGACCTTGAAATAGGTGTCAATCGCCGAGGCCACCCGGTTAGTGTAGAGATCTCTTTCAGGTAGGGACATTCCGCAGGGTGTGGTTATGACAATGTTCTTGAGAGTGCGCACGGCAAGGCGGTGCCCTCTAGATTTGCGAAACGAAAAGGAATTAATCTGGGCATAGGCATGGCAAAGTATTTCCAGCATCAGAAATGTCATCATGCTACCGGTGGGATAGCAAGGTTCGAAGGGAGGGTGGGCATCATCGCCTTTGAAAAATCCGTTTTCATCGAGGAATTTGAGGAAACTGCCACCTATTTTTTTGCCAAGGCCATCATCGGCAAGATTGAAATACCAGGGAAAATGGCGCTGAGCTTCATCCCAGAGGTAGCGTTTCGGGCTGGACATGCCGGTGTCGCCAATGTCAGAGGGTTCCATGCGTGCCGCTTCCTGGCCGACGCGGACAATACTTGGCCAGAGAAAATTCTTGTCGTTTTGCGGCAACTGGTTTACAGGATCGGCAAACAGCGGCGGCATGAATTTAAAGCTGGTGTCGAAGGGTTCTGTATAGACGATTCCGGGCTCCTGCAGGTCTCTTATTTCGAGTTTGCAGCATTCATCAAGATTGACCGCCTGTCCTGGGGTCTGTTCGACAAGAATGCCGCAGGCTCTGCTGTTCCCGAGATCCAGGATCAGGTTAACGCTGATTTCTTCGCCTTCCGGGTGGAGCAGGGTTATTTCCGGGAGTACTTCTGCTTGTTTCAGGCCGTCGATCAGAGCGATAAATGCGGCTAGCGCGGCGGCATGTGGAGGCACTTTTTCGCCGCCTTCGGCGGGCACTCCCTGAAGAACGTTTTTGACCCAGGTCAGCATCGATGGAGTTTGCCAGAAGGCGAGATCTCCTGGATTTGCCTGCATTGCGGCGCCAATGTCTTCGGGGAAAATGCCGCGATTCTCTTCACGGTGACTTGAGCTTTCGCCATTTTGCCCGAGCGTGGTGTCAATGGCGAGAACCAGGCGGAACATGCTGTCATCGGTCTGGAGTGGCGAGCGGTAGAGAAAAGCTCGTGCCCAATCAACGCTGCGAGAATTTGAGCCGGCAATCTGCTCTTTGCGGGAGTAAGGAACAGGAATCCATTTTCCCATGCAGGTTTCCAGGGCGTCCTGAAATCTGATGGCCATTCCGCCAATATCGACCATATCGCCGGCCTGACCAGTGGCATTCGTTATTGGTTGAGTGCCTAGTTGGAGACTTATTGGACCGTTTGGCGACTGCAGAACGCGAAAGCTCCAGATTTTGTTAAGAAGCAAATCAGAGAGTTTGAATTCGTAATCCGGCGCGTAGAAAGAGATGCCGGTAGATACGAGAAATTCGAGTTTTTCCATGGTGCGGCTTCCTTTAATTGGCGGGGGTCTGGCTGACAGGTTCTTTTTCCTGGTCATTGCCGGCAGGTCCGGCTTCAATTCCAACCGGTATCGGCCAGTTCATCGCGGCTTTTATGGGTCCGTACATTATCAGGCCGGTCAGGATCAGCCACGGAAAATTGAGCAGGTAGGCAATGACGAAAATTTCAACGATAACCACTACCGACCAGATAAGAACGGTTTGATTTATGCAGGTTTCTGGTTTTGTCATTCAGTCCTCCGATGGCTTCAAGCCTGTGAAATTTGTTTGAGCAATTCTTCGGCACCTTTGTGCCCTTGTTCAACGGCCTCTTGCAGCCATTTTTGCGCCAGTTCGGCATTGTATTCAACGCCGACTCCGCAGGCATAAAGGCTGCCGAGTTGAAACTGGGACTCAGCGTCGCCGAGTTCGGCAGCAGTTTTGAACCAGCTGGCGGCGTTGGGCAGATTCGGGTTAACGCCGATTCCTTTGAGGTAAATTTCTCCGAAGCGTCTTCGTGCTTTGAGGGAGCCTTTTTTTACGGCAAGCTGAAGCAAACCGAGCGCTTCGCGAATGTCGAGACGCCCTGAACCGCCTGGGAGAAGGGCGTTAGCGCGAGCAAGCAATGAATCAGCTTCATTGTCGGTAACTGGTGGTGTCGGCGTGGTTCTTTGTGGTGGGCTTTGCGTGACCGCGCTACGAGCAACCGTCTTGGCATTGGTATCCCTTTCCATTCGCGGCGCGGAGCTTTCAGAAGGTTCTGATTTTGTTGCAGAGCTTTTGGGAGGTTTTGTCTGGCGATTGCGTGATTTGGGAGGTGCAGTAAACAAGGGTACAGCTTTGGCGGGCTCAATTTTTACGGTTGTGGCAGTCAGTCGTGCCGATTCGCTTTCTGGTGCATTGGCGAACCAGGATTTGTAAACTCTGATCAGACCGGCGTCATCGCTGCCAAATATAACTCCGAGGCGGGTAGAGGATGTGTCGGGTTCATGAAATGTTGCTGGCTCTGATTTTGGCAGCATTGGTGGTCTGGGTGGTGTTGGAGGATTCGTTTGTGCCTCTGGTTCAACTGGTTGTGGTGGTTCAGGGGCCTTGAATCCGGCGGTTTTGTCGAGGTCGGGTTCAACAGTCGGCTTTTCTGGCTTTTTGAGCTGAATTTTCAGCCCCAAAGAGATTCCCCAGGTTTCAACTGCCCACAAGGCAGTTTCAGGGTCTACTGAATGCTTTTTTTGCAGTAAAGCTGAAAGGTTGTCGGCGGTGGCTTGTGAGACGACCCGGCCTGGGTCTTTCTGGAGTTCCCAGGGGAAGCGTTCTCTAAGGCCGGCTTTAAGAGCGGCTATTTCAGCTGAATCTGAGCATTTGCCGATTTCCTGGATTTTTTTTGCAAAAACATCCGGGTCTTGAAAGACGGTTGGGTCGCGTCTGGCGACCAGTTCAAGCAGTGCTTGGCGAATCGAATCGCGGGTAGTGCTCATACTCTCTCCCAGTCTCACTTCATTTAGGGTCAGAATATCAGCTTTTGCCGGGCAGGTCAACCGGATAAACCAACCGACCGGATAGATTTTTTGACCAGATTTTTAGAAAAATTCATTATAACAGGGTTAAAAATTGCGAAAATGATCGATTCAATGCAAACGGGATGAAATTCAAAGCTGCCAATGCCCGGATTCTATTAAAATCGGCTGATAAATGCCTTTAAAGGATTAAGTTTTTGGGCGGGCTGGCGCTATAATCGCGCCATGAATCTGCATTTATCAGTGTACAATTCTGGAGGAAGAAAATGAAAAAGCTTTTTAAACTGGTTTTGATCGTTTGTGTTGTTTTTGGTTTCTGGACATCGGCATTTGCTCAGGATGATGCCGGTATGGACGAAATGGGTACAGAAGAAGTCATCGTAGATGATGGCGGCGATGAAGGCGTTGAAGAAGTAATTGAGCCCGTAGAAGGAGCTGTTGAAGCACCACCCATGGAATTTCAGAAGGGCGATGCCGTTGAATTCACTGGTGTTGTTGAAGTTACTCCTGCTGATGCAGCTGCAGGCGAAAAATATTCAACCATAGTTCTGAATGTTGGTGAAGAAGCATACAAGCTTATTCCTTCTGAAAACAAAGAAGCATTCAACGGTCTGGAAGCCGCTGCCGGAAAAACCATTTCTCTAAAGGGAACTTATCTGCCTGCTGATGAAACCCATCCTATGCCGGCGGTAAAAGTTACCGAGTGGAGCGAATAAGAGTGTTTTGTTAAAAAAGGGCCGTTAAGGCCCTTTTTTTTTTTTTTTTGCCGTTTTTTAGAGGACTTTCGCTGAAAGACCGAGAAAAGAGCGGGCAGAAATCTGCTTTTCGCGCAGTTCGTCTTTTTTCAAAACGAAAAGCTTTTTGGCTGGGCCAAAGGGCAAACGGTTGAGAATGAAGGGGGCTATTCCTGCGCCGAAAGAGACTTCTAGCTCATCTGGCCCTTTTATTCTTTTTTCGGTGAGGTTCATTTTGAACTTTTCATTGATAAATTTGAATTCTTTTTCATAGCCGAGCAGAATTTCATAAATCTCGGCCAGGGTGTCGGCAGAAGCCTTGTTGAGCTCATAAAATTTGGCTCGATTCAGGCGTCCGGTGGCAATGATCAGTTTTTCCTGAAGTTGCGAAAAAACGGTGCTTTTTTTCATTTCCAGCAAAGATTCCATTGAGAAATCAGCGACGAAATTGAACTTATGAGCTTTGATGCTTTGAATGAATGCGCCGGTTTCAGAGCTGAAAACAGCTGAATCGACAAGCTTTTCAATGTTAGCTCTGGTGCAAAGCCATGAATAGTGAGCCTGAGTTTCGACTGGAATCAACGGGCCACAGTGGAAGCGGTCGAGGTTTTCGAGCAGATAAATCTGGGGCCAGAGGCTTTCGAGAATGCCTTCGAGAACGAGCTGCTGATCAGACATTGAGCAGATAGCGTCTGCTTCGATCTTGTTGCGTTTTTCGCGAATATCTTCTTTGAATTTCTTGATGGCAACCTTGATGTCGAGGCCGGGGTCGCGGCCGGGCGGAACAAAAAGCTTGTGTTGGTCGGCTCGGTCAAGAAAATCTTCGTGGTTTTTTTCGGCGTATTCAATTGCAGCGTCGTAGCTGCAGATTTCTTTGTTAATGTATGAGTGGAAAAAATCAGCGACGAGCACCTCGTATTTTGCCTGGGTAACTGGACTTACTACGCGTTCGGGTTCGTACACTTCTTCGGGGAGGGGAATGACGAAAATCTGCGGGGTTTCGTAGTTAAGCTCTGACAAGGCTTTTAACTTGAGGAGTGAAAAAACCTCTTTGAGAATATTGGCGAGCTTGAATTTTTCATTTTTTCTTTCTTCGGCAAACCAGGGCATAACAGGGTCTGGAACAAGAATCATGTCGGAAAATAGGCTGGCAACCTTTATTGCATGAAACTGGGGCAGGTTTATAGCGTGTCCGCCACTGAGCAAAAGTTTGTTGCAACTTTTTTCACCGGCAAATTGCAAGGCTTTGTCGCGATATTTACCGTAAAAATCATTGAGTTTTTGTTCAAGCATATCGACATACTGCAGTCGTTGCTTGTTTCCCTTGATGTTGTCCATCAGGCCCAGGAAAAACATGCGGATATTCTTTGAAATATCGTGCACTGTCGAAAACTCGTCGACACTTTTGCCGGTAAAAACTTCGAAAAATTCTTCCAGCAAAGTAAAATAGCCGGTCTGATATTCTTTTATGAAATTGTTTTCTTCCATATTGCTCAAAGACTTGACTTGTATATTTTCTTGTCAGCCTGTAACAGATAACGCAAAAACGGTAGAGTATGCAAGAAAAAAATCTTTAAAATCTTCAAGCCCGATAATCAGCAAATTTCAATCTTATAGAAGTTTAAAAATAAGCTCTTAAAAGAATGAAGTGGTAAAGTTTTCCTTTCTTCATACAGCTAGTTTTAACCAACCCATCGATTTTTTTACTCTAACCGAATAATACTGAATTGATGTAACAAAGTTGAGAAAAAATATTTATAACTCAATTTTCCCAGCCAAAATTCGTAATCAAATTCTTTATTAAGACAGGTTCTCGACTAATCCATTGCTGGAATTGATTTTTGAGTTTCCATGCAGAGACTGCTTTTGCATCGTCAGCCAAGTCTACCAAAAAATTATTAGGTTCTGAAGAGCTTCTTTTAAATCCATTTTTTGAATATCATTACAGAATCTAAAGAATAGTTCGCTGAATGTTTTTGATCCTTTTCTATTCGTCGCAATCATTCTGTAATGATAAATCTCGTCATTCGTATTTGTTGCATAAATGAATTGGCTCTTTAGCAAGTTTCGTTTTATTCAACACGATTCTGGCCCAGCAAATAGCGATGAATAAATCGCTTTCAATTATGGTTTTGCCGGTTGAAGCCAATAATCATTGAATACGCAACCATGGTCTGAATAATCAAGATCGAAACCCACGACCTGGCTGATGCCTGAGATCCATGGTCCTTTGATAAAGTGGTAGTCAATTTTTACATCAGGTTTATTCTTGAAGGTGGTATTAAGATTTGTCGTGGTGTCTTTCATTTTATCGGCCAACCACTTGATTTGCTCTGAGCTAGGTCTTGAGTTAAAATCACCAAGAAGGATTACTGGTTCCTGGCTTTTTTCAACCAGATCCCAAATTTCTTTAATCTGTTCAGTTGCTTCTTCCTTGATGAGGCTTAAATGCGCAACCAAAACCTTAACTTTGCCAGGTTTCCCCAAATTTATTATTGCTTCAAGGCAGCTTCGCTGCTCATGTTTTTCATCAGCTCTGAAAAGCTTATGGTTTTTATGTGAAACTATTGGGTATCTCGACACTATTGCATTGCCCTGTGTTGCCAGCAGGCCAAAGAGCCCGCGCTTATAATTTCTTTCATAAACATAATTATAACCAAGGTATTTTGCGATGAATTTTGGCTGATTTTTGAACAACACTCGCAAGTCTCCCTGAGAAATTTCAGTGAAGCCAACAATGTCGATTTTCTGTTTTTTTACCAAGTCGGCGATACCTTTAAGTTTTGATGGCTTGCCAATCTCATTTTTTCCCCCGGCTTCTTCACCCCTTGCATGGGCTATGTTGTAACCACCCACTCTGAGATGAAAACCGGGGATCTCTTCAATTACAGGAGTATTTGTGTGTCTTTTTTCAAAGTTGTTTGTCTGTTTTTCAGGAGCGATGGGTGCTTCTGAAAAAGGTGTTGCCATAGAGGGTGAATTAAAAAAAAAGGCAAAAAAGAACAGAAAAAGCCCTATTAAATGTTTCATGTCTGCTACCTCAATGATTACTTATAATTAAATACGTTGGAGCTGATTTAAAGTTTTAAACCTATATTTTTGAACTAATTTGGGACGGGTATCGCGAAAAAAAACAAGTCATTCTCTACTCCAGAACTCTGGACAGAATCTGAGCAAACTGTTATGGTTCTTGTAGCCCTATTTGTTTATCACAACTTTTCAGGAGTTTCAATCATGAACAGCTCTTTGTCAACCAAGATTAAGTGGATTGGCAGCCCATGTAACAACGGTAATTTCGATCTTTGTCGGCAGCTCTTTTCGCCGGAGGTGGCTAGAAAAGCGCGCTGTTTTCATCGACAGATACCGGGTTTTCATATGTCACCCCTGCTTGCATTGCCAAACTTGTCGCAAATGTTGGGTGTCAGTGGTATCTGGGTCAAAGATGAATCGGTAAGATTGCAGCTGAATTCATTCAAAGTTCTTGGCGGTTCTTATGCTGTTTATGAATTTCTCAAAAAACGCCTTGGGAGAGAAAAAGAAGATCTCAGCTATGCTGAATTAACCTCGCAAGAAGTAATGCAAAAACTGGGGCGTCTAACTTTCGCAACTGCAACCGATGGCAATCATGGCAGAGGCATTGCTTGGGCTGCTCAAAAAATGGGCCACAATTGTGTGGTATATGTTCACGCAGAGACTTCTAAACCAAGAATTGAAGCGATTCGTAGCTATGGCGCTACTGTTAAAATAATCCCGGGAAACTACGACGATGCAGTAAGACAGATTGCTCTTGACGCAGAAAAAAATGACTGGATAGTAATTTCAGATACTTCCTGGGAGGGTTACACAGAAATTCCGACTTGGATAATGCAGGGTTACACGACAATGATGACTGAGATTCAGGAGCAGTTTTCCGGTCAGGGAATCACCAAACCAACTCATGTGTTCGTGCAGGCGGGAGTTGGTGCTCTTGCTGCCTCGGTGATTGGCTACTATCACGCTCTTTTTGGCGCCGAAGCGCCAAAATGTGTTGTTGTCGAGCCAGACAGTGCCGATTGTCTCTATCGTTCGACTCTTGAGGCAGATGGCTTGCCACATCGCCTGGGAGGTGATCTAGATACCATTATGGCCGGACTTGCCTGTGGCGAACCCAGTCCGATTGCCTGGGAAATTCTGAAGGAGGCAACCTGCGGTTTCGTATCTTGCCCTGATTTTATTGCTGCCAAAGGTATGCGAATTTACGCGACACCTCTTAGTGGTGATCCTTTTATTGTGTCAGGTGAAAGTGGAGCTGTTACTCTTGGGGCATTGGTATCAATTCTTCGCGAACCAGGTCTTTTTGAATTGCGCGACTATCTGAAGATCAACAAATATTCTGAAATTCTCTTCATCAACACGGAAGGAAATACAGATCCTATTCATTTTCGCCAGATTATCTGGGAAGGGGCCAACCCTGTTCCAAGACAGTATTGGACGGATCTGTGAAATTTTCTTGCCGACCATGGGCTGGCAAAATTTGCTTTACTCGTGGTCGGTAAATAAATTCAATTGTAAAACACGCTTAGCCTCACTTGGGATTAGAGCTTATAGAACGTTGCATTTCAATCAGAGTTGCTTCGATTTCTGCGGGGTCGTTAAGACTTATTGATGTAATTAAATCGCGGAAGGGGTTTTCGTTTTTGCCAACTTTGACAAACGCAAATATAAGGTGTGTAGATTTGCTTGCCAATTCGGGGCTGGTTTGAACAAATTTTTGAACTTCTTCTTTTCTCAAATATTTGAATTGAGATAAACCTAACATGGGATAGGGGGCTGCTTTTTCACCTCCATAAGCAAAAAATGTGGGGCTTTCTCTGGATGCATGATTATAATGCTCCCCGATGATGAGACAAAAAAATGAAAAAAATAAGGTAGAATGAATCTACTATGAACAAACGAAATACCCATTCTCCAGAATATAAAATGAAAGCCGTTATTGAATTGTTGCGGGGTGAAGAGACGCTGAATCAGATAGCTCAGCGATTTGAAATTCATCCAAATATGCTGACCAGATGGCACAAGGAGTTTCTTGAGCGCGCCCCTGAAATTTTTAAACAAGGCCAGACCAATGCAGAGAAGGCTTTGAAAGAAGAGAAAGATCGAAGCCAGGAGCTTGAAAAACTGGTTGGTCAGTTAACCTATGAGGTTGACTGGTTGAAAAAAAAATCTGCACAACTCGGCATCAAAACAAGAAAGGCTTAAGATGATAGACTCAGCGAATAAAAAGATCTCTCTTACTCGTCAAGGCGATCTTGCTGGCATAAACAGAACTAGTATTTATCGAAAGGAGGCTGATCATCAAGAATCTGAAGAAAATATAGTCCTGATGCACAAAATAGATGCCATTCACACCGAATTCCCTACCTATGGCTACCGCTTTATTACTCGTCTGCTGAGGAATAATGGCTGGAAGGTTAATCGAAAACGCGTCAGGCGTTTAATGCGCCTGATGGGTATCTACGCAATACATCCCGGCCCAAATCTCAGCAAGATGCTTTGTGCAAAGTATAAAATGCCATATCTCTTGAGAAAATTACAAATAACTCATCCAGACCATGTTTGGGGGATAGATATAACCTATTTGCGCATGGAAAAAGGATTTATGTATCTATTCGTAATCATTGACTGGTATAGCCGTTGCATTGTTGACTATGATCTTTCTCCGACCCTGGAAAAAACATTCGTTATGAACTGTTTGAAGCGTGCGTTGGCTCATAGAAAGCCAGAAATCATAAACAGTGATCAAGGCAGCCACTTCACAAACGAAGACTACATAAGCCTACTCAAATCCCACGGAATAAAGATATCAATGGATGGAAAGGGGCGAGCAACTGACAATGCACGAACAGAGCGCTTTTTCAGAACGATGAAATACGATTGCATTTATATCAACGAGTTCAAAAGTCCAAATGAACTTAGAAGCGCTATCGACGACTACATGCAGCAATACAATTTTCAAAGACCAAGCCAGGTGCTCAATTATGAGACTCCGGCAACCATTTATTTCGAAAACGACCTTCAAAAGGCCGCTTGAAAAATTATGAAAGGAACCACCTTAAATTTTTCAAAAAAATGTCTTGACGAAGGGGTACATTACAAAGTGCCTTAATGGCATATTCAATGAAAACAGAAAACCCTCTTCGCTAAAATTCATCCAAAGCGTTCATCAATAATTTCTCCTGCATACATAATTCTACTTTTTTTCTTTTCAACTGATACAAACTAAAATAACTTTTGTCAAACTTTGATAATAAAAAGGATCCAAGAAAAAAGTGTTTTGTTTTGGGAAATTTTGGTCTTTGGGCGAATTAAGATAAACTAAGCAATAAAAGTCAATCTTCGGCGAGGACGATGATTCGATCCCATTCCTGGAAGGTAATCATTTGGCTTTTTTCCGGGTTAATTTTTATTCCGTAGGTGTTTTCAGCCGTTTGAGCAACTGATTTCAAATGATAGCCGATTGCCGTTTCGTTTTTTCTTCGTGCCGATTCAATAACGGTATAAAAATTAACTGGTGTGTTTAATTTGACATAATTTTTGGCGAGTTTAAGATAGATTTCTGAGCCATCAGCATCGAACAGGTCTTTGAAAACTGTGTTGAGCTTCTTTTCCTGAGAGACCTGTGTGACTACCAGGCTGATGAAATGGTCGCTGACAATGAAATCGTCTGCCTGAGAAGCCTCGGCAAGACTTCGATTTCGCTGGTCGAGCATTTCGCTGACGATTGACATCGGGTATTCAAGTTTCTGAGTTATGTCGCGCAGATGCAAGAGTGTGATCAGCGATACAGAGTCAGCTTCCTGCTGGTCCATGCTGTCAGAATAGCTGAGGATGATGATGTGCTTGAAATTGGTGACTTCCAGTTCATCAAGTACGGTGCGATCGGTAGTGTCGGCCAGCATGCAATTGACCTTTTGGCGGCGAAGGTTGCGGCATTTCTGGGCTATTGTGGTTTCGGCCTTGCTTTCTGTAGAAACGACAAGGACCGCGGAACCGTCGGCTACATAATTGTCGAGTTCGTTGATGATGGCCGGGACCCGCCAGTTCCAGCCAAGAATCAGTGTGGTTTCCGGAGTTGCTGCTTCGGGGGTCAGATTGGTGATGGCATGCTCGTCTACGACAGAGCTGGACGGGGGACTCAGTCGGATTGTGTCGAAATCTTCAGAGATCGCCATAATTTCGTCGCCATCCTTTAAAACATAGTCCATCGGCGGGTTAACCATGGGGGCGCCATTTTTGGGACAGATACCCATGACAGAAGAATCGGTATACTGGTTGATGATTTCACCGTATTTTTTTCCGGTAAGCTCGGGCTGCTTTTGAAAATAAATTTCATCGCCTTCATAGCCGAGAAGTTCAGAATAAACGATGGATAGAGCGGATTGGCGGCAGGTTTGGGCGATCAATCGGGAAATCATGTCCGACACCTGGACGATTTCCACCTCGTCTTTACCGACCATTGTCGCAACGTCGACATTTTGTGGGTCATGGATCTGCACGGTAATATGGTATGGCTCGGGTCGGCGGTTTTTGCTTTGAACGATCGCCAGCATCGTTTTGATAGCAGTGGCATCGGGATTCGCGCCTTCGCTCGGCAGAATAATGATCGATTTGCTGGTCTGCGGACTGACCAGGTTGAGGTCATCTACATCGATGGGATCGCCATTGCGGCAGACGATTTTGGTATTGAAGGTCTTGCCCATTTTTTCGTTAATTTCGTCTTCCATGTCGACTTTGTCCCGGTCGGCCATAATTACGATGCACGAATGCTCGCGATGCAGATTGGAAATGATGAGTTCTTTAACGATGGTAAAAATGTGCGGGGTCCAGCCAAGAATAAGCGTGTGTCCGGATTCAATGACGAGGGAGCGTCCTTTTCTCAGCTGTTCAAGTTTGTTTTCTATGGCATTGTTGAGGACACCGATCAGGGTGCTGATGATGAAAATGCCGCCAAGAGTAACAGCGAACATGATTATGCGAAAGCCCCAGCCCATGTCGCCGCCCATGGTTCCTGGATCGAGGGTTCGCATCAAGCTTGCCCAGAGAGCTTCGGCAAAAGTAAAATTGCAGTCGTCGGGTGGGCCCCATCCGGTTGCGACTACGGTAATTGCCGAGAGAATGATTATCAGAAGAGAGATTCCGCCAAGTGCAACGATCAAGGCGACGAAGCCTTTGGCCATGAAGTTATCGAAGGCGTATTGAATGCGGTTTCTAAGGCTGAATCTGCTCATAAGGCTCCTTCTTTTGTAAATTTCTGCAAGTATAGTTTAACTTTTTTACGGATTCAACCGTAGATAACTTTTGCGACTTTTAACTAACAGAGCGATGAAAAATGAAAGGCAGCTTTTCTATGTGAAGCATATAGAATGGGTGCTTTATTCTCCGGGTAGGGCTTCTGCAGGCAGATTGGAATTGGGTGCGCGATTGAGGTAATGCTGTTTTTTGATGCGGATGCTGCCGGAAACGGTTTTTACAAAAATTACCGGACTGGTGTTGGTTTTCTGGTCACCGGCAAACTGGTTTTCTTTAATACCGTTGTTCGTTTCCATTTTTACTGTGGGGACAGCATCTTCGGGCAGGTAAACCCAGACAATTCCTGATTCTGAAATTGCCTCGATCTGCGAAGAATCAGGCACCGCACGTGGTTCAAGGCTGATTCTTCCTGATTTGTTTTCGCATTTCAGGCTATTGATCGAAAAGTCGTCAACGAGTATGCGGCCGCGCTGAGTACTGAGATTGGCCTTTGCTCCGCGCAGGCCTTTTAACTGAAGGTCTGAAATTTTGCTCGATACGATAATGTTATCGCTGACCAGGTTGTTTATTCGCAGCGAGCCGGATTCAATTGCGATGGAGGTGTTTTTCCCGATCAGCTTGTCGATCTGAACCGATGCGGAATCGACGACGACATCGAGTTTCTCAGATTTGACATCGAGTAAGCGGACTCCGCCATCTTTAATCTTGAGTTCCAATTCAGGAACATTTACATTTTCGATTTTAACGCGGCTTTGTCCAAGGTCAAGACGGATTGGGCCAAGAAGATTGCTGATTTCGACATTGTTTTTTCTATCAGAATCTGATTGGCGGCAGGTAATATCGATAAGCTGCTTTTCCGGTGCAATAATGTTGAATTCAATTTCCGGGTAGGGGAAAAAAGTCCAGTCAGCCTGGTCGACATGCCCGCCGATAACCAGCTTCCCGTTGTCGCTCATTTCGCATGTGAAAGGATAGTTTTTCAACTTTTCTTCCTGGTTGTGTTTGTTCCAGGCACCGATCCGACGAGTCGTTTCAACGGCAATTTCGCTGGTATCAGGGCTGCCTTTGATAATGATCTTTTTGCGAAAATAGGCGATTTTATCTTCAGGAAAATCTATGATGATGTTTCTAATTCCGGAAGCAGCAAAACTGACTGTCTGTCGGTCGACGATGGGGTCGCTGCGCTGGCTATCGCCGATGAACCAGAGTAGAAGAAGAATTGCCATGCTTATCCAGGCAATTTTTTTGACCTGCTGGGCAAAGCGAGCGGGTACGATGCTCAGATTAAAATATTCGACCATGATTTTCTGGCCAATGATAATGGTAAAACCGATACCGGCTAAAAGACTGGTGACTCCGGCAATAAAGCCAGGAATGCCGAGAAAGAGAAGATAGAAATAATCATTGCTTTGCCAGTCTTTCAGGCCGAGTGAGCCGAGAAATTTCAGCAGTCCGCCGCTGGCGATAGAAAAGCTGAGCATCAGTAGGGGAATTAAAAAGAAGAACAGTTTGACTATTTTAAGCAAAATTTTTAAAAATTTATGCAAGCTGGCCTCGGCATTATTTAAGATTTACTAGATTTTACACCAAAGCCGAAAAAAAGAAAAATCAGCTTGTCTTTTCGGATGAAAGGGGCGGTAATTCGGCAAATTCGCGGCCGAGTTCGGCAAGTATCTCAGCGAAGCGATTTTTGTTTTCATCAGTTACTGCTTCTTCGAGGCGGATAAAGGAATCTGGGCAATCCTTCATTATTTTCAGAATTAAAATCAGCAGTGATTCAATTTCGAGTTCGCCCCA
>CAZQUE010000075.1:0-21519 GCA_964596185.1 uncultured bacterium | reverse complement strand
GCTGTTGATTGTCCGATCGATAGAGATCGTTGAGTATTTTTTGTCGATCAGGCTTGCCGTATTGAACGCCGTATTCTTCAGCAATTCCTCGTGCCGCCTCGTCACCTTCCATGAAACTCAGAACCGATTGCAGAGTCAGTTTGCCGAAAAATGCTCCCGACGGACTTTCATCGAGGAGATAACCCCATCCGCCCAACCGCTGCTCTTCCTCGTCACTTTCAGCATAAAGCAGTGAGCCGGTGCCATTAACTGAGAGTATGCCCGTTTTTCCGCCAAGAGCAGCTGCATGATTGCAAAGAAAATCCGGGAATATTCTGCAGGTCGATTTGGGGCCTGATATTGACAATATAACTTTGGTAACTCTTTCAGCAGCATCAAGATCAGCAGCACCAGCAGCGCCGACAAGCCAGTCGGTTGCTTCAGAGGCGACATTCAGGCTTGTGCTCAGCCGGTTGCTGATATCACGCAAATTTTCCGCAGAAATGCTGCGTATGTTGGCAGCAGCAAAAGATGGGGGAGAATAAACCCGGCCTTGAGTGATGCGCACGGCTCGGATGCTTGTTCCACCCCAGTCAATACAGACGAGGGTTCTCACTTGATTGCACCCTGGCGCATGCCTTCAAGCATGTATCTTGAGAAAAACATGAATACCAGAACCATTGGGATGGCTGCAAGGGTTGCTCCGGCCATAAGAAGTCCGAAATCCATAAGTTGCTGATCCTGCAATGTCGAGAGACCAACGGTAAGTGTGTAATATTTTTCAGTGTTCAGAGTAACCAATGGCCAGAGAAACGAGTTCCACTGAGTAATGAAGATGAAAATTCCTGAGGTTGCCAATATCGGCATTGACAGCGGAAAGTAGATGTGCCGGAAAATCTGGAAGTCGGTGGCGCCATCCATCTGCGCTGCCTGGGCAAGAGTGTTTGGAATTGAATCCATATACTGGCGCACCATATAAATGCCGAATGGCGCAGCCATCGCCGGCAATATCACCGCCCAGAGACTGTCGATCATGTTCCATTTTGACATGAACAGAAACAATGGCAGCATGACGATCTGACCTGGCACCATCATTGCTGCAAGCAAAACCCAGAAAAGTTGCTCGCGGCCCCGGAAACGACCTGCCGAAAAGCCAAAAGCTGCCAGGGCATTGAAGAATGTTTGCGAAATGGTTACTGCCGCCGAAATAAGAAATGAATTGATCGACCAGCGCAGAATACTGCCGGCTGAAAGCAAAACAGCGAAGTTCTCCAATGAAAAGCGGTCATATCTTGGCGGATTGGCCGCCAAACTGTCGGGTGACACAAATGCGGTGAAAACCATCCAGACAAGTGGCCCTGCCGTAGGAATCAAGCCAAGAACCAGAATCGCCAGTGAAATTTTTTCTGCAGTATTGAGCTTTTTCATGCCAGATACTCCACTTCCTGGTTGGTCAGCTTGCGCTGCAATATCGTGATTATCAATATTGCTACAAAAAGAATCAATGCCATTGCTGCCGACAGACCAAAGTCAAAATCACGGAAAGCCGAAGTGTAAACGCGATGCACGACAACTGTCGTCGAAATCCCCGGGCCACCATCGGTCAACATCAAAACCTGGGCAAACACCTGTAATGAAGCAATCGCTCCGGTGATCAGCAGGAAGCTCGTGGTGCCGCGTAGCAGCGGGACGGTAATGTGCCACCATTTTTCAAATGGGCTTGCGCCTTCCAGCTCAGCCGATTCATACAATGAACCTGGTATATTGGCCATCGATGCCAGATAAATCAGCATAGATCCTCCCGGCGATTTAAATACCCCCGTGGCAATAACTGACCAAAAGGCGATGTCCGGATCAGTTAACCAGCCGATCGGCGATATCTGTAACCAGCGTAACATGGTGTTGGCCAGACCTACCTCAGTGTTGAAAATCCAACGCCAGACCATGGTTAATACTACGACGGAAGCGACTCCCGGCAAATAATATGCCCCTTTGAAAAATGTTTTCATTTTACCATGCAGACTATAGATTAAGCTGGCGATGATCAGTGCTGTAAGCGTATTGGCCGGAACAACGACGATGCTGTATATGACTGTGTTCCAGCAGGCCATGGTAAATTTCGGGTCAGCAAAAGCCTGGGTGAAATTCTGCAGAGTAAACCCGCCAACCTCACCGATACGATAGTTCCTGAAAGCAATGATGAAGGCATCAGCCAAAGGATAAAAAAGAAATATGCCGATTATCGAAATTGCCGGCACGATCATTATCAAATGCGCTTGTCGGCTTAGTAACGCAAAAATCAGTGACAGAAAGGCAATTGCCAGAACTATTTTGCCAAAAAGACTGCCCTTGTTGATATCTTCTTTTATTGAACCTGCTTCAGCAGCAAGAATTCGATTCACCATCGTTTCGGTGCGCGCAAGAGCTTCTTCAACTTTTACCCGGTCGAGCAGAATCTCCTGAATGCCGTATTCAATCTCTTCATCGATCTGAGGCCAGCGACTGTCGGTAAAAACTGCCCGACCTTCTTTTAGAATGCTCAGCGCATCTGACATGTGCCGATTGCCCTGGTAAATGTTACCGGTGCTGTTGCGGGTCGGGAACTGGGCGTAATGAATCAGCGACTTCTGATTTTCGCCTGAAGTCAGAAATCTGGCAAGTTTCATGGCCATCTTTACTCTTTCCGGGTCAGGGCTTTTAAAGACATACAAACCGGAAATTGCCAGAAAGGCCGGGTTTATTTCGCCATCCTTGCCAGGATAATGAACTACTGAAAAATTCATTGGAAATTTTTCGGTCAGGGCTTTAATTCCCCAAAGTCCGAAGGCTGCCGCGGCCAGTCGATGTTCGCGGCCAAAAGCGGTCCAGATATCATTTGAAGTGCGTCCGCCACTGTCAGCTGGAATAATGCCGGCGGCTTTCAGCCCGGCAAGCCAGGCAAAGCCTTCGTGCAATTCGGGCTGGTTTCCGGTAAACTGTCCGTCTTTACTGATAAATCGGCCGCCATGCGCCATCAGGAACGGAAAATTCGCGGTTTCGTTTTTCTGAAAATAGAGGCCGAGAGGATAATAACCCTGCTCGGTAAGGGACGGCTTATTGCCTGCCACTTCGGCCTTTTGGTCAAGATAGTTCTTGATTGTCTGCATGCTGACCCGGAATTCGTCGGTGCTCCAGCGGCCTTCGGCGGGCAATTCTGCGCCTGCTGAAGCAAAAAGATCGTTGTTGATGTAAAGCAGCTGACCACCCATATACCAGGGCCAGCCGTAGATTTTGTCCTTGACCTTGAAAGCGTCGAGGGCGGCAGGAAAATAGTCTGACCGGTCTTCTGGGCTCAGGTAATCATCGATTGGCGCAATGAGGTTTTCTTTCACAAACAGAAGCGGAACGGTTCCGGGAGCAACGTCGGGATAATTTCCGCCGAGAGCAGCTATTTTAAGCTTTTCCTGCCCACGTGCCCAGGTTAACTTGGTTAGCTCGACTTTAACTCCAGGATTCTGTTGCTCAAACTCTTTTAGCTTATTGGTCATCCAGACAAAGCGGTCGACCTTTTCTCCCGGTTCGAGCCAGCGGGGAAAATCCCATATTTTTAGGGTCATGTCTGCCCAGGCTGTCGCTGAAACACAAAGGAATGCCAGCATTAACACCATTCTACGCACTGTTTTACGATTTCTCCAAATTCCTGAAAAAAAACTCATAATCATGAGTAAATCCTTGCTAATAAAATTTGTATGGTATAGAATACCCTCATAGAAAAGGTTCCACAAGGAAAAAATCAAAAAAATGCGGAACGTTATTTTGCTGTAGTCCCGCTCGATTATTAATGTTAGCGAGAATCAATTATGGAGAAAACATTGGAACAGGTAATGGAACAGGTTAAAGCAGATCCAAAAAATCCCGAGTTGCTCAAAGAACTTGGCAACCACTATTTCAAGGCCGAACAGTATGAAGACGCCATAAAGCAATATCAGGCAGCTTTAGACCTCGACCCTGAGTTTTACAAAGCTCTTTACAATCTTGGCAACACCTATTACAAGCTCGAGCAATTCGAAAAGGCTGTCCACTATTGGCATGAAGCCATAAAGGTCAAGCCGGATTTCGATCATGCCTATTTCAATCTTGGCTATCATCATTATCAGAAAGGCTTTATGCGCGAAGCTATCAGCGCTTTGAAAGAAGCCTCAAGAATCAACCCCGATGCCGCTGATACCCACCATTATCTTGGGCTTTCATACCACAATACTGGTCAGCTCGAAAATGCAGTAAATGAATTTATCGCTGCCATCGAACTCGATCCCGATGATCCCGATTATCATTACAACCTTGCCAATACCAGCTATGACATGGGCAACTATCAACGCGCGGCCGACGAATGGGCTGTAACTCTCGAGATTCGACCAAATGACAATAAGGCACGCAATAACTACAGCGACGCCCTTTTTCAGCTTGGCCGCTATGAAGAGGCATTGAAAGAAGTTGAAAAAGTGCTCGCAACTGAATCGGAATATCCGCCGGCACTTTGCACTAAAGGCGAAATTCTGGAAAAACTTAACCGTTCAGATGAAGCACAGAAATTATTCAATCAGGTTTTAGAGCTGATCAAGGGCAACGAATCCTGGGAATTGTTGTATAAGTACTTGCGCCAGAAGCTTGAAAACTGATTTTTAATTTAAAATGGGCTGTCTTTGTTATGAGACAGCCCATTTTTTTTACGCTGATTTCTTGCCAGGTTTCTTCTTGAGAAACCCTTGCGGATTCACCAGGTAGTCATACAGCACCTCTTCTGCTTTGTAGTGCTTACCGGTGTCCTGTCCGTCGATCATTACCTTACCGTTTGTGAAAATTTCAATAAGCATTTAACCTCCTTATGGCTCTTGTGTCTTATCAGGCTTTTGCCTGCGGGAAAGGGATTGTTTGGGATTTTTTACTGCTCGTCTGTGTTTTCTTCTATCTCTTCTTCTATTTCCTTGCCTTCAGTTTCCTGAAGACTGTCTTCACCACTGTTTTCTTCGTCGTAGCCATCCTCCGGGTTTTCTTGCCGTTTTGGAGGAACTTCGCCCGTTTGGCTCTGATAGTCGGGTTCTTCGGTGCCAACAACGTTTTGCATTCTGATTACTTCAAGCTTGTTGGTCAGTTGTCGGCGAACGATTTCATTTAAATCAGGATTTTCAAGACGTTGCAAAATGGCTTCTTCCGCTTTTATGCCTTGATTCATGGAAGTCATGCAATCTGTCCACAATAGAAAAGCTCTGATCTGTTCGGGTTTTTCGCGTAGAACATCTTCAAAAATTTTGGCTGCAACTTCCGGATTGTTATTGTAAAAGTATATTTCGCCAAGCTTGATCGAGAGCCGGTGATCGTCTGGAAGTTGGTTTCTTGCGCTTTCTAGCAAATTGGCGCCGATCGACGAGCGATTTACCGATACCAGTTTTTCTACGGTTTCTAGCAGTAGATCAACATTCTTTTGATTGAAGGATATTTTCGTTGCATAACTGGTTGTTTCTTTGACTTTTGGCTCATTCTGACTGAGAACTGCCAGACGCACCAGTCTTAGGAGCAGGTTTGGCTGCATTTTTACCAGCATTTCGAGCTTTAGACGGTCAAGCACCTCTTCTGCCATTTCATCAAAGCTTTTGCCGGCCTCATCGTTTCCCTGCGGAGTTTCAGAAGTTCGGTCAACATAACCCAGCCAGGCCTCGGTCCATGAATCATAAAGCCGAAGATCGGTCGGGTGGGCGCTTAAAAGCTGTCGGGCCGTCAACATTGCTTTGATCTCCTGACCCGTCAAAACGAGAAGTCTGAGAAAGAGAACGTTGTCTTCGATCTGGGTTGTTGGGCGACGATTTACCAGATCCATAGCTTTCTGATATTGCTTCTGTTCGATGAGAAATTCGATCAGCTCGCGTTCAAGCTTGTCAATGTCAGACCCAGGGCGGCTTTTTTCCTGAATGATGAATTTTTCAAACAGTTCAAGTTCTCTCAAGCCGACAATTAACTCCTTTAGTTTCCTGCGCACTGCAGGGGTCAACAATCGCGAATCGCTTATGTTCATAAGCTTTTCAACCGAAGTTTCCGGCGAATACCCGGCGGCAAAGATTGCATCGGTGAAAGCCTTTAGTTCGGCTTTGCTTTCCTGGCTGCCGTTAGTTTTCTGATATCGCTGTAAAAATGATTCTGCCCGGTCTTTGTCACCATTCATCGTTGCAGCATAAGCTCCAAGAAAGAAGACGTCTTTGTTGTCAGGCATCTCGGCGAGTATTTCATCGCACAGGCTCAAAGCCTGGGTAAATGCCTCGCCGGCAAGTGCAACGTTCAATGTGTCTAGATAGCGAGCTTTAAAACGATCCAGGCGAATCTCTGCAAGAATCTTGCGAGCCTCTGTGCCGTAACGGCTGTGGTTTTCCACGCGATGCAGGAACTTCTCGGCATTGGCAAAATCGTTGCTTTCATAGGCGTATTTCCCCGCATAAAATGTGGCTCCAGGGTGGCGTGGATTCAATTTAAGCACTCTTTTGATGTCTGCTTTGCTTTCTTTGAGACGCCCCTGTTCGGCCGCAACTTCGAGTTTTTTGAAGAGTCTGGCTTCAATGCTTTCTTCGCGGGCATTAACGTTTATATTGCTCAAAGACAGTCCGGCAAGGCAAACTGATGCCGTCAAAAACCAGAGTTTTAAATTTTTTTTATTCAGCATGGTATTGAAACTCCGGAATGTCTACGGCAATGTGTCTGGGCCGCATGCTCTGGTGAAAAAGCGCTGAAAGTTCATTCTCGGCTTTTCGAGTTAATGAACCTGGCTTATTTATGAGCAGAATGTGCTCCAGATGCTTGCGTGCCTCGTCTAATCGCTCCTGCCGACGGTAGAGAATGGCAAGATTATAACGGGCAGGAAGGTGGTCGGCCAGGGCGATTGCTGCAAGATATTCCTGCTCCGCCAAAGCTTCCCAGTTGGTCATGTCGCCAGGCAGTCCTTCGAGACCACGCTTTTCATAGCACCAGGCCAGTAAAAATCTGGCTTCTTCATCGGCTGGACGAAGGTAAACAGCTTTTCGAAAAGCAAGAATTGCCTGTTCATATTCTTTGCGCTGGCGGTATTTTTTGCCGCGCTTAAGCCAGGTAGAATACTCGACGCCAGAATTATTCAGGAGATTCTGGGCTTTATATTCGGTCTTGCGGCCCTCAACCGGTGCTACGGGCGCCTGAAGTTTCTTGCTGAAGTTTTTGCCGGCAAGGAATGCCTGGCGAAAAGGCCAGAAAGCGCCGAGCACAACTATTATCAGGAGAAAGTGTTTTCTTTTCATAAATATTCTCTTTAATAACAGTCGGCACTTTGCGCCTCATTGATGAATATTTATGATTTTTTTTTTGCGGGATTATTCTTCCAGGTAGTAAACGCTGTCTGGCTTGGCGAGATAGATGGTTTTTTCAGCCTGAGCCAGTGAAATTATCGGCGCGTCTGAATAATACTTTTGCCAGTTTGGTTGCTGATAAAGGGCATAACCACCTGATGAACCGTATTTAAAAGAGATGCGGTAGGTTTCAGGGTTGAGACTGTCTGGTATAAGTTGAGTGATATCATTTAATCCAGGTGAAGGAACAAGCTTGTAGTCTTTGCCGTCAAATTCTGAAATCGCTTCAGCTCCCTGGATGATCATTTCACCTTCAGGAAGTCGGGCAAAGCTGCGAATTGATCCCAGGCCTCCTGAGCCTTTTAATGAAAGTTTTTTGTATGATTCACCATCGAAAATATACTGAAGTCCTGAATCTGTGCCAATCAATAGATAAAATTCGGAATTCATTATCGCAGTTATTTTTTCTTCTTCACTTTGATCAAAGGCTTTTAAAGATTCTGAGGCGTTGCCAAAATCGAAAGTGCGCATGAAATCACCCGTTAGCCCAAACTCTTCAGCCGCTTTTTGTCTGTCTTCGGGGGGAAGCTTAAAAAGAGAGGCAACATTGCTTTTGCTTAAGCCAACCAGGCATTTGCCGTTGAAAAAGAAGATGTTTTCTGAAACTGATGCGAAAAGGTCGCCGGCAAAGAAAATGCGGTTCTTTGAATCGATATGGATTCTCTGAATATTCCTCTCCTCATTCTGCTTGTTTAAAAAAGACATTTTTTTCCAGGTCTTGCCGTTCCAAACCCATACGCCGTTGGCACCTGCAACCCAGATATTTCCTGAATCATCTATTGCTACATCATTGACGCGATCGAAAAAGCCCTTAACCGTTTTGCTGTTGTAATTGCCAACTAAAGACTTGTCTGAACACTGGTAAACCAGCAGGCCTTGATCTTCAGTGCAGATGAACAGAAGATCGCTGATAACAGCGATTTTTCTGGGCTTGCATTGGCAAAGAAGAATTTCCTTTCTCTTCTCCCCCTGGCTGTGCTCCGTATATTGCAATAAACCCGCATTTTCGGTGCCGACCCAGACTTCTCCAGTGCGGGTGCTGGTGATGCAGGTAACATGATCTGAGGGCAATTTTGAATTTTCACTGGTCAAATGATATCTTTTTCCATCGTCGGCAAAAACCACGACTCCAGAATCTTTGGTTCCTGTCCACAGGCCTTTGACAATATCATTTCTGACGGTTATTCCCCTGGCCATATATTCGTTTAATCTGCTTTGGAATTGACCGAAACGACCCCACATGGCTTCTACTGCTTCGGGAGGTGCGATGCGATCGCTTGCATATCTGTTTACGTATGCCCTGAAATCTCTTTGTAACTCATCATACTGGTCTTGAAGCATTCTAAAATCGCTGGTCTGTTTGACGTCTGCTTCAGCAATTGGTAGGTAGGTTTCTTCTTTTGTGTCGGCTTTTTTCCCGGGTGGAGCAGTTATCGTTAAGCAGGTGCTCCAGATTCCGGGAAGCAAATTGTCCGGCTTTTTTTCAATATCTATCTGAAACAAACCGTTGGCACAACTTACATAAACAAAATTTTCAAGCGTCTGGATGTCGCTTACCCAGCCACATGGATCTTCAATGCTGAAAAAACCGGCAAGATTTTGCCCTTCGACTTCCAGCAGACCGTTACTCCAGCCACATAGGCTTTTTCTATCAAAGATGCCAACCGCGTTGAATCCCGAGGGATTCAAATATCTGGGCATATTGAAGCTTTGGTATTCATCATTTAATAACATGCCAGCTGATCGGTCGCAGGCGATAAGGGTTCCCAGGGCTTTCCCTTCTTCGTTATGATCGATGAAAATATCAGTTACGTTGAGATTTTCAGGCGAAGCAGAGAAAACCTTTTCTGCCAAAAATCGCCCGTCTTTGACCCGAACACTGATTAACCCAAGAGGTGTGCCGGCATAGATTAGTTCATCATCAACACTTGCCAGGCTGGTTACGGTAACTTCTGGAAAAACGACCAGGCTGTTGGTATCGGCGATCGCGCTTGACAGAAGCCAGTTCTGCCCATCAAAAATCTGTAGGCCACGATCCTGGGTTCCGACAACTATGAATTGCCGGTCGTTTGCAATGTGAACCAGGACTGATCTTATTTCATTGCACGGCAGGCCATTGAGGTTGTTGTAAACCTTGAAATAGCCAGTTCTGATTCTTGCTGGCGGAACCTCGAATCTTGGAAAATGCTGAACTCCAGGCTCCGGGTCACAGGCGAACAGCGACCCGGTGACAAGCCAGAGCATAAGCACCAGCCGTCGAAGCATGTCAGAAAATCATGTCTTCCATGGCTTCATCAAGCATTGCCCGAGCTTCTGAATCGACAATGTCTTTGGCAAAAACAATTTCAGAAACCAGTAGTTGCCGGGCCGTCTCGAACAAAGCCTTGTCCTTGGTGCCGAGGGGCTTGATCATGCTGCGTCTGAAAAGCAGACGATAAACCCGGGCAACCTGGGTTAGATCACCGCTTTGGATTTTTTCTAAATAATCGCGATAACGCTGGTGAAAGCTTTTACTTTCTTCTTCTTCTTCTTCAGTAAAAGATTCGCTCAATGAAGTAAAAATGGTGTCAATATTTTCATGCTGGTTGATGGTTCGCAGTCCAACTTTGTCGGCCATGTCGATTGGAACCATTACCTGACCAAGGTCACTGTAAGGGAAATCGATTACGTAATAACTCAAAAGTCTGCCTCGCACCTGCCTTTGATCAATTTTTTTGAGTATCCCCGCTCCATGGATTGGGTGTACGATGGGAGAACCGACTTCGAAACTATACATTAATTGACTCCTGAATGAAAATTTTCAGCTTCACAAAGAAAAGACAAGACCATAAAGACCCAGCTGACGTTGGATCAATATGGTCTTGTTTTCTACAATTTTTCTGATTTGATCGAAAAACTCAAATTTATTTGCCTGCTGCAGGAGCCGCGGCTTCAGCAGCTGCGCCTTCTTCAGCTTCTTCCTTAACCTTGGATACCTGACACAGAGCAACTCTGGGGCTGGTGATAACTTTGAAGTCTCCAGCCTGGATGTCAGATACGTGCAGTGATTCGCCAGACTCGACGTTGGTAACATCGAGTGTGATAACTTCGGGAATCTTGTTGGGGAGACATTCGACCTTGACCTGTTTGCACAGAGTGGTGAAAATGCCGCCAACCTTTTTGCCGATTGGAGTTCCGGTGAATTCCAAATCTACATCGACGCGGATCGGCACACCCTGCTGGATTGCCTGAAAATCAATGTGAGTAAAAAGATGGTTGATTGCATGTTTCTGATAATCACGAATGATGACTTCGCGAGAATCTGAACCACCAAGTTTGAGCTGGATGATGGAATTGCGATTTGCCTTGCGATGAATTCTTTCAAATTCTGATCTTGATAAAGCTACATGAACAGGTGTAAAATCCTTGCCATAAATAACGGCCGGAATCTGATTCTTTGCTCTGAGCTTTTTAGCGTCGCCTTTGCCAACTTTGTTTCTTACTTCAGCGTTTAAAATAAACTCTGCCATAGAAAACTCCTTTATAGTAAAATTTGATTCTTGAATTATATCACCTTGTCGGTGCAAAGTCAATTAAAGCGGCGAATAGCGGCTCTGGCAGGGTTCCGCGAAGAGAATTCAGGAGGAGGATTTAAATGTCTGAATTGCTGGCCGAGATCAGGGCTGCAATACTTTTAAGTAGAATGCCAGGCATTGGCGCTGCCGCCTTTCTCGAATTGATGAAGCGATTCTCAAGCCCTTCTCTCGCTCTTGAACATCGGAACTCGATATCTGAAATTGCAAAGCCGTCGATCAGCCGGGAAAAATCATCTACTGAAAGCGCAATCGATCAAACGATTGCAGCTCTTCGCGCCCAAGAAATCAATGGCTTTTACTGCACCGGAGATGGCTATCCGCAACAATTGCTTGATTTAACTGAACCCCCGCCGGTTCTTTTTTCAACTTCTGCAGTCATTCCGGAAAAATTCGCGGCCGTAATCGGCTCACGCCAGCCTTGTGCTCACGCAATCGAGATTGCCCGGGCAATCATTCCGCAACTTGGTGCCGCCGGTTATTCAATTTTGAGCGGAGGCGCTACCGGTATTGACTCAGTGGCTCTTGAAGCTGCTCTAAAAAACGGTTTGAACGCTTTCGCGGTCTTGGGCTGCGGTCTTGATATCTGTTACCCGGCAAAAAACCGTCGATTGTTCAACGATCTGAAAAATAATGGCGGCCTGATAAGCGAATTGCTCTGTACCGCCAAGCCACAGAAAAGCTTTTTTCCCACAAGGAACCGTATCATTGCCGGACTTGCTGATATGGTAGTCTTGATTCAGGCCCATGAAAAAAGTGGTTCATTGACAACCGTTCGTTGGGCAAAAAAGCTTAATCGCCGACTGCTGGTGAAAAAAGCTCCGGATGGCAACGATTTGAACTGGCGGGGCGGGGAAGACCTCATAAAAGGCGGAGCCGAAAACTTTAATGAGCGGCTGTCCCTTTAATTCATTGCCGCTTTTTTTACAGACTCTACAAGCTCCAGGATTCCAGCTTTGTTTCCTTTGCAGTTTTTAACCGCCTCTTTGAGCTCGTTCAGCTGTTCGAGAAAAGAGTTGCGACTGTCTGCGTATTCGTTATTAAAATAGCCTTTTAAGGTAGTCGGCATTTCTTCCAATGAATATTTGATTGTTTCCAGGGCCTGGCTGACATACTTTCCTGATGGAAATGACTTGAGATATTCTACTTCTGAGAGGCTAAGCATTCCCAAAATTACGGTCGGGTCTCCTTCGCTTTCGCCGGGGAGCTGCTGTCTGGCGGCTTCCCAGGAAATGTCATCGGCCATCGATGTTTTGGCATGCTTTTGTGCCAGTTTCCAGAAAACATCCGGAGAAATGTAGAATTGGCCAGCACTTTCGTGATAGTAAATTTTGTCGCGGTTTTCCTTTATCGCTGCATGGCTTTCATCGCTGCCTTTCATCATCGCTGAAAGCGTATTGAGAATCAGCTGCAGACTTTGAAGCTTCGCCAGTTCCGCCTTTGCAAGATCTTCATTATTGGTCGCTTCTTTTACCAGTTTTTTTGTAAAAGAATAGAGTTGCTCAGCTTCTTCGATCGGACGGCCGAAGCGCTCATATCTTGTTCTGACCAGATTGGCGGCAACGCTGTATTTCTCCACTAAGCTGCATCTCAAGGTCAGACCGCCAAATATCCAGCCCTCATTGTTGTTTTCGTCACGTATCTTATACCAGTATTCGCTGCTGCCCAGTAGATTTTGCTTTTCGGCTCCTGTTTCAATTATTTCAGCCCATGTTCCCAGAGGCAGGGTTGCTACAACCTGTCCGCTCGTGTTCCCAGCCGACCTAATTCTTACGTTTGCACCAGATACCCATAGATGAGTAGCTTCTGCAAAAGCCGCCATACCCGCAAAAAACATTATCGAAAACAACAGCGCTCTTTTCATTCTGCCTCCCGAAATCCTTTGTATCAAAATAAAAAGGGCGGCATCGCCGCCCTTTGCAAGGTTTTATTAATGATCGTGGCCGCAGCCAGAGCAGCTTGAGCATCCGCCGCTGCCGCATGAAGGCATTTCAGAAGCATCTTTTACATCCATCAGTTCCAGTTCGAAGTGCAGTACTTTGCCTGCCAGAGGGTGGTTCAGATCAAGAGTAACTGTTTCATTATTGAAAGCAGTGATCGTGGCCAGCGCCCTTTCACCATTTTCAAGCTGTAGCGCGAGCTGGAGGTCCAATTCTGGTTCAAAACCTTCGCCGAAATTGCTTCTTGAGGTGGTGATGATCTGATCATCTGAATATTCACCGTAGGCTTGGTCCGGGGTCAGCGTAATCGATTTCTTTTCACCTATGGTCATTCCCTGGATGGCAGTGTCAAAACCCTGAATGATGTCGCCTTGTCCGAGGATGAAGCACAGAGGTTCGCGATTGTCGCTAGAATCAAAAACTTCACCGGAATCAAATTTACCTGTGTAGTGTACGAATACCAGATCGCCTGATTTTGCAGTAGTCATTTCCTGCTCTCCTTGATTCCATAAAAATGGAAAGATTTGCAGGAAAAACCTGCTTTTGCAGGGTATTATTTTTTGCAGGGCAAGTCAAGCCTTGCCAATGATGGCTAAAATGAAAACAGAGTTGCCTCCAGTTTTGAGGCAACCCTGTCAGGTAAGATCGATGTCTTAACTTAAAAGGTTACTTAATCGGAATTTTCGCTGCTTCACCCTGAAAAATAGGCTCAGTAGGTGTGGGAAGATGGCGACAGTCATATTCAAGACCCAGGGCCTTTTGTTCTTTGAACAATTTTACTTTGCCGGTTTTACTCTTGTTTTCTTTTGCCCACTCCTGGTGAATCCATTCATAAATTTTGTAAGGTTCGAACAATTTGAGAACCCGGTGGGGTTCGCTTTCTTGAGCCCATCGACCGATTTTAAGCGCTTTCATGACCGATACTTTTTTGCCGGTGAGGGGGCCGCCAATGAGTTCCAGTGGGATTCTGACCTGAATCGGCCATTCCTTTTCCCAGACTGGGTGCATCAATCCGGCAACTTCGAGGAAAGATACGCCGAACGCGCTACAACCGGCTCCTTTTCCTTCTCTTGGTAAGTTCAATCCGTTGTAAATGCTGCCGTAGCCGCGCTGTCGATATTCTTTTAAATAAGTTTTCAGGCGATCATAGGTTTCTTCGCTTAGAAGAAAGCGAATGAAGGCTATACGCCCGGATTTGGCGCGATCAGGTAATTCTTTGAGAAGTTTCTCAGCCGGCTCAAGGGCACCTTTGATGTCAGCAAACAGAATGCCTAGTCCGTAACCCTCTTTCAATACCATGTCTTCCATGCCGGAATCTTTAATTGGAGCGCTGCCGGTCATTTCAAATTCATCGCGGCCCTTGTGGCTGAGTGAAATAAATACATGACCGATGGCATGTTTGGTTTTGACGTGCTTAAAGGTAAGTCTATTTGTTAAAGAGGTTAATGTCATGCCTCTTGGGGTTTTCCAGTTGATTTCCCTGGGAGAAGGCATTGAAAACAACGTCAACTCCTGGGCCGCTGCCATGCCACTGAAAAATAAAACTCCAGCAGCTACAAAACCAAAAAGCTTTTTTAGACGCATTGTTTCCCCCCTCGATGAAGTTATCCGTTAATTCTAATGATTCTATGATAATGTGTCAATTTGCTGACGATCTTGGTCTTCATTCATGGGCAGGCTCATCTTCTTCATCCATTTCCAGACCGCGGTGCGGCTTACTCCAAGAATTCTGCCAACTTCGGCTTTGTTCCAGCCGGCATCACGGAGCAGCCGCAAAAGTTCCTGCCTGGAGATGTTACTGTTGCGCGGTCTGGTTGATTCAACTCTTTTGCCTGAATGCTCAGGGAAATGCTCCGGTTTGCTCAATTCTGCAGGAAGATCTTCCGAAGTTATTAAATCCGATTGGCAAACAACAAAAGCATATTCGATGGTATTTTCAAGCTCTCTAACATTGCCGGGCCAGGAATAGGTCATCATCAATTGCATTGATTCCCGATCCAGCCCGCGAATCAATCGCCCGGTGCTGGCGCTGAATTTGTTGACAAAATGCCGTGTCAGTAATGGAATGTCGTCAGTTCTGTTTCTCAAAGGTGGTATATGGATGGGGAACACTCTCAGGCGATAATAAAGGTCTTCGCGAAACCTGCCTTCGCGAACTTCTCTTTGTAGATCTTTGTTGGTGGCTGCGACCACCCGGACATTAACTTTCAGGGTTGTTTCCCCGCCAAGCCTTTCGAATTCTCCTGATTGAAGTACGCGCAAAAGCTTAACCTGCATTGCTGGCGAGATATCGCCTATTTCGTCCAGAAAGATCGTGCCGCGGTCAGCAGCTTCGAAACGCCCGGTTCGTTTTTTGATCGCCCCTGTGAAAGCACCTTTTTCGTGACCGAAAAGTTCGCTTTCAAGGAGGGTCTCTGGAATAGCGCCGCAATTTACCTTGATCAAAGGATGGTTTTTGCGTTGGGAAAGTTCATGAATCGCAGAAGCCACGAGTTCTTTGCCTGTGCCGCTCTCGCCGAGAATCATTACTGATGCTTCACTCTCTGCGGCCAGTCCAACAAGCCTGAAAACTTTCTGAATCTGGGGACTTTTGCCGGTAATGCCTTGAAAATGCGCTTCTGAAGATATTTTTGTCGCCATGGCCTCGATTTCTTTTTTCAAACTTATCAGAGGGCGGATGTCGGTAATTGTTTGCAGAATTCCTAACTTGTTGCCATTCTTGTCATTAAGCAGTCTTGCATTGACCATGATCGGAATTCTTTCGCCATTTTTTGCGACAATCTGGCATTCACAACTGTTTATACACGACCCTGGAACTGTTTTGGTGTCACTTAACAAAGTGCTGATCTGGTTGCTGCCGATACAATCCGGGGCTTTGAGCCACTCGGTATCACGGCCCAGAACTTCCGTTGGCTGATACCCGGTCATCGAGGTCATTGCTTTGTTCCAAAGTCTTATTTTGCCCGAGTGATCAATTAGGATCGCGCCTTCTGCCATGGTTTCAAGAAGTATTTCCGCGCTTATCTTTTCGAGAATTCCATTTGTTTTCATTTTTTTTCTTTCAAATTTATCTGGTTGCGTTTCGGTAACGTTACCATGTTGCGCAATTTAAATGCAACCTGGAGAAAGTGCATCTTTCAGAGCCAATGTGAGAGTCGTAACAGGCAAAGTTTCTACCTGGCACAGGTTTTGCTGCTGAGCTAATTAGTTAAAAAAAAGAGGTGTTAACATGACAGTAGAAAACGGCATAAGAATTATGGCGGGTTTAATGATTCTTCTAAGCCTTTACTTAACCTGGTTCGTTAGTCCCAAATGGGTCTGGTTGACTGTTTTCGTAGCAGTAAACTTGATTCAGTCGGCTTTTACCGGGTTGTGCCCGGCAGTTTTCTTCCTGAAAAAACTGGGATTCAAGGAAAGTTGCTCGAGTTGATAAAATCACCGGGAATTGTTCGCTACGTTCCCGTGAAAAATCTTTCCAAGCATAAATTGGAAAGGCGGGAAATGGTTGAAGATGATTCGATAAAGGTCTTAACTATCGATCAGTTTCTGACCAGGAAATTCAAATCAGCCTTCCTGAAAAATTTTCCTACGCCGGTGGCAGTATGGTGCTTTGCCGGTTTTCTGATAATAGTCCTGATGATAATCCTCGGCCGGCCAGAATTTGTTGGCAGGAAGAATCTCGGTAGAAACCTGGTAACCCATTTTTTTTAATTGGCCAACAATTTTTTCTGCGTCTAGTTTTTGCTGATCATCGATGTAGAAAATTGCGGAACGATATTGTGGTCCAATGTCAGGGCCCTGTCCATCTGCCTGCGAAAAATCGTGAATTTCAAAAAACAGCTTGGCTAATTCGGTAAAACTTGTCTTTGCCGGGTCAAATTTGACTTCTACGGCTTCATAATGACCGGTAGTGCCGGTACAAACCAATTTGTAACCGGGATTTTCAACATCGCCACCGATGTAGCCTGAAATTACCGAGCTTACGCCATCTACCTGCTGCAGCAGATGCTCCACGCCCCAGAAGCAGCCTCCGGCAAATATTGCCCTGCTTTCTCCGGCCGGAGCAGCCAGGAACTTCATCGATAGAGAATTTACGCAATGTCTGGTGTTTTTGGCAGTAAAGCCCTCGCCGGTGAACACATGCCCAAGGTGCCCGCCACAGTTGTTGCAGACAATTTCCGTTCTCATGCCATCCGGGTCGGGAATTCTTTTAACCGCTCCTGGAATCTCATCGTCAAACGAAGGCCAGCCACAGCCGGAGTCGAATTTGTCTTCAGAGCGGTATAAGGGTTTATCGCAGCGCTTGCACAGATAAGTTCCTTCTTTCTTGTTTGATAAAAGTTCTCCAGTAAAAGGCCTTTCTGTGCCCTTGTTAACAATAATTCTCGTTTCTTCAGGGGTAAGTGGATTGTAATTTTGGGTCATTGCCGGTCTGCCTTTCATTAAAAGGATGAAAAAAATTAGAATCAGGCTGAATAGCAGGAGATGTCTCATTTGCATCGATTGCCTCCAGTTTCTTTTATACAATAAATATATTCGAACTGAGCAGTTTGCAAACCAGTTGATTTAACTTTTTCATGGTTTTGAGTTATGATTAAGAAAACAGTTCTATTTAAGGTTTGCCATGGCATTGAAAAAAAATCCGTCGCGCAATCTGGTTAACGAAAATTTTGTTTTTATTCAGGCTTTTCAGCTTTATCAACAAGCTAGAGAAGCTGAAAAGGGCAACTTTATCAAAGCTTTGAACCTTTACAAGCAATCTCTTTCGCTTATCGATTCAATTCCCGAAAAATTTCCTTCCAGCTCCCTTGCCATAAAAGTGGCACAGAGGCAAATTCGCCTGGGTCGAAATACTTATGCCAGTGTCCGGAAAAGGATAGCCAAACTCAGGTCGCGTGCCGCCAGAGAGGAATTGCTTACCATTCTTCATGATTGTGCTCTAAATTTGAAATCGCCTGAGCAAAGGTCTGAATGTCTTGCTGATGTTGCTATCCAGTTTGTAAGTAACAACCAAAGAGGAATGGGGCTTCAAATCCTTGTAGAAGCTGAGGCCAGCACTGAAGAGATTGAGTCGCCCAGCGCAAAGAATAATAGTTTGAGCCTCCTGGCAGTCAAGTATGCTGAAATAGAAGAGTTTGAACGGGCATTGACACTCACTGTCCATTTTTCCGAAATCGCAGATCAGATAAGATTGCTGACCGATCTTGGCGTGGCCTATTACGAAAAAAAAATGCGTGAACGGGCAAGACAACTCTTCAACAATGCTTTAGATCTGGTTGAACGAGAGACCGATCAGGAAAAAAAGCTTGCGGCATCAGCCTGGATAGCATTCAAACTTGCAGAGAGTCGCGAATTCTTCTGGGCTCTTGAGGTGTGCGAAGCGGTTCAAGATGGAGATACTCGTGTGGCGATCATTCATCAGGTTGCCGAACGTTTGATTGAATTTGGAAAATTCGCAACAATCCAGGAAATAATAAAAAAAATTCCCGACACTTATATCAGAGGCGAGTTGATGGCCAGTCTGGTAATCAGGTATTCAGATGATGGTTATTTTACCCAGGCCCGTGATTTCGCTGATGCAATCGAAGTGCCCGCACTTAAAGCCAGGGCCTTTTTAGCCATGGCACGAGAGTATAAAGGTAAAAAACTCTTTCAGATAGGTCTTGATTTGATTGAGTCTGCGGTAAAGCTTGCTTATAAAGTCCCTAAAATTGAAGACAAAGTCTTGGTTCTGACGTCAGCGGCTACCCTGATGAATGACTTTCGCGAAGAACGTCAGGCTTGCGACCTTATTAGATCGGCTTTACAAGAAATAGAATGTCTTGACAACGATTTGAAAAGAGCTGAATTTATGAATTTTCTCGTGAAAATCTGTCTTGACATTGGGCAATTGAGCCAGGCTCGCGATATAATCGGCAAAATTGAAGACTCTGACACCCGCTTCAAGGCGATGACCGAGCTTTGTGCCAAAACCGCCAGCCTTGACAATATCGCTGAGGCCATTGAAACAGCAAAATCGATTGATGATCCTATTCACAGGACTCAGGCGCTTTTTAAGATTATTCAGGGTAATCCGGATAACAGAAACTTCCGCCTGAAGAATGATTTACTTGCTGAAATCATCGAGCTTAGCACTAATTCAACCTCATCGTCACATGCTGATCAGATACTGGCAGATTGTGCAATGCTCCTGGCAAGCTTCGAAAAAGTTCGCCAGGCGTTTCAACTGCTTGAAAAGATTAACGACGAGACGGTGCGAAACCAGTTAATATGGAATCTTGCCGAACTGAAATTTCGCAGCGACTTTTTCAGCGAAGGAATAGAGATTCTGCGCTTGATTCAGAATTCAGATGTTAGGATCACCCGACTGATCCAGGTCGGACTGGCGGTGCTCAAGGGTAGCTACCCCGGCAGCTCTTTTACAATAGAGGACTGCCTGCCGGTCGCATTTTCTTTCTGGCTTGAAGAAAAAGAAAAGGTCTCTTTTAAAATCAGCGATTAACAGTTTTATTTTTGAAGTGTGGTGAGTCGCCCCAGCCGCCGAATCCAACTGTTTCGCCAATTCCTTCGATTCTTCTGGTCAGGCAATTGCGACACATCGAAGCATTTTCGTCGGTACAAGGCTTATTTTCATAGAGCTTGTAACCTTCGCGATAGCGTGTGTCAGTCGCATTCGGCATGATTACATTCGCTCCAACCTGAAGACCAAGCTCCCGGCCATTGTGCTTGAGGGCCTGCAGCGCAGTCGTTGCCGCGATATTCACGTCTCTTAACACCAATCTCGTGACCGCAATCATTTTCAAACCGGCTTCCAGCAATTCTTCGTCACTTTTTTGCCACTCCTGGCGATAATCGTTCATCGGAGTTTGCGAATGAAAAAGAAATGGACCCATACCGATCATGTCGATATCCATCTTTTTGAAAAACAAAACATCGTCGGCCAGATGATCAAGCGTTTGCATCGGCAACCCGATCATAACTCCGGTTCCAACCTGGTAACCGACTCGGCGCAGCCGGTGCAGACATTCGACCCGGTGATGGTGAGAATGGTCTGCAGGGTGAAGTTTTGCGTAAAGCTCAGGATTACTGGATTCAATTCGTAGCAGGTACCGATGTGCACCGGCTGTGAACCATCTTTTATAGGTTTCTTCCGTTTGCTCGCCGAGACACAGGGTTAATCCAAGTTCGCCATTGGTTCTTTGCTTGATTTCCTTTACAACTCTTTCAATCATGTCGACAAATTCAGGGTCACTTCTTTCGCCGGATTGAAGAACCGCACTTCCATACTGGGCTTCCCAGCACCAGACTGCGGAGTCGATTATTTCCTGTTCAGGAATCATGAATCTTTCTGCTTCCCGATTGCTTTTGCGGATACCACAATAGTAACAATCCTTACTGCAGATATTGCTGAATTCAACTATGCCTCTGAACCAGACTTTTTTGCCGACATTGGCAACTTTTACCCGGTAGGCGGCCTCAAACAATTGTTTAATTTCCTTCTGGCTGGTCAGGCCGAGAAGAGTTTTTATTTCATTGTGGTTGAGGTTGCCATTTTCTTCAGCTTTTTTGATCAATTCAGCGGTATTCATACTGTTCTCCTGTTCGGCAGGTTCGCGCGAAGCTCGGCTCAATCGTTTGATTGTTTGTGAAAAAAAGTTCAATCATTAATATGATACTGCAAATCCCCGAAAAGTCAAAATATTTGATACTTTTTTGGTGATTATTTATTGGAAATTCGAACGTCTTTCTATAAAAAAGCGCATCGAAAACTAAGAAGGAAATATTGATTGTGCTTTTAAATTGTATTCTCTAGCAAGCGGTAGTCTTGAATTGCCTCTCTTGTTATTGGCAAACGCAATTTTGCAGACAGCTTTCTGGTGTGGGGCCGGCCTTTTCTTCCGATAAAAAGGGCCTGTCTGCAATTAGACAGGCCCAATATGGTTTTAAGTAATGGGTCGCTTAGATCAATGGCTTGAGCCATTGAAGTTTGCGCAGCATGTTGAGGCGGTCGATGACTTTTTTATCCGAATGTGATTCCGGGCCGAAAACCGTGGTAATTTTGCCATCACGTTCGACTTTGATACGATATTCATGAGAATGTTTCATGTCTTCGTAGATTCGGCAGGCAACCTGGGTCGCAAATGGAGCTGATTTAATCACAGCTACAACTTCTGAGTTGATTTGCTCGCTGACGTAATCCATATTGTAAGTTCCGATTACGGCAATTTTTTTGTCGAAGACAAAAACCTTTGAGTGCAGCTTGGTTGCAAGCTTGTAGCCAAAAATTCTGACATTGGGCATGTCTTTGAGAATCTGGCGCCAGTCATTCAAAAACATGGCCTGAGTCAGCAGACTGTCAGAACTCATCGGACTGTTAGTATGGATAATGACTTTCACGCCACGATCACTGGCTCTTTTTAACGCGGCCAGGGCAGCTTCAGTCAGCACGACGTATGGGTTCTGGATGATTACTTCATGTTGACACGCATCGATCATCGCAATCAGATTGTTGGTAATATCATTTCTTGGGCCGTTAATGGAATGTTTGTCGAGAATTCTGGTCGGATAGCGGCGTTGACCTTCAAAAAGTCTGAAAGATGCAAAATGCTGCATGCTTTTGTATTG
>CAZQUE010000074.1:0-21675 GCA_964596185.1 uncultured bacterium | reverse complement strand
ATTTTGAAGCATTTTTTGCCATCCTGAAAGACCGAAAAACAATCTCCTCTGCTTCCTGCGTGTTTGCACCACATCAGCATACCAACCCAACTGGCGTACTCAATGATCTGCTGAGATTTAAAGACAGTGTTGGGCGAACCAGCAAGGATTACGAACATCGCTGGATAGTTATCGATCGCGATGAAGAAAGGCACGGCGGTGGCGGACACACACTTGAGGATTTTAATACCGCTATAGAAAAGGCTTCAAAGTGCAGCAGGCCGGTAAAGGTAGCCTGGTCAAACCCAAGCTTTGAACTCTGGTATCTGTTACATTTTCATTTTCACAACACTGCCATTGATCGAGACCAAGTCATCAAGCGGCTTGAAAAGGCGATGGGCAGGTCGTATGACAAGAGCGAAAGTGGCATGTTTGCTTTTCTTGCCAGTCGAATGAACGAAGCGGTAAGGAATGCCCGCCGACTTATCAATCAGGCAAAAGAACTGACCGGGCATCTGAGCCCAGCACATGCAAACCCCGCAACAACCGTGCATGAACTCATAGAACTTCTTCAAGACCTGCAAAAAACAGTAGAATAGTTATCCCTGCATACCTTCCAGTTCTTCGAGGCATTTCTGGATAGCTTTTTCCGCACAAACTCGAACAATTTCGGGCATAAAAAAAATGCACCTACCAGGACTCGAACCTGGGGCACCAGGATTAGGAATCCTGTGCTCTATCCACCTGAGCTATAGGTGCAGCTGTCAAAATTGATTGTAATGTTTTTTTCTGGCAAAATCAAGTATAAAACATTATGCTTGACCAAAATGCGTAAGGGGAAAAAATGAAGAAATCATTGCCTGTTTTACTGATTCTGATGCTTCTGGCTTTTGCCGGCTCGGCCCTGGCCATCGATACCGGCAAACTGCTGACCAATAAATGCCGTGCCAATCTTAAACATCTCAACGAGACTACCGCCAAATTCCTCAGTGAAAACGATTCGGCCCTGCCAGCCTGGAGTCCTTATCGAAGCGTTAAAGACATGCTGCTCGAGTTGAAGTATTTACCGACCGACCCGGTTGGCCCGACCAAGGATTGCGAATACTTCCTCGTCAGCCTCAATAGTAATGACTACCAGTGGTATTGCAACGTCCACGGCACCCTCGAAGGCGACAAAAGCGTCACCTTCAATTACCACGAGCATAAATTCACTGCCAAGGTTACTTCCCGCTATGAGGTGGTAAAAAAATACAAGGAACACACCGCCAATCTGCTCAGATGGACAGAATACATCCCGACCCCCAAGGAAAAACTGCTGTACCAGTATAATAAAAACCCGGTTACCACAATATTGATCATGGTCGCCGGGGTGATTGTTCTATTTGTAATTTATCGTAATCTGTTTCAATAATCCTGTAACGGCAAATTGAGTTCTTCGGCCAGCTGCTTGAGCATGTGATCGACCCAGTAGTCTGAATGTCCCATTTTGCGGGCTTTCATCAGGTTGAGAATCGATTTGCCCGGCTGCTTTTCCTGGGCCCAGGCCATTGCCAGCAAAACATACGGCCAGCCGCCATCATGTTTTTTACCTTCGAGCAGTTCGATTGTTTTGCGTGGTTGCCGCAGAGTTATGTGAATTGCGGCCAGATCGTAAATTATCAACTCATTACCGGGATTAAGGTGCCAGGCAAGACTCAATTCTTCGAAAGCATCCAGATAAGCGCCACGGCCGGCTAAAATAAGACCAAGAGCCCGATGAGCGTCGGCATTGACCGGATTATCGGCAACTGCCTGACGGGCAAAAAACTCGGCAGTGTCAAAATCTTCGTTGGTGCTTTCACCAAGCAGGGAAAGATGATAATAGATTTGTCCAAGTTCAAGACTTGACAGAGGTGTGGCACCGGAAAGGCTGATCATTTCTTCGTAATGCTGCCAGGCCTGGCGAAGCAGCTCAGCGTTACCGAGCCTGATTCCCTCGCGAACCAATTGCTGCGGATCGACCACCGGCACGCCTTCAATAATGGTAACCGGCATCGCCATTAGATTTGCGAGCGTCATAAAAACAAAAAGAACAGAAATTTGCAACAATTTCAGTTTATTGTTGATAGACATATTCATCCTCCTGATGTTATAAATTACAGTTAACTATTTCTCTACCATGTACAGAGGATTAAAATCCAGAAAAATATGAGCAAAGAACCAGCAAAAGAAGCAATCTACAGTTCGGGACTGCATAAACCTGGAATGTGGGTATTTCTGTTCATCTTTTTTGCTGTGCTGCCTATTTTCATTTACCTCTCATGCTATGAAAACTACCTGGAAAACGAGTTCGTTTCAGACAAAGAACGAGTCATCAAGTATTATCAGCGCGAATTGACCTCTTTTCGCAATCGGGCCAACAACAGCAACATCTTTCAGCAACAGCTGCAAAACTTTCGCGACAGTTGCTGCCGCAATTTACCCGATAAGCCCCAGGACAATCTTCAGCATTTTATCGATCTTCAGGAAGAATTTCCCAAAAACTTTTCAATCATTCAATGGAACGAACGCGAAGAAATCGTTGCCAGTTTTACCCGCCTTTCAGGGAATTTTACACCGGAACTCGCCGACAGTCTGATAAACCTTCTTGTCGACTCCTATCTCGACTTCAGTGCAGGGAAAGATCTGCAAACATTGCAGCAAACCCGTGACTTCGAAGCCAGAAACCGGCAACTGCTTCTCTCGCTCAGACCTCTCACCGGGCGTTACTTTCCGATAACCCAGATTTGTACCAATCGCAGTTCCATCCAGACTTCAGAACTTTCCGAAGTAATGACTTACTGGGATTTCTTCAACAATAAAGATAATTCTCAGGGCGGGTTCGTCGTTGTCATACCCCGCACCAATCTTTCACCGACTTTTGCACTTTCGAAAGCACTGACCAAAGACCCGGGGGCAAACCCGGAGTCAACCAACGGCCTTTTCGATACCACCTCCGGAAAGATTGAGCTTTCCTTTCCCCCACTACTGCCTATTGCCGAAAAAATGGTTTCCGGCTACCGTAACGATGTCATCAACCCTTTCAGCCAGGGCGATTGGGTTCTGTTCGTTCAGCCGATAGCTGAGAGTTCATCGGCAAACATCTTTTCGATGTTCTCGATCAGAAGTCTGAGAGAAAACTTTGAGAATTCGGTAAAATCCAGCCAAATTGCCTGCCTGGTCTTGATTTTGATCATCGGACTCGCCTTTATGTATGCTTTCCGACTGACGATCAATTCGGGCCTTTCGCTGCGCCGTAAACTCACCGGTCTTTTCTTGCTGATCGTTCAATTGCCGGTTTCCATTCTTATTTTTCTTGGAATCCAGTATTCATTGAGCAAAGAGCGGCTGTTGAGCATAGAAGCAGACCAGAAACTGACTGAACTCGTGCGCAAAGTTGATTATTCAGCACTGGATTATTATCGTTCATTGACCGAATGGTTAAAAACTTTCAGCTCATTACCCGAACTTCAGCAGCTCGAAAGCGAAAAGTTACACCAAAGGTTTTTCAAATTTTCACATGAAAAGCAACTCGAAAATTTCTATCTGGTCGGTATCGACGGCACAATAGAATTTGACATCGAAAATCTGGGCAATGAGCCATCAAACAAGCTGTTCATGAGAGAGCTTGGCGTCAAAATTCTCGCAGGCTATTCAAGCCAGGAATTTTCTGAAAACGACAACCCCACGATCACCGAAGGCATTCTCGATCAGGTAATTTCCCAGCGCGCCCAGCTCCATCAGATCGTCTGGCCGGGCACTGGCGCAAAAAAATTCATATTCACCGACGTCACCCAGGACAAGAATGGCCGTCCAATAGCGCTCATAGCAATTCTCGACAAAACTGAGGTCGATCGCAATTATCTCAGACAGGCGATTACCAACCAGCACAAAAGCAATCCGGATCATGAGCTATTCGTGATTCACAGTCAGGAAATTGCCGAAACCATTCCGAAGCTGACACCGACCTTTAGGGCCAATCTGCTGCCGATGCTTTCAACCGCAAGAATTTCCAGTAGCATCGAGACCGACCGTATCACCGGTGAACGCGCCACACTCCTCGTAGCGCTAGGGCACGGCAATAACATCGCCAACTTTCTTATCGGCGCACGCGCTAACTGGGCCAAAATTGTCGAATCGATTCGATCAATGTATTTTCTGGTGTTCATCGGTCTTTTCTTCAGTCTTGCCGCTTCAATTTTCATGATTACCGTTTTGTTGAGGGAATTCCTGACCCCGATATCGATACTCTCATCGGGTGCCAAATCGATCATCGGTGGTAACCTCGATCTTGACCTGCAGGTTTTTTCACGCGACGAACTCGGTGAATTGTCAGAAACCTTCAACTTCATGACCCGTCGACTCAAGAACCGCCTGACTGAGCTTACCGTTCTTTACAACATGACGCAGAAGGCGTCGACATCACACAATCAAAGAGAAATTTTCATGCTGGTTGCTGAAAACCTGCTCAAACACCTGCGTGGCGAAAGCTTTGGAACCGCCTGGATCAACGAAGGCGAAGGTGAAGATTCGATTTATCTGGCAGAACACCATCCCGACGAAGTTGATGAAGCCATTCGCGGCGTAGTTCGCAACTGTCTGCGAACCTATAAAACTTCACTAGAGAAAATAGAAGCGATAAATCGCTTCGTTCTGGGCATCCCACTCTATTTTGAGGAAAAGAAATTCGGCGCGGTTTATCTACTATTCCCTCTTGACCGCTTCAAGGAGCCGGCCAGCTTTTCAGAAGATGAAAAGAGTTTTATCGAAACTCTGCGCCACCATCTGGCCCTGATCATTGAAAAACAGCGACTTTTCGAACAGGCGATCACCGATGGCCTTACCAAACTCTATGTCAGACGTTTCTTTCTCGCCACCCTTGAAAAAGAAATGGCAAGATCCAAACGCTATCAGCTCGATGTTTCGGTTCTGCTCATCGATATCGATCATTTCAAGAAATTCAACGATACATACGGGCATCAGGCCGGCGACATGGTGCTACGCGAGACTGCCCAGCGACTCATTGAATGCATCCGCTCGGTCGACACACCGGGACGCTACGGCGGCGAAGAAATGGCGATTTTACTACCGCAAACCAACATCAAAGAAGCATTTATCGTTGCCGAACGCATTAAAAAGGCCGTTGAGTCTTCGGAATACAGTTATCGCGACTTTACCATGAAAGTTACCGTTTCTATCGGGGTAAGCGCTCTGCACAACCGCCAGGTCACCGTCGAAGAAATCATCGAAGAAGCCGACCGCGCCCTTTACGTCGCTAAAGACAAGGGACGAAATCAGGTTAGAATTGCACCGGAAGCAATGTAAGAGAAAGTCAGCATGTTGAAATTTATGAAAAAATTGAATCTACAATCTTCAGGCTTCACTCTGGTAGAAATTTTGATCGTGCTTTTTCTCGTCGGCTTATTGGCCCTGCCCTTCACCAACATGTTCATTTTTGGAGTTCAGGGCAGTCACGACAATTCAGAGCATGTGCTCGCCTACAACCTTGCCCGCGAAAAAATCGAAGAGCTGCGCGGACTGCCCCCGGAACTGATTAAATCGGATTTTGCAAATTTTCAGGAAGTTTTCCAGGATCGGCCGGATTTCGAAGAGGCCTATTACAATGAAGAGTCTTTCGAAAAGTATTTTTCCGATGTTTTCACCGACAAAGCGATGACCGATGACAAAATCAAAACGACTTACAGCCGCCTTCGCCTGATTTATCCAAAAGCTTATTTGAAAAACATCAAGACCTATCCGGAAGATTACCGCTTTTTTAGAAGAGTAACCAGGGTCGATGAAATCATTCTTCCCGGCAAACCCGGCAATCTAAAAAAAATTACCGTTCTGGTTTTTGAAAAGGACGGTAAAAAGATAGCCGAGCTCACGACACTGGTAGGACAACAAAAGTGATGCAGCACAGATCAGTTAAAACGCATGGATTCACATTGGTAGAACTGCTGCTTGGCATGTCATTGACCATTCTTGTCGGCGGAGTTCTCTATCTGATGCAATCTACCGGCATGTCATCGGTTAAAAAAGGAGCCACTCAACTCCTGCTGACTTCTGAAATACGCAACAGTATGGAGCGCATCGTCGCAGATATCAGAAACAGCAAAGAGGTGCTCGAGGTTAAGCCAAACATGCTCAAGCTTCGAGTCTACAAATATGACCGTGAAAAACCGGAACCCGGCGAAGATGCTCTGGTTACCGTCACCTACGAGGTAGAGAAAGTCGGTAGACAGGCAGTTATGTGGCGCATACAAAATCGGGAAAACCCGACAAAGCTCATGGCTTTGCAGGAAATCGACGAAAAAATATTCTTTCCCTTTTTCGAGGCGAGAGACAAAGCCTCGCCCGTCGGCTGGTCATATTATCCGTTCGACATGATTTCAAACGACTCCGGACAACGCCAGAAAATCAGCCACATCCAAATCCGGCTGAAATTCAGACAATTGACTGAATCGGCCGAATTGGTTACCACCGCCAATTTAAGACCGGGAACTTCGCGCATTCGTCAGCCGAACTGGAAGTTCAGGTAATGTCGATTGCCCTTCTGCTCTGCGGTCTGGCTGTAGTAATTCAGCTGATCTTAGGCCTTCTCGTTCTGGCAAAAGACTTTCGCAAAGGGGCAAACCTGGTTTTCAGCCTGCAGTTGTTTCTGTTCACTCTTTGGAGCCTGGCAGAAATCCACATGATTTTACGTGGAGTCAGCCATTTTTCAGTGAAGTTGCTGATGACCCCCGCAATTTTGCTGAGCTATTTTTTCTGCATTTTTTCGGCCATTTATCCTGAATATCAACAGGATGCAAAAATCATCAGAACGAAAACCAACCGGTTGATCTTCTTTCTGCCGGCGGCGGTTTTGCTTTGGCTATTATGGTCAGACCAGCTCATCAACTCATTTGCCCCGATTGCCAACGGCTTTACTCTCAGCCTTGGCCGATTCGAGTTTCTGGCCAAGGGAATAGTCATCGCCTATCTTCTTTATTCGCTCTCGACTCTTTCGAACAGCCGCAAGAATGCAGAAACCAAGATTCAAGTCCGTCGTCTGCGCTACACATTCACTGCCATGCTTCTGCCGATCGCAGCCGGGTCAATTATCATCGCTGCGGGCAAGTTTTTCATCGGCGGCACCACCGCTTACACTTTCGGGCTTTTCCCTCTGTTAAGCATTATCATGAGCACGATGCTCAGCTATACCATGCTGAAATACAATCTGATGGAAATAGACCTGATGTTTTCGATCGGTCTGGTTTACACCCTCTTGACCGCGATTCTCGCCGGGTGCATGGAATTGATGCAGGAACTCATGCAGGATCTGCTCAGCATTTCCGATTTATGGACCAAGCTTATATCGGTGCTGGTAATTGCGGCGATTTTTTCACCCTTGAAAGATTTGCTGATTCGCCTTGTCGACCACTTTTTCGGCCGACGCAGCTTCGATTCAGCCAATGTCATGCAACATATTCTCTCCGAGATGCGGCGTTGCCAGACGGTTGAAAAAATGATGCTGCGCTTTGCTCAGGAGTTGAACCTGGTTCTGGATTTTTCCGGCTGCCGTATCCAGATAGATGGAAAGGGCAGTGTTTGTCTGCCTGATGACGAAATCCCCATGACAAGCATCGAATCGGCAAGCCTGCCCGACGAACTCAATGATGTCGAAACCGCCGCTGAATTTTTTCGCAGCAACAATCAGGAGGATCTGGCAGCGCAGATGCTGAAGCTCAAATCAGATGGCATCAGACATGTTTTTCCCCTGCAGGAGCAGCAGAAGAAATATGGTCTGATGCTTCTGGGCGGCAAGACCTCCAAAGTTCCCTATACCGAGGCGGAAATCAATCTGGTTCTCGGCATTTGCCGCGAAATCCCATTTCTTATCGAAAACCTGCGTATGATCGAACGTTTGATCAATCAGGATCGCAGTCTGCAGGAAATAGAATGGGCCCGACGCATGCTTCAGGCAATTTCTGTATGCCATGAAACGCTGCATCTGCAAAACATTTCGTTCGCTCATTTTTCTTCATTGAGCAGTGATATTAAAGGCGACCTGATCGATTTTCACCCTGATGAAAAAGACGGCTTCATTGCCCTTTACGATGCATTTCACCATGGCATCAAGGCGGTTTTGACCCTGAACATCGTTTTCTCGGTCTTCCGCGCCGAAAAAGATCCGCAAAGAAAATTTGCGGCTGCCAATGAGGTGCTGCGGCATTTTCAGGCCGAGAACCTTTGCAGTGCCGCAACCCTGGTGCAGAATCAGCATGGGAAATTGCGCATCTTCACCGCAGGCAATCCCCCGCCTATTCATTTTTCCAAAGACTTCTGCCACCATTTGGCCGATGCAAAAACAAGTCCCCTCGGCATGAGCTCTGCTACCAGCGATTGTGAAGTCGGGCTAAAGCATGGCGAAATGCTGCTGGTATCCACCAATGGCCTTTTTAAGGCATTTGCCGAACTCAAGATTGACATCGACGAGTTTCTACGGGAAAATGCTGTTTCAGCTAAAAAATGCCGAGACCGGATCGTTGATGAACTGGGCCGACTTCTCAAGTCCGGCTTTTCCGATGATATAACTTTTTTGATAGCAGGCTTTGACGATGACAATGACAAGAAGAATTAGCAGACAAATCAGACTGGGACAGGTTCCAGTCGGGGGTTCTGCACCAATAACCGTGCAAACCATGACCAAAACGGACACTCGTGATGAAACGGCGACCATCGCCGAGGTAATTCGCCTGGCCAAAGCCGGTTGCGATATCATTCGCTCAGCGGTGCCAGATGAAACTGCGGCAAAAGCCCTTGGAAGAATCTGCCGCGAAATCCCGATACCACTCATTGCCGACATTCATTTCGATCATCGTTTGGCTCTGCTGGCGATTGAATCTGGCGTGCACGGCCTGCGCCTCAATCCGGGCAATATGAGATCCGAGGAAAAGATCCGCGAAGTTGTCGCTGCTGCCAAAGACCGGCAGATTCCGATTCGCGTCGGCGTAAATGCCGGCTCTCTTGATCCTGCGATCAAGGCTAGATACGGTGGTGTCACCGCGCAGGGCCTGGCCGAATCGGCTCTGAATGAAGTTAAGCGCCTCGAAAAATACGGATTCGAAGAAATAAAGATTGCGGTTAAAGCTTTCGACCTTTACACAATGATTGAAGCAGTCAAGCTGGTTGCCGCCGCCTGCCCCTACCCTCTCCACCTTGGCGTTACAGAATCGGGCTTGCCCGAAGAGGGAATCGTTCGCTCGGCCATCGGCATCGGCTCTCTGCTATTACAGGGAATCGGTGACACGATAAGGGTTTCGCTGACCGGAGATTCTGCAGAAGAAATCAGCACCGGCATCAGAATTCTCAAATCAACCGGTTTACGCAAGTCCGGACCAGTTATCGTAAGTTGCCCCACCTGCGGCCGCTGTCAGATTCCCTTAGAGAAAATCGCCCGGGAGGTCGAAACCAGACTGCGCTCCTGTTCTGAGTCAATCCAGGTTGCGGTAATGGGTTGTGGGGTTAACGGCCCCGGAGAAGCGCAGCAGGCGGACTTTGGCATTGCCGGCGGCCGCGAAACCGGACTAATATTCAAAAAAGGTAAGATTGTCGCCACTCTACCTGCCGAAAAACTGGTCGACGGACTTGTCGACGAAATCAACCGCAGTTTACAGAAAAAAAACAACGGAGACTCTGAAAATGAATAAAAGCAGCAATAAAACCAACGTTCGTTTGATCGCCATTTTTGTTCTGTTATTGGTAAATACTCTGGCAATGGCGCAAATTACCGACCAGACGATTCGTTTCAGTACCAACAAGATCGATCTGCTTTTTCAGCCACCGCTCCGTTCAGGCTTCAATGCCGAGCACCCGCTCGAAATTGAGTTGCCGCAACTGAATCAGGCCGTAAACCTGATGGAAAATTATCTTCAGTATCTTGGCAAGCTCCAGAAAATAGCCACCGGGACGCGCCTGAATCTTTTTTATGCGCCGGGCCAATCTACCGATGGATTCGATGAAAACCCGAACCTGATAAAAATCACTGACACAGGCATGAATCAGCTTCTGCAGAAAGTAAACCTTTACCTTGGCGAAAAGAGTACCACAGAGAGTAACTACCTGCTTGAAAACGCCGAGTCACTGCTGACAATTCCCGACAATTTTTCCCGGCGTCATTGTGATATCGCGTTGAAGCTCGACATGTCCAACATCTCCTCCTTCATAGATAGCCTTGAACCTGATACCGAGCTTGCTGTTGCCAATGCCAACCTGGTTTTCACGACCAGACCCCATAAAAACACCAATCGCATCCTGATGTTTTCGGAATTGAACGATGTTTGCAGTGCCAGCATCATTTTGTCTCCCTCGCGAAAGTGGTATGCAAATCTTGCTCCGACCAATGACGGCAGATTTCTGGCTTTTACCGAAGATAACGAGCCAATGATCGTGAAGATTGGCGAAAAGACCGGGACCAGGCTTTTTCCGGATCGCAAAACCCTGATGATGGCCATGCGCTGGTCACCGACCAAACCGGTTCTGGCTGGCATGGTTCTCGATCTCGACAGTCAGCAACGCCTGTTCTTCGCTTACGATGCTGAAAACAGCAAAATGCTATCCTTTACCGGCATTGAAGAGCTTGGGCAGAACTATCTTTACGCCAATCCTTACTGGGCACCCGATGGCAATCGCCTGATTTTGACGAACGGGCGATCAATGAGTCTGGTCAACATCGACGCCAGACGCATTTACAACAACATTCACAGTCTGCCCAACGAAATTTCAGAGTTGATCTGGTCGCCCGACAGCAAATCATTCGCAGTTGTGGAAATAATCGGCCAGGTTAGAAGCAAAACCATTTTCGACGATTTTGACCTGCGCAATTCAATTTTGCACCGATATCGCCTAAGTGACGACGGCAAGGTAACCGAAGATCATGCCCAGAGCATTCACTCGCGCAATACTATCAAACTGGTCAGTTTCTGGACCCAGGATCGCGTCTTATATCTGGAAGGTCATCTGATCAGCAAAAAGCTCAATACCCCGTTCTGGGATTTGAGCAAATCGTTTTCAGCGTTTCTGTCCCCGCCGCCAGGCCAATCGATCGCGAAAGAAGATGCGGCAAAGATCAAAAAAATTGATCCGGTAAGTTTGCCGATGAAATATCTTTATGTCTTCCGAAACCTCGACGGAAAGTTCATCAATGTTTATGATGCCGGATACGCTCACACCAATCATGCCTTTTGCCAGGATTTTCACAATCTGTGGTTCATTGGCTTGCGAAAACCCGAAGGTTTGGAAATAACCAATAATTCTTTCAATCTGCGCTTTTCGCCCTACCCCTTCCCAGAGCAGAACCATTTCATTTTTTCAGAATTTTCTGCAGCCAAAACCGAGAAACTGGTTAAATTTCTGCAGGATTACAATCTGCGCATTGCCAGACTAAGCCCGGACAACCAAAAGCTCTTCGTTTTATCAAACTTCTGTGGCCCCCTGAATGTATGGGAAGGCGATTTACGCAAAATGACCGAGGGGCTGTCGCACACGCACGGGCAACCACAAAACTGATTCATTCCCGCGACCGATACTGCTGAGCCTTGAACCTTTTCCGTGCTTTTATCAGGAAAAAGGGAAAAGCGGTTTTTTGCAAAATTAGAGTACTTGCCTGAAAGAGAGTTTTTTCATATACTGGTTCGACCCAAAATTTAAGGGGGGAAAGCGAATGAAAAAACTGTCCATTTTGATGATCTGTTTTCTTTTATCGACAATCGTTGCTCAGGCAGCAACCAAACTGGTTCTTTATGATGACAAACATGGCCAGACCGCAGGGAATGCTGACTGGATACCAGCCGGCGCTTATTCCGAAATGGTTGACATGCTTAAGGCAAACGGTTTCAAAATCGAGACTCTCAGTGAAGTTTCCGAGAATTTCAAAATAACCCCCGAGCTTCTTGAAAAATATGATGCACTCATTCTGGCCGAGCCTAACAATCCTTATTCGGAAACCGAACAAAAAGCCATTGTCGATTTCGTATTCAGTGGCAAAGGCGCGTTTCTGATCGGTGATCACGGCAATGCTGATCGCGACGGTGACGGCTGGGATGCGGTTCTTGCCCTCAACACTTTCTGTCCGAAATTTGGTTTCAAATTTAATGGCGACATGCTTTATGAAGCGCCTCTTTCCGGCAAAGCCAACAGCGACCACCCGGTAATGTACGGAGTTCGCGGCGTCGGTGCCTGGGCCGGCTCGACCTTTTCCATCGTCGAAGCGGTAGACGCCAAAGCGGTTGGTCTGATCGACAGTCGCTACAAAAAGGCCCCCTATGTGGTTGCCGCTGAGTATGGCCAGGGCCGTGTCGTAGCTATCGGTGACAGCTCACCTTTCGATGACGGTACCGGTAGCGGTGGTCACAACAAACTGCATGACAGTTATGATTCTTTCATGTATTCACACCCTCAGCTCGCCTATAACGCGATGATCTGGGTCACCGGCACTAACCCGCAACAGCGGATTCCTTCGCGAAAAGTCGCCTTTTACAACGAAGCCAAAGCCGAAAACAAGTCGAAAAACATTCTTATCGACGCTGCCCACGGCAATGCCGCTTCAGACAAAATGGAAACTTTCGAACGTCACATGGTCAAAAACGGCTTCAAAGTCTTTTATACTTTGAATCTGCTCAAGCCCGACATGCTGGAAAATTTCGGCATTCTTATCATCCCCGACCCATCATTGCGGCTCATCGAAACCGAAGCCAAAGCCATCTCTGAATGGTTTATGGCCGGCGGCAATCTGATCATCGGCGGGTCATGGGATTCATCGAAACTGCGCGGCACCGCTTCGATCAACTATCTGCTCCAGAACCTCGGTTCAGTGATGCTGCTCAACGATGACCAGGTCTGGGATAAAACCAACAAGACCAACAAGCCCTGGGGCGTTCTGGCCCATGTTCTTAAACAGGGACACCCGGTTACTAAAGGCGTCAAGACAGTCATAACCTGGGGCACATGTTCATTGATCGATCGTAACAAACAGCCGCTAACCGAAGCAGCCGGCGTCGAAATCATCATTACCGGCGATGACGACAGTTTCAACAAAGACGGCTACACGAAAATTCCGGCGGTGATTTATCCCAAGAACATTCCGATACCGATAATGGCCATTGAAAAGATCGTCAACGGCACTCTGGTTCTTATCGGCTGCTGCAATTTCACTGATTACCAGTATCCTGACAGCGACATCAACATGGCGCAGCCTGGCCCACCCCCGTTTGAACACGAAACTCCGGCCATTTACGACAATCTGGTAAAATATCTCTCATCTCAAAAGTAATCTGAAAGCCGGCTTCTGTCTGTAGCGTATGCTTCATTCAGAAGCCGGTTTCAAACAAAATTTCGACTCAGGACCAAGCAATGCCAAATAAACACAACAAAGACTGGGGAGCATATCTTTACCTGATGCCTGTGGTCATCATTCTTTTCTGCTTCCATGTTCTGCCTATTTTTTATTCTCTCATCGTCAGTTTTTACGAATGGGATTTGATCGGTCAACCCGAATTCGTCGGTGCCGGCAATTATTCCCGCCTTTTTGACGATCCGATGTTTTACAAATCGATCTGGAACACCGTTTACTATGCCTGTTTGAGCGTTCCTTTGTCGATCACCATGTCGCTGGCAATTGCTTTGCTTCTCAACAATCCTATTTCGGGCATCGGACTTTACCGAACCATTTATTTCATTCCGGTAATTACCTCGATCAACGCCGTAGCCATTGTCTGGAACTTCATTTATCACCCGGACTTCGGCCTGCTCAACAAAATTCTTGCCATTTTTTCGATTGAACCGCGCTTGTGGCTACAGGATCCGGACTGGGCCATGCCCTGCATCATTTTCATGAGTGTCTGGAAAGGCCTTGGCTACAATGTCATCATCTTTCTCGCCGGTTTGCAGAATATTCCCAAGCATCTTTACGAAGCGGCAAGAATTGACGGCGCAAGTCGCTGGCAGCAATTTCGTCACATTACCTGGCCGTTGCTGACTCCGACCACCTTCTTCATTTTTGTAATTTCGAGCATCGGTTCATTTCAGGTTTTCGCTCAGGTCTACATGATGACCCCACGCGGCGGACCATTGAAAAGCACCATGGTCATCGTATATTATCTCTATCGCAAAGCCTTTGAGCAGTTTGAATTCGGTTATGCCCTGGCCGCCGCTTTCATACTGTTCATAATCACTTTCAGTGTGACTCTTTTCAACAAGCTCTATCTTGAAAAGAAAGTCCACTATTCATAAGGGGAAGCCAGATCATGATAAAAATAAAACACCCCGAACACATTCCCGTTCATATTCTTCTGATCATCGGTTCCATTTTCATGCTTTTCCCGTTTGTATGGATGTTGACCACTTCGGTCAAAAGTGAAGATGAGATTCTCAACACCAGCAAATCGATCGTCATATTGCCTGACAGCCTGCGCCCAGACTTTCTTAACTCGGAAGAAGACCGCAAACGCATTGCCGACAAAGAAAAGCACGCCGCTCTTTATCAGGCGGAAATGGCCAAGCCGGTCGATCAACGCAATCCGCGCATTAAAAAGCCATTTGAATTTTTTGACAATTACAAGGAAGCCTGGGGGGCACAACAGGGTGATGCCAAAACACCTTGGTATCTGCAGCCATTCGGCCGCTATTTTCTCAATACCCTGTTCGTAACCATTACCGTTACTACCGGTTCATTGTTCTTTGCTTCGATGGCGGCCTACGCCTTCGCATTTTTCAAATTTCCATTTAAAGACACGGCTTTCATGATGATGTTAGGCACGATGATGATACCGCAACAGGCCCTGTTGATACCCAACTATATCTTTCTGTCAAAGCTTGGCTGGATCAACACGTTCTTTGCGCTGATCGTTCCATGGCTGGCATCGGCTTATTCTGTCTTCTTTCTGCGCCAGTTCTTTTTGCAACTGCCAAAAGATCTTTTTGAAGCCGCCACCATCGATGGCTGCTCGCGCTTTCAGTTCTATTACAAGGTAGTTTTGCCACTGAGTAAGCCGCCGATGGTCACTCTTGGCATCTTCTCTTTTCTGGCAAACTGGAATAGCTTTGTCTGGCCGTTGATCGTAACCAACGACACCAACATGCGCGTTATTCAGGTTGGTTTGAGCTATTTCTCAAGCGAAGCCGGCACCCGCTGGGGGCCGTTGATGGCAGCTTCAACCTTCACCATTCTGCCGCTGGTAATCATGTATTTCCTGGCACAGAAACAGTTCGTTGAATCACAGGCCACCACAGGAATGAAGGAGTAACCATGCGCTACTTTTTAATCGGTGTATTAATTACCTGGATAATCATCGTCGGCTTCATCGTCAAAGGCGATCGCGAAGCTGCCGGCATCGGCGCAGAACAACTCGGCGGTGACCGCGTTCAAGTGGTGTTCTGGCATGCTATGGGCGGCCCCTTGGGCCGGGTCATGACCGATCTTATCGATCGTTATAATCGTAGCCAAAACCAGTATTTCATAAAAGCAGTCGGCATGGGCAGCTATGACACGCTTGCCAAAAAGATTCTGGCTTCACTGGTTGCGAAAGAAGCTCCAGACATTGCCCAGAACTACGAAACTCTGACAAAAAAATTCATCAAGCACGGCAAGATTGTCTGCCTCGATGACCTGCTCGCCTCAGAAACAGAAGACATCAAGGCCGACATCATTCCAATAATGCTTGAAAACAACACATTTGACGGCAAACTTTATTCGTTTCCCTTCAACAAGAGTGTTCCGGTTTTGTATTACAATAAGGATATGTTCAGAAAGGTCGGTCTGGATCCTGAGCGGCCGCCACTGACTCTCGATGAGCTCGCGGAATATGCGCGCAAGATCACCTGGTATCATCAGACCACTCCCGGCGAAGATAACAGCGTATATGGCTATGGCACCAGCAAAGCCAATGTCTGGGGCTTTTCCAACCGCATTCTCCAATACGGCGGCCAGATCGTCAACCAGGAAGGCAATAAATCGTTTTTCGATGCGGAACCTTCGATCAACGCTCTGCTATCTCTGCAGAAAATGATTTTTGCCAAGGTTGCCAGAGAAGGCCAGGGCTTCGATCATCAGAACGATTTCATCGCCGGAAAGAGCGGGATAATCGAAAGCAGTATCGTCAGTAAAGTTTACATGCAAGGCAGCATCAAGTTCGATTTCGGTGTCGCCGCCCTGCCCGGCCAGGTTAAAAATGGTGTAATTCTTTCAGGCAGTAACATCAACATTTTCAACAATGGCGACCCGCGCAAAATTGCCGGAGCCTGGGATTTCATCAAATGGTTCACATCGAAGGAAATCGGTGCAGAATGGAGCATCCGCACTACCTATATGCCGGTGCGAAAATCCTCGATGCAAACCGATTATTTCATCAAAGCCCAGGAAGAAGATCCGAACCTGAAAGCCCCCTATGTTCAGCTCGATTACTGTAGTTTCGAACCGAGACTTACCTGCTGGTTCGAAGTCAGGGACCTGATGGCAGACCATCTAGAACGAGCCAGCATCGGGGTTCAGGCGATGACCGACAATTATTACCGCACTAATCCCCTCCCCTGGAAGGCCCAGGAAAAGGAAAACATCGATTCTCTTTTACGTGGAGAAATAACCCAATACTGTAAGGAAATGGCCGACGATGTCAATGCAATTCTCAGACATAATACCGACTGAGCATCAGCCTGCTGGCGATGCAATTATTGAACGCATAAGAAAAAGCGAAACGATCCTGATAGCCTCACATCTGCGCCCGGATGGCGACGCCACCGGCTCAGTATCTGGCCTGGCAAAATCGCTGCTCAAAATGGGAAAGGAAGTGCAGATAGCTCTTGTTGACGGCGTACCCGAGCGCTTCGCCTTCGTTTTTCCCGACCGCGAAGTCATGCAGAGCACAGAAATAAATTCAGATCATGATCTGATTATGGTTCTCGATGCCGGCGACGATACCCGCACCGGTATAAACTTCATTCGGGACCGAAACAAAACTCTGCTGATAAACGTCGATCACCACGCCAGCAACAACTTTTATGGTGATTTAAACTATGTCGATACCGGCGCCTCATCGACTTGCGAAATGGTTGCCGGGCTGATCCAGCGTGGCAACATGCCCCTCGATACCGATGTTGCACTGAGTCTTATGCTGGGACTGATTACTGATTCACGTTCTTTTCAGAACGAAAGCCTGCGTTACACCGCGCATCTTGCTGCAGCAGTGCTTCTGGCCACCGGGGTCGACAATTCTCCGATTCTCAACACTCTCAATGCCGGGCGCAGCGAAGAAGATCTGCGGGTTCAGGGTTTCGGTCTGTGTAACTTTAAGCTTGAATGCAACGGCACTCTGGCCACCCTGGTCATCAGGAACCAGGACCTTCAGGAACGCAAAGCCCAGACGGGCAATATATTCGGCAGTGGTATTTTCAATATTCTGACCAGTATGAAGAACACTCTCGCCAGTGTGGTTATTTTCGAACGTGACGATGGCATGTCGTTTTGTGAATTCAGATCACGCGGCGGCATCGATGTAAAGGAAGTTGCGGTTTCAATGGGCGGCGGCGGACATGTGCCGGCTTCAGGTTGCAGTCGCATGGCTCCAGTTGACACGGTTGCCGCTGAGGCGATTGAAAAAATGAAAAATCAAGTAAACCTTTATTTGAAGGAAAATCTGGCGTGAAAAAGGGCCTGGCCATTTTCTTTTTCTGCCTGCTGCTTTCAGGAAAAGCCTGTGCCGCAGAACAGCTTGATGGCCGATGTCAAGTGGCTTTAGAAGGTCTGGGCACCTTTATTCTTGAAATTGCCGCTGATGACGGGCACGATGAAAACTCGCAACTCGTCTTGCAAAAGCCCGGAGGAATGCGCGAAATAATCGACATTTTCGAAGGACTTCTTCCTGCAGAATTGCGAAAATTCGATCTCGATGCCGACAACAGTCAGGAGATAATCGCGCTATTAAGGCACCCTGACGGCAAAGACGTCATGCCACACATTTACAAGCTGAAAGACAGTTTTCAGCGCCTTTATCCGCCCAAGGATCAGCAGGAAACCGCACCATTGATCTGCCGCGAATTTCTGCTTACCGCCAACGACAACATACCTCTTCTTTGTGCCAGGAATCCGGTGGTGTTTCATGATTTCGGGCCACCGGAACTGTTTCAAATCGAATTTTTCCGTCTCAATCATAACCGCCTTGAGCTATTCGATAGAAGTTACAGCAACGGAAACCATTTCAACATACTGATGAATCGTGGTGCAGTTGCTTTTAACGAAGGAAAATATCTTGAAGCGATTGATTTTTATGAACAGGCGATCTCGTCATCAACCGGAGAAATCACCTCCAGGGCTTTTATCGAAGCGATTTTTTTCATCGCTGAAGCACGAAAACTGACCAAGGATTTCAACGGGGCTTTGCAACTTTACCAGAAAATCGTTCTGGAATTCAGTCAGAATCATAGAACTGATCAGGCCCAGAAAGAAATGGAACTTATATCAGCCTGTGCCAGCGACACCGAAATATTGTCGTTTCTCATCGATGCAACCGTGCTGGTAAACGCTAATCAATGGGAACAGGCTTTAAAAATGCTGGAAAACCGACCGGAAAATTCGTCTTTGCTCGCGGATCGTTTTCTTTTTATGAAAGCTGAGATTCTCGCCGCGCAAAACCGCGTCAATGAAGCGCTGGAAGTTTTTTCAAGTCTCAAGGAAAGGTTTCCGGAAAGTCCCCTAATCGAAGAAGTTGACCGTCTCATGCAGGATATGCGTGAAGACCCGCAAGAAACCAACGGATTATAAAAATGGCCAAGGAAGCTAAAAAAAAGAAAAGCTGGCAAATTGAAGAAGAGGGAATGAGTCCGATTCAAAAGGGCATAATCGTTTCCCTGGTTTCCTTCATTCCATTCTTTTTCTTCATTCTCCTGCCTGTTCTGGCGCGGGACCATTTCGTAAAAAAACTCAAGATCCCGCCTGAAGTTTTTCTTTCCGCTCCCGAAGAGATTAATCTGGTAAAAACCGGCGAGATCGGCGAAACTTTCAAACTGATGCTCAATGGCGTAGAATTCAAGATTCCCGTCGATCTGACTCCGATTCGCATCGGCCCTAATCTCGTTGAGTTTTCGAAAGACAGTCGCCGCATTTCTCACAAGCTTTCAATTATAAGTTTGAATGAACCCAAAAAAATTGAGTATAGCAGCACCGGCTTTGCGGGATGGTTTATGCCAAAAACAGTTCTAAGCTTCATGCAGACCATACTCAGGGCAACCTGGCATCCGGTCAGGCTAATGTTCAAGGCACAATTTTTTGCAAGTGAAGGTATTGCCAGCAAAGTTTTTGAAGCACGCTGGGATGCTCATCACCGTGGCTTCATTTTTCCTACTCCTGGCGGAGCAGGCTATATCGGGCGGGTGTTTCGAACCAATGGCCCAGGTTATTTCGAATTTTCGCTCGTCGATCAGGTCAATCCGATTACCTTGCAGCAGTGGGTGAATCTTGCGATGAAGATCAAGCCGCCTGGCGAGAATGAAGCAGAAGTCGACCCTTACGTGCCTGCTTTCTTCAACCTCGAAACCATGCAAAAACAGGCTCTTGATCCAGATAGACAGGTCGAAGTCCTGAGCCGTTCATTGAATGAGTATTTTCGCACCGAAAAAGTCATGTGGCTGATTCCGGTTGCTCTGGTAATGCGTGAAAGAGGTTTCAACTCCCAGGTTATCGACCTGCATCGCACCTATTTGAATGCTTTTCCGATCGGTTCTCCGCTTAAAGACACCTGGAACGATATTCTCGACCAGACCGTCAACAACACACTCAAGCTTGAAATTGATCCAAGCCTGCGCAGAAAAGAGCTCAAGATTTTCCTGACCAATTTAACAGACCGGCAAATCAGTCACATTCTCTTGAAACTCATAATCAAGTATCCGAATGGGACCGAAAAAAGCTTCTTTAGTCATCTTTTGCAGCAGGAAAGGCTTTTCGAAAAACAGGAGCGGGAACTTTTAATAACGGTACCCGCCGACATTTCCGTAAGCGATGCCGAAAAATTTGAATACCGCATCATGCAGATTGATTTTGTCGAGTAATTAACGGGTGAAGTTGCCCGAGAATCACCGCCCGCTGCGCCCCGGTAGCTACAGGCACATTGGCCGGCTCGCCACGCAAGAAAGCATCTCCTAAAGCAGCAAAGGCCATGGCCTCACGTGCCATAACCGGCACTTTGTATTCATCGGCATAATGAACTGAACATTTTCCGGCAAGTTTTTGCGCAAGTCGACGCATCAATTCCTGATTAAGTGCACCACCGCCGGCAACGACAAGTTGAGCCGGAAAGCTGACGCCGCACTCGGGCCTCAAAACAGCATCAACAATACTCTGCACGGTTATTTCCAGTAAAGACGACATTTTTCTGGCCAGAGATGCCTGAGCGGGAAACCGGTGCAAAAAATCTACCAGGGCCTGTTCGCCAAACTTCTCGCGGCCCGTTGATTTTGGCGGACTTGCTGCGAAATACGGGTCTGCAAGAAAGAGGTCAACCAGCGCCTTATCAGGCTCAGACATTGCGGCAATCGCGCCGTCCTTGTCGTAATGTTGCTTCCCGTCTGTTTCGCGACGCATCAGCGCGTCCATCATCATATTTCCCGGCCCGGTGTCAAAAGCAGAATAAATCAATGTTCCGGAACTGCCCGGCTTCAAAACTGTTATGTTGGCAATGCCGCCGATATTGAGAATGACCCGGTCTGAATTCAGGCCGGCACCAAAATAGATGGCGTCGGCATATGGCACCAGTGGCGCGCCCTGACCCAGAGCAGCCAGGTCGGCCTCGCGAAAGTTACAAATCACTGGAATTCCGGTTTTTCCTGCCAACAAGGACCCATGCATCAGCTGCATCGACCCGTTGACCTGGTAGCCATCCCATTCCTTGGGCTCGGGAATATGCAAAACGGTCTGACCATGGGCAGCAATATAATCAGGGCGCTCATCATTTCGCGCAAAAAAGCTGCAGCAGGCCTCGGCATAAAGCTGGGCAACATAAGCCCCCCCCAGCAAGACCTCTTCAACCGAAGGTTGATGCATCAACCGGTATAGACGGTCGTTAACTTTTTCTGGAAAAGGGAAGCTGTCATGCCAAAGAAGCCTGAAAGAACGGTTTTCGTCGAACTCGACCAACGCCCCATCGATACCGTCACCGCTCGTACCACTCATCATTCCGAGAATCTTATAACTTTTTTTGGGCATTTCCCCGAACTCCTTGCTGCATCGTCGTTTCAGCGATTTTATACTTTTGCCAATCAACCCTTAATTGTGATATTCTATCAGAAATAAATCCAGGAGGCACCTCGGTGGCTGAAACAAAACAATTAACCGAAAGACAAAAATCACTCGAAATCGCAATTTCCAGTATCGAAAAACAGTTTGGCAAAGGCGCAGTAATGCGACTCGGCAGCTCAAGACATCTTCAGGTTGAATCGATTCCAACCGGCTCACTTTCTCTTGACTACGCGTTAGGCGTCGGCGGGGTTCCCCGTGGCCGTGTCGTAGAAATATTCGGGCCAGAATCTTCAGGTAAAACCACCCTGACCTTGCACATTGTCGCCCAGGCACAAAAAATGGGAGGACAGGCAGCATTCATCGACGTTGAACATGCCCTCGATCCCTCTTACGCAAAAAAACTCGGCGTCGACATT
>CAZQUE010000073.1:0-21824 GCA_964596185.1 uncultured bacterium | reverse complement strand
AGAGAGCCACAGAACGAGCAGTCTGCTGCTAAAGATGAAGACAACGGGCCGCCGCAGTTACTGCAATGAATGCTGTTAAGGGCTCCGTTCACTTTTGTCACTGACTTATACGGCCTGTACAAAACTAGAACATCACGCATCGGCCGGCTTACCTCTTTCCCGGTTTTTCCAAGGGAAAGTGCTTGCCAGACAATCAGCACGTAACAGTAATTATAGTTTTCAGCGGGTAAAATGCCTTTGAGGGATGTGGATTCGAGAGTTACGGATTTAATTGACGAATATCTGCCGAAATTATCGTTTGTCATTTCATACAACAAATTTTCGCAGAAATCTTCTGCGGCAAACCGTCTCAGGCCATCAACATCTTTTCTTTTCTCGGCGTTTCGGAGAAGCCAAAATATAACGGCACAATGATCTTCAATCTGCTGTACCGAAAAATTTGGGTCATTCAGGGTTATGTTTTGCCACCCTGGTAGTGATACCGGTTCCGAATAAACCCAGGATCGGGCCGGAGTAATTTTGCTGAGAACCCAGTCATACTGTCCCGATCTGATAAATGAAGAACAGTTCTTGCAAACGGTTGTTTGGCCAATCGAAATCGGGGTGCCGCAGTTCGGACATTGCCTTTCAAGAAGACCCGGGCAGTCGCGGGTTCTGGCAGAAGGTTTTCTAACAAAACTCCAATATTCGCAAAAAACATTTTCCTGCAATATTTTGCTGCGATCACCTTTTAACTGTTCTGATGTAATGCATTTTTCGTGTGGGCCTGCCTCATAATCCCTTGAGACGGCACGTACGAATAAATGAAGAATGTCAAAATTCCTGTCGAGATTAACCTGGGCAATTTGCATGTCATTTACGATGAGTTCAACTGAAATCAGTCGTTTTGTATTTCGGGCCGATTGGTCAATTAAATATTTGAAATGTTCGTACAATGAGTCGGAAACAAGATGTTCGATGTCGGCAATTTTATGTTCATACAAAGCTGATTTGATCTTGATAAAAACTGAATTGGCGCGTTTGAGAAACTGGTCATAAGAGAACATGCCATCACGGCGTTTGATTTGCGTTAAGGAATTGGAAAGAATGGCGGGCGATTGAAGCTGCAAAAAGATTGTGTCGTCAAGACTTTTTCGGTTGCCTTTTTTAATATTGCCGGTTTCAACATTGTCCAGATTCAGGTCTTTGTCTTCATCGACAAACATTTTGATGGAAAAAACAAAAGACCACCATTTGTAATGTTTAAGGCTTTCCGGGCTTTGATTGACGGATTTTTTCCCGGGAAAACAAAAGGCAAGCGCAGAAAATAAGCCGTCGCTCATGGTTATCCCAAGTAGAAGCGCCGCAAGATAAGCGGCAGGAGTTTGCAATAAAATGAAAAACAGTCGTTCCCAACGAACCACGCCATTGAATGACGCAAGAATCAGAAAAACCAGAACGTTTTTGCCTTCAAAAACGCCAGAATGATAAAGAAAAAACATGACGAAGCTGATGGCAAAGTTTAAGTGCGAATAAACCGGCATGGTAAACAAACAGAAAAATAAATAAGTTAAAGAAAGAAAGTATTCAAGAAACAGCGAGCGAATGATGCCAGAACCTTTGTCTGAAAAGAACCTGACAGTTCTTGAAAGCAAAAAGGCTATAAAAAAGTAACCCGCATCTATTTGGAAATAATTGACATTGTGGACAAACCCTGCTTTCATGGCAAAGGCAGTCAGCATGGAAACCAATAAGATCAAGGTAAATTTTAGAAGATTAACTGCCATCTCGATCCTCTCTTCAGCATTTATTTACAGGTTAACACAAAAGGTTGTGATTGAAAATATTATTTGAAAAAACATAATTGCGGTAGAGAAATCTGTACGGGGATATGACCTGCGTGGATAAGAATACAGTTTTTCATCACTTAAGAATTCAAAAGGCCTGATAAGTCAGCTTTGGGCACTCCTATCTTCAAAAATAACAGGTTTGTTGGTATTATAAAGTTTAGGTTTTGTGAATCAATAAAATGTCAGTTAAAGATTATTTATGAAAAACGATAAAGCCGGGCCAGCACAGCTAACGTCTGAAGAACAGCAGATTCTGAAAGACCTTGAGGAGAGAATAGGAAAAGACGCTTTGAACCATTATGCGATTAATATATTTTTGCTCGAAAAGCATGAAAAGCAGCATTTGGCATGGTTAAGAAGCGTTACAAAAATGACAGATGCTGAAGGCCTGGTGTTAATAAAATACGCGGTAAATAACCCTGATTTAAAAAGACTCCGCTTGAGTATGGGCTGGAAAATGATTGGGATTGGGATAGCAGTAACAATAGTCTGGGTACTAATTTACGATACGATTTTTGATTATCTGATTCCTGATATGATTCAGATTTTTGGGGGCATGCTTGGAGCTTTAATCGCAGGCATTGGCATGAAATTTGTTCTTGAAGCGCAATTTTCAATATGTCGCAGATTTGAATACAAAAAAAAGATTGAGTATCTTATTGCTGCAATTTTTCTGGTTGGGGTTGTTATTACCTACTATGTAATATCAACGACTCATTCACAATTTTAAACAAATCCATCACGGCCTTTTCCCCTGGTGTTTGTAAGCCAGAGAGAAATCGTCAGAACAAAAAAATGTGACTTGAGCGTTACTATATACTTTTATTCGACGTATAATGACCAATATGAGCAGGATTGGGTCGATTTCTTCTTCATTACCAAAGTTTCAATTGGGCAGACAAATGCCGGTGCTGCATTTTCTGTTGGTTGCTCTCTGTTTTTTTGTTTTTCCCGGATTGATTTTCTTTCGTGGGATTGATGGAATTATTGAACTCAAGGTGATCGAAAAAAAACAACAGGCAGAAATAATGCTGCAAAATCGTCTTGACCGGCTTGAGTTTTTTTCGAGTAACGATCGCCTTGCTCATTACTTGCTTGATTCTTTGTAAATTCTCATCGGAGTTGACCTAAAATTGGGCCTTTTTTCTCAGTTTTCTTTACCATTTTGAGAATGCTCTGGTAAAGGCCTGAGAATTTTTTATCAGGCTCTCTGCATTTTACTTTCCAAGACCGGAACCGCCCATGCCTTTTATCCGATCCCCCTGCGGGGGGACGAAAGGGGGGCCTTCTTGTATAATGTGTTTTCCACAACCCAAAAAACAAGAAAGACCCTCTTTCAATGCTTATTTTAAAACAAATCAACTCACTTTCCAAGCGTCTTTGTTCAAAAGTTGTCATTTATCGTCATTGCCCGATCTGCAGCAAACAAGGGGCTCACTGCCATGGCGTATATCGTCGCACTTTACCGGAATCAGCGGTAGAAAAGGTTGCCGTTCCCCGCTTTTTGTGCCTGCATTGCCACAAAACATTTTCCTGTCTGCCATTTTGCCTGGTTCGTCGATTGGGCGTATCTTTGGTCGATCTTCTGCGGTGCGCAGCGAGCAAAGACCCATGGGCCATGCTTGAAGAAACACTCATGATAGCCAGATCGACGCTATGGCGGTGGCGGCGCATCGGTAAAAAACTGCTTGCAATCATGCCGGAGTTGCTGGACTTAGCTGATAACTACTGGGTTGAGGCATCTCACATGATTTCGCGCATCCAATACCCGCCACCAGCAACAAAACTTCATCCCACACAAGCCGGGCATTGAGCAATGATGGGGGTTTTAACTATGATCATGGCGAAGGGAGATGACTATGAAAACACCAAACAATCTTTCTACGGATCTGTGGCGGCTAAGCATTATTGGCGAACTGATTCACCGCCATTCTGATGACGACAGAACACTGACGGAATGCATCGATGATCTTGCCAGTCGCAAATGGAGCCGGCCGGACGGCAGCATCTGCGAACTTAGTTGTGAAACCATAAGAAAATGGCTTTACCGGTTTCGCGCCAGCGGTCTTAATGGTCTTAAGGATCAAAGTTGCGGCATGAAAGAGCCTGATATCGGCGAACAACTGGAGCAGGCTTTTCTTAAACTTCGCCATAAATATCCTCGCTGGACCATTCAGCTGATTTTACAAACCTTGCAGCAGCAAAGAGTCTGGAATGGTCGGCAACCCAGCCAGGCGACTATTTATCGCTGGTGCAAATTCCGTGGGCTTTTAAGAGCTGCCAAAGACAACGCGAAAGATGTCAGAGCCTTTGAATTTAAAAACTTTGGCGATCTTTGGCTCAGCGATTTCATGCATGGTCCCAGAGTGCTGCATGATGGCCGTAAGCGAAAAACCTATCTGCTTGCCATAATGGATGACGCTTCACGATATGTCGTTGCTGCAAATTTTCATCTGGCCGAGTCGGTCGAAACTCTCATGATAAATCTGCGCACCTCAATACAGCGCTTTGGTCTGCCCATGCGGTTTTATACTGATAATGGCGCGAGCTACCGCAGTCAAATTCTCAGGCAACTGGGTCAGCGTTTTAACATTGCCATGCCGCACACCCCGCCATACACGCCGCAAGGGCGCGGTAATGAGAAGCCAAGTATAATGAGAAGTTAAATCTGATTCTCTTTATAAATTCAGCTACCTTGTGGCTGGAAACTTTTCATTATGTTCCAATCTATTTATTGGCATTTCTGCCAAAATTGATTGGGGAGTTTTCAAATGGAACATTCTGGAATGGAAATCAGCGAGCTAATTCTAAAGGTTCATGTGGAATTGAAAAGGGCACAGTATTCGGAATTTCGGATTAACAAGTTTCGTATCACATGGGAACGGCTGAAGAAATACCTAAAAAAGAAGAACGAAACATTTCTCAATGCCAAAATCGGCCTTAACTTTTTGGAGGACGAGTATGGAATAACTGTCTTCAAAAAACTGCCGAGTAGCTTGGCCATCTGCGTGAGGGCGGTAAATGTTCTTACAGATTATCACTTACACCGGGTTATCCTGAAAAAGGCAACATGGAAAGTGCCCTGTTATAAGCAGTTCCAGAAGTTATTCCAAACTTACATCGACCAGTGCCGGGATGAAGGTATTTCGGAGGCTACTCTTCGTTCTTATGAGATATATCTGGAAAGGTTTGCCGATTATCTCGATAGCAGCGGAGTCAAGGAAATTAAGGACTTGGACGAAAACTTGATTCTTGGTTTCTCTGCAACTTTCACCAATTATTCACCAGCCGTCATTCATAACACGCTTTGCGCCATTAGAACTTTTTTTCGCTATCTGTTTCAAAAAGGTTTTGTTCTCAAAGATTTTGCCTACTTTGTTCCCAGGGATGGATACAGGAGCATGACAAAAGTTCCCTCGGCATATCCAAAAGAAGACATAGAAAAGCTCTTGAAATCCATTGACAGGGGAAGTCCCAAGGGAAAACGAGATTATGCCATGATTCTTCTCGCTGCCAGACTCGGATTTCGTGCTAATGACATATGCGACTTGTCTTTTGAAAACCTGAGGTGGGAGAGAAACACGATCGAAATAATTCAGGGCAAGACCGAAAGGGCAATTACACAGCCTTTATTAGAGGATGTTGGTCTTGCAATCATTGATTACCTAAAGCATGCACGACCTGAGTGCACAACCACAAATGCAATATTTCTGCGTCTAATTCCGCCGATAGGTAAATTGGCAGCCCCCACCTTGCACAGCATTGTCACTCATCACATGAGAACGGCGGGAATTAAAATTGAGGATGGCAAAAAACATGGACCCCACGCCCTGCGTCACAGTCTGGCAAGCGCTCTACTGGAAGAGGGAACTCCACTGCCGGTAATTTCTGAGATTTTAGGCCATTCTACCACCGCAAGCACTTCCGCATATTTGAAAATCAACATAAATCAACTCAGACGCTGTTCTCTGCCTCCACCACCTTTCATTTGGAACAAAGGTCAGGAGGTTTTCTGAGAGTGAAAACGGAAAAACCATTCGTGGGTGAATTGAAGGAGCTGCTCCGTGATTTTGTGGAACACAAAAGAAATACTGGCTATAAATACGAGACTGAGCGTGACAATCTCCGCCGTTTTTCTGAGTTTTCACTAAAGTATAACTTTGAAAACCAGGGCCTTCCAAAACAATTGGTGCTGGATTGGATTGGAAAGAGAAATAACGAGTCTGATAAAACATGGGATCGTCGCGCCACGGATTTGCGCCAGTTCGCCTTATACCTGCAACACCGTGGTTTCGAGGTGTTCATTCCACCGAGGAACCACAAAGCCAGGCATAGGCGCTTTATGCCGTATATTTTTACTTGCGACGAGATGCAACGTTTCTTCAAAGCTTGCGATTCTATTAGCCCTCATGCCCTTTCTAACAAGCATAAAAGTTTCCCGGTATTTTATCGACTGCTTTATTGCTGCGGTCTTAGAGTTTCGGAGGCAATCCAACTGAAGGTGGGTGATGTAAACCTTGAAACGGGAACGCTATTAATTCGTGCGTCAAAGTTTAACAAAGATCGGTTTGTACCTATGTCAGAGGGGCTTTGGAATATGTTTATTACCTATAGCGACAAGTTCAATGGGAAGGCAAAAGGAGAAGACCGTTTTTTTCGAAATGTAAGAGGAATACCCTTAAACCGTGATCATGTTTATAAGGAATTCAGAAAACTTCTTTGGAAGGCGGGAATCTCCCACGGTGGGAAAGGCAAAGGACCTCGTTTGCATGACCTGAGACATGGATTTTGCGTTCATACAATTGCCAAACAGGTAAATGACGGAATTGATCTTTACTGTGCTCTTCCTGTCCTGTCTGCGTACCTCGGGCACAACTCTGTCTTGGCGACACAGCATTATGTGCGATTGACCGTTGAGGCATTTCCGGAATTGATCAAAAAGGTTTCCAATACATGTTCCTATGTATTTCCGGAGGTGATCCTGAAATGAAACCCACGAACTTTGCCTACTATTTAACAACTTTCCTGTCCAAATTTTTGCCCGGGACAATGGGACTCAGTCCAAATACGATTATGTCATACAGGGATACATTCTGTTTGCTTCTTGATTACTGTAGTGCCGTGGAGAAAAAACGTCCAGAAAAAATCACGCTGGATGATTTGGATAAGAAGCTGGTGGAAGGATATCTCGAATGGATTGAAGAGAAGCGGCACTGTATGATTTCTACGAGAAACGTGAGATTAGCTGCTATTCATGCATTCTGTCGTTATCTTCAAATGGAATTTCCTGATTATATCCACCAGGCACAGCAGATTCTTGCTATTCCAGTAAAAAAAACAAAAAAGCCAACCGTCGAATATGTTTCCCTGGATGCCATGAAATATCTATTGAGAAGGCCAGATGGCAATACGAAAAAAGGAAGACGGGATCTGGTCTTGTTGAGTCTCCTCTACGATTCTGGAGCCAGGGTCCAGGAACTGGCTGATTTAAAAGTGCTTGATGTCAGGGTGAAAGACCCGGCCACCGTTAAGCTAACGGGAAAGGGCGGAAAAAGCCGAATTGTTCCACTTATGAAGCCCATGGCAAATCTTCTGGAACAATATTTGAAGGAAAACGGCTTTACAGAGCCATTTTCGAGGGATTATCCGCTGTTTCAAAACCGCTCAAAAGGGAAATTAACCCGTGAGGGCATTACTTATACGCTGAAAAAATACGCTACCGAAGCCATAAATAAAGCACCTGAACTATTCCCGGAGAAGCTGTCCCCACACTGCTTTCGGCATAGCAAGGCTGTTCATCTGTTACAGTCGGGAGTAAACCTCATATACATACGTGATTTCCTTGGTCACGTGGACATCCAAACGACAGAAATTTACGCAAGAATTGATGGCGAAATGAAAAGGAAAGCATTGGAAAAGAGCACCAACAAAATCGTTTCTGAAAAGCTGCCCGAATGGCAAAGAGATTCCGGATTATTGAACTGGCTTAAAAAGTTGGGAAAATAATGGCGAAAATAATGAAAAGTTGGTTTACAAACAAAGTTCTGAAATGAAAGCTCTCGCAAGTCAACTTCTCATTATCCTTAGCTTCTCATTACCTTTCTAATGTGAAGCTTCACATTAGAAAGGAAAAATAGAAAGATTTTTTCGCACGGTCAGAGAACAGCTGATGGCCAGGACTGATGAAAAAACTCTATCCGGCCTTAATCGGAAATTACATGAATGGCTGGCGACTTACCACAATAAGCCGCATACAGGCATTGAAATGCAAAGTCCGTTCGCTAAAAGATCAATTATTCAGAATTCATGCCGTGCATTGCCTCCGGCAACCAACATTGATTCGATGTTTATGCAGCAGCGCAGCTGCAGGGTTTACAAAGATGGAACTATCAGGCTTCAGAGAATGATATTCGAAACGCCGCAAGCTGTAAAAGGCGGCAGAACCGAAGTATTTTATTATCCGTGGAATCTGACTCAGGTTTTTTACTCTGAGCAGCGCCTGTCGGCAAAACTCATCGACAAAATTCAGAACGCCAGACGCTTCGAAAAACCTGGAAAATAGAAGGAGAGAACATGACAAAAGCACTACCTATGACTATTAATGAATTCTTTGGCTGGAAAAATCACCCATTTACCGATCTGGCCGACCAGTATGACGACACGTTGGTTCGGCACGACCAGGAGGTTCTGAAAAGAGCCGTTGAACTTCTAAAATCAGGCAAAAGCATCGCTGTTACGGGCGGCTCAGGCCTTGGAAAAACGACGTTGACCAGAACAATAATCAAAAATCTTGATTCGCGCAATTTTCAGATTATGTGGGTGCCATATTCTGGCGCAAATAGAAATGGAATTCTGAGAATGCTTGCTGAAAAAACAGGCGTAGAATTAACCAGAAAAGGCCTGCCACCACTGGCAAAACTGCAAAAGCATATCGCTGTCGGAAGAAAAGATCACGGGGCACCATTTCCCATTATCGTGGTTGATGATGCTCAGCATCTTGAAAAAGAGTCGCTGATGGATCTGTGCGCAATGTTGGTCAATCCCGAAGATAACGCGAGCATAATGGCTATAATTCTTGTCGGTGATGAAACCCTCGACAGAACTCTGAGATTAAGCAGCCAGAAAGCAATTTCTTCCAGGCTTGCCTGTGTGTTCAGAATGAAAACTCTGGCTCACGAAGATGCGAAGGCGATGTTAATTTCCCGCATTGAAAAAGCAAAAGCACCGACTAATCTTTTCGACCGGGAAGCGATGGAACTCATTACTGCAAACTGTGGCGGAAACAGGCGAGAACTAATGAAACTCGCATTTAATCTATGTATGGAAGCCCACATGAGAAATGAAAGAGTGATTACCGCAGAAATGATTATGTCGACTGAATATATGCAAACAAACGGGTGAAGCGGAGATGCCGGGTGGGAACCCGGAATCAAGGAATAACCCGGGCGGTATACGGTCTAGAGGCCTGCTGAAAAAAAACAGCAGGCCTCGCTGCTTTTTTCAAATATGGATTTTACTGAACTGGATTCCTGGTAAAATTCTCTGAGAAAATACCGGAACATTTCTTTGATAATCTACACGATAGCTTTGATTATTCAGGAAGCTACTGGTTATCGCGGGGAATGATCACTTTTGAATCATACTCCGAAGACGGTCTGGTTTCTTACACAGGAAGGGTATGTGGTCGTGAAATCATGCTAACTTCATTTGCTCATCAAAGCAAAGAAACCAGAACCTTCAACCTGCAGAAAAGATAGAATGTCTGATTGGCTGATAAAATCCGTTGCAATATGGCTATTGATAGCAGGTTGAGAAATCCTGAACGGTAATCTTCGCGTCCGGATTTTGAATGGTAAATTCGGAGACAGGCCGGCAAAAAAAATCAGTCTTTTTACCGGTCTATTCATCATTTATACAATTGCCTGGCTTTCGATGCCCTGGCTTGACCCGAAGAATCTGAAAGACTGTTTTTTGATCGGCTTCACATGGATGATGCTGATGCTCGGCCTCGATATTTATGTTGGCAGGTTTGTGTTCCGCTTTCCCTGGAGAAAAATTCTCGAAGATTTCGATATCAGAAAAGGCAATTTACTTGGTTTGGGAATGTTGTTGCTCTTTTTGTGCCCGACAATTCTTTTTATAATAAAAAAATAGGATTAATTATTGTATTTTACATCTGATATAATCAATTAAATAGAAAATTCGGCGGCGATGATTTTGCTGTTGGAAGAGAGGTTGGATGCAAGTGAAAAAATGGATTTGGCCCATTTTGTTGATTTACTTATCTGTTAATCAATGCACAGTTTTTGCCAAAGAAAAAGTAAGTCTTCAACTCAGATGGGATCACCAATTTCAGTTTGCCGGCTACTATGCGGCTAAATGGCAGGGCTTTTATGAGCAGGCTGGTCTGGAAGTTGAAATTCGTTCAGCGCTGCAGGGGCAAGAGATTTTAAAGGCTGTTGAAGAAGTTGAAAGTGGAAGAGCTGATTTTGGTATTGGCGCTGCAGATATTCTAAAAGCTTGTGACAATGGCGCTGAACTTGTGGTCGTTACCTCCATTTTTCAGCACTCTGGAGCTGCGTTTTATGCCAGAGAAGATTCTTCTCTAGAGGTTCCATCAGATTTTTTAAAGATGAAAGTAGCCCGAAGAATCGATGATTTGCTGGATGTTGAGTTCCAGGTTTTAATGAAAGCTGAAGGAATTGCCCCACAAAAGATATCCGCTTACCCTCACCAGCCAGGAATAGACCATCTGATCTCCCGCGAGGTTGATTTAATTCCGGGGTATATAATTAATATTCCCTACCTGGCCAAAGCGAGTGGCTATGCATTAAAAGAACTCAAGCCTTTAACCTACGGTATTGATTTTTATGGGGACTCCATTTTTACCAGCGCAGAAATGGCCCGGCGCAAGCCTGATCTGGTTAAAAGGTTTCGTGATGCCAGCATCAAGGGTTGGAAATATGCTCTTCAAAACCCGGAAAAAATGGTTGCCCGAATTTCTCAGGAGTTGCCCAGAATTAATACAGTTCAAGACCTGATTGCCTTCAACAGATTTCAAAGCAAAGAGATACTTGGTCTGATTCGCTACCCCGAGGTAGAGATTGGCAACGTTAACCCTGAACGTTGGAAAAGAATGCACCATGATTTGATGAAAATCGAGATATTGAAGCATCCACTGAAAATTGAAAACTTGGTTTTTGATCCAGATAAGCAATCAAGGGAGCTGGAAGAAAAAATTCTTTATTCGTTGAGAACAATTGTCTTTCTATCACTCTTTACGATTGTTTTAGGCATTGTCTGGATAAAAACGCTGCGCCATAAAGTTTCGCAGCAAACTGATAGTTTAGTAAAAGCGAATAATCGCCTGCAGGAAAGTGAAAACCGTTTCAATCTCGCCCTTAAGGCAACTCGTGACGGCGTTTATGACTGGAATCTTGAGACGAATGAGATTGCTTATTCCAGTGCCTAGAAAGCAATGCTTGGCTATAGCGATGAAGAACTGCCCAATGACTTTTCAGTCTGGGAAAAACTCACCGAACCGGAAGGCGTAAAAAAAGCCTGGGATTTACAACAAAAGCTTATTCATAATGAAATTGATCGTTTTGAAATTCAATTTAAAATGAAGCATAAAAACGGACATTGGGTAGATATTCTTTCAAGAGCTACAGCAATCTTTAATGATGCTGGTAAGGCGATAAGAATTGTTGGAACCCATGTTGACGTTTCTGAATTGAAAAGTGCTCAAGAGGCCCTGAAGACTACCAATGAAAGACTGGCGCTTGCATTAGAGGCAGCAAAAATCGGTATCTGGGAATGGCACCCCACTGATGGAAAAATCCGCTTGGATCAGGATTGGGCAAGAAAACTTGGTTTCCCGATTGAAGACACCTTTTCTGACCCAGGGATCTGGAGCCACATTATTCATGAGAATGACTTGTCTGCAGTTACTTCAGCCTGGAAAGAATTTGCTCATGGAAAATGCGGCAAGCTCGAATATAAACTTCGTTTGCAGCTGATTTCTCAGGACTTTATATGGGTGTCAGTTCTTGGGAAAATTCTTGAGCGAGACGAACGTGCCCTTCCATTGAAGGTCATAGGCACAATACAGGATATTGATGATCGTAAAAAAAGTGAAATCAGCCAACGGGAAAATGAAAATCAGCTTCGTAATCTTCAGAAGATGGAGTCGCTAGGAGTATTGGCAGGTGGGATTGCTCATGATTTCAATAATATGCTGGCAATCATTATTGGGAATGTTTCCTATGCCATCCAAGAAAACCTTGATTCTGAAAAGTTGCATGAAGTGCTCAAGGACATAGAGGATTCATCAAAACAAGCCCAAAGTCTTACCAATCAACTTTTAACCTTTTCCAAAGGCGGAGTTCCGATTAAGAAACCTGTTAATTTAAATGAATTGATTAAAGAATGCGCGGTTTTTTCAAGCAGGGGTTCAAAATCAGATTGTCGCTTTGAGCTGGCTAAAGACCTTTGGGTATGCCTGATAGACGAAGGACAAATCAACCAGGTTGTTAGTAATCTGATTATAAATGCAAACCAGGCAATGCCTGATGGGGGAAATATTATTGTTTCAACAGAAAATTTTGCAGTCGACAAATGCTCTTCCATTCCACTTGAGCAAGGAAAGTATGTCAAAGTCAGAATTGCTGATAGCGGAGTTGGCATAGCGAAAGAGAATTTAAAAAGAGTTTTCGAGCCATATTTTTCAACCAAAAATCGTGGTAGTGGGCTTGGCCTGGCTACCGTTTACTCTATTATTCAGAAACATGAGGGCTACATCGAGGTTAAGTCCGAGCAAAACAAAGGAACCTGCTTTGATTTCTATTTGCCTGCATCACCAGATCAAAGTTTTGAACGCTCGCAAAGTGAAGCGAAATCCCATTCCGGCAAAGGAAAAATCCTTGTTCTTGAAGACCAAAAAGCTATTTTGAAAATGCTGCAGCGCATGCTAGGTAAAATGGGATATGAAACAATTTGCGCTGAGGATGGTGATCAGGTTTTAGGGATGTATAAGAAATCCCAGGATTCCGGAGATCCTATTGATCTGGTTATACTTGATCTAACAATTCCAGGGGGTAAGGGTGGGGTTGAAACCATGAAAGAGCTCTTAACACTAGATCCTGAAGTTAAGGCAGTCGTTTCATCAGGTTATTTTGATGATCCAATAATGGCAAACTTCAGACAATACGACTTTGTTGGAGTTATTCCCAAGCCCTATAATATGTCTCAACTAGCTCAGGTCCTTAGCGATATTGAAGACCAAAAAAACTGAATATGTAACCTTTTGTGAAACAAGGCGAAAAAGATGAATGAGAGAAACCTCAGTTCAAGATTTTTGCGACAAAATGGAGATTATGCAATCTCTGAGCTTAAAGTCGAAATGGAAAAAGAGATTTCGCTGCTGCTTGAATGGGAAAACGACATTTCTATTCGGCATCTGCAATTTGTAAACAGAAGTGAAGAGGAGTTCAAAAACCATCGCATAGCCAGAGAGAACATCTTAAAGAGATTGAATCACTTCAAAGATTCTGGAAAGGGTTTTCTGTGGGTAGTTTTTTATCTTGAGCGCCCGGTTGGGTTGTTGACAGCTCAAATCGATCCCGAGCCCTTGTTGCGCAAGATTCCCGGAACCTTTTGGCCAAGCATTGTCATTGGAGACCCTGCTGCGCGTGGCAAAGGTGTCGCGAAGCAGGCTATGAAGTGGTGCGAAGAGTTCGCTCTCGAAAACGGCTGTGGTCGAATAGAAATTGGAGTTTTTGAGTTCAACATGGTTGCCTTCAATCTTTACAAATCCCTGGGATACCGTGAATTTGCCAGAACAGAAGATTTCACCTGGTGGAATGGAAAAATGTACGCTGATATCAGAATGGAGAAGGAAATTTAAGTGACCTCGCTGGATCTTTTGGCGTAGTATTATTTGAGGGCGGCATGCTCGGTAATTTTTGGCCCGTATCACAGCTAACAGGAGTAAAAAATGAAATCTTTAAAGATTCTTTTCAGCCTGCTTTTATTCTTTTTCATATTATCAGCAGCATATTCTCAGGGTGAACAAACCACCGGCACCTGGCGGGATATAACCGAATATGAGCCCACCCGGGAAGTAATTCAGGGTGTGCTTGACAACGCAATGGGCGTGGCTCCTCAGGATGGCGGAGAGGCTGGCGCTGAAGACACTGCTTATGAGCCAACAGTCGTCCCTGCAGCAGAAGGCAGTCCCGGAGCAAGACTTGTAAATGCCGCGGCTGATTTAGTCATGAGATATCGCCGCAAAGATTCATTTCCCTACAGTGAATACAACGTTAACCCGAGGGTTGGCTGTGCATTAATGGTCAACGCTGCGTTAGATGCTGCAGGCATGGGAGTTGCGAATGATTATATAACCAGAGTTCGCGTTGTCAGAAAAGAAGGACAGACCGAAGATGCCCTGGTTGACAGACTCCTTCAGTGCAATTGGGTTCAAACTAGCGCTCCTCCTTATCAGGCTGGCGATATTATCACCTGGAATACCACCGGCAATGGTGTTTCCGGTGAAGCAGCGCAGGGAACCAGCAATGAAAGCCATATTGGCATCATCATGGCTTCTGGTGACAATGTCATGGCCATGAGCAACAGTTCTTCCCACCATCGCCCCAGAATTCACCCAGCCGACTATAGCCCTCAGGTAAGAGTTTTGAGATATGCCGGGTAACATTTGAGTTTTTTTACCATTTTCTTTGCCAGCATAATTCTAAAATTTCTAACAGTTAGTTTCAGTATTCTTTTTGTTCTATTCTTCATAAGGTGCCATCATCAGGCAGATTTGAGGCGCAATGCTTAAAAAACTTTTTTTGGTTTCAATCATGATTCTTGTCAGCAATTCATCGACTCTTAAGGCTGAGATTGCCTTGCAGTATGGTTCTGGGAACGGTAAATTTGCCTATATAAATGCAAAAACCAACCCGGGTGAAGATATTCCCGTGCCCATTGGCCCGCAAAGTTTCAGGGCTGTTGAAAACGGCTTCTGGTTATTGGACACCGTAGGCAATAAGCTGGTAAAGGTAGATTTAAAAGGGAAACTTCTACTGGAGATCACTTATGCCGAACCCGAGGAAAAGATTCTGGCTGAGGACTTTTTTGTTGTAAACAAAAAAGACGGCAGCCTTGATTCTATCTGGATCATCGATGGTTACAACATCCGGCTTCTTCAAATTCTACCGGACGGCAAGATTGGCAAAACCATTGAAAGCTCCAAAATGATTCAGCCCATGGAAATCGAAATTGACAGCAACGGAGATTTCATGATTTCTGACTACGGTATGCAAAAAATCTTTGTTTTATCTCAAGATGGCAGACATGTTTCCGAAATAGAATATCAATGGTCTGGTTTTGTGCCTGGAACTCAAGCAGGAACTATATATCGCTTGCACTTCGACCATCAGTCGCAGCAGTTGTCTTTGATTCGTCAAACCTATGACAACAAAGTTCTGGCAAATATTCCCCTGAACCTTTCGGAACATTACAATTCACATATCTGGTGGGTGGATGAAGATGCAAACGAAATTCTGATCACCTACAAACTCAAAGACACAGAGCCCGGCAAAAAATGCTTCGCAGTTGTTGGCCTGGATGGAAAAATCAAGTCACAGGGACTTTTCAATGTTTCTATTGCTCCAACAAGAAAATTGGTCAGAGACGAGAATGGAAAAACCTGGCTGATTGATGCAGATTACGGAAAAGCTCCCGATGGTTTTCTTAAAATTATCGATATGTTCAAGAATTAGAAGGTAGGTTTTTTGAGGTCTCCCAAATTTTTTCGCTCTGGCAGCGCAATTCTTATCGTTCTGGGTGTTATCGTTGTGCTGCTTATTTCGTTTGGGGTTTTTCTAAAATTTTCCGTTAGCAGTAAAAATACTACCAAGCGACTCAACAGTATTCTCATGGCCAGAGAACTTTCGTTGTCTCTGGCCACTTTTGCGACCCATCATCTTAGTGTAAAAGAAGTTAATAACAGTGGCGGACTCCTGCAAAAAACCCTTTCGATGCCACTTTCTCAAATGCCGACAGAAACTTCGGAAAAGATTGTTTTTCCGGCTGAGTTGTCTGATCCGGTAAAGGCGGTTATTGAATCCAACAGCGAATTGAGAAACTTGAGTTACAGCCTGTCCTGGCAATTACGCAAGGCAGATTTCCAACCCTTATTAGCCTCTTACCCCCGCGAAAAAAAAGGTCAGATCAGAATTATTGTAGTGGTCTACTACAACGCCCCGGGAACTAATACGAGCATAAGAGAAGACTATCAGTACAAAGCTGATGTTACGGTTGCCGCCAATCTTGTTCCGGTTTTATCGAAATTTACCCTGTATGTCAAAGACGCCCTCGATGGTGAACCGAAAGACCGTTTTAACAAAGTCAGCACTGATGTTTCCGGCAACCTCAAAGGATCTTCATTCCGTCCGTGGAAACTGAAAAATTCTGATTCAACCGATGCTCCAGACCGCTTCGATGAGCTTATCAAATCCTCTGTCGGTCTTGTTTACCTCGGCGGGGGAAATATTGTTCTCGGGCTTACGCGGGGATGGAGAACCCCCGGAGAGTTCTCTGAAGGATTTCACTTCTATAACGAAGGGAAAAGCCCCTCACTTTACACTGTACTGTGGCATGGCTTCTCTGCTCTTTTATTTTGGGAGTCAGGATTGTGCAATGACCAATCTGATCCAGATGGAAGGCTCTGGTTTGATCTGATAAAGGAAGGTTTTGAGAAAGAGGCGCGATACAATTCAGCTTTTCGGCTTCTGGGCACCGATCAGGAAAAATCTCCTACTCTGGTTCTTGGTGATGTTTTTGCCCGACTCCAATGCACAAAAGTTTTCAAATCTAAGCAGAGCGCAAATATTCTTCCCTTTGCAGGAAATGATTCAACATTTAATCAGCTTAAAACAGGTGGTTCCAGCAGAGAAAAAGATATAAGCTTCCTTATCAGCCAGGTTGGCGAAATGTCGAGAGCCCAATACAACGCCAAATACGCAAGTCAGATATGGGATGTTCCTTACAACCGTGGCCTTGGTCATATAATCGGAAAACATAAATATCCTTTGCCCCAGGCGGCGCCTGAAATTGTAAGCGCAGATCCCATATCAGCTTTTGTTACCGGAGATGCAACTAAAACCGGCCTTGCTCACAAGGTTCCACAGCCTTTTTCAAATCTCGTCCCCGGCGCGGACCTCAAGGCCATGGACAGGTTTCTTGGCGCAATGATGATTCCTAACGGCCGCAATGCCTGGGAAATTGATCTGGGAGGCTCTCGCTCGCTGTTAACAGAACTCGAGGATAAGGGATTTTTTCGCAATGGTTATCTTGATCTTAACGGCTGGCTTTATGTGAAGGGTGGTGGCGGAGCAAGCTTTGACAAGCTGGTTAAATTAAGAACCCACGGCGGAATAGTCTTTGAGACCGGTTCAGTGACAATCTCTCAGAATATTGTTTCCGAATCAAAAACACATATTCTTAACCTGGTGACCATGAATGGCGATATTATTGTTTCGCAGAGCCTAAATGGTGAACTCGATGCGGGGCTTACCGCCAAAGGTCAGGTCATTGTACAAGGGGCATTCGGTGGTTCGCCAGTTAAGATCAATGGCAATGTGGCCATGGGAAAAATTAAAGCCGGGAGCCTTGATTCTTCGATGGCCAGAGGCCTGGATATTGTCTATTTTTCCTCCCTTGCGGCCATACCCAACTCCGGCGGTTCAGAGCCCGACTCTCAGCCGATATTGATGTATGGTATCGATAAATTCCCGGTGCTTATTGATTAGTTATGAAACATTCTTCTGCCAAAAATTATGGTTTCAGCCTGGTCGAGATTGTTGTCGCTTTAACATTCTTGACGGTATTACTTATTCCTGTTTATTTGATTTTTGATCAGGGCACCACCGGAACCAGGCAAGTTAAAAACGAGATTGTTGCGCAGCAATATGCAACTAATCTGTTGGGCTATCTTTGCATTTTTCCTTATGACCACAAGCATCTTACTCCTGTTGTTGACCAAAATGTTGACAGTCTAGTGCTGAAAATGGACAGCGAAGCATTGTCTCTTGATCTTGATAAAAGATATTCGCGCAAGCTAACTATTCGCGAATTTGTTTCACCCCATTGGCCAGTAAAATATAAGGTCTTAAATGTATCTGTCAGTTGGAAGGAAAGAGAGGGAAGACCCCGCAAACTAAGTGTTTGTAGTCTGATTTTTAAATGAAACCTGTACTAAAGTTTAAGCGAGCGGTTAGCATGGTCGAATTGACTATCGCTGTAGTCTTAACCAGTTTGATTGTGAGCGGCCTGATGGTGTTGTATACAACTGGCCTGAGAAGCTCCAGCAAAGGGCTGGATCATTTAAACAATATGAATGACGCCGCAATTCTGATGTCGAGAATTGAATACGATCTATTGAAAGCTGTTGATGTAAGTGAGCCTGGAGTAGGTAAATCCGCCAATGGGGCGACATGGCAGATTCTAACAGATATTGCAGGAAGCATGGGAGCCATTGAATATAGAATGGTTCCCGAGGGCATTTTGCGTATTGAAACTATTGGTGGAATTCCGCATAGCCACATTTTTTGTCGAAACAAAAAAGCTAATATTTCATTTGATCGGCTTTCACTTGAGCCAGCTTCAACAGCAGAAGGGAAAAATGCTTTCATTGTTGCCTTGAACGTTGCTGATGCCAAATTTGACGCAACCGGTGACGAGGAATTTGAAATAATTCGACTTATTTCATGGCGCTCTCAAAACTGAATATTTTCGCCATGAATTTTATTAATGTTGGCAACCGAGCAAAAGTTTGAGCTCATTTAGGAAGTTTTCAATATGCTTATTCCTGGAAAGTATTACCTTTTCCTCTTTTGAAACAAAGTTCATCTTTAACAGGCAGGTTCCCATTTCTCTGTTTTGCTTGTGCAATTCTTTTTTCTGCAAAAGTTGCTGGGCCAATTCAAAAATCTTTTTAAACGTCAGTGGGGAAATCTCTTTTTTGATTGGAGTTCCGCCATCGTAAACGAGAGAAGAGCTTTGCGCAGGTTCTATTGGCCTGTATTCAAATTCAAAGGTTGCTTCTGCAAACTTTTGTCGCAAAAGATAGCGATTGTTGGATCCGTCAAAAAGAATTATTTCCTGGCAATCATTGATTAAATCGGTCACCTTTTTTTCAATTCCGCTGCCAGACAAAATGGCAGGTGCTAAAAACACTGCAAAAAGCGCAACTTGAAAAAAGTTTCCCCAATAAACCTTCATGCAAACCTCTTTAAAATGGATAAACTCCGAAATCTTTTTACAGACGAATGTTTCTCAAAATGATTCGAGTCGGGAATCTGAAATAATATTCATCTGAAATATTATCTTAAATTTTCTTGTCTTTTACAACAAATCACCAAAATTATCATATTAGTTAATCAAGGCTACCTATTTATTATGCTTCTCAGGCTTTTCTTGGCATGGGATTTACGTTAAATTGAAGGTGAGAAATCTTTGGTTTTGCGGCTCTCCATAATTTTCCTGCAAAGTTTTAAGGAGTTGTTTTAAAAATGATTAATGGTATAAATCATGTAACTTTCGCTGTTAGTGACATTCCCAGATCATTTCGTTTCTACAGTGAAGTGCTTGGCCTCAAACCAATTTTGCGTTGGAAAAACGGCGCTTACTTCTTAGCTGGAGAAACATGGTTAGCCCTGAATCTGGATGAATGTGCGGCGACTTCAAGCAAAAAAGATTATTCGCATCTTGCTTTTTCCTGTTTGAAAAAAGATTTCAACAAGCAAAAAGAAAAAATTTTGTCTTCGGGAAGCTCGGAGTGGTCAAAAAATCAATCAGAAGGCAAATCTCTTTATTTCACTGACCCGGACGGCCACCGGCTGGAGCTACATGTCGGCGACCTCGCTTCAAGATTAAAGGCTGTTCGCGATAACCCACCAGATGAAGCAGAGTTTTTTCTATGAATCGTTTTCTTGCTCGTAGTTCTAATCTAAATCGAACTTAATGTTTTTTCATTTAAGAGCATCGCTTCGCTAAATATCGGGAAACTTAATCTTTGCCAGAACGAAAAAGAATTTTGCTGTTTTTTGGAAAAAGATTCTAAATCTGTATATAATTTAGGCATGTACGTAATCAAGAATTCTTCTCTTTACAGCATAGAAAAATCTTCAGAAACTGAGTTTCTCAGCCAGTTCGCCCTCGAAAAGGTAGAAGCTGAAAAGCTGCAATGGGAGAAGCATTCTTGGAAAAACTCCGGCAAAGATGAGCAGGATCAAAATCGGCTTTTTTCAAGATCTGCCCTTTGGGGTGGCAAACAGCAGATTGATTTTTCTGCCAGACCATCTTTCAAATTCTGTGCTAGAAGTGCCGACAGACTCTATTACATTCTTTCCATGACCCGTAGCCACGGGCTTTTTTATTATGATCTGAAAGAAGAGAAAGAAGTTCGGCTTTTTCATCGCGAAGAGTTCACGCCCAATGGATTTTTTCTTGATGAGGACGAGACTATTCTGACTACGCAAACCAATCGGGATGGCTCGGTTAACCTGATTCGAATCAACAGCGAAGGCCGAAAAATAAAGGAGATTACAGACGGTGACTGTATTGATGAACATCCGTGGGTAAGCGGCGACTACCTTTATTACCAGACTTCGGGGCTTGCTAGAACTGCAGAAGGCCATCTCGCGGCCAGATCAGCAAGTGCAATTTTCAGGCTTGGCCTTTCCAGTGGACAAATCGAGGCTATAAAAGAAAGCCATGATTTTGATTACCTTTTACCCAAAACCGACACGCAAGGAAATCTGTATTTTATTCAGCGTCCCCACCTTGCCGTCGGCCAATCTCAGGGATTTTTGCAGATAACGAAAGATGTTCTCCTTTTCCCATACCGGTTGATTGTTGCTATTTTTGGTTTTCTCAACACCTTTTCACTGATTTTTGGCAAGAAACCTTTGATGTCGGCCGGGGGCCCGGAAACCCCGGAAATTGATCTATCGCATCAGATTATTCACGGGCAGTGGGTAGATACTATCGAGGCTTCCCGCAAAGAGCGTCGGCAGGTTGCGGTAGGCCGTGACTGGAAGCTTGTAAAAAGAAAACCCGATGGCGAAGAAGAAGTTATCGGTACTAACGTCATCTGGTATGACATTGATGCGAAAGGTGAACTTCTTTTTACTGACGGCTTTCAGATTTTTGACGCCGCCGGCAACAGTTTTTTTTCCTCACAGCAATTAATTACTTTCATCCATGTTCGTTAGTTCTGATTGTTGCTTAGCAAAAGATCGGGAGGTCAAGATGATTCAAGGATCCTGCCTGGCAATTAGAACGAAAAAGTTTCCAATTCTTGATGGCGAGTCTGAAGAGCTTGTCAACGAAGGGATGTTCGGGAAGGCCTTGTGCTTATACCTTAAAGAAAAATTGCCTGAAAAAGGCATAAAAGTGCCATTCTTCTGTGCCGAAGATTGGGGCTGGTGGCTTGAGGTCGAAGAAGGCGACTTTAAAATGGGACTGTGTATTTATTCTGATCCCGAGTCTCAAGAGCACCCGCAAAGATACGCGATCCTGCCTTCTCTGGATAGCGACAAAAAATGGTCATGGTCGAAATTTCGCTTCATCGACATATCTTCTAAAGTTTTAAGAATCGTGGCAAACCTTGAAGAACTCTTTCAAGAAGATCAGGAAATAGACTCTGTAACACGGCACGATGATTTTCCCTTTTAAACCATTTTTTTCCCGTGTGGTTCTGTAAGCGCATGCGTTTTGACCAGTTGGTTGACAGCTTTAATTGCCCGGCTTTACCTTGCCCTGTGAGGCATAAAGCTGAATTTCAAAAATGGAGACAAGGTTTTATGATTGCAAAAGCTAAATTTTCCTGGCGGCAGCTTTTAGAACGGATATTGCTGTTTCTTTTCCTTGCAGTTTTTTGTACACCAGTTTTGGCTGAAATTGTTGATTTGGACGTAAAAGATGCTGATT
>CAZQUE010000072.1:0-22459 GCA_964596185.1 uncultured bacterium | reverse complement strand
TTGCCGCCAATATTGACAGTGCTCTGGTAGTTATGGCTGCTGATCGCGACTTCAGCCTGGCGCGGCTCGACCGCTACCTCAGTCTGATAATGGATCAGAATATCGTTCCGGTAGTGTTTCTCAACAAAATCGATCTGATCGACGAGGCTGAATTGAACCGTCTTGAATCGGAGATATTCAAACGGCATCCTCATTTGACCGTTTTTAGCGGCAGCATACTTCAGGAAAAAGGATTGCAGGAGCTTTCAGAAAGTTTTTCACCCGGCTTATCATTTTGCATCGTCGGTTCATCCGGTGTCGGCAAATCAAGCCTGATCAATTTTCTTGCCCAACAGCAGGTTGAGAAGGTTAAGAATGTCGGAACAGGAACCGGGCGAGGACGGCATACGACAACCAGCGGGCATCTGCATATTCTGGCAAATGGCGCGATTCTCATCGATACTCCCGGCTTGCGTGAAGTTGGCATGACCGATGCGGAATCAGGCATTCAAAATGCTTTTTCCGAAATCGAAGAGCTTGCGCGGCAATGCAGGTTTTCTGACTGCAGTCACAACTCTGAGCCGGGATGCGCTGTGCAGAAGGCCGTTAAAGAAGGAATTCTGCTGGAAGAAAAATTGATCAGCTATCAAAAGCTTAAACGTGAAGCCTCAAGATTCGGCCAGACCATCGCCGAGAAACGGCAAAAAGACAAAAGTTTCGGCAAGATGGTCCGGGAAGTAATCAGGTTCAAAAAGACAAATCGTCTACTTCCGTAACTTGGAACTGCTCAGGTTTTTGGCGGAAACCAGCGGCGACGCAGTGCCGGAAACCTGAGCAATCTTCCATCGATGATAAGCAATCCTGCGCCAATGAGCATCATGCCCTTGATGTCGGTTGCCTTGATGGTTTCATTCATCAAAGTTACACTAAATACAAAAGCGCTGACCGGAATCAACAGGGTAACCAGTAAAGCGTTGGTTGCCCCTGATGCGGCAATCAGCCTGAAATATATCAAATAGGCGGCAACGGTGCAGATCATTCCCAGAAACAGGATAGCCAGCCAGGTTTTAGTGCTCAATGCCAGCAGATCGGGGAAATCAAAATAGAAAAGCGCGGGAACCATGAAAATCATACCCCCCAGCAGGCTAACTGCCGAAACCATAGTCGAAGGAATCAGGCGAAAACGCTTGGCATAGATTCCGGCAACGGCATAGAGGAAAGTCCCGCCCAATACGCCGAAGGGACCAAAATTTGTTATGTCGAGCCCCGACCCCATTGTCGGTGAAACCATCACGGCAATGCCAGCCACCCCTGCCAGCACTCCAAAAAGCTTGTTGGCAGTGAGCTTTTCGTCATCGGTGAAAAACTGAGCCAGAATCATGACAAATATCGGCGAAGTTGCATTGAGAATCGATGCCGTCGCCGTATCGATGAATTGTTGCGACCAGGAGATAAGAAAAAATGGTGCTGCAGTATTTATCACTCCTAGAAATCCCAGGGACAGCCAGGTGCGAAAATTTTGCGGAAATTCCAGTTTTCGCCACTTACAAACCAGAATTAGAAATAACGATGAAATGGCCAGGCGAAAAAATACGATGAAAAAGGGCTGCAGTTCAACCAGAGAGATCTTCAAAAACATGAAGGAACTGCCCCATATTACCGAGAGAACGATTAAAAGGAACCAGTCTTTGAGTGACATATGAGCTCGATTCATGAAGTGTGCAACATGCTACAATATTTTAGCGGCTTGTCAAAGAACAAAGCTTGATTTTAGCACCAAAAAACTATGGAAATGGAAAAGGGGCTCTTAAGCCCCTTTTCTGACAATTTTATTCAATAGCCTCCGGCCGGATCGGCCTGATGCTTAAAAACCCGCGTCGAAAGAATCTCCGCGACTTCCTGGCGGCAAGGCTGGCATCAAAGCAGGAATAGAAGCACCCTGCCCCATAGAATTCATGTGAGTCAGCAGCTTCTGTTTGATCTCTTCAGCACGCAGATCTCTTTGCGGGTAAATACCTCGTTGTCTGGCGCGATAAACCATCTGGTTCATGCGCATTTGCGCATCGGCTGGCAGCGGCTGCACCTGTTCAATTACCGCCTGTGGTCCGATCGGAGTTAGCTGAAGCGGAGCCGGGCTTGCCGGCATGAGCGAAGGCGGCAACATAGGGGTCGGCACAACCGTTGAAATCTCAGGGGCGGCGGGAGGCGCAAGCTGGTCAAGCTTTTTCCGATGTTCAGCCATTGCCAGCTCCCAGGTGTAGACGTCCGGCTCATAGATGCGCGGCGCATTATGGTCTTTTACGCCACGAATGAAAGCGCGCTTGTTCTTGTTAAAAACATCATGACCGGTTTTAGCATACAAACCGTCTCTAATCATATTTTCAGAGAAATCGAGGAATTCCATCTGATCACGCAATGGCCCCTCAAGTTCTGCCATTACCGGGTTCAGGCAGGCGATTGCAGCGATTGCTGCAAGTGCCATCGATTTAAGTTGTCTACGCATGATGCCCTCCAGAAAAAGTGCTGATAATACAAACAAAGAAATGTGTTTAAAAGCCATCAGACTGTCAAGGCAAATCTAAAAAAAAAAATCCGGCCGCCACTTTTAGTGGCAAGCCGGGATCTTTAAAAATCAGGCGAATTTTACTTCGATCGATCTTGGCTTGAGAGCTTCTGCTTTAGGCAGGAAGAGTGACAGAACACCATTCTTCAGCTCTGCAGAAATGTTTTCCTGATCGACAGAGTCGGTCAATTCAAACTGCCTGAAGTAGTTTGAAGGCTCGAATTCGCGGAAGAGATAGGTGCGGTCCTTGTTTGCCTCAACATGACCTTCAATGGTCAGAACGTCTTTTTCGACTTTGATCTTGAGTCCTTCACGGTCGACACCAGGCAAATCGACCACGACGTAGAGTCCGTTTTCTTCTTCATAGATATCGGTCAATGGCGTAATGTAAGCCTGGGGATGACGGGTAATTTCACGCTTTACAACTGCACCTTCGTTTTTGTTGGTTTCGGGAATAGTTTTTTCAGCCATAATGATCTCTCCTTTCTGGCAACCTCAATTAGTCAAGTTTGATATCGATCTGGCGGGGCTTGGCTTCTTCTGCTTTGGGCAAAGAGATGGTCAGAATGCCGAGTTTGTATTCGGCGCCAACCCGGTCGGGATCGATAGGTACCGGCAGCTCGATAGTGCGGGTGAATTTTCCGGCAGCACGTTCACTGCGATGAAATTTGTCTTCAGCAATTTTACTCTGAGCCTTTTCACCGCTGATGGTAAGCTTATCGCGCAGGGCCGAAACCTTCAGAGATTCGGTGGCCAGACCAGGAGCCAGGGCTTCGACATATATGTTCTGATCGTCTGACGATACGTTCATCAGAGGGAAATGTCTTGCCGAAACACCAGGCAGAAAAGCCATGCGCGGCCAGTTGCCGAAGGCGCTGAACTTTGACAGGTCACCGAGCTGCGATTGCAGTGTTTCCATTTCTTTTAACAGATTCCATATTGACATATTCAAGTCCTCCTTTGAATATACGCTTGAAATTGATTTCATAAATAGTAAAAGCAACTGCCGTGCCAACTCAAAAAACTGGCTCTACAAAAGGGTTTAATCGAATTTCGGTCGGCGTCGCAGACAGTTTTTGCAACGTCGCAACGACGTAAAAGTGCACCGCCTATTCGAAAAACAATTGCGGCGCAAGCACCTGACTACCCCTGGCCCTGCTTTCAAAACTATAGATCGTCAGAAATGTGCACTTTGCCGGCACTTGATCATCACGCATGATGATCATACCAAAATCTTCCCATTTTCCCGTCAATTGAAAATTTAGAAAATGTCGCTGATAAATAGCGGTGACATCGATCATTGTCTCTTTCTGAGCATTCGCGCCGAGAATTCCGGTTGCCGAAGGCTCATCATGGTAATCTCCGCCGGCAACATGCCAACTTAACATTGGCGCACTATTGTTCCAGGTTGCCCCATCAGGGTTTCTGCTGCGAATGTGAAAACGACCACTGCCCTCCTGAAAAGGGCGCGACAAAGGATAAACCCGTAACGGAATCTGCTGATTCACCTGGCTATCGGCAATTACCAGGCGCAACCACACCCGCCGGGGCTTGAAGTCTTGTATATCCAGGCCAGCATCGGCAAATCCCCTGAGAACATCGAAAAAAACCAGATATCGTAATCCGGTAACAAAACCCCATGTGCCAATCTGGCCACTCAAATCGGCGCCGGCATTGGCTGATGATTTCCAGGCCCGGTTCTGTGAACTTGGGTGCCGGATGAACGCGTCCCTACCGGTTCTGACAATTACTCGACCCCGATGCTCTCGGGGCGGAACATAAGGCCATTCGACCAGCTTCAGACATTTGGGGCATTGCAGGGCTTCTGGTTGCAATAGATAGTTACATCTCGGACAATTCCTGACTGCCAGAAGCGCCTGGCTGCAAAGAACGAAAAAAACTAGCAGAGATTTCCACTTCATCGATAGTTCAGGGGTTCTGCTTCATTTCAATTTGCACTTTGGAGAGCATTTTTGCAGCATACGACCCCTGCTGGCTTTTCGGGCCCGCAGTTTTGGCAACCTTGTCAAAGACCTGCGCCGCCTCTTTATAGGCGCGACGACGATAATAGACCATGCCGAGGTTGAGCTTGAGCGTAATATCACCGGGATTGAGATTGGTAGCCATCACATAGGCTTTGGTAGCATCGATTAGCTTACCATTTTTATAATATAGGTTACCAAGGGCAGAATAGACATAGGCAGCTCTGGGATTGATCTTGATTGCCTCTTTAAGAAGCTTTTCAGCGTCGCGCAAAGCTCCCAGCCGCATCTGTTTCATTCCTTCGTTGAACGCTTTCTGGAATTCTTCCTGACGTTTTCGTGCCTGAGTAAAAGCCTTTTCAGTCTTCTTGAATTCTTCAGGCGAAAGAATACATTCGAGCGCCACCATCGCTTCTCGGCTAATAATCGGATCCTTGTCTTTCAACGCTTCGACAATAACCCCTTTAGCCTGAACTGCCTTGATGATGCCCAGACCTTTAATGGCCAGGCGGCGTTCTTCCCAGATGTTCTGCGGACTGGCCAGGCGGGTCAAATCAACAATTATCGCCGGATTGCCAAGTTCGGCAAGAGCTTCGATATATGCCAGGCGCGGCTCGAGTTCTTTCTCTTTTTCAAATCTCTTTTTGAGTTCTTCATAACAGCGCGGATGACTGATTCTTGCCAGAGCTTTGATAATGTGAATCTTGAGATCGAGCGTGTCTTCATCGAGCAGCTTGAGCAAATCAAGAAAAGCTCGATTCGCCCGCAATTCACCGAGAATTTTGATAGCCTGAAATTTCAACGTCCATGATTCGCGCTGCAATGTAGATATCAGGCCAGGAACAGCTTTTTCATCTCCTATTCGCCCCAGCGAGATTATTGCAGCCATGGCCAGATCTTCATCATCGTCTTCGAGGGCTTCAAGCAGCTGGGAAACCGCAGCCGGGTCACCCAATATTCCGAGAGTTTCTGCTGCAGCGATGCGTGCCGGCCAGAATTCATCCTTGAGCAAAGGCATTACCAGTTGGGCATCATCGACAGAACCGATCTGGCCCATGCATAGTATCGCCTGTCTTCTAACCTCTTCAGCCTTGGAGCTCAGCAATTGTACAATCTGCAGGCGGGCTTCCTGTTTAAAGCCAGACAAAGTGCGACGGATCCAGTAGCTGACATGCTCGTCGAACTTGCCTAGATTTCGGCAAAGCTTACCGACGATAAGCTCTTTGTCCATGCGTTGGAATGTTGAGCTGACGCTTTCGAGTAATTTGCGCTTGTCGCTCTTGAGCAGCGCAAACAGATCATCGATGACTTCTTCGCCATAATTGGCCAAAGCTTTCTGAGCTGCATCGCGAATAGCCTCAGACGGGTCTTCGAGTGCTTTGAACAGAAGTGGCAGAGAGATGCTCGAGCCGATCTTGCCCAGTGAACGCAACACCCAGTAACGAATTTCATGATCTGAAGAATCGGTCGCCAGAGCGGTAAGTTCCATCAGGGCTTCTTCGCCATAGGTTCCCAGAACATCAGATGTAGTTTTTCTGATGGTCCAAGATTTATCTTTGAAAAGACGAATCAGGTATTGGTAAACGCCGGCCGGCTTGATATCACCGATACAGCGCAGCGCCCAGTAGCGGACGTCTTCCTCAATGGAATTCAGGGCCGACAAAAGCTGTGGTACCGCTTTGCCGCCAAATTTTACCATGGCTTTACAGGCATGCTTGCGCACAACCCATGCAGGATCGAGAAAGCGCTCGATAATCATCGGAATCGCGTCCGGATTAAGATAGCTGCTCATCGCCTCAAGTGCAGCCATACGAATCTCAGCATCAGGGTCAGACAGGAACTTTCTAATTTCTGAATATGCGCTTTTTTCACGCATTTTGCCAAGAATGCGAATTGCCCAGTATTTTCGTTCCTTATCCTGGCTTTCAAGGGCGCTTACCAACGGAAAAACCGCTTCACTGCCCATTTCAGTCAGAGCTTGAGCAGCAAGAGCCCGACCCATCCAATATTCACTTGAAAGCGATTCCATCAGATATGGAATCGAATGGGTACCGAAATCTTTAAGAATATCGTAAATCAGATCGCGAATCTGTTCAGAGGGTTGAGACAGAGCTTCGAAGAGTTTGCTGGCAACATGCGGATCGCCTATTTCACGCAAAGCACGCAATGCGGCAATTCTAACGCCAATGTCGCGATCCTGAAGTTTTTCCAGCAGAATCTTGCTGTGATTGCGATCACGAAGGTTACCAAGGCAGATTGCCGCCCAGAAACGCACATTAGCATCATTGTCTTCAAGAGCCGATTTCAGTGCCTCAACCGCGCCCAGACCCATGCGCTTGATAGCCATTGCCGCCCGTGAGCGCAGCTTCCATTCTTTATCGCCAAACAGGCGGATCAGCAGCGCCAGGCTCGATTTAGGATTCTTTGCCAGACTTCGGGCCGCCATGTTGGCAACCGCATCTTTACTGTCCCGAATCAGGGTCATCAGCGAGCTGATTGCCTCATCGTCGCTACAGGCTGCAAAGGAATGTGCGACTCTCAGGCGAACGTCGGCAGATTTATCATGAGAAAGGGGCAACAGCAAATGCGTAAGATTGGGCGGGTTTATCAGAGTCAAAGCCTCAACCACGGCGCATCTGACTTCGCGCGAACGATCGGCGGCTATTTGTGACAGAGGCTCTACGGCCAGGGGAGTTTTCAGGCGGCCAAGATCTTTTACGGCCTTTAGCCTCTTGGTTATCAGGGTCGATCTGAGATCGGTCACCAGATCTTCCACTTCCCGCTGAATCTGACTGTCTACTTTATTGCTGAATTTTGCGGCCATCTTCAAACCTCTGCAGAGTTTAATTTTCGCTTTACGCTATAACATATCATTAAACAGTCTTACACGCGCCATTTTTTTGTAACTTTGACCGCTGATCATCAGAAACCAAAATGAAGCTTGTATGCAAATTTCCAACTTTACCCGGTGCGGTTGACCAAAAAGTTTAAAAAAGCTATTATCGGCAAAGACACCTTTTCAGGGGGACCCAACTATGAGATTTAAACAGGTTTTTCTTGTTGTCAGCCTGATGCTTCTTTCACTGATATCATTACATGGCGCGGACCAGATAATTGTTGATGGGAAACCGCCAATAACCATGCAAGCCGCCGATTGCCACATGCGCCTGATTGAATTTGTGCTCGGCACCCGGATGACCGTTGCCCAGAAAAGCGCTTTTCTTGAAGCAATCAAGGCTGAATGTGCGCAGATGAGCGAAGAAGACCGTCAGGGCTTTCTTTCGGCACTCGAACTGGCCGAATCAATGGAACAAATGGAATCAGCCGGCCATGACGCGGTAAAATTCGTTTTAAAGAAAGACTTTGAAGAAACTGCCGCAAGTCTCCCAGGTGACCCTGCAGCGAATCTTTACCGACAACTGAAAGAAAAAGTCATCGAACCAATGATAAAGGTTCAGGAAAATGTCATCACCAGCCAGTCTTTTGCGGCACTTGTCGAATATCTGCAATTCATCGCCAATCCACATAAACTGGCCGACTCTTCTGAGTCGCTGCAGACATCTTTGAAAAAACTGCTTGAAGAAAACTATCTTAAGCTTGATGAAAATGAGCAGGCTGTTCTCGACGAGTTTGAATTGACCTGGTATATGATCCGTGCCGGTTGGCAGAACATCAGCGACAAGCAAAAGAAGAGCGCCGCCGAAAAAGCGATACAGAATTCAGGCCTGAAACTTGATCAGCCTATCAGCCTGAAGATGCTAAAAGATTGCTTGAGCCCGGACATATACGGTGATCTGATCGATGAAGCCGCCAAACTTGGCTTCGAACCCAACGAATGGTCTGTCGGCCAGAAACTTACAGTGTGGTAAAGGAAAAGTCATGCAAAACATAGTCTATAAGAAAAAATTCCTGGTAACCGAGTCTATTGGCGCCACTCGACTGCACGAATCTTACCTGGTCATCGATCCTGAAACCCATGAAACCCTTGCAGAAGTTGTTGAAGAAGCAAGCACTGGCCACAAAATCGCCAAAATGTTTTTTGACAAGGCATTTTTACCGGTCAAGCTTTTGATGAAATCGGGAGAAGGCGCGACCATTCTCGAAATTAATCAACCGGCAGCTCTTTTCAACCCGATTTTTACGGTTAGAAATGCCGACGGCAGAATTCTTTGCATTTTTAAACAGAAATTTTCCCTGATCAAACCGGAAATTATCGTTGAAGACGGCAATGGTCAGAAAATAGGCATGATCGTCGGTGGCTGGAAGTTTCGCAATTTCCAGTTCAAAGATAACAACCAGAATGTTCTGGCAACGATCAGACACCAGTATGGTGGTCTAGCCCGGGAAATGTTCACGACCGCAGACGATTACGAAGTGACCATGAGCACAGATGCTTCCATGGCTCTCATCAGCCTGGCGGCAACTATATGCATCGACTTTCTGTTTCACGAAAGCTGAAGCACTTTGCGGCGGCGTTTGGCCCAAACATGGGTCAGACGCCCCCAGAAATTGAACAATTTCAGCCCCATTTTAAGGTGACGATTCCAAAAAGGGATTAAATAGGCCATTTCAATCAGATGTCGATATGCCTGGTTCAAATTATCAACGCTGAAAGATACAGAGTCTTCTTTCCAGTCCAGCCCCCAGGTTTTCCCGGCCTTTTTTGCAGCTTCTTTTCCATCACGGAAAAACACTTCTACCTGGCCACTCTCTGCACCGGAATAGACCTGCCCCACCCCAGATTCAATTGCCTCGACTGCCCGCGCTGCCATTCCTGAGCGAAGCTGGTCTTTGGACATAGAAAGCGGTTTATCAATTGCAAAAGTTTGCAACCATGGCATGACCATAAGTGCCTGTTGGCAAGCCAGGCTTTCACCACTGAAAAAAACTGGCTGCAAACCGGCCTTGGCAACAGAAGCGCTAAAGAGCTCGGCTTCGGTAATCAGACGACCATTGAACCTTATCGCAGAGAAACGAGAAGTCAATGTATGCGGAATAAAGCCTTTAGAGCCAGAAGCCGCATGCAACCCTGTCAGAAAAAGCAAGTCGAAACCTGCACAGTCTCCAATGCCTACGATAGGCCCACAATCGTAACCCTGGCTAAGATCAACCCTTTTATCAAGCTGATCGGCAAAAATGTTGAAACCAGTACGATGAAAATCCTTAACTCTGACTCGTCCAACCTTGCCGGTTGCAAAAATGGCTCCGACGATTGTATTGATATCGATAGTAAGGTCGACACAGGCCTTGACCCAGCCATCATTGAATAATTTGCTGTCTGAAGGTCGTTCGCAGCCGGTCGAGCCCTCGATATCGGCAATGATCAGAACAGACAGCATCGGCTTATCTGAATTTGTTGTGCTCGATAACCCGATAAAGCTTGCGCTGCACAAAAAGATCGACGATCTCTTTATTGATGTGATGGTTATTCACGTCGAAATAAAGAATCTCGATGGCCTTTGCCAGAGGAACAGCGGGTTTATAAGGCCGATCCTGAGCGGTTAGGGCATCGAAAATATCGGCAACGCTGATCATTTGTGATTCAAAAGGAATTTCAGGGCTTTCGAGATGATTGGGATATCCACGCCCGTTAAGCTTTTCATGATGAGCATAAGCTATTTCTGGAATGCGATTGAGACTTTTGGTCCAGGGAATTTTGGAAAGGAAGTTGAAGGTATGACGCACGTGAGATTCGATTTCAACGCGTTCCGCCTCAGACAAAGAGCCCTTTCGAATTGATAGCACATGGGTTTCGCGCTCGGTCAAAAAGGGAGTGCGCAAACCGTCGTGATCGATATGCTGCATATTGGCAATTTCAAGCAGGTGTTGAAAATTGCCGTCTTCCATTATCGAGGGCTCATTTGAACGCACAAGAAATTCGAGTATTTCCTGAACCTCGAGAATTTTGCTGCTAAATCTGGCTTCGAGAGAAGGTTTAACCAGATTGAATTTTTCCACACCGTATTGAACGGCATAATCGAGACATTCTTTATAAAAGTCTGCTTCAAGAGATTTTTGAATATAGCGATAACGGTCTTTCAGAAGCTCCAATTCATGGGGAAAAAGTTTTTTGGCTTTTACGAGAATTTCTTCACGCACACCAACCTTGCCAAAATCATGCAACAGGGTAGCATAGCGCAATTCGGTCAACTGTTTGTCATCAAAATGATGTCTGGCGAATGGGCCATCGTTTACGCCGTTTATTTCTTTGGCAATAGCTATGGTCAATTCAGCCACACGCTCCGAATGACCTCTGGTAGTCGGGTCTCGCGATTCAATGGCAAAAATCGAAGCTTTGACAAAACCTTCGAAAACGTTCTTGATATCCTGGTACAGGCGCAGGTTTTCAAGAGCAACCGCCGCCTGGGAAGCAAGACTGCTAAGCAGCTCAAGATCATCGAAGCGAAAGGGAATGACCTTGTCCATATCGAGCGCGACACCAGGGACTTTCTGGTTATAATCAGTGCGCTTGTTGATCAGCTGGATCACTCCAAGCACATGTCCTTCCTGATTACGCATCGGAACAGCCAGCATGGATTTGGAGCGATAGCCGGTCTGTTCGTCATAGCTGCGATTGAAAGTAAAAGGAAATGCCGGACTGATATTATAGGCATCGAGCAGATTCAGTGGCGACTTTGAACTGGCAGTGTAGCCGCTGATACTCGAATTGTTTATGTCGATAGGCGTATCCTGCTTGACGGCCCAGTCAAGAGAGACGTTCTGGGAAAGTCGAAACCGCATGCGTCGCTCATTTTCCACAAGGTACAGACTGCCGGCATCTGCTTCGGCAATATTGCGACTCTGTGTCAAAATCATTTCGAGCAACTTGTCGATATCGCCTTCTGATGACAGGGCTATACCGATTTTATGCAAAGCCTCAATATTGATTTTTGCCACTTCGAGCTCGTGAGCATAGTCGTGAACCGGCACGTGTACACATTTTCCGGCAAAACCATCCTTAACAGCGGCAGAGAGCTCTTCTGAAGAAGTTACAGATTTGAGGTAAGTAAAAGGTCGGAAAATGAACAAAGCCTGCATATAGCGCTGCGAGAACTTTTCTCCGACGATGATTAGCGGAATATTCTTGCTGACCTGCGCCTGGAAACTCTGGACATCAATTACATTTGCCAGAAAAAGGTCTTCATGAACGACAAAGATTCCTGCGTCTATTTTTTCAGGATTTTTGATTTTTCGAATTTGATCGTAACAGCAAAAATCAAATTCAGCATTGGCCAAAAAACCACTAAAAGGCTCTTTTTCAGGCAAACCGATTGCAAAAACTCTAGGCTTTTTTTTCATAGCATCCCTCAACTATGAATGAAGTATAAAGGTTTTTTGCAAATTATCAAACCATTACACATCTTTTTCGCGACGAATCTCTTCGTCGAAATTTATAAAACCTCGGCCAAGCACCTGACGCGCATCACCGACGATGACAAAGGCGTTTGGGTCAAATTCATAAATCAGATTGCGCAAAATTGGCATCTCACGACGACGTACCGCGGTCAGCAAAACGCAGGTCGGTTTTCCGGAATAAACACCATAGCCATTGAGGCAGGTTACGCCTCGATGTAGCTCCTCAATGATGGCCCAACCGATTTCGTCAGTATTCTTGGAAATAATCATTACTGTTCTGAATACCGACATACCCTCGAGAACAGCATCGATAACTTTTCCGCTAAAGAAAACTGTTATCAAGCCATAAAGAGCAAGTTCTGGACCGAATGCCCAACCGGCAAGACAGGTGACAAAAATGTTCGAGATCAGAATTACATCACCGACAGGTACATGATAGCGAATGTGAAGAATCTGGCTGACAATATCCATGCCGCCGGTGGTTCCACCGGCACGAAAAGCCAGACCAACACCGATTCCTGAAATAATTCCGCCATAAAGACATGCAAGAATCGGGTCACGGGTCAAAGCCGGAATCTGCAGCAGATTCATCATAACTTCAATGGAAGCGGAAACAACGATAATCGACAGCAGGGTCTTCCAGGCAGATCGGCGGCCGATCAGCCAGGCCTGCAGAGATATGAGAACAATGTTACCGCCGAAAACGACCAGACCCACAGGAGCATTGATTGTATAAAAAAGAATGGTGGCGATGCCATTCAGGCCGCCTGTAGCAATTTTATTGGGAACTGTAAAAGCGACAAGGCTGAAGGCCAGCAGAATTGATCCAAAGATCACATAAAAGATATCTATCGCCCGAACTGACTGTTTTGCCATGACGGCTCCTGAATTGAGAAAAATTGGTGCCGCAAGTCTATCACAGCATCCAGGCAATTACAATTGCCCGGCGTCAGTTCGAGATTGCCCGGGTATATAGAACGGTAAAACTTGAATAAAGTGCATTATTGAGCTAGAGTTTTTGTAGAATCAGAGTGAAAAATCATTCTTCGCTGTTGAACTGGCCTCGATAGAAAATTACGAATTTGCAATGATTGCAGTTAAGCGTAAAGTACGGAGTCTGTCTTCCATTATGAGATTTTCTTACCATCGCAGCACTACATTGTGGGCAAAGCATACCTGGCCTCCTTATATAAACAGTTTTTTCCTGTTCTAGGTAATACATCGGCAATATGAAAAGCAAAGTTTAGCCTTTTATGAAAAAAAAACAAAAACCCGGAAATCTGCTTTTCTGGCTTTTAATTGGTGGCCTTGCCGCCATTGTGGCTTTTGCAACCGCCAAAATCTGGCAAACAGAAAAGCTGCTCAATCACCAATTGCGAATTAACCGTAGCCGCAGTCTGACAGGCATGACTGCTTCAGCCATCAACAGCAGTCTTGAAAGCACCATTGGACAACTTGAAATAGTTGCCAAATTTGATGAATTCAGCCGATTGCATCGCGAAACGTTCTTCAGCAAAAATGTTTCAGGGATGAAAAAGGAGGCAGACCAGGCAATCGATGCGTTAAGCATGGATATTGCCAATGCCTACTACCAACATGTTGAGTTTCAGCAAACTCCAGAATATTGGCAAGAGCTGATTGCTGCTTTGCTGCGGCGCGCCAGCTTCGAATTTTTTCGACTTGGCGGCCTCATTCCAATCGAAGCTGAAACAGTTGAAGATGAAGATTCTGGCGACGAGGTCTTTTCATCTCCTGACTTCAACCGAATCAGCAGTCCCGACTTCATAAAAAACAGCAAGCGGGCAATCAGCTACATCGACAAAGCCTACTTCATTGTAGAAACCATTTATAAACCCATTTATAGAATTGCCACGCGTCTGGATCAGTTACTTGAATTTGGCAACAGTGTACTTCTGGAAAAAGTAAAATGCGAAAAGTATCTTTCTACAGCAATCAACTCTCGGCGATGGATATCGGGTTTAAGGCTGGTAAACCTTTACGGATATTCTTTGCTGGACCACAACGAAACGGGGATAGACAAAGAATTAAACGACTACAAAATTTGTCAGAAACTTGCAGCAGGGCGATCATGCATCGTTGGCCCGGTTTATTTTGCTGGGGAGAAAAAGGCCTATCTGCAGGTTGCTCTACCGGTTAAGAACCGCCAGCGCACATTGAGTGGGTGTTTTCGTGCAGCCATTGATCTAGAACCAATTCGCGAATTGTTTAGTAATTCAACTTTTGAAGCAGAAAGCGAACTGATGTTGCTCGACCTCAACGGCAACATCATCATCTCATCGAATCCAGAGCGTGAACATAACCGGATTAGCTTCATCAAAAGTCTCGCGGAAAGCAAAAGCATCGACTTTTATCAGGATCGGGAACTTTTCTTCAAAGATCCCTCCGCCAAGAAAAACATTCACATGCTGCCCCTTTCAAAATTCAGAAATGATAAAACGCCGACCTGGAAAGTTGCGCTGGTTGAAAAAGATCCGCAAATCAGCCTATTGGCTTTTAATATTCCCGACTTCGCATTATTTGTACTTGCTGTAACGAGTATCTATGTTTTATTCTATTCGGTGCTGCAGTTAAGCAAAATATTTTTTCAGGAAGATGTTGATGACAATTAAAAAAGTCGCCACAGCGGCGGTGCTGCTGACATTGATCATCAGCCCGGTCAATGCCGGCGAAAAGGCTACCGACCTGATGTCGCTGGCTTTGAAAAACAAGGCCGCCGGAAAAACAGGGCTGGCAATAGATCAGCTGGAAAAAGCGGTTGAGCGTAGTCAATCAGCACTGCAGAAGCAGTTGGCTCTATTCATGCTCGGCGACTGTCAACTTGAATCAGGACGTTATTCTCATGCAGCCAAGACTTTTGAACATCTGCGCAACAATGCCAACGATTCTGAGGCTCAGGCCGAGGCAACATACCGCCTGTTGCAGGCTGAAACCTTCTTGAAGAATCGAAAAAAGGCGGCAAGGCTGTATGGCGAAATTAAAAAAAGCTATCGTTCAAGCCCTTATTATGAGTTGGCGAAAGCCTTTGTGAATGCGCAAAACATTAGCCAGTATATCGAGCAGCCCGAACTCAAGAAGAGCAACAATCGACAAAAGATTGCCGAGCAAAAGGTCGATAAGAAGGAAAAAGAACCTGCCTTAGCGATTAGTAAAAAGCAGGAAGCCGAACCGAAACCGATTGAAGTAAACCAGAGAACAGAAGAAAAGGTCGCCCAAAAACCAACTGTAAGAAGTGCGCCGGCGACTTCAGACAAAAAGCAGGCCAAAGCAGCGACCAAAGCGTCTCAGGCTCAGGCTGATCTGCTTAAAGACGCGCTTACGATTACCGCCAACAGTAGCAAAGACAATCTCGTATCTGAGATCCTCAGCTTGCAGGATAGTCTCAAAACTGCTACCAGTGGCCAGGATCAGATTTTATTTGAACTGGCCGGCAAAACTCTTGAATTTGGCGAAACTCTTGAAGCCTGTAAAATTTATGACCAGATTCTCAATCAGCACCCTACTTCTGCTTATGTTGAACAATCTTATTATGAATCGATAAGACTGCGGGCAATTCTCGGAGTCCATGAAGCGGTTATAAGCTGGGCCAAGGCCTTTTTGGCAGCATTTCCCGCGTCAAGATATGCCCAAAGTGTTAAAGCTCTGCTGTTTTACTCTGAAAACAATGGACAGATAGATTATTCAGGCGGAGTCGCCAACAACTCAACTGCTACCGACAGATTGCCGAAAGCCGCCGAAAAAGACGACAGCGAACGGCTGAAAAAAGACAGCAATTATCTGCAGGCCACCCGCAAAATGAAAGATGGTAAATACAATCTCGCTCTGATTGATTTGAAAAATCTGGCAAAGCAGTATCCGGCAGCTTCACAGATCTGGTGGGATCTCGCACTCGTTCACGTCCAATGCGAAGATTTTCCCGAAGCTGAAAAAGCTGTGAAAAAGATGCTTAGAATCAACCCCGACAATGAAGAAGGGAACTCTCTTCTCGGATATATTCACTACCGCCTTGAAGATTACCAACAGGCAGCCTCTGCTTATGACCGAGCTGGAGAAGCCGGGGGTAACGGGGTTAATTTCTTTGATCCCAAAAGAGCGGCAGAACGAATGAAAAAATCAGTTAATGCAGGCAAATGAACGACGTTTGTTTGAAGGAGAAATTTGATGAACAGTGAAAATAATCAGGTAATTCAATCGCTTATAAACGAAGGCGATCAGATGAAAAAGGCCTCTGAATGGGGGCAGGCCAAGATCAGCTATCTTCGCGCCCTTGAAGAATTCAATGCCATGCGCGAAGTTGATCCCGATGCGCCTTTGACGCCCGAACAAACTGAATACAAGAAAAACATCGACCAGAGACTGGAAGAAGTAAACGATCACCTGGCCCAGATTCACAAAGAAAAAGGTCTGGCGGCATTCAAAAACAAGATGTTTCAGGTTGCGATTGAAGAACTTGAAGAAGCTACCAGACTCGCCAAAGATGATAACCTCGCTTTCCTCGAAGAAGTAAAAGGCCATCTCGACAAAGCCAAAGTCAGACATCAGGATCACATGATTCATCTCGAGCTCTCGCCTTTCGTCGGCAGAGGTGATAATTTCCGTAATTCCGGCAACTATGCCGAAGCGATTCTTGAATATCAGGAAGCACTAAAAAAGATTGTCAACCTTCCCGATAGCCATAAATTCGTTAAATATATCCGTGAAAACCTTACCGAATGCAAGCGCAGTCTTATCAGACCATATCTGGCCAAAATTCACAAGGCTTGCCATGCAGGCAATTTTGCCCAGGCATCGAGTTTGCTCAAACGCGCCCAGCTGCTGCTCGATCAGCAAGACTCTGTTTACAACGCTTTTCTTGAACAATTAGGCGAGAAAATTCGTCTTAACCTCAAGGAAGAAGAAGTAACCGATGTCGAAGAATTTGAATCGACAGAAGTCTGGGAATCTGCGGTTAAAGACTATGAGGAAGCGCTCGATCTATATTCTTCATTCACGGTTACCGACCCATTTGCGCCGGCCTATACCGGAGTTAATGTCTTTGAAGACAAGTTCATCGATTCAAGACGCAAGCTTGGCAAGCTTTACAAAAACAGGGCCGACAAACTTTCCGAAATCGGTAAAGTTGAAAAGGCAATCAAAAATTACAAAGAAGCAATTCGCCTGTTGCCAAGAGCCGACAAGCTCTTCCACGAAGCCTTCAAAGAAATGAAAAAGCTCCGTGCGCAGATAGCCATTCCGTCAAACAAATAAGGGTTCAGACCGCTGCTAAATGAGTCAAACCAACAATCCTGATTCCTCAAATCTGCTTAATTCGCAGGAAATAATTCAGCTTACATCGGTAAAGCCATCAGCTCTCATACCTCTATGGGAGCTGGTGCTTGGATTTATGCTGGCGATATTGTTTTCAATTTTCTTCTATTTTGGCTATTTTGCCCAGCTTGAAAATGACAGTCTCGATTTCCGCTTCAAACAGCGTGGCGAATTGCCGAAGAATCACGATGTTGTTCTTATAAGCATTACCGACGAGTGCATCGCCGAGCTCGGTCCGTGGCCGTGGCCGCGCGAAGTTCACGGTCGTCTGCTCAAGACTCTGAGGGGCGCTGGCACAAAAACGGTCGCCTTTGACATAATGTTCAACGAGCCTTCGGTACTTGGCCCGCAGGACGACGCGGCCTTCCAGAAAGCTGTCGAAGGCTTTGGCCGGGTGGTTTTGCCGCAAACGGTTCAAAAACGAACCGTGCTCGACCCAGAAACCTTTGAAATGTCAGAGAAGCTGGTCATCGAGCAACCAATTCCACAATTCAGAAAGCCGCTGTCGGTCCAGGGATTCATCGATCTTGAATACAAATCTCTCAATCCAGATGGGGTTATCAGAAAGCTTTTATTGAGCAAAAAAGCCGAAGAACGCGACTGTTTCATTTTTGGCGTCGCAGCAGCCTCTGATTATCTTGGAATTGAACCGGTAATAGAAAAAGCAGGCCTTAGACTTGGCGATCGCTTAATGCCGTTTTACGAATGCTATGAACCGGTAGTCGGCAGGAAAGTCGGTTCCTATATGCTCAATTACGCTGGTGGGACCAGACACTTCGATGAGATCAGCTATGAAGAAGTTCTTCGTGGGCGCTTTGCGCCGGGCTTTTTCGACAAACGCCTGGTAGTTATCGGCACAAGAGCCATGGGAACCTCTGAAGACGTTAAGTTTTGCCCATTTGGTGCGCTTTCAGGGGTTGAAATTCACGCCAATCTTCTGCACAACATTCTCAATCGTCGCTTTTTGCACCGAATTACCGTCGAGACCAACATAATTTTCATTCTGATCGCTGGCCTGTCTCTGGCTTACCTGATGTGGCGCAAACAAAACCTTTTCAGCAATATAGTCTGCCTTTCAATGGCCCCGGCCTGGGCAATGATCGGGGTTTTTGCCTTCAATTTCGATGTAGTTATCGAAATTGTTCCTATTGGACTTTTGATACCGGTTCAATGGGCGGTAACCCGGCTAATACAACAATTCGTTTCCCTACGTGAAAAAAATTACGAGCTTGCCCGCAAGGTCAGAGAACTGGCAATAATCAATGAAATCAGCAAAGCAGTCAATTTCATGGGCAACCTTGATAAAACCCTCGATGCAATATTAAGTAGGGCCGTTCAGGTAATGAATGCTGAACGTGGTTCAATATTTCTTCTCGATGAAAAATATGAAGAGTTGGTTGAAAGAGCTTTGGTTTACGGGTTTGACGATGCTCAGCCAAATCCTGAGCTTAAACAAAAGTTTAAAATGGGTGCCGGTGTTGCCGGAGAAGTTTTTAACAGTGGGCAACCAAAGCTGGTACAGAATGTTCGCAAGGAAAAAAGCTTTGAGGCCGGGCCACCTGAGAATGAAAGCATTAAATCACTGCTTTGTGTTCCCCTGATGGTAAAAGAAAGCGCCATCGGAGTAATGAACATCGTAAACCGCCGCGAGGGTCGATTTAACCATGAAGATCTCCAAACAGCACTTACCATGGCAAATCAGTCGGCAGTGGTAATCGAGAAATCTCGACTCTTCAATCTTGCCACCATCGACGGGCTGACCGGTCTGGTTGTCCGGCGCCATTTTCAGGCAAAAATGGAAGAGGAATTTCGCCGCGCCAAGCGCTATGGCAAAGATCTCTCTTACCTGATGACTGATATTGACCATTTTAAAAAGTTCAATGACACCTGGGGACACCAGGTCGGCGACATGGTTCTGCGCGAAGTTGCCAAATGCGTTCAGGCCTGTGCCCGCGACACCGATATCGCTGCACGTTACGGTGGCGAAGAATTTGCCGTGATTTTGCCTGAAACTGAACTCGATGGCGCCATGCTCTTCGCTGAACGCCTGCGACAGAAGGTTGAAGAATCAAGTTTTGACGGCCCCAAAGGACCGCTGAAAGTCACAATCAGTGTCGGTGTCAGCTCAATACCGGTTCACACCGCTGAAACGGCAGTAGATATGATCAAACTGGCCGATGATGCTCTTTATGTGGCTAAAGAAAGAGGTCGCAACCGCGTTGAAACCCCGGTCGAGGGCATTGAGAAACCTGATCCCGGCAAAGATAAATAATTAGCCATCAAGATCTTCACGCGACAGATTCAGACTTTTAAGATGCCGGTAAAAGGTCGCTTTGTGAATTCCCAGGATTTCTGAAGCTCTGGTAATATTGCCATCGGCCTGTTGATAAGCGCGACGCAGTTCTTCTTCGCCGATATTCTGGTTATTGCTGAACTCAGCCGGAATGGCCTTTTCTCTTTCAAAATGATTCATACCCAGCGGAATAGCCTCACGATAGGGCAGCACGGTTACTTCGCGAAAATCTGCCGAAGGAGTGGAACGTGAAGCCACGGACTGACGCTCTTCATACCATTCCTTAAGGGCACGCAAACCGATAACATCAGTCTGATTCTCGGCAAACAATCGCTCCATCAGGTTGCGCAGCTCACGAACGTTTCCAGGCCATTGATATTGCTTGAGCAGATGTAGCGCTTCACGGGTCAGGCAGACGACGTTACGCTCATAGCGCTGATTCAGCAATCTGATAAAATGCCCAATAAGAGGCTCGATATCTTCAGGGCGCTGCCGCAACGGCGGAATTCTGATCTGCAGGGCATTGATGCGATAAAAGAGATCGGCACGAAAGCTTTTTGAGAAACTGTTAAGTTCGAGATCGTGATTTGTAGCGGCAAGAATTCGCACATTTACTTTCACCGGCTTTTCAGCCCCGACTTTTTCAATCTGCGAAGTTTCAAGAACGCGCAACAGCTTGGCTTGAGAAGCTAGAGGCAAATCGCCGATTTCATCGAGAAAAAGAGTTCCGCCATCAGCACGTTCAAAGCGCCCGCGATGGGTTTTGATGGCCCCGGTAAAAGAACCTTTTTCATGACCGAAAAGCTCTGACTCAAACAGAGTCTCGGTTATGGCGCTGCAATTCATCGTGACAAAAGGTCTGTTGCTACGTTTACTCATCTGATGAAGGGCGGCCGCCACCCCCTCTTTGCCGGCCCCGGTTTCGCCGGTAATCAGCACTGGCGCATCAGAAACCGCATACATGCGAATCTTGTTAAATACGTTCTGCATCGCCTCTGAACGCCCGATTAAACCACAGAAATATGAGCTAGATGGCACTTCCGCAGCAACGTATTCAAGCGGCATTTCCTGAATAATGACGCTTATTTGCCGCTCGCCATTGTCAGAAGTGGCGATCATGGTATCGAGCAAAAGCTGATGCTTGTTACCTGCAAGGTCGACAAATCCTGTCTTGAAGCCTTTAACCGCCTGCCCGGAATCTCTGGTGCGCTGCAATAGTTCGCGCAAACCTGGAATCATAGCCTCAAGCTCAGCATCGAACGGCAGACCGTTAAAATCTTCGGGTTGCTTTCCCTGGCTTTGCGCCAGCCAAACCGGAAATTCTTTGACGTAGAAAGCATCCCCGCGATCTGTTACGGTCAGAGTGCGGGACTGCGTCAGCAACAAAGGTTGTCTGCCAAAATCTGCCATGCTTTACGATAGCTAACATACTATTTCAGTCGACGAATTTCAAGTCAGCCACCGATTAAAAGGCAGATCTAAGTCGTGCTTAGCGAAACAGATTTATATGCAAACTCACTCAAAAGCTTTGCTGGTTTGCCAAACACTCTCACAAAGCCGCAAAGACACTAAGAATGAACATCACTAATTAACAACAACTTCGCCGTGATCGATGGGCTTTAACGATTCGCCCGACGGCAGTTGAATCATGTGCCCCGGCAGACGGTTTACCCGGTAACTTAGAGTAATAATGCTCAATACCAGAATGAAAAGCCAGGAAACTTTGGCGATTATGCGCCAGATGCTTACCGATGCCCCAGGCCTGTTGCCATAATCGTCAACAACGCGCAAGCCCATGAGCAGACCACCTGGGGTTGCTCCAATCGTCGTTTCAAACAAGGTATAAAAACCGACGGGAACGATAAGAAATATCCACGATAGAGCAAAAATACCAGTTAAAAGTCCGTCGGGATCAAGTTTCATCGCTTCGCCAAGCCTGATGCCGGCAACGATAAGCGCCAGAAGAATTGGGAAATCAATAATCGCAGTCAATGCCCGTCTGAATTTGCCGGGCTTGCGAATGCCCCAGTCCCGCGGCGGCATGGTCAGGCGGCTGTGAACTTCGGCAGGGGGATCGCTGCGAAAGATGCCATCGATAACTTCGCGAAACTCAGGCCCTTTTGGACCTTTGAGCAGATAAGGGTATTTTTCGCGATATTCTCTCAACGATAAAGGATTGCCCATCAATGCCACGATTTCATGATAATGCTGATTTTCAGTTGCTGCTTTTTTTACGGGCTGCGGGCGAGAAGGTGCCGCAGCCGGTCCAGCAACCTGTTTTTTGGGTGGAGGCGGCGGAGCAGGCCTGCTCGCTTGTTGTCTGGCAGGCTGCGCGCCAAGAGGCTGACCACAGTCACCGCAGAAAGACTTGCTCGGATCATTTTTTCCGCCGCATTTCGCACACTCTCCGGGAGCGGCAGGAACAGGAAGCGGCTTACCACAATCACTGCAGAACGCTTTGCCGGAAACCACTTCTACACCGCAATTCGGGCAGGTTTCAGAGCTGGCGGCAGGGGGAAAAGGAAATTCCGTCGGCTGACCGGTTATCATTTCGATGGCCTGGTCAACACTCACCGCGCCTTCAGGGTCGGCACAATAGATCTGGCCGCTGTCATCAAAAACGGTAAAGGTAAATTCACCCCGCGAACCATGCACCGTCATGTTAACCGGGCAAACGTCATCGCCAGGCGGCGGGCACAGCTGCGACAAAATCTGCAACATTTCGCCAATGCGCTGAGGACCGAGATTTTTGAACTCTATGCTTTCATAGCTACCATTTGCCTGCATCAGATCAGGGGTAACGCCCTGCAGCTCGACATTGAATTTCTCTGCTTCCATAATTTACCTCTTAAAGAATTTTTCCAACCCCGAAAAACAATACTCAATCCTAGAAAATCAAACAACTACAGCCAGTTATTTTGTATCTGCAAGAATGAAAACCGTATAAATCTAACAAATAAT
>CAZQUE010000071.1:0-22832 GCA_964596185.1 uncultured bacterium | reverse complement strand
CGAATACCTATACAAAAAATAGGTCATGTGGGAGTGCTACCACGTGAACACTTACCCCTGTTGAAAGTCTTGTGCTGGGGCAGGTCGGCGAAAACGGCACGGTCAGGTCTCTTTTTTCTGACTGATCATAATTGCCGCTCTTTCCTAAAAAGATAAAATTTTGTTTAATTTTGGCATTTGATGAAATGGACAGAATTTGAAAAATTGTGGTATTCAGTAATAAATAGACATACAGGGAGGGAACTATGATTGAAGAAAGCGCTGTCAATTCCGTTTCAGAGCATGGCAAAATACCACTCAACACTTGGAAAAAAATAATTGATAAGCTGGCAGAGTCTCGCCAGGAGCCAGATGTAGAGAAGAAAATCGACATGATTATTGCCATTCTGGTTAATATCAGGCTTCTCGATAAAGAAGAAAAAATTCAGGATAATCGCGACATTAAAGAGCATATCGATACCATTTATCAGCGCATTCTTTCTGAAACGCTAAGAACTCTGAATTCAATGCAGAATCCTTCCAATGAGTATATTTATTATTTTCGTGAGGTGCTGAAAAAGTTGCCGATTAGAAGCAGCGGCGCTGATTTGATTGGCGACATTCGCTCTGCGGCAGAATTTTTTGAAGAAGGTCGCAATGGCGATGACCCGCTTTATTCTTTTGCCGGGGACCTTCGCAAAGAGGTTCATCGCAAGCTTTCGCCTCGAATCATCGAAAAATTTTTGCGACCTTATCTGGAAATGGTGCGAAACCGGAACACGGACTTGATTGCCAAAGCCGGCTATATGGCCTTGGCCAGTCGGTTTGCCCCTACAGCAGAGGATCCAAAGTTCATCAGGCTGGCTGAGGAAATGCATGAAAAGCTGGGTTACCTGTGGGATTACCAGCGTGGTGACATCACCATGGTCAAAAGCAGTCTTGAGAAAAACCTTGATCTTTTTGAAAAATGCTTTCTTAAAAAAGAAATGCAAACCTTTCTCGAGATCTGCAATGGCGAAAACATGGGTAACCAAGAGAATCTTGTCGATGCTCTGAAACGGCTGAGCAGTTTTAAAATGCTGTTGAAGAAGTCCTATTTTGAAAAGCGCATCGAACTGTATGATTTGCTTAATCTTGATCTCGACATCGGGCGGCTGGTTTTTATTTTTACCAATGACCTGACCAATAATCATTACGAAACGGTAAGTTTCGAAAATCTCAAGGAATGTTTGCTTCTAGTGCGTGAGCTGATTGTTTTGCTCAATCAAAAAGGCATTATTCCAGAAAAAAATCAGGCATTCATCAAGGAAATCAATGAGTTGAATGCGATGGAAATTGTCGATATCTTGAAGACCAAACGGGTGATGCAGAATGTCTCCATCGAACTGCAAGGTTTTATGCAGAAAAATATTCTTTACCGTCTGGGGCAGATGTTGAATCATGTTCTTGAGGCTTATCAGGTCCCGACTTCAAGCCTTTCACCCATTAAAGACAGATTTTTCAATAACTTTATCAGAACCACCGAATTTCATGCCGTCAGCGAATTTGTGGAAAAGATAATTGTTTTTCTCAATCGCGAACTGGCGACGAAAAGCACTGAAAACAGCCTCTATGGCAAGTATAGGGTTACTGAACTGCCGGCAGTGAAAAATGATTTTGAATCATTCATTGCAGCCACCTGGAAGCCGGTTTCAGAGTCTGTCAGACCTTTTCTCGGCGGCAAGGGAAACGGCATCATCGATATGCATAATCTCGGAGTTAAAACCCCACCGGCCTTCATTATCGGCCTGCCATTGTGTCGGGAGTATTTTGATTCGGGTTTCGATTTGCAGGGGTTCAAGCAAACAATTGAAAAATTTGTGAAAGGTCTCGAAGAGGTTAGCGGCAAGAAACTTGGGTGCTCTGAGTCGCCTCTTCTGGTATCGGTTAGATCGGGAACCACTATTTCTCTGCCTGGTTCAATGAGTACTATTTTAAATGTTGGTTTGACTCGATCGATTATTGAAAAACAACGGCAAATATATGGAAAAACTTTTGCAGACAGTATTTATCTGCGCTTTCTCTGCAATACTCTAACCGCTCTTGAGATTAACTGCAATGATCTGGAAACCGGAGATATTGATGAAGCTATTGTAGAAGCTGAAGCAATGGTTAATAAAGAACTGGGCGAAGCTTTTCTCGCTGATCCTTTCCAACAGCTGATTAAATGTGTTGAACTGGTTTTTGCTTCAAGTCGCTCACAAAGTGTGAGGAATTATTTGAAAGAGTTGTCAATCGATCTGAATTTTGGCACCGCAGTTACCGTTCAACAGATGGTTTTCGGCAATAGAAATGCAAATTGTATGAGCGGTGTAATTTTCACCAGAAACCCGATCAATGGTCACGACGAATTGTTTGGCGAATACCGTGAAATGACGCAGGGCGAAGACGTGGTCATGGGAAATGTTATCACCAGGTCTATTAGTGCAATTGCACCAAAAATCCATGCGGAACTGGTAGAATACAAAAAGGTTCTTGAACGTGAATTGAAGCATGATCTAGATATAGAATTCACTGTAGAAGATGACCGTTTGTATCTGTTACAGACAAGGCGAGCCACCATAAGCACCTATGCCAAACTGATCGTTGATGCGGACATGATGAAAAAAGGAATCATCAGCGTCGAAGAATTCAAAAAAAGAATTGAACGTCTCTGTACTTCAAATTCATATCTATCGGTGCCGAGAGTTGAAGAGGATTTTCATGAATGGAAACCGCCTGTGTCAGCAGGTGTTTCGATTCATCCCGGCATCGTCTGGGGCAATCTGGTTCTGACTCCCGATAAGCTTGAAGAAACAAAAAACAAACGCGAAAATATCATCTTTTTCGCCCAGAATACCAAGCCCTCTGATTTCTATATCATAAATAATTCCCACGGTATCGCGACAATCTATCCCGGGCGCACTTCACACGCTGCCATTACTTCAATTACCCTTAACAAGCCTTGTGTTGTCGGCTGTTCAAACGCAGTTATCAATCTTGAGCAAAGAACGGTAACCTTCAAAGGCGGCGAAACTGATGTGGTAATCAACGAGGGCGAACTGGTTACCCTTGATGCCAATGGCGGTTACCTCTACCGTGGCACCGTTCCGCTGTCGAACAGTGCGATTCGTACTCATAACATTCTTGAATGTATTAAAGGAGTCGATTCACCCCAGCAGGCTGCTGAAATGGTCGAAAAAATCGTTCATGAAAAGATTGCCATTCTCGAAAAAGAGGCAGGCTTTAACAAAAAGGTTGTAACCAAGGTGCCCAAAGAACATTTGTGCGGCAAAAGAGTTCTGGTCAGGCTTGATCTCAACGTTCCGCTCAGTCATGGAACAATCACCGACGCAACCAGAATCGTTGCCGCGATTCCAACAATTAAATATTTGCTTGATGTGGGTGCAACTCCGGTAATCTGCTCTCACCTCGGCGAACCAGATAAACAGGAGAAAAAAGGCAAGTCACGCGAAGAAATTTATTCAGATTACAGCCTTAAACCCGTTGCCGATTACCTGCAAAAACAATTTCCCGATATCGTGTTTCACGAGAAGAGCATCGCTTCTTCAGGCGTTTTGATAAGAAGAAACGATATTGTTAAAAATCGTGTCAATCTTCTCGAAAATCTGCGTTTTGCCATCGGTGAAAAAGAAAATGACGAGGTTTTTTCGCGAGGTCTGGCCGGGTTGAGCGACGGCATTTTCGTGAATGATGCTTTCGGAACGAGCCATCGCTGCCATGCTTCTGTTACCGGCGTTACCAGATATGTGGACATGAAATTTGCCGGTATTCTTGTGGAAAAAGAGCTGCGTTATCTCGGCTCGGCAGTTAGTAACCCTGCCCGCCCTTTCGTGGGTATTACCGGCGGCTCGAAGATCTCTACCAAGCTTGGCATTATCGAGTCGTTGTTGCGCAAGATTGATAAGCTGATTGTCGGGGGCGGCATCGGCTATACTCTTCTGAAAGCAACCGGGTTCGATGTGCAGAAATCTCTTGTCGAAGAGTCGATGCTCGAAACAGCAAAGAAGCTCATGGAAAAATTTGGCGATAAAATCGTTTTGCCCTGTGATTTTGTTACTACCGACTGCTTTGATTTCGCCAATCAACGGGTTGGCAAGCTGGAGCGAGATGTGGACAGTATTCGTGAAGGCTGGGAATCGTTCGATCTTGGTCAAAAATCAATCAAGCGAGCGGTGGCCATTCTTGAAGAAGCCAGGACAATCCTCTGGAATGGCCCGATTGGAGCCTTTGAAATCAAGGAGGGGTCCACCGGAACCATTTCTCTCGCTCACGAGCTTGCCCGCCAGGCTGAAAACGGTACTATGGTCATAATCGGAGGCGGTGATTCTGCCGCTGCGGTGCAAATGGCCGGGGTTGCTGATAAAATGACCCATGTTTCAACCGGCGGCGGCGCAAGTCTTGAATTCCTTGAGCGCCTGACACTGCCGGGAATCTCGGCGCTGGACACCGAATAGTTTACCTGATATGGTCTAAATAGATGCAGTAGCATAGTCTCAACAATTATCAGGAGTAATGGTCATGAACAGCTCATTGTCCGCGAAAATCAACTGGGTGGGAAGCCCCTGCACCAATCCCGATTTTGACTTGTGTCGTTCTCTTTTTTCACCGGAAATAGCGAGAAAGGCGCGGTGTTTTCATCGACAGATTCCTGATTTTCGTATGTCTCCGCTTCTTGCATTGCCCAATTTGGCTCAAATGCTCGGTGTCAGCGGGATCTGGGTGAAAGATGAGTCGGTTCGCCTGCAACTGAACTCATTCAAAGTTCTTGGCGGCGGTTTTCTCTGGCTGCTGGGCTGGCTTGCCCTGATTTTGTTGAAAAAAGAGGGGATGGGCGGCGGAGATGTTAAGCTGCTGGCTGCCTTCGGGGCCTGGGCAGGCTGGAAAGTGGTGCTCGGCACGGTGGTGGTTGCGAGTTTTCTCGGGGCAACTTTTGGCATTCTCGGCATAATTTACCGAAAAATACGCTATGGCGCAGAATACAAGCCGCTTTCGCACATGATTCCTTTCGGGCCTTATCTGTGCGTGGCTTTTCTTTTTATCTTTTATTGCGGCCTCGACCCGTTGTTTCGCCTGATGGAAATCTATAACGGCTGGCTTTTGGGCACCAACTGAATGAGCTTTTTTTATCTCGATTGTTACCTGCCGGCGCATGGACAGGTCTTGAATCAGGCCCTTGAAATCAACCGTTTTCTTGTTGCTGAATACTCAAGTTTGATTGATTTTAAACAGGCAATTAAACCTCATCTTACTGTTTTTATGGGTCTTTTCCCAGCCCTGGAGCCCGTGGCAGCTGAAATTGAGCAACTCAACCGGTCTTTTGTACCATTTTCAGTGAGCATGAGCTGTTTTCGTCTGAGCCCTGATGGATACCTGTTCTGGGAAGCTGATGCTACTTCTGAGCTTTTGGCTTTGCACGAAAAAGTTCTTTCTGTATTGAACCCGCTGCGCCATGGGCTTGTTCGTGAAAAATATCTTGAAAACATTGATTCTTTCAGCAATTTAGAACAAGAAAACATTCGCGAATTTGGCTTCCCTTGGGTAATGCAGCTTTTCAAACCTCACCTGACACTTGGCCGCACTAACGCATCTGTTGATGCCGAAAAGCTTTTTCTTCGCCTGGGCAGGACTGCCAAAGCGACAAGCTTTGAGGTAGACAGATTAGACCTCGGCCAGGTCGGTGATAACGGCACCGTGATAGTCGGTTAGAAAAAAGCAAACTCAGTACTGCGCAAGCCCGGTTTTGGTAAAAAGTGTGTTTGTTCTGAATGCAACATCTGATTTTTGCTTTTGGTGTTTCATGGTGTTACCATTTAGAAAAAGCAAGGTTGGAGAAAAATATGGAAGCATTGGTAAAAGCAATTAATCTGCAGAAGGTTTATCATGCCGGAGAAATCTCGGTCAAGGCACTGCAGGGAGTGAGTTTTGAAATTCAGCCGGGGCAGTTCGTCAGTTTTACCGGCCCTTCCGGCAGCGGCAAAACGACATTGCTCAATCTCATCGGCAGTCTCGATGTCCAGAGCGAGGGTGAACTTACCGTGGTTGGGCAGGCGGTAAATCAACTGACGATAAAGCAGCGTGCCAGATTCAGGGGCGAGCACATTGGCATAATTTTCCAGGATTTCAATCTTATTCCGGTTCTGACGGTTTTTGAAAACATTGAGTATCCACTGTTGATGATCAAGCCAACCCCGAAAGAAGAGCGCCGCAAAATTGTGACGCGGCTGATGGAGCAGGTTGGCATTGCCGAACAGGGACAAAAGTTCCCAAATCAGATTTCAGGTGGTCAGAAACAGCGCGTTGCCATTGCCAGGGCCCTGGCGACCTCGCCAAAGCTGGTTCTGGCTGACGAGCCGACTGCAAATCTTGATCGTGAAACCTCATACAAAATCATCGATTTGATGAAAAAGCTCAAAAGTGAGCTGGGTACGAGCTTTGTTTTCTCGACTCACGACCCGCGTGTGGTCAAGCAGGCAGACGTAATTTATACGCTCGAAGACGGTAAAATAACCGATACTCGCAAAGGAGGCGAAGCATGAACGAGATTTTCAGAATTGCTTTGCGTAACCTTTCGCGGCAGCGCCGGCGCACGGGTCTTACCGTTTCGATAATCGCCTTCGGGGTTATTGCGGTCATTCTTTTTTCGTCGCTGGCCGGATCGTTCAAGAACATGATGATCAGCCAGATTACCGACTCGATGCTTGGGCATTTGCAGATTCATCGCGCGGGCTACGTCGAATCACTCGATACCATGCCCTTGAACCTGATGATCGAAGAAGCCGATCTGGGGCAGATTGAGAAGGTGCTGAAAGAGACTCCTGAAATTGAAGGTTTTTCGCAGCGCATATTGCTGGCAACGCTTTTGAGCAACTATCTTGATACCACCAATATCAAGCTTTCGGCGATTTCGCCGGAAGCGGAAAAAGTTGTTACACCGCTTCTAAACGGCCGCATCACCAAGGGAAAGTTTTTGGCACCTGGTGAAATTCTGTTGCCGAATCTGGTGGCGCGGGGTCTCGATATGGGAGTTGGCTCCGAAGCTGTCGTAATTGCCACCAATGTTGATGGCTCGGTAAACGGCACTTCTCTGATAGTCAGTGGTATTGTCGAAACCACCGTCGGCCCAAGCGGAAAATACGGCTACATCCATATTGAAGATGCCAGAACTCTCTTGCGCATGGAGAGCGCTCAGGTCAGCGAAATTGCGGTGCGATTGAAGAATATCGACAATATGACCCGGGTAATGCAGAAGCTTAAAAAGGCTTTGGCAGAAATGAAAGACGACAAGGGTCGGCCCAGATATGAAATTCACCCGTGGAAAGCCCTTTCACCTTTCAACAACATCGCAGTAATGATCGACCTGATGACCATATTCATTCAGATCATTCTCGTGACCATCGTTTTGATAAGCATCATGAATGTTATGCTGATGGCAGTATACGAGCGCACCAAAGAGATCGGTACCATTGCAGCAATCGGGACTCAGCCTGCGACAATCATGGGTCTGTTTATTTCTGAAGGTCTGTTTTTGGGAGTTTTCGGAGCGCTGATTGGAAATATTGTCGGCGCGGTGTTGGTTTATGCGGTTAAGGCGGCTCAGCTGACTGTGAGTTTTGGGCAGAGCGATAATATTTTGCTTAGTCCGGTAGTTTCAGGCAGCACCATGCTCTGGACTTCGATAATTGTTGTGATCATAACCCTGCTGGGTGCCATCGAGCCCGCGTGGAAAGCTTCGCGACTTGACCCGGTAGAAGCGTTGAGAAATTAGGAAGGATTATATGAAAAATTTAAAAATAATTTTTATTATTGTTTTGGCGATATTCTCTTTTGCCTGCCCAGTGACGGCAGAAGAGGCGAATCCTGAATCTGTAAATGCGTCGGGTGCGCTTGAAGCCAATGCTGCCGGAGATGCTTCAGAGATGAGTAATTCTGAAATTCTGGCGGCGGTCGACCGTGCCTTGAATCCAGAGTCTTATGTGTCGTATAAGAAGATCGTCAATATCGACACCAAAGGGGTTAAGAAAGAGTTTGTCATGTATGTCGGCAAACTTGGCCGCGACAAGGTGCTTGGCGCATTTCTGGCCCCCAAGAGTGAGTTGGGCCGTGCAACCCTGCGAATTGGCGAAAACATGTGGCTTTATATTCCAAACGTCAGAAAACCGGTGCGTATTACCAGTCTGCAGTCTGTTACCGGCGGTCTGTTCAACAACTCTGACATCATGAGTCTTGATTATGCCGATGAATACGATTGTGTCTCGGTCACTCCAAAAGAAGGCCGAAAGGTGCTCGAACTCAAGGCGAAAAATCGTTCGGTTGCCTATGAACGGCTGGTTATAACCGCAGACGCCGAAACGCATATTCCCGAAACCATTGAGTGCTACACTTCCAGCGACATGTTGGTTAAAACCCTTCATTTTAAAAACATAACTGAATTCGAAAACGGCTTTTCCCGTCCGGCGGTGGTTGAGACTGACAGTCCGCTTTATAAAGGGGCCAAGTCAATCATGATTTATTCGCAAATGAAGCGCCAGAAGCTTGACGAACAGCTTTTCAATATCAACAGTATGAGTCGCTACAAAGATCTGCGCTGAATATGACCATTTTTTTCGGAAAAATGAATCGTTTACTTAAAATAGTCGCAGTCGTTGGTGGCTTTTTCGTGGCATTGGCCGGCCCAGCGATAAGCGATGATTATAGTTTCGATGTAGCGGCGTTCAAGCCCAAACGGCTCGAAACGAACTATAAACTCGATCTGCGTCCTGGATTCAGCTTTTTGAACGCCGGAAGCCGATTTTATCAGCTTTCGCATGCCACGAGGGAACCGCGTCGCACTCAGCAGAATCATAGTCTGCTTGCCGGCATCAACGGCTCATATCAGGCGGGTGGCAACTCAAAGCTGCATTTTGACGGACTGCTGACTTTGAATCGGTTTATGGGTGAAACCCGCGATTCGCAGGTGCTCAATGAAGCCTACGTTCTTTTCGAGCTCGATGCCGGATTGCATCTGGGGATCGGCAAAAAGACCTTCAAATGGGGCAAAGGCTACGCCTGGAACCCGGTAAACTTCGCCGGGCGCCAAAAAGATCTTAACGATATCGATCTGGCACTGTCGGGTTATAGTATGGTCTATTCGCAATATACCCGCAGTATGAGCGGATATTTATCGAATATGACGCTGACCATGGCGCTGGTTCCGGCACTCGAAAATCTGAACGACAATTTTGCCCCGACACAAAGCTATAGCTTCGCCTCTCAGCTGTATATGCTGCTTGGCGACACCGATGTCGATCTCTATCTGTTCGCTGGCGAAAACGGTGGGCACCGTTTCGGAATCGATTTCAGTCGCAATTTGGCCGAAAATCATGAAATTCACGCAGAATTTGCGGTTTCGCCGCGGCAGTCCGGTTACGATATTCTCAGCAACGGCGCGGTTGATTTTTCCCGCCGCCAGAGAACCGATCTGCTGCTGGGCACCCGTTATCTCGATCATCGCGAAATCACTTATATTCTCGAATATCTGCACAACGGCTCTGGCCTGACCCAGCGCGAAATGCACAGTTATTTTGCCGCCGCTGACCGAGCCCTGGTGCTGAATAATCGAGCGCTTATGCGTGACGCCGCCTACATTTTTGGCGAGTATTTAAATCGTCAGTTTGTCATGCGCGATTATCTTTACATCAAAGCTTCCAAGCCCGAACTTTTCGATGATCTTTACCTTGCCGGGTCGGTTTTTACCATTTTCAATCTCATTGATAAGAGCAGTTCAACAAGCTTTGAAGTAAATTACACTGGTCAGACAGATCAAATTATTACTTTGCGCTACACTACCAATCTTGGCAACCGCAATTCCGAATTCGGCCAGAAGCTCAGCTCAGACCGGGTAGAACTGCGCTGCCAGTATTTTTTCTGAGAGCCGTTGTTTTATTTGACAATTTGCATCGGTATTGTTAGACTCAAGAACTTGAAATTTATGTACCGAAATTAAAGGAGTTACAGGCATATGCTCGCCGGTTTAATTCAGTTTGTTCACATCATAGTTTGTGTTGGTCTCATTATTATCGTTCTTCTTCAGGCTGATAAAGGCGAAGGCCTTGCCGGAGCATTCGGTGGTGGCGCTTCTTCAACCGTTTTTGGCGAACGCGGCGCCGGTGGTTTCATGTCGAAACTCACAACTACCATGGCTATTGTTTTCATGATCACTTCTCTAATCATTTCGGTCTGGGTTCCCAGATGGCAGGAAAACGCCGCCGTGTCTTCACCGGCAATCGAACTTTCTTCGCCTTCCGCTGCTCCGATGACTACAGCTCCGACTGAAGTTCCATCACCAGTACCCGGCACAGAAATTCCGATAACCGTTCCAGAAACTCCCGCCGGCAACTAAATTAAATAAGAATTGCATAAAAGGCCGTCCCAGCTGGGACGGCCTTTTTTCGTAACGCTGAACCGTTTTTCTAGCTATGAGGATGCTAGAGTATAACAGTGTTTTATTGTGACTGATAGAGGGAAAAGGCAAGTTGCAGTTGGACGCTTTAATAGAAGCACTTCCAGGTAAATTGCAGCAATAAATAAATTGAATCTGTTTTTTCGGTGATTCCTCTGGAAAATTGTAGGAATCGTGTTATTATTTAACACGTTGTTCTGAAACATCTTTTGGAGGATTTCCATGAATCGTTCCTATCTTGTTTTTCTGGTTGTCATATTTTCGTTTCTTTTTGTGAATCCAGATTATTTATCCGCACAAACAGATGCTAAAAACCTAAAAAGCGCTGGCTGTAAAACCGAGTATTTTTGTATCAAGGATTTGGCGGAAGCCTACGGCTCTCGAACAGGTGTGTCTATCGATCTGGGCAAGACAGGTAATAAAAAAGCAATATTTCTTATGTTGGATAAGGAAATCGACTTTGCTTTCACCTGCAAGCCATTGGAAAAGCTTGCAAAAAGCTTCAAGATTGAAGATCAAAGAATCGTTGGCTGGAAGACTATTCCGATTGCAAAAGATCCCCTGATTTTGCTTTCAAATGACAAGAATGGGGTCGAAGATCTTACCTCGGCACAGATAGTAGATATCTTTACAGGCAAAATCAAGAATTGGAAAGAAGTCGGAGGTGCCGATCTCCCTATCGCTTTAGCTATTATCGACCCGAAACTGGAAAGTGGTATGCCAACAGTTTTCAAAGAGTGTCTTGAATGCCTTGAGGCAGAGTTCGACAAAGACGCAAAACCGCTTCCCGGCCCCGCGGAACTTGGAAACTTCGTTTCATCAACTCCTGGCGGGATAACTTTTGTGAATTTCATTTCATATAAGAAGGAACTTGGAACTCTGGTTAAGATAAACGGAGTTGAACCAAACAGCGAAACAATTAAAAACAATACCTATCTGCTGAGCGTCACTTATAATCTGATCGTTGATTTAAGCAATAAGCCCGTTGCAGATTTTGTCGACTTCTGTCTTTCAGACGATGGGCAAAAGGCTATTTCGAAGAATTTTGTTTTCTTTACTGAATAACCAGTATAACCGCTTTGCAACCAATAGCCAGGTTGCTTGAGAAACCCGGGCGTTTGGCCTTGGCCCAAGGTTGCGGCGTGCGACTTCTAAATTGCAGATTTTAATGTTCTTTTGATGGGAATTCAGCTTGGGGTTTAAATGGAACCTGGTTTTTCTCAAGCCGAATTGGAGTTTTTCAGGAGATTTAATGATGCTTCCAGGAATATCGCTTAGAACGAAAAACTTGCTTTTGTTTGCCTTTTCTGTATTCGCTGTTGCCGGAGTCATTCTTTATGCCTCAGTTCATTCGATGAAAGAAATGTCAGGAACGATGGAAACCAGGATTTCTGAAGAATGCGAAAAGCTCTCTGAAGAAATAGATTCGGCCGCCAGAACATACTCCGATTTACAGATTACCGCAACCAAAGCGAGGCTTAAGGCCAGGGTTGAGAGGTTCTCGAAACTGCTGGCCCGTCTTTCGGCTTCCCCAATCGAAGATTACTCCTTCGATTTGCTTGACGAATACTGCAAGGAACTGTGTGCCGATGATGAAATTTTTTTTGCTGCGGTTCTAAGAAAAGATTCAAAAGTCCTGACCAAATTTCGGAATGAAGATTCTGAATTGCTTGCAAAAGCCTTAAATGGTCAGGTGATGGAACCGGCAGAAATTATTGAAACTCTTTCGGGACTGGATAACGTCATCATTAAGGAAACTTCTATCGATGGTGGACGTTTGGGGAAAGTCATGCTTTTTGGTTCTACAGAAGGTATTATGGCAATGGAAAAGGACATTCTTGCCAGAGAATCAGAGCGCGCATCGAAAACCAGAGATACATTTGGAGCTGTACTGGAAAAGACGAGAAAATTGATTAACGAGGCGAAGGACATTCTGGTCTCAAAGGGAGCGACCATGGCCATTGTTGTCCTTGCGGTTGCATTGCTGTTTCTGGCAAAGGTTAACAGGGCAATTTTCCAACCGATAGAAGAGTCCATCGAAATAGCCGAAAAGGTTTGCAAGGGTATCGAAATTGATGTGGCCGACTTAACGGAAGATTCCAGAGACGAAATTGGTTCGACAAGCAGTGCTACTGTTGAGTATCTGGACGAAATTGGGCGGCTGAAATTTGCGCTTACCAGTCTTGCTATGGTTCAAAAAGAAAGAATCAATTGTGTGAAAATGGCTGCTGATGGGGATCTTACTGTTGATATCCCACTTTTGTCCAAACAGGACTCAATGGGCATGGCATTGGTATCAATGATAGCTGCGATGAGGGATTCTTTCGCAAGGATTTTCGATATTGTCAATTCTCTAGACCAGGGATCGGCACATCTATCTCAGGCAAGCCATTCTCTTTCAGACGGCGCAAGCGTATCTGCTTCCGCCCTTGAAGAAATTTCAAGTAGTTTGACTGAACTGAGCAGTCAGGCTCAGAAGAATGCCGAATCTGCCGAGGCAGCCAACAAGGTTTCTGTTGAAACTCTTCATTTATCAGATAAGGGCAAAACACTTACCGAAAAAGTTTCCGGTGCTATGAAAGTTATCGCTGAAGAGAGTAAAAAAGCGGCAAGCATCATCAAGGCTGTCGATGATATTTCCTTTCAGACTAACCTTCTTTCACTCAACGCTGCGGTGGAAGCAGCCCGCGCCGGTCGTCACGGCAAAGGGTTTGCGGTCGTAGCAGAAGAAGTTAGAAACCTTGCCAGTCGAAGCACGACGGCGGCACGGCAAACAAGCGAAACCATAGAGAGCTCGGGTAAATCTATTGAAGAAGGTCGCAAGATCACCGAACAAGCCACTCTGGCTATCGAGGAGATATCTTCAGAAATGAAAAAAATGAGTGTTTTGGTAGGGGAGCTTGCTGCTGTATCTAAAGAACAAGCTGTAGGTTTGGATCAGATTAAACAGGGAATGCAACAGATTGACAAGGTTATTCAACAAAATGCGGCCTACTCAGACGAGGCTTCGGGACAAGCTGAAAATCTTGCTGACCAGGCAGGGAATCTGAGGGATCTAATGTCGATGTTCAAAATTTCCTGATTGGAGCAATGGTTTAAACCAGCCTCTAAGCCATTTTTCCCCTATGGTTGAAACAATTCGACCTTAACTGTTTTGGGAGAATGCCCCGGTCAAACCGGGGCATTGCAAATAGGATTCAATTGCTCTTATGAGCCAAGTCTTATCCTATTATTGGAATTTCACCTCTGTCATCAGGAAAGACCAGTTGGCGGTAAATGAACTGCCATTCTGTTTGGTATCGGTGAAATAATTTCCAGACTTGAATCTTGCCAATCCTGTAGAAAAGGTAACATTTTTACTATGGACATATCTGGCGGTAAAATTAATCTCACTTCCAAGGTCTTCTTCTGTATTGGCGGCACTATGAACCACTCTGGCATAAGCAGGCATTCCGTAACCATAATAAGTGGGAGCATCACCTGACTTGTCAAGTGACATGATGTGGTAATCCAGACCCCAGAAAAGATCTTTGGTAAATGTGTTTTTGTAGGAAAAAACAAAGTCCTTGATGTTTGAAGGCAGGAACATATCCGTGTAGCCTAAGTATTTATGACATGCCGGAAAAATAGGCTGAAAGCTCTTGTCCTCAGTTTTTGAATCGTTTCCTGAGAATTTCAGGTATTCTATTCCAATCTTCTGTTTTTTAAGCAGATCATAACTTAAACCGGCAATAATCATGTGACTGTCATAGTTGGTTGAAACACCGGTATTTGCAGTTCTATGCCCTCCCTGTTTGGCAAGGCTGAGATGCCAGTCAAATCTTTTTTCTTTTCTTTGCCAATCAAAGCCAAAAGTATTGGTATGATTATCGTTAAGCGTGTTAATGGCGCCAGGTGTAGAAAGGGAAGCCCCGAAGTCGTCTACTTGCTTTAACATGTAGAATGCTTTTAGCTTGCCTTTTGCAACATTGTTCCATTGAAGATTGAAGCCTTTAAAGGAGCCATCCTGATCTGCAGCGATATCTCCAGCCGGAGTAGTAACAAGTCCTAATGAATTCTCTTCCTGGTTCAAATTGGAATAGAAAGCGTTCCAGTAAAAATCCTTTTTGGTTTTATTTTCATATAAAACCGCATCGAATCTTCTTCCCTGGATACGCCACTCACAGTTGGCAACATGCATCGGAAGGCCAAATTCTAAAGGCAACCGTCCGATTTTCACGTTTTGTTTCTTATCATCATTAATATAAAAATTTGCCCAGAATTCTCTTAAGGCGAAGTTTTGACCGTTTTGATTCGTGTTTTGCATGGTTCCAAGGGTAAGAATGTTAGCAGCTTCCCTTTCACCAAAGTTTCCAGATTGCTGAATTTCGGCATAAAAATCTGCCTTATCCAGTTTTTTGCTGGCGTTCAATCTTGCGCCATAATAGGTAAGAGCCTTCTTTTCGCCGCCAATCGTGTTTGCTGGCCGGTTAACCGAAGTTCTTTCATATCTTGTGACCACACTGCCACCAAATTTTATGTCCTTACTTTCTACTGTTTTGCCTGGCTTCGAGTCCGAGAAAGAGCAATGATCCTGGCTGATGTCTATTTTCCCGGGGACTTCGCAGTCGGTAGATTTCTCGGATTTTTTAAGCTCTTCAATCTTTTTGGCAATGACCTGGAGCTGTTTTTCCAATTCATTGATTGCCTGCTCACGTGAATTTGAAGATTTTTTTTCTTCAACAACAACCCCAGCATTCAATACGTTGATTGAAAAAAGGGAACTGACAAGAAACAACAAAATAGCTTTTTTCATTTAAATCCTCAACATCTCAAAACTTTTAAAAGTTCTGGCAAATCAAAACTTTCAATTCGCATCAGGAATCGGCGAGAAAGTCATTATTCTTTACGATTACTTTTCCAGATTGATTATTAAAAGAATTTATAGATCTTGATAGGACGGGCTTTAAATCAACGATCAGACCAATCAATGTCTTTTATGAGAATCGGGTTTTGCCAGTCGTTGTTGTCGATGACAATGTCAGCCTTTTCCTTGGGTTTGCAGGTATCGAGATAAATCTTTTCACCGGGGATATATCTGCTGTTATAGCAGTTTAAAACGTTTTCTTCGCTGCCAAGGTATTCCAGATCTCTTTTTAAGGCCCTTTGAATAACGGTTTCAAAGCTGACGTCGAGAAAAATCGTCATATCCCAGAATTGTCTAAGCTCGTCGCGATTAAGAAAGATGCCATCAAAAAGAACGATCAGACTGGCATCGACCTCTATGGTTTGTTCTTCTAAGGGCTTGTTTTGCTTGTAATCAAATATGCCTTTGATTATTTTGCCCTTTTGCTGCCTGAGAGGCGTAAAAACATTTTTAATCAATGCCTCGTAATTGAAACTGTCGTAAAAAAAGCCTTCGGGACTGAGCCTGCCACGGCGCAGGCGAACTTCTGAAGGATTGTGAAAGCGGTCGATTGAAATTCTTGCGCTGTTAACTTCTCTGGCCAGCAATTCAGAATGAACACGATCAGCCAGGCTCGTTTTGCCGGAAGTGTCGACACCGTCGAACCCGGCAATGAAGGGCGAGGCAGTTTTTTGGGCAAGAATTCTGTCGGCAATCAGTTTTTCCAGCATGGTGTCTGTTTTCATCACTGCCTCGTTGGTAAAAGTTCATTCTTGTTTAGGATGAATCTGGAAAATTGTCAAATGGGGAGTTGTCGACTCTATTTCCCAAACATCGCTTTAAGTAAGGTTTTTCCATGTGAAATTTGTGTTGGACGGGCAAAAGCGATTTGTTTATAATTGCCAGTGGCAAACAGAGCTCTTAAACAAAAATATATGCCAATTTTGGATTCTGGAAGGAAGTTTCCTATGTCAAAGAATGATAAATCTTTCGCTCATGGCATTTTTGCCTTTCTTTTCATCGGTTTTGCTTTTATCCTGGCAACCGGATCGGCGCTTCATGCTCAGCAGATTCCCGCAGCCTGGTCAGGCCCACTTCCCGATGTTGGCCTCGAATTTGAAACTCACTCTTATGAGACAGCAGTAGAAGACGTGAAGAACCCGGCCATGGTTAAATTAACTGTTGATCTGCCGAAAGGCTGGAGTGTTGTTCCGGTCAGCGCCGGTTACGCGGCTATAGACAAGTCGTTGCCTTTCGACCACACCGGTAAAAAGTATCAGTTCCAGTTTCCGGTGGTCACTGCCGGAACTATTGACCGAACCCTGAAGCCCGTTGAGGGCGAGCATGTAATCAGTTCAGAGGTTTTTGCTTACGGCCCATTCCAGGTGCAAAGAACTCACATGACCCCATACGGCAATAAAAAGCTGCACTCTGTGAATGTCAACCTGGTATATCGCTCTTTGCGCTTCAATGTCGGTATAGAAGTTCTCGAAGAACACAATCATCTGCAGCGAATCGCCATTTTAGACCGTATTGCCCGTTCGCTAACTATCGATGGTAAAGGTGGCCCTGCTGCTACGACTAATGTAAGTTCTGCTGCTCCCAAAACCGAGCCGCCAGTTGCGGGAAAAGAGCCCCCGCCGGTATCTGCGCCCGAGAAAGTCGTCGGGCAGGTCGACAAAAGATCGGTCGACGGCACCTGGGAATCGACCTACGGTCCGATTACTTTTGAACATGAAGCTATCACCAATCAGAAAACTATTCCAATAAAGGGCTTCTGGGTTCAAACTGCTGATATTACAGGTGAATTGACCGGTACTTACGATATCGCTGCCGGCATGATTCATGCTGATTACAAAACTGCCTGGGTCAGTGGGAAAATCTCCTGGAAACTCAGTGAAGACGGCTTTTCTCTTAAGGGCGAAGCCATTGATAAAAGCGGTAAGAGTGAATGGAACGCAACTCGCGAGCTTTTCGAAGATAATTCTTCTGAACTAAGCCTAAACTATGAATGGAAATCTAATTTTGGCCCGCTGAGAATAAAGCACAGCACCATTGGCAATCAGAAAAAGATTAAAATCGTCGGTTACTGGGGGCAGAAACCATCTCAGGGAACTTTCACCGGCGAATATGATGTCGAAAATGGCGAAGTGAATATCGACTTTTTTCAGCCCTGGAACAACGAAAAAGGCACTGCCAAATGGAAATTGAGCCCTGATCGCAAACAGCTCAACGGCACTTATGATCAGGGTCCCAGCGGTAGTGGCAACTGGAACCTCAGCCGCTGAACGATTCGTTAACAATGGCAAGAATCAACATCGTTGCCCAGGGCGTTGACCAGGCTGTTAGCCAGGCTAATGGCGATGCCAGGCAAAAGCACGCATTTTCGGCAGAAACTCTGCAGGAAGCAGTCGGTTATTTTCGCAGATTTCAGTTTCTTGATCTTCCGACAAAAGCTGCGCCAGGTTTTTCCTGGCCTCGCCTGATTGTTGAGATTGCCGATAAGCGCATCTGGTTTCTCTGGGTTGGAAAAGAACTGCGCTGCTCCGAAGCCGAAGGCCCGGTGCAGCCGACCCAGGCCGAAGAATGGTTGCGCGAATTTATCGAGACAAATTTGCCCCTTTCAGGCTCCGATGCTGACCAATCTGGGTTGCCTGGGCAACCACCGGCATTCATTGCGGCAGATAAAGCTGATGAGCCTGGTCGGTCAAGGTTTCCTTTTTTCACCCTGCTAATTATTGCCATAATAGCTCTGGGATTCTACAGCGACTGGAATCTGGAAACTTTCAAAGACCGGGTTGCCTCGCAATTAGCCTCCGTTAGCCCGGCATACAAAGTGAATTCCGCCAGAATTCCTCTCGAAATGGTCGAAGTTGCGGTCGAACCCTGGACTGGCGCACTCAAGATTGATACGGTCGATCTTGCTTTTCCCGGGCACCCGCTTGAGCTTGGGCTGAAAAGGGTTTATCGCGGCAGACCCGATATTGCGGGCGGTCTTGGCAACGGCTGGTATCATTCTTTTGACTATAGATTGATCCCGTTTGAAGGCGGGGTGGCTCTGTTTTGTCCGGGCGGCATTTCGCATTTGTTTCAGGAAACGGGTAAAGGCGTTTATTTGCGCCGCGGCGTAACCGATGTAATCGCCAAAGACGGCATTGGCTTTGCCTGGCAGAGCAATCTCGGCATAATGTATTTCAACGAAAAAGGCCAGGCTGTCCTTTTAAGGGGCGCGGGAACTTCAATCAAATTCAGCTATTCCGGCTCGCGCTTGAGCAAAATAGAAGGCGATTTTGGCCAATGGCTCGAACTTATCTGGAGCGAAGAAGGCTATCTTATCGCTGCAAAATCAAGCCTCGGCGAAAAGGTTGAATATGGCTACAGTGCCGATGGCAGTCTGAAAACAGCCGTGCGTAATGGCGTTCTTGTCTGTCGCTATGACTATGATTCAAAAAATTGTTTGAAAATTGCTGAGGTAAATTCAGGCTTTGCCTGGAAAATTGTCAATGATGATTCGGGTAGAGTTACCAGCCTGACCCGTCCGGGTGGCTATTCACAAAAGTATGCCTACGGCGAAAAAGACGGTTTCACGATCTTTTCTGTAATAGAACCGGGTGGCGGCACAACCCAATGGCTTACCAATGGCGACGGTGATCGCATTGAAATCATTGACGCCGCCGGGCGCAGAGAAATGTTTCGTGACCCGGTAACCGGCCAGATCAAATCGGCGCGTGATCGTCGCGGCAACATAACCACCTACGCCTGGGACAAATCGTTGCGACTCAGTAAAATTACGCATGCTGATGGCAGCGCGATTAAAATCGATTATGCCGACAATCTTGAAAACCCTGCTAAAGTTATAGATGCTGCCGGCAATGCGACCGAATACAAATACGACGAAGCCGGCCGGGTAACCGCGATTAAAAGCGGAGATAACCGGGAAACCTTTTCCTATGACAAAAGCGGTCGTTTGACGGGTTGGCAGGTTAAAGACGGCAGTTCGCGCCAGTTCCAGTATGGTAACGGCTGGGAACCGATAAAAGTTATTGCCGATGGTCAAACGCTGCTTGAAGTCAAAGTCACTAAAGAGGGCCGCCCCGAATCGGTTAAAACTCCTTATGCCAATATGGCATGGGCAGACTTTCGCAAGGGCATGGAAACCAATCTCGCCGAGCGCTTTGGCACTCTCGACTTTTCAAGAGCCGGTAACACCTGGAACAGTCCGGCAGGCATGAAAATCAAATATGACGCCGATGCCCAGCCCGTCGAAATTGTTTTTCCCGACAGCAGTAAAATGCAGATCGGTCGGGATGCCGCCGGACGGGCAATCAGGGTGCAACACCCCGACGGGTTCGCTGAAGAATTCGCCTGGGATGGCGAGTCAAACCTGATTTCGCGCAAGTTTCCCGATGGCAAAAAGACTGAGTATGCTTATGACGCGTTGAATCGTCCGGTGAGCATTCGTGAAGCTTCCGGCAGTGAAACGAAACTGGAATATGATGCCGCCGGAAATATGCTCAGCGTTATAAAACCTGGCTTCAAAAAAAGTTTTCAGCGCAACGGTGCCGGTATTTCTGCAATTGATCTGGTTTTTGCCGACAAGATCAACAGGCAGATCGGCTATAAAATTGGCAGAGACAGGCAGGCTACGCTCAGTTTTGACAAGTTTGAGCAGAGCGTCAAGGTTGATGCAAAGAACGGTGATATGACTCTCGCCGGCCCTGCCGGTAAATTTACCCTTCGCAAAAATATTGCCCAAAAAGCATTTGAAATAGTTTTTCCGAATGGCGTTGTCGAGACCCTGGAAACACAGAAAAAAACTGGTAGCAGCAAGATCAAGATTGCTCGAAAAAATGACGTTCTTATCGACATGCAGATAATAGAGACTTCAGATGGTCTTGAGCGCAAAAGCCTGACTTCTCGCGAAGTGCCGGCACCGATCGGCGGTGCGACCCGCAATGAAAAATCCGTATTCGACAAAACCGGGCGGCTGCTCAGTTCTGAAGCCGGTGGCGCTGCTTACAAATATAACTGGGACGCCATGTGCAACCGGGTTAGTGAAGAAATCTCGGGTAAGCTTGTTGAGAGCAGGTTTGGTAATGGTGGATTGCTGCTTGAGCGTGATGGCAGGCAGTATCGCTGGAGCGATCGTGGCACACTTGCTGCAATTGTCGCCAAAGACGGCGAAACCAGCTTCTCTTTTGATGATTTCGACCGGCTGATTTCAATCCGTGCCGCTGATGGTCGGGAAGTAAATTACAGCTATGATGAAAACGGTCTGCTGGTTTCGCGCCGCAGTGGCAACCAGACGACTTACTATGTCTGGGACGGCGCCAATTTTCTCGCCGAGTGTGATGAAAGCGGAAAAGTAACCCGCTGGTATGTGCAGGGCCCCGGTATCGACAGGATTCTGGCAATAGTTGAAGATGATCAGGTTCACTATCTGCACCGCGATGAAAACGGCAGCATAATTCTGGCTACTGACAAATCCGGTAAGCCGGTTGGTGCCTGGACTTACGACCCGTTTGGCAACCTTGTCGCCCGTTGCGGTGACTGGCAGAGCCCGGTGCTTTTCTGCGGACTTATTTATGAGCCACTGTTTGATCTTTATTATATGCGCAGCAGGTTTTATGACCCCAAAACCGGAAGCTTTCTTTCGCGTGACCCGGCCCCGCTTGCGCCTGAAAACCCGGAAGAAGCTCATCCATATCTTTATGCCCGCGGCAACCCGCTGTTGTTCAAGGACCCGTCGGGTGCTTTCCCGTTGCTGAACATGTCTGGAGCTGCCAATAATATGGCTAAGAGCCTCGGCGGCAGTTCGACCTCTGAAGATGGGGATTACATCGCTGAAACCGGTGTTTATATTGCCAGAGATACTTTTCTGGGGGTTAGTTCCGGCATATTTGAAAAATTTACCAAAGAGGTTTGGGTTGCAGATGGCGATATGTACTTCAGAAAACTTGGCAAAGTAAACTTGCCGGGCGGTGGAACTACAGTCGTTAGAGGGGGGCTGGGGCGCTGTGTCGATGTCAAAAAAACAGTGATACCCGCCAGGGGAATGGAGTTGCTATCTAAAGTTGCTGGTCACGCCGCTTCGATTTTTGGTATAGGTTATGATCTTTCAACCATGAAGTCGCAATACGAAAGCGGTGAAGTTTCTTATGAAGAGCACAAAACTGGTGTGTTTGCCAAGGTTATCGTCGGAGGAGGATCAGTCGCAGTCGGTGCTTTGGTCGGAACCCTGGGCTTGTCAACCATGCCTTTGGTTGCAGCTACTGCAGCTGTCGGCGTTGTCGGTTCGGAAATCGAAAAAGTCGCCCGTGGCGGCGCCGCAGTCACCGAGGCCGAGCAGGCGGTCAAAGCCTGGAAGGACAACGATTCCCGCCTCGCCTGGGATAAAATTCGCCAGGCCAAAATAGCCCTTGCTGACGGCAACTGGAAAGAAGCACAACGATTAAGCCGCGATATGCGCAAATTCATCGGCTCACGCAAAGGCGAAAACCCCGGCATGCCGACCATGGTCGAGATTACCGCCCTGTCGAGCGAAATTTCCGATACCATCAAAGCCGAACGCATAAAGAAAGAGCAGGAAGGCGAAAAGAAGCGTGCCGCCGCACAAAAATACAACGACGACCTGCGCCAGAAAGTTGAAGAATGGAAAGAAAAAGAGCGCGTCGCCGCCGCGAAGAATAAGCCAACCAGCACTGCCAGCACCGAAAAACCACCGATGCAGCATTCACAGGTTGAGAAAAATGTGGATGAAACGGTAGTTCCCGCTGTATCATCCTCAGGCTCTGCTAGAGAAATCAAAATTCACCGTGACTTTTTTGAAAACGGTCAGGTTTCTGAGGAATTCCAGTATTATCAAGAGGACTCAAGATGGCAGATTAAACATGGTTACAGAAAAACCTGGAGAGAAGATGGCGCGCGGGTTGCGGAAGAAGAATATGTTGATGGCAAGCTCCATGGTAAATACCGTATCTGGCATTCCAACGGTAAAATCAGTGAAGAGGGGCAGTATGAAAATGGGAAAAAGACAGGAACCTGGAAAGATTGGGTTGAAAAGGGCACTCTACTCTATGAAACAGAATATAAAGAAGGAAAACGGCATGGTAGTTGCTTAAAATATGATTACACAACCGGCAAGCTTGAAAGACAAGGTCAGTATGAGAAGGGGTTAGAAGTCGGTGTCTGGAAAAGTTATCATCTTTCGGGGCAGATAATTGAACAGGGACTTTACGAAAAAGGTAAGCGGGTAGGAACCTGGGAAGTAAATAATTATCAGCAATGCAAAGTTGTCGACGGAAAGCTGGTCGCAATTTTCAAAAAATACAAGGCTTTTTACAAAGACGGTAAACAGTATGATTCTGAGTATCTTGGTTATTGTGAAAAAGTTGGCCCAACTTACATTCCCGGCAAACTGTTTTATTGATTCAATTATTTGTTAGATTTATACGGTTTTCATTCTTGCAGATACAAAATAACTGGCTG
>CAZQUE010000070.1:0-22939 GCA_964596185.1 uncultured bacterium | reverse complement strand
TAGCGGCTTTTTCAGTCCGGCAAGGATGCCAATCGGATTTCGGGTTCCCCCAAAAGGTCCGATAATTTCTGCACCAATTTTTTCAGCAATCTGAGCGTTGTTCCCATAAACGGGATGGGCATCCAGAGGTAGATGCAAAGCATAAAGATTCAATTGCGCATCGGCCAGAGCCTTGAAAATTCTCTGATTGATGCGATCTAGCCTTGTCCATTCGGCGCCTTTCCAGAAAAGACCATGGTGAACCAGAGCAAAGTCGGCTTTATTCTTTTGCGCCTTCTGAAAAAATTCAACCGTGGCATCAACTCCGGCAACAATTTTCTTAACTTCTTCGCGCCCTTCAAACTGCAAGCCATTATATGAATAGTCTGGAAAATTGACATCCGCAAACAATTGTTCGATATAGCTTACCAATTCTTTTCTTTTAACCATTTGTCGTAATCTCCTGAGCATTTAACAAAGATTTTTCGGCCTGCTTGATTTTGTTTTCAACAAAATCTCGATATTGCTGTAAAGCTTCCGGAGTTTCAGCCTCAAATCGCGAAACTAGAATTGGCTGGGTATTAGATGCCCTTACCAGGCCCCAACCTTGATCAAATTCGATCCTTATTCCGTCGGTAAGATTGATGTTTCTTATTTTGGGCAAAGTCAGTTGGGCATTGTGAGTCTGAACAAGCTTGATTACCTGCTCGACCAGGGCAAATTTCATTTCTTCACAGCAATCGATGCGGATTTCCGGGGTTACCAGCACAGGCGGGATATCTTTGAGAAAGTCCGCCATTTGCTTTTCTGGCATGGCTTCGGCAAGAATGCGGGCAACTTCGAGAGATGCATGAATGGCATCATCAAAACCGAAATATTCCTCAGCAAAAAAGATGTGGCCGCTCATTTCTCCTGCCAGCAACGCTCCCGATTCCTTCATTTTATTCTTTATCAGTGAGTGGCCTGTCTTCCACATCAACGGGTTCCCGCCGGCCCGCTCTATTTCACGATACATGCGCGTCGAACATTTCACTTCGCCGATTATCGTTGCATGCGGATTCCGCTTGAGCAGATCACGAGCCAGAACTATCATTATCTCATCGCCCCAGAGAATATTGCCAAGATTGTCGACGACTCCAAGGCGGTCACTGTCACCATCGTAAGAAAAGCCGACGTCAGCGCCGGTTCTTTTCATTTCGCCGACAAGCAATTGCAGATTCTTTTCAACTGTTGGATCTGGATGATGGTTTGGAAACTGCCCATCCGGCTCACAGAACAACTCAATGACTTCACAGCCAAGAGCCTTGAAAATGGCCGGAGCAACCAGGCCGGCAGTGCCGTTTCCGGCATCGACAATTACTTTGGGCCGACATGGCAAATTTGCAAGGCTGCGGTGCCGCTGGATCTGGTAATCGATATAAGCCCTGATTATATCAAAGCTTTCAGTGCTTCCTTTGCCTTTGATAAATTCCTTTTTTTCCAGAATCTGACGCACCTGTTGAATTTCATCACCGTGAATGGTGGTCTTGTTGAATCCAAGCTTGAATCCGTTATATTCAGGTGGGTTATGGCTGCCGGTAATCATCACAGCCCCGTCAACTGGCAATTTGAACATCGAATAATAAACAAGAGGCGTCGGGCACATTCCAAGATCGATAACCTTGACTCCCGATTGTTGCAGACCATCACTAAACCAACTTTGCAGTTCGGGACCGCTTAATCTGGCATCACGCCCGATGGCAATTGCCAGATCAGTTTTTCCGCCACTATGACGACTGACAAATGTTGCAAAAGCCATAGCAAGACTGGTTATGAATTCCTTTGAAAAATCCTCTTCAACTATGCCGCGAATATCATATTGCTTGAACACGCTTGGATTAAATCTAATCATTTAAATTCTCCGTTTAAAATGACACTCATCATTGCCAGCCCGTAAGAACAAAAGTGCCGTTGAGGCTTACCTGGAGCTCTGAGCGCGTAGAAGTATAATCAATGCTTATACGCGCACTGTTCTCCTGGGCCACGCCAAAAAATATCTGGTCACTAAGTTGATTGCCGAAATATGCCCAACGCATCGTCGACTGCAAAGTAGGATCGATGGGAACCCAGCCTCGATTTTCGAAAAATACTTCACACCAGGCATGCCCAATTGCGGTTTCCTGCCCCATCAATTCTGGTTTCACCAGAAAGCCGGTAACCATTCTGGCAGGAATGCCCTTTCGCATACATATTGCCGCCAATAGGCGCGAAAACTCAGTGCAGTCGCAATTGGTTGGATTCATCAGTGCCCAGCTGACCGGATTATCTTCATAATTTTCAAGATAATTTAACCCGGCAGCCACCGCCTTGGTAGCATTCTGCACAAAGTTGCCCGGCAAGCGTTCAATGCGATCGGCCAACAAGGCCAGCAAAGAATCGTTTATGCTATATTTTTCATCGAGCTGGCTGATCTTGATTTCAGGACTCCGCTGATTTTTCGCGGTCATTTGACTGCCCAGAAGAGGATTGGTCTGAATCCGATGCACCAGACGTAAAACCAGGTCGCTTCTGATCTGGTCTTTCGGCACCGAAATGCGTAGTCGGCCATCTTTTTCCCGATTTGTCACCTGAGCCCGCTGGCTTCCGCCAGCCGAAACGATTTCAGCGCCAACCAGCTTGGCGCTTTGATGCCCGGCGACATTAGGTATCGGCGCAACGAGAAAATCCAGGCGTTCGATTGCTGAGGCTTCAGTGATTCTTATTTTTATTCTCTCTTCAAGTCGAAAATCCTGGTCAGCCAGAGAGAAATAAATTCTTTCAAGACTATCGCGGTTCATAATCTCCGGAAACCGCCTCAGCACAGCCTGACAATCTCTGGCCAATCCTTCCAGCTGCCCGGCAAAATATCTGGCCCTGATCCAGGCATCATGAACGAACCCTTTGTTGTCTTGAGCCAGGGCTGAATTGAAAGCTCGGATCGCCGGGTTATAATCTTCACGGTCAAGATACTGCAAACCCAGCATGTATTGCGGATAAGGATCGTCGGTGCTGCGATGCGCATATTTTTTCAGGATTTCAAATGCACTTTCGCTATAGCCGGCCTTGACATAGGCATTAGCCAAAGCCAAAGCCACTTTAGGGTCTTCTTTTTTTTCAAGTGCAAAATTGAAAAAAGCAATGGCATCAACAGGACGCTCAAGTTCATTCATCAACAAAAGCCCGGCAATATGAGCCGCTTGGGCATTGCTGTCGTCAAGCGCCATGACTTTTTTGGCAATCTCGACCGAGCGAAGTTCGTTGCCTTTGATCTTGGATGAAGCCAGCAAACGATTGTTCCAGAAACCTTTTTCTCCGGGCACCAGCTTGCAGGCTCGGGCAAAGAGATTTTCAGCAGCATTGGCATTGCCGTTGCGAAGCTCTGCCAAGCCCTGGTTGTTGAAGTCAACCGCCTGGTTGAAAACTTCGGGCCTGGCCGCAGCAAAATTCATATTGGGAAGATTGATACGCTGAATGCGATCGAAACTGGGAAACCGCTTTTGGCTGGGGAAAAAGCGTTCAATGCGATTCTGCTCGAAAGACCAGCTGCAGTTTGCCAGCAAAAGCATCGGCAGCAACAACAGGGTTATTTTTTTCATAGGCTATATCTTATCATCAGCGCCATCGCTTCTCAAGTTTTGCCTGAGCAAAACTCAAGTTTAAAGATCTATTTCGAGTCGTTCAAGTAAGATCTTGAACTCTGCTGGATCTGGCCGATTCACGAATAACTTTCGTTTGGCATATTTGAAAAATGGAAATAAGCCAAAAGCTTCGCTGCCATCACGAGAAAGCACTACTGCTTCTCCAGCCGGCAATTCAATCGAAGGTCTTTTATCTGCGGCCAAAACCTGGGCCAACGGCCCACTTAGATCGGCAAAAGGTTCTTTTGCGCCCTTTGGCGCTTTCATGACGATCAAATTGTTCAATATCGCCTTTACCCCACGCAGAATTTCAGCCATACCCTCAACCGCCTGAGGTAATGATTCTTCAAGTGGTTGAATCGGTTCTTTCAAATATTCTTTAAGCTCGCGCAACATCATCACCGGGTTTGTTTCAGAAGATTCAGTGAGAATGTTTGCCAGTGAAAAAGTGAAAAAGACCGGGTTTTCCCGTGATTGTTTCATGGCAAGAGCGAAGTTATGCAGACAACGCAAAGAGGTGGGGCCGGTAAGGTACCCCTTCAGGCATTCTTTTACACTTTTGTTAAGAACCTCTGAAGCAGGCGCAAAAAACATACAGGATTGAAGAAAGCACAAATTCAAATAAGCAATCAAATTGTCTGCAGACAGTTGCAGGTTTTTAAGGTGAACCTCTGGACGGGCTGGCCTGAAAAGATTTGTGAAAGGTTCGGTCAAAAAAGACGGATACCGGGTCATAATTGTCTGTGCCATCGGAATGAGTGGAATTTTTATCGCGCCTTCAACAACAGGTGCCTCATCTTTTTTGGGCCTGGTTTGTGCAATCGGAACAGGCTTTGGCGGCAATGGCTTATCAGCTTCTTTCACCACAACCCTGCTGGCTTCCTTATTCGCCTGATTATCAACACTTTCAGACAGATCTTCGACTTCAATATCGATGTCAACTTCCTGCACTTCGATATTTTCAATCTCATCGAGCAAACTTTGGCCTTCATCATCGCTTTCTTCATTTTCTGCAACCACCGCTGGCTTTTCTTCTATCGAAAAAGTCACCGGAGAACTATCTTCGAGAACCGCTTGCTCTGAACCATCCTCGAAATCAATTGCTACCTCTTCTGCTGCTGCAGCTTCAAGATCTATTTCCACCTCTTGAACATTATCTTTAACCGGGACTGTTTCGTCCTCGCCCGGTGAAGGCGCGTTTTCTTCAGTCAAAATTTCTTCGGCCGCCTGATCCAATTCCGCCTGAATCTGGTCAAAATCAACGTTTTCATCCACATCTTCGAGCACTGCCTGTTCGTTTTCAAAATCAAGGTTTTCCACCAGCCGCTCATCTTCCGCAGGGATAGGCTCGGAATCACCGCTACTCACACCTGTCGCATCCTGCTCGAACTGTTCTAGTTCCTGGCTGAGTTCCTCTAATTCATCTTCGCCGGTCTGCGCCAGCTCAGCTGCAATGCGTTCGTCCTCTTCACGTTTTCTTTGCTCCTCTTCCATGCGCTTGCGACGCTTTTCTTCCATCTGCTCTTTAAACGACAGCTTTTCTTCAGACTTTTCGCCACTCCCCGAGCCATTTTTTCCTTCATTATCACTTCCATCCTCTTCCATGCCTTTTTCTTTCTTTCTCTTGCTGATATAGGGAATGGAATCCAGATGCTTCAATGCTTCACGAGCTTTTTTGGATATTAGCGGATGAGAATGGTATTGGACCTTTGCAATAACCTTGCGCAAATCATTGTTGATCAACAACGGCAGGAATGGTGCAACATTCTGCAAAACCCACTCATCTGGCGATCCGAGAGCATAATCGAGAATGATCGTCATCTGATCGGCAGGCAACTCGCGGACGACGCGAAAAGCCGCTTCAGCAACCATCGGATCCTTATCGGTTATCAAATTGAGAACATGGGCAAAATGGGTCGGACGACCGCTATTAATGGCAATTCCACAGGCCATTGCCCGGATCTCAGGATCAGCGTGATTCAGGCAGCTTTCCATGAATTCCTGGGCCTGGGGAGGAATCATTTCGCCCATGGCGCCCATTACTGCGATCAACATTTCACTGCTGCCGTGGGTGAGAAGATAGTCCCACATCTTTCGGCTCATTTCGCCGATTCCACCAGTTCGAGTTATATCCTCAATAATCTGTCTTTCAAGAGAATGATCGCGGGGAAAGGCTTCAAGAGTCATGGCTACCTGAGCTATCAACAGGGCTATTTCTTCATTCTGTTCGTAAAATGCGGCCTGCTTCAGTTCATCGATAAGATCATGGCGTCGATCGAAAAGAATACGATAAACGGCCTCGCGTCTAACATCGGCTTCAGTGCTGTATAATCTGGAAACTAGCTCTTTGCTCAAGGTGCCCTCGATGTTGGGTTTAGTCAGATTCTACCTTTATTATCGGCGCATGACAATATTAGTTTCGTATTTCTGTCACTTCATCAATCAAGACCAGTTCTACTTTTTGCCTGCATCTGGAGATGCAGCAGAGATGAAAAAACCATAAATAAAACAAGGCCATAAATGAAAAAGCAGGCGCCCCGCAGACGTTTCAATATGCCATTGGACATCATGAGGCGTAAAAACATAAACAAAAAAATAACTTACCGACATCAAAGTTATCACCAGAAAGAAGAATAAACCTTCTCTACAGTTTGCAAGCATACCTTTAATCAACAAATATGCTCCCATAAGTGCCATAGGATTAAAAAATCCCCAGGCAATATTCCTCCACTTTCCAAATACGGCTAACGCATTTGCCATTAAAAAAAAGACCATTTTAATTCTTTCAACGTCCAAAATATTTCCATAATTAAAACCAGCTTCAAACAAATCATTTTTTGGTGCATACCAGGCTTTGAAAAAAAACAAAATTATCAAGGCCGGTAAAGCACCCTTTAAAAAGAATTTTATAGAGTTCTTCAATTCCAGAAAACTTCGAGTCCGTAAATAATTTTCTAAACAGAAACAGAAAAAAATAACCACGCAAAATAGTAGTCCTTCATTCTTTATCCAGGCTGAAAGGCTTACGATCATGCCAGAAAGAGTAAGCAACCCAGGATCAGGTTCCTTGAAACTTTGCGTGATAAAAATTATTGAACATAGAAACGCCAAAGAGAGCAACACATCTGCATACTGACTGACCGTCATTACAAAATAGAATGGAGTAGCAATCATTGTCAAAATAGCCAACAAAGCAGAAATTGTTCCACGCTGCGTGCGAATGCCACCATAAAGAGAGCACAAAAGAGCAAAGGATGGCAATATTCCAGCTACAATAGGAACCCATAAATTTTCCTTTCCAGAATACAACCAGCCTCTTACTATTGTAAGCGGCAAAAACAGAGGGTAATCCGGATGGCTGAAATTTAGTTCTTTTGCAAATATACCTGTCCAACCTTCAGCTGCACGAAACAAATAGCGCGCTTTAAGGTTCCAGATCGACCATGCATCCCAGAAACCATATGGATTTCTAATACACAAAAACGATAGCATAAGCAGAACCATAACAAAGACGATCGCGGCAAATCTGTGACATACGGTTTCATCTTTCTTGTTAACTGCTTGCTCTATCGAATGCCCACTCTGTTTTTCTCCCTGTATGCTCAGAGAATGATCACAGTAGAAAAGTTTTTTTCGGCCCCAAAATATCAACAATACTGCGACTAAAATTTCAAAATACAAATAATAGTCCAGGTTGCCTTTGGCAAGAACAATCCAAACAAAAATTCCCAGGCTTGAAATCCCCAAACCAGCCACAACAACTCCAGAAAATTTTAGAAAGTTGTCTTGAACTAGACTTCCGGCACAAAGAGACAGGAAAAAAAAACCCAACCCAAAACTAATAAAAAGCCAAAAAATTAAATTTACTGCGAGCATCCGGGTTTTCCCAAAACAATTATCTGGTTATCAAACGATTTTTTAACTTCCAAATTATGCTTCTTACAAAATTCTTTTAAATATTCTTCTGAAAGCCAGAATCCAAGGACATCTCCATCCGCCCATTCATTTTCAACAATAGTAGGCACAAGGGCTGACTGGGCAATATTTGAAATTGCTCCTGAAATCAAATTTCTGTATTTCTTATCAGCTTTCTCATCCAGGATTCCCCGACCGGTTACTGCAATAATAGCCTCATATTCAAATATGATCCCAACCCTCTTCTTATCTTTAACATAATCTTTTACCAGCGCAAATTTATCAAACAAAGCAGGAGCAAAAGTTAAACCGAATTTATAAACGGGGTCCTGAAATTGGCTAAGAAAAGAGGCAATAGCAAGGCATAAAGACAGAATCAGGCCTATCTGATGGCGAAGAAGCATTTTTTATCCCCTCAAAGCTCGACAAACCGGGCATTCAATGATAAAAAAAGAAACCTTTCTCTAAAAACTGATCTCAGGCAGCGGCTGCTACCGTCGGATCGGCTTTAGCCGCAGGCTTTTCAGTTTTGCCTTCTGATGCTGCCGGCTTGGCTTCAGTTTTGCCAGAATCCTTGGTTTGATCAGAAGCTTTGCTTTCACCAGGCTTTTCCGACTCTTTCTTTTTCGCTTCAAGGTAACCCGAATCGCGATAGTCAGTTGAATAGAAACCAGAGCCTTTGAAAATTACCGAACTGGCAGACATAAGTTTCTGGCCAACGCCCTGACATTCGGGACAATGCTGGGCATCGGTACAAGACATTGAATGAAAGGCATCGAATACTTTTCCGCATTCTTTACATTTATAGCTGTAGGTCGGCATTAACCTTTCCTCCTGCAAATCGACATCCAGAAATTAGCACTCGCATTATTCGAGTGCTAATAAAATATCATAATGCTGCGGCCTGTTCAAGAAAAAAATCACAGTCTAACAACAGCTGCTGATAAGAGCCAGGGCCAAAATAGGCCTCACAAACCATTGCATTCAGACGCTGCCAAAGCTCCTGCAACAGAGCTGAATCATCAGATGCTGCCTTTATACGATCTACCAGTTCTTCGATTTTCCGCTTCAGCTCCGGTTTTGGAATCGCTACCGGTATGGTCTTCACCTGGGAAACGGTTATGTGAAAACTATGAAAATGGCCGCTGAACCAGGCATTTAACAAAGCGCTGTTGAGTAAGGCTTCCAGATAACTCAGAGACAGTCTGCTGTCATTACTGACAATAAAAGACAGAGAATTTTTTGGGAAAAACCCATCGCGGTCATGAGCAGCCACCAACCTGATCTTTAGTTTCTCGTTACGAATGTTTTGATACAAAAGCTTTTCACCGGAAAAAACTTTTTCATCACCGGCATAGGCCAGATGCTGCCCGTAATCGATATAGCGACCTTCCCAATCAATGGCCATTGCAGCAAGCTCCCGGCCTTTAAGAACAGGTTTGTGACGCTCGCTTTCACGACGATCTGCAACGAAACGCGAAACTTTTCCTTCACGCTTCAATGATTCCTGGATACCCACACCAACTCGACAAAGAGCACCAAGTTGAGGAAAAGCTCCCTCCATCTGTGCAAAAGTTTTCTTTAGCCCTTCAGGAACGATTGCCTGACGCAAGCCCTGGTGACTCGCCAAAGTTTCTTGCCAGGTACTGTATGATTTCTGCCAACCCTGACCAGGCACGTATGAACAGTGAAGCAAAGTCGAGTCATGAGGCAGAGCTTTGGCATTTTGCAAATGCAAGGCCGCCGGCAAAACCCCTGGAGCGCTGACGAAAAATCTTGGCGGCAACAAGAAAATGTTCTTCAACCGGTATCTGCAAATAAACTCACGAATGAGTCGGCACTGATGATTAACCAGATACGTATGCGAAGTAAGCAGGACTAACTGGCCTTCATTTTCAAGCAATTTGGTCGATTTTTCGATAAAAAAAGTGTATAGATCCTTTTCACCCTCTGCCGTCTGAAAATGCTTCAACAGATACTTCTTCAATTCTTCATTTAAATTAACCTTATAAGGAGGGTTTCCAAGAATAAGAACAAACCGCTCTCTCACCTCAGAGGTTAAAAAATTAGCACAGCGTAGCTTCGGCCAGCCTTGCCCCCAAAATTTTTCCAGCAAACGGGCAAGACAGACAAGCAAAGCCTGAGCATCAATATCGTAGCCATAAATTCTCTCCAGGCTGAACGAATCCTTTGCCGCCTTTTTCATTTCCTGAGCTGCAACCAACAGAAAACTTCCATCGCCGCAAGCTGGGTCAAGAGTCGGCCCTGAAAATTCCGGTTGAGTCACATTCAGCAGTTCATGGGCAAAGCTTTCGGGAGTATAAAACTGCCCGGACTTTCTTTTCACCTGGCGCTGACGCGATTCCAAATCAGGAACTTGCCTATGGTCAACGCCTTGCTTCACTGAGTAAAACCCGTTTTCCACATTTTCGACCCAGACAAGTAATTCGTCAGGGGCCCGCAAACTGCGCAAAATCTGGCCGGGAAGCTCGGGCAATGCTTTTCCCGCCGCCCTTTCAAGAGTTTCCCGAAACCAGGCAAACAATTCTATTTCTTGAGTTATCTTTTTCACGGCACAAACTTCATTTCGACGCAAAAACAATGGCGACTATAGAATATAATGGCAATTGGCTCACTCCCATAAAAAAAGGGCTGAATCCCCAGCCCTTTTCCAATTCAAATTAATTTTTTAAAAGCCTTTTGCTAAAAAGGCTGCCAAACAGGCCTTGGATCAACTGTTCTTCTCTTTGGCTTCCTGCTCCTTGCGGCGTCTGACGAACTCGATCAAAAACGCTGCAAAAACACCAAGAACGCCGGCACTCAACCCGGCAAGAATGACCATGATCGAACGGCGCGGCTTAGACTTTAGCTCTGGCGGACGCGGTTTGTCGATTACTTCGAACTGCGAACCTTCTTCGGCTTCAGCGATCTTGGCCATTTCGTACTGTTCGGTAAGCACCGAGAACACTTTTTCTTTTACCTTCAGATTGCGCTGCAATCTGATAAATTCAAGAGCCAGCTCGGGCATTCCCGCCAGAACCTTTTCCGCTTCAGTAATCTCTTTGTTCAATGCCTCAAGCTTAGCTTCGCCGGAAACCTTTTGCCCTTCGAGCTTGACCAGCTCTGGCAGATTGCCCGAAGCTTTAAGCATGCTCTGCTGCATTTTCAGGGCAATTCCCGCCTGCACCTTTTCAGCTTCCAGCTGAGCCAGCCGGTCGATCATCGCACTAGCCTGCTTTTCCATCGAATACATTTTTTTGGCATCCTGAAAAGCTTTGAACTCATTTTCAGCGGTCTCGAGCTCGCGACTAACCTTTTCAAGCTGACTTTCGACGAAAACCCTTTTTTCCTTCTGGGGTCCGCGGGCAAAGCCAGCCAGATATTCAAGGTAAACCGCCGCGATTTCTGCGGAAAGTTCCGGCGAAAGCGTTTCAGCGGCAATGGTTATCAGACCATCTTTGTCTTTATCAACCGAAACGATACGATCGACGATTTTTAGAACCTCATCGTATTTGATTTCGGGATCAGGCTTCGGCCCGACGATGGCAGTGTTGGTCGCCACGCCAAAGCGGTTGATGATTCTTTCGCTCATGGTACGGCTTTTCAGATAGGCCATGAGATATTCCGCCGACCCGCCGCCGCCCAAACCACCGATAAGCCCGGCCATCGGCAGACTGCTGAGTAACGAACTCATCCTGCCACCGCTGGAATGAACGAAGATCGTAGCCGTAGCCTTGAAATGGTTGGGCAGGGTCAGACTGTAAAGAGCAGTAACGACCGCAACCAGAAACGGCATGACGATTACCAGCTTCCAATGCTTCACCAGAACCCGAAACAGCTCGAAAAGATCGATTTCGTCTTCCTCGAGCCCCATCAGAATTTCACGCTTGAGAAGCTCTTCCTTAACCTCTTTTTTCAGCTGTTCCGGATTGATATCGTTGTATTTTTCAGTCATTATTCTTCGATGATTTCAACGTTGGCGCGGGGTAGAGTCATGCGCTCCTTACCACTGAGAGTTTCAATGGTCACGACGCGAACTCTGGCTTCGGTGGGAATTTTGGTCGGCTGCTCAGGCAGCTCAACCACTTTGGCGACTTCGCCGAAATGCGGCTGACGGATGATGCGCACCAGGCTTCCAGGTGACATGCCGCCCCCGGCTGCCTTGTCAGATTCTTCGATTTTGCCACCCTCGATCGGAATGACGACTTCGGGTCTGATAACCCCGGCGCGAATCTGTGTCGCCCCATTGATCGATGTCTTTTTGCCGATACAATTTTTCAAAAGATCGAAAGTTTTCTGGGCCATATTGATCTGGCCGAAACCTTCGGTAACGACGAGGGTGATACCCTTGTCTTCAGTACCGGTAATCGCAACGCCAAGATCGTAACCGAGAAATTCTTTAAGATCGTGGGCATCGTAACCACCAACGACAACACCCTTAACCCCGACTTCGACAGCTCGTTTAAGCGCATCTGCGGTTACCAGAGAGCCACCGACGATAATTTTATTCTTGTGCTCGATGCCGATGTTACTCTTGTCGAGAATATCAGCCGGCGATTTTGCAACCATCACCAGTTCACCGATGACTTCAGGGCCGATACCAAAAATGCCCTGAATGAAAGTGGCGACGGCATTTACCTTTACGCCTTCGGCTTCATAGATTTCATCGACTATGCCATCGACGTAGGCATTTACTTCGACCGGAATCGGCGGTTCGCGAAGAATTGCCTGGCCGGTAACATCAGACAGGCTTTCGATGGTTCCGGTAATCGGCGATTTTACCTGAGTCTTGAAAAAGCCGAAAAAGCCGGGAGTTTCAGCAATGATGTCATCGCGCTCAACGTGATCGCCTTCTTCTTTTTTGAGAAACAGTTTTATTTCTTTGGGCTCACAACCCATCATGTTTGCAAGATTCACCGGATAAACGTTGCCCGGCAGATCGGTTGACGCAACGACAGTTTCAGCAGTGACACGGTCACCGACCTTTACATGAACGTTGCCTTTCATCGGCAAACGCCGATCCTTTTCTACCAGAGTTTTTCCGACAATTTTAAGCCCGGGAGTATAAGCAGCAGCAGCCATTTTCAACCATCCTTTCTATTACAGGCCCGGATAGAGATCCATGGCTTTATACCAGGATTTAACCAGTTTTACGCGTTCTGAGTTGTTTTCGGGAAGGGTGAACGGTCGACCACGGGTATCGAATACCACGCCGACAATACCGCCATGCACTTCACCTTCAAACTCTTTGCCATCACCATTGCCCATGTCAAAGCCCCATTTCGGCTTGACAAAAACTTTGGCCGTCTGGCCAACCGGTAACGGCACTACGTTAAGCTCGCCGCCACGACAGGTTACGTTCTTCTTGCTGCCATCTGGCATGGTAAGGGTGGCTTCCATGACGGTATCGCCCATTTGAACCTTGCCGGTCGGCGCAACACAGGTACCCAGATAAATCAGACAGTCTTTTTCAAACACGCTCAGAGCAGCATCTTCATGAACCTTGGCCAGAACGCCCAACTGCGGCATCATGAAGATCGAGTCAACGGTTAGCTGAGTGATTCCTTCAGGCAGGAAAGAATCGATGAGCATCATCGCCGTTTGCTGGCGCCGCGGAGCATGCGACAATACACCGCCCGAACCGATCAACATATCGAGATCCTTCAGGTTAACCAGAGTTTCACCGGTCATCGACTGTTCAAAAACGTCGCCGATGGTTCTTTCTTGCTGAATACCCTTCAAACCTACGGCCAGAGAACGATGCTGATCGAATGAAAGGCGAAGAGCCTCGCGGGCACAAGCCTGTTCGACCATCAACTCTTCAAGTAGCGAAGGAATGGTAGTCGGGCGAATCATTTTGTTTTTTACACGGTTGCGCAGGTCGCGCTCTTCCATTTCGAAGGGCACCCAGCGCATGATGTTTTCAAGTCCGGCTTCGGCAAAAACATTGCTGATCGAATAGCTCATACCGTAGTTGGCAGAAACCGATTTATTGTAGATTCCGCCAAAAACGCTGAATACGTCGGTAGTTGCCCCACCGATATCGGCGCCGACAACGTTGATGCCTTTGCGTTTGGAAATAAGCTGCATGATGTCGCCCACCGCGCCAGGCGTCGGCATGATATCCTCGTCGGTCAGTTCCATCAAATGAGGATAACCGGGCGCATGGCTCATAACATGCTCAAGAAACAGATGCTGAATCTTCTGACGGGTCGGCATCAGGTTTTCTTGTTCGAGAGTCGGGCGCAAATTCTCGGTGATATCTAGTGCGACCTTATCATCAAGTCTTTCTTTAATCAGTTCCTGAGCCTGGTTGTTACCGGCATAAAGAACCGGCAGCTGATAGCTGATGCCCAGACGGGCCTTGGGGTTGGCTGCGGCAATGATTTCTGCCAACTCAGCCACGTGAGAAGTAGTGCCGCCATCGACGCCGCCGGACAGCAGAATCATGTCCGGGCGCAGGTGACGAATGCGTTGAATTTTCTGATAGGGCAGTCGGCCGTCGTTTGTAGCCAAAACGTCCATAACGATGGCGCCGGCACCAAGAGCCGCACGGGTTGCCGATTCGCCCGACATGGTTTTTACCACACCGGTAACCATCATCTGCAGACCGCCGCCGGCAGAACTGGTTGAAACATATAAATCGACGCCTTTTCCGTCATTTACGGGCTTGATGATTGCTTTGCCATCGTCGGTCAGAATCTGGCGCCCGGCCAACTCCTGAACTTCAGATACGGCGTTGAGAACACCCTGGGTAACGTCTTCAACCGGGGCCTCAACTGTTGTCGGGGCTTCGCCGCGCACGATAAGTCTGAACTCACCTTCACGCTTTTCAATCAGAATTGCCTTGGTAGTGGTACTACCACAATCCGTAGCCAGGATACTTTGAATATCACTTTTGCTCACGAGATTCACCTTCCTTAATGTCTTTTCCAGCTTTTTCCAGGTCTTCGATGGCGACGATCAACCTTTCGATCTTTTCACGATCGGCGGCAATCGCCTGAAGTTTTTCCATCTTGACCGGATCAATGATCAATTCGAGCATGGGAGCGAAAACGACCAGGCTGCTGTATCCGATAAACGACAGCGGCTTGGACATTTCAAGAGCCATGACCGCAGGCACACTCATACCACGACGATGAACCGCGTCGGCCATTTTGCCGATAAACTCATTCAATTCTTCGTTTGAAAAACGCGATTCATTGTCTTTCGGTAAGGTCCACATGCCCACGGTCAATGGTCTCCAGAAGTTATATTATATGCAGCCAGTCTGAAAGCAGAAACTGGAATCTGCCGATCAACAATGAGATACGACCCATAACGGTTGCGCCGAAAGCTGCACCGAAGCTGATCATCAGATACCAGATGCCAACGCGGGCCAGATTCCCGTATACCGGGCCACGATGCTCGGTCGAGAAAAAGAAGTAGAACAGACAGGCAACTGAACCAACCACCAGAACCAGGTTCGAGAAGCTCTGCATATAGTCTCCGGCAACGGCCAACGGGCGAATAGCCTTGGCAACCTGCGGAATGAGAAACTGCTGCGTTGAATAAACGATGGCCAGACCGGTCGAAACACCCATAACGAATGATACGGTGAAACGGCTGATCCAGGCATGGCTTGCGCTCAGACGAAACATCATCAGGATCCCCAACAAACCGGGAATCAGCAATGAATACTCGGCCGGAGCCTGTGCTGCCGCACCTGATGCGAACATCGTCGGAAAAACCTTTGCCAGCAGATTCGGTTTAAGAACCTGATGGAAAGAAATCATCGAGAAGTAGTAACCAGCTGAAACGCCAACGAAGAGGTGCTCAGCGAAACGATAGAACGGGTTGTCCTTTACCAGAAAACTGAAGCAGCACAGTGTGATGAATGCGCCGACCCAGGTTGAAATAGCTAATGTCGTCATAAACTTTTCTCCTTACGCTTTCTTCTTGGCTTTTCTCTGCTCAGCGATAAAAGCAAGGTTACCAATGATGATGAAAAGCATGATTACCAGATGTGAAATCGACTGAGGTGCCATACCTTCGCGGCCACGACCCATATAATCAACCAGCTTTTCATATTCGGCTGCTCCTGGCAGACCACCGGTCATACCAACCAGCTGGCCTGTCTGCAGATAGGTCACGAACCTCGGAATGTTTACCGAAGTACAACCTGCCGCCATCGGGCGCTTATGATCACCGGCAACGTTGATGAAAGCTTCGATACCACCGGTACCGGCAGTAAAGCTGACGATAATACCCACGTCGCTCATCGAGAATTTGCTGCCGTCCTTGTTCTGGAAAATCGGCATATCCTTGGTCGAATTTCCTTCACGGTCAGCCGGATAAGGACCCATAAAATCACTCACCAGCGCTTTAACATGAATTACCGCGCCAGGTTTGTAACCGAGATTCACATAATCACGACCTTTGACCAGCTTGGCCGGAGCACCGGCAGCAATCTTGCCTTCAGCCTTGAGCTGCTCATAAGTCTGCTCGTAAACCTGAGTGGCGCTGGCCAGAGCCGCTTCGGCCATTTCCCCGCCGAGAGGCCAGTTACCGCCACACATCGGCTTGAGATTCTGACGAAACATGTGCAACAGAATGGCAATCGCAGACGGCCCAAGTTCCGGTTCAGAAGCGGGATCGTAGTCAAACGACAGAAAGCATCTTTGGCCTTCCGGCAGTTTGCCGACAAATTCATGCAGGCCTTTTACGGCCTTGCCCGGGAAAACCGGGAATTCCATTTTGAAAATCATCGGCAGGGCTACGCCCAGTGCCACAAAAAGGAATACCCAACGTCGATCGAGATTTTTAAGTTTGATAAAGATATCCATGGTATTCCTCCTTAGCCTTCCCCACCAAGGTGAGAACGCTCAACCCCGAGAATGATTTTCATTGATGCAGAAATGTAACCGAGCATGGCGCCGATAAGAATCGCACTCTGTGCGGCTGAACTCGGGTAAGAGATGATCCATTCCTTGATCGAGGCGATGTCGATATATTTACCGATACCGGGAATCAGGTTCAGATAGGAGGTAATCATGTTGCCGATCGGCACGTTGCCAAGCATAACGATGAAGGCTGCACCCATCAACAGTCCGGCTTCCTTGGACTTGATGCGGAAAGCGCGAAAAGATGCCGAAGCCACGAAGAAGGCCAGCAACGAGAACATTGTTGCCTGCGCGTTTTTGAACACGCCGACGAAGAGCACCTGTTGCGCACAGAAGATCCATGCCATCAGGCTGCCTTTGAGCTTGCCGTAGTTGGCTTTGAATTTTTTACCGGCGGCATCGGTGACCATGATTTCCTGAACGCCGTCTTTGCCGTCTTTAACTTCGGCAATGGTCACGAACTGCGAAGACATATTGTTGTCGGAAAACAGCCAGTAGGTTTCACCGGTTGCAACCGGCTTGTCGAACATCGGCCAGCTGCCTGAAAGAAAACCGAGTGCCGACATGGTCAAAAAGCCGATTACCAGGGCCATACTGTAACCATAGCCATCTGCTTTTCTTGAAATTTTGCTCAGGTTGATGTTCAAAAGGCTGATTGCCCCAAGAACCATGGTGAACGACATGATGATCTGAATCCATTTCGGAAAAGTATCTTCAAGCGATTTGATTCCGGGGAATGCCGGGCCGCTGAAGAAGGCCAGAATCATGATGATACCGGTACAAAAAGTTATGATCAGTGGTAGTGTTCTTTTTACGAATAGCATTGTGTCGACCTCACTTAAACAGCTTCATGTAGCTGTCGGCTATCGAAGCTATTCCATGTTCAGCGCCGAAATCGGTTTGCGCGATTGAAATGAGCACTGTGCCGACAATGATGAAAGCAATAATGATAATTTTGCTGATATCCTGACCTTTTAGCGAACCGACTTCTTTCGGATTCTTGGAAAGATAGGCCGAGGCAGCAAAAAGTTCTTCGCCGATAAGTGTGTAGTCACAAGCGGCAACGAAAAACGGAATCTGGGAAGGTTCTGCGGTACCGGCGATCTGAATTGCCCCGATCGAGTTACCGGTTTCTGCCAGAATCAGCGATTCGGCGTAGAATGTGCCGAGATAAAAACATGCTGCGGGTTTATCGCGCATCATGATCCCGCCGACACCTGCTACATAACCGAACTGGTCGTCGGTCAGGTAGTTGATTCGGTCGGGTCTGAAAGCATCCGGGCGACCTTTTTCAAGGTATGCCTGCTTGACGATTTCCTGGGCGACTGACATGACAAAAGAACGAGTCATCGGCGCATAAAGCGGAGTATCATATTCGGCGGTTTTCTTGGCAACATGACCGAGAATGGTTACCCCGGCGATGGTCTGGATGTCATCCATGTCCATGATTCCGGGAATGTAAAGCACGCCGCGGCCCATTTCTGTTGCGCGACCAACTGCGTCTTCAAGAGCCGACAGACCGCTGATTCTTCTGATAAAAAGTTCTTTACCGCGCTGGGCATGGAAAGTGAAGTAAGAAACGAAACCGAGCAGACAAACGATGATAACCAGAACATTGAGACGATCGACATCAACGAATCTGGCCAGTCCGGTTTTTTCTTCTTTCTTCTTGCCTTCAGCAGCCGCCGGAACTGTTGCACTGGCAGCAGCCGCGGGTTTCTCTTCACTTTTGCTCAAATCGGCAGCCGGAGCAGCAGCCGGAGCTTCGTCAGCAGAAGCCTGAGCCTGATCAGCAGAAGCCTGAGCCTGATCAGCAGTTGCCGGAGCTTCCTGACCGTCGCCGGCAGGTTCAGCAGCCGGAGTTACCGGCTCAGCAACGACAGTTTCCACTGGCGCAACAACATCGGCTGTTTCAGCAACCTTTTCAGAAGCACTTTCGTCAGCCTGCTCCATGGTCGGTTCACTTGCTGCAACCGGTTCTTCGTCGGCAACGGCCGGAGCGAATGCCGGTTCTGAGTCCGGCTCTTCAGGAGCAATTGCAGCTGCCGGTGTTTCGGCACTGTCAGCTACGGGTGTTTCTGAAACGGCAGTCGGTTCAGACTGCTCTGTAGCGGCAGCAGGAATTTCTTCCTGTTGCGCCACCAGGGACAAAGCTGATACCAGACACAGGATTATCGCCAGAATCGGCAATAGCTTCCTGGGCGGTCGCCAAGTAACGCTCATGGAATGACCTCCACAATGACAAAATTGGATTTACAAGCTTCCGATTATAACTGAGCCAAAACTCTAAGTCAACGAAACTCTGTACCCTTTTCTACTGAGAAGACTGTATCGCTACAGGAAAATGCCGAGCCAATCGGGCAGCGCCTCAAAATCCGTTTTTTTTTGAAAACGGCAAAATTTGAATCCCGCAAAATTTTCAGCGAGCCTTCCAGCAGAAAACACGGTGGCCGGAATGAATCTCTCTTGCCGGCGGTATTTGCGAACATTCTTCTCCGGCCTGGGCACATACTTTTCGATAGCAACAGCCGGGCAGATTTACATCAGCGTTTTTTGCCGGAACCGACTTCATATCGATAGCGGCTCCCTCGCGTAAAAATCTCGCTGAGGCAAGCAAATCACGGGTATACGGATGAGCTGCGTCGGTTAACAGACAATCTGCCGGCATTTCCTCGACCAGGTTGCCCCGGTACAACAACAGAATGCGATCTGAAATCTGGCGAACCACCGCCACATCATGGGAAATGAAAATCATCGAAAGACCACGCTCCTGGCGCAGACGGCACAAAAGCTCGAGAATCTGCGCCTGCACCGAGACGTCAAGAGCTGAAACCGCTTCGTCAGCAATTATCAGCTCTGGGTTTAGTATAACCGCCCGGCAGATGCCGATGCGCTGACGCTGCCCACCGCTGAACTCTGCCGGGTAACGGTCGAGGCAATCGCTTTCAAGTCCAACCTCATGCAAAGTCTTCACCAACAAAGCTTCGGTATCTTTTCCGGCGACACCATGAATTCTGAGAGGCTCGGAAATAATCTGCCGCACCGTCATGCGCGGATCGAGAGATCCATAAGGATCTTGAAAAACCATCTGCATCTTCTTCAACATCTGCAGCCGCTGAGTCTGCCCAGCGCTCCAGGCGGCAAAAACGCTTTCGCCATTCAACCGGGCTTCACCGGCGTCAGCCCGATATATTCCCATCAAAACCCGCGCCAGAGTGGATTTCCCCGAGCCACTTTCGCCGAGAATCCCCAAAGTCTCGCCGGCGGCCAGACTGAAACTCAATGAATTAAGTGCCTGAACCTGCTCTTTTTCAGCTTTTTTGAACCAGGCAAACAGACTGTTGTCGAGGACGAAGCGCTTCGACAGTCCCTTAACCTGCAATAGTTCAAGATTTTTAGCCGGTTCAGTCATTTTTTTGCCCCATATTTACCGGAAAGAAACAGGCTGCCTGCCGCCCATCCGCCAGAGTCTGCATCTGCGGCCGCTGCTTGTTGCAGGCCTCGCGCCGCTGCGAACAGCGATCAGAGTAGACGCATCCGACCGGCTTCTGATCCGGCGCCGGCAGATTTCCGGCAATTGGTTTGGGCAGCAGCCGATCTGGCACGAGACGCGGCAAAGCTGCGATCAAATCTCGGGTATACGGATGAAAAGGCTTCGCCATGATCGCGTCGACCGGACCAAACTCGACGAGGTTCCCGGCATAGAGTATGGCAAGATTGTCACAAATCGCCCGCAAAACGCCAAGATCATGGCTGATGAAAATCATGCTGTGCCCCTCGCCTTTAACACTTTCGCGAAGTTCGCGAAGCAGCTGCACCTGCAATGCCGCGTCAATTGCCGTTGTCGGTTCATCGGCAATAACCAGTTGCGGATTCATCGCCCGCCCGATGGCGATCATCGCTCGCTGACGCATGCCGCCACTGAGCTGATGTGGATATGAATCATAATACTTCTCTGGCTCGGCGAAACCGGCAGACAACAAGGCTTTTTTAACCCGGGCCTGCACTTCTTCTTTGCCGACTTTTTTTTCATGGGCATAGATAACTTCCGCAACCTGGTCGAACAATGTCATCAGCGGGTTCATTGCCGTCATCGGCTCCTGGAAAATAAAGCCGATCCGGCGGCCCCTGATTTTGCCCAACTCCGCCTCGGTCATCTTCAGCACATTTTCACCGGCGAACTGAATGCTGCCCGAACTGCTGCCGATCGATGATTTTGGGATCAGACCGGCAATGCTCATAGCCAGAACCGACTTGCCCGAGCCAGACTCACCGGCCAGACCCAGGCATTGCCCTGCTTCGAGCTTGAGCGAAACCTGCTCCAGAACGGGCAAAAGGCGCTTATCACTGCCTTGCAGACCGAGAGAGAAATTTTCAATGTTAAGCAAGGTCAAATACCTGCTTCAATTAAAGCTTTGAATCTTTGGGACCGAAAAGAACTTTCCAGTTCAAAACATCGTTCCAGACAGGCGCGGCAGCAACCGCACTACCGGAACCGTCATGCATGATGCCGACGTCGAGAGGTCGGAAAAGAAAAGCCATCGGTCTCTCAGAATCAAGAAAATTATTGACTTCGGCGAGTTTTAAACTCGCTTCATCACGATCTTTGCTTGCATCGGCAGCATTCAGCATCGAATCGAGCTGATCGAGGGTCGAATCAAGATTGGTATCAGCCACTCCGCTGAAGTTCAATTCGGCAGCCTGTGAATGCAAAAAGGCTCCAATATTACCGAAAGCCGGAAGTTTCAGGCTTAACAATGCGGTATCGAAATCACCCTTTTTCAGATTGCCGGACACCAGATCCGACCAGCTGACCGGCTTGAGATCAAGCAGAACACCGGCGCGACGACAGTCATCGGCAAACTTTTCCGCAACTGCCCGACGAAAGAGGTTGTCATCGTTGAAAGCCACCGAAAGATGAAGCTTCTGACCGTCCTTTTCTCTGATTCCGTCGGCATCGGCGTCTTTCCAGCCAAGTTCATCGAGAAGAGACAGGGCGGCGGCAAAGCGGTCTATCGGAGCCTGTTCCTGAGAAGGCGGGCCATTCAGCGGTGAATCGTAGAGAATCTGTCCGGTGAACGGCGCTTCATTTTCGACTTTTTTGCGGTCAGCCAGTAAATCTAAAGCCTTGCGCATACGCTTATCGGCAAGTATCGGCCGGCGGGTGTTGAAAACCCAGGTCAAGCAGGCTGGGTTCGGATAACGGATGTAAAAAAGGTTTTCGATCTTCATGCTTTCCATCTGCCGGGCAACCACTGACGGCAAGCTGATCCATTCAAGCTTTTTCGCCCGAAAATCGGTCACCAGCTGCTGATAGTCAAAATAGCTGCACAACAGCACCGGAGTTCGCGAAGCACCGGCGAAAAAGTCGGCAAAAGGTTGCAGTTGCAGGTAGCGCCCCTTTTCCCTGGCAACGATTCGGTATGGCCCAAGTCCTATAGGTTGCTCGACGTAGAGTGGCCAACTGTCTGAGGCGACATCGGCCTTTTCAATTCTGGCGGTTTCGATACTCTGCTCTTTAATGATATGCGACGGCAGAATGCCGACGGTGAGCAAATCGAGCAATTTCCGCGAATCTTTTTTGAAAACTATGCGGGTTCTGACGCGGCTGATCGAATTTACGCTATCGATACCATCGAGCAGTTCAGCATAAGGGCTGCTATTTTCAGGTTTCTTTATCTGCTCGAAAGTGAATTCCAGGTCTTTGGGATCGAATTCGCGGCCGTCATGCCACTTGAGATTGCTTTTCCAGACGGCTTCAAGAATAATCGCAGTGCCGCTCGAAGACGGAAAAATCGAATACGAATCGAACAAATAAGGCACGAAAGTACCGTCTTCAACCTTGCGCAGCGGCGAAGCGTGCACGAAATTTCCGACCAGTGCCCCGTGTTCCGATTCAATGTGAGCAATGGGATTAAGCGAAAGAGGGTCGCCATAAACGCCAAGTCGCAGCCATTCGCCCTGATTTTCGAGAATTGCCTGAATCTCGGCGGGCAGCTGGTTCTTTTTTCCGCAGCCCGTACTGAGCAAAACTGAAACAACAAGCGTGACAAAAATGAGTGACTTGAGAAATTTCATAACCCTACCTTCGATTTAATTCTGATTTTCCTGATTCCCTTTGAAATCAATGACCTCGTTTTGTGGCCTGATTTCGATCGGCGGTGCAACAACCGGCTGCTCCGGCCTGACCAGTCCCATGCGAACCAGCAGATTGGAAGCCCACTGGCGGGTCTCAGTCGCAACCGCACGAGCCATCATCAAGCGCTCGAGAATCGGCTTTGCTGCAGTGACCTGGTTGTTTTTCAACAGGCTCTGTGCCTGGCCGATTTCGACGGCGGTAACCGAAGCGATCATCGCTTCAGCATATTGCTTGATATCGGTTGGCGTCTGGCCTGAAAAAATCAGCTGTTCCAGGTAAGGCCGGGCCAGATCCAGGCGCTGCATGCGCACATAAACCACACCCAGATCGCGCACGAAAACAGGGTTGTTCGGGTGCATGGCCAGAGC
>CAZQUE010000069.1:0-23064 GCA_964596185.1 uncultured bacterium | reverse complement strand
CTCTAGTGATACCGGTATTTCTTTTATATTATTTTTCTTTGACCTATCTGAGCTCTCTAAACCGCCAGGTTCGGCAAAGAAATTTCGAGAGTGAAAGTGATCTCAGGCTTAATCTGCTGAAAAATGCGGCCAACACCGAAGAGTTTCTCTGTCGCCGCCTGCAAAATATCTCTATCGAGGCACAAAACCCAGAGGATTTGCAGGGGCGGCTCGTTAATTTTTTCCAGAAATCGGGAATAGAGCTAAAGTATTGTCTCTGGAATGCGGATGGCGATGTTTTCTTTGCAAATCTGGACAATATTAACCAGGTAGATTTGAAGAAGGTCTTTGCCGATCTGGTAAGTTTGCGTGAAGATCGTAACAGCATTGCCAGCGAGTTTGAGTCATTCAATGATGATTCAGAACTAGCTGAATTCGACAATTCGTCAATAGAAGCGACTGATGAGAGTTTGCAACCAGTACCCAGACAAGATGAAACAGCAGTTCAAGAAGCGGATGAGGACGCGCAAAGTCAGGATCTAACTGATTATCGCAGCAGTGAAGAAAAAGAAGCTTTGTATCGTGGCTTGAAAAAAACGCTTGGGTCGGAATTCAATCCGGTTTTCTATCACCGATGCTATGAAGGTAAGAAGCTCAGATTGAATCGAACCAGCGTCGATGACTCTGCTCCACTAATATGGCTGAAGATTGGCGAAAATTTTGGCGCGCTGATTTATTTTGATCCTGCTGATTTGCAGCTTCGTCTTGGCTTGCAGGGGTATCTTGCCGACAATAAAGACGATCAGTCGATGATTGTCGGGTATCATGATGGAAAGTCCGCCTATTCAAATCGCTCATTTTCTCTGCCAAAAGAATTAGATTTTTCAATAAGCCGATTTTCTGCAGAAAGATTTGGCAATTACTATTTAAAATCAAATCATATTGCTCACAATCTTACTGGTTTTGCTTTGATTCCGGCGCAAGATATCGATGGCGCATTTTTTGGCAGAGAACTGCGCGGTGGCAATTTGTTGCTTTTGCTGGTGCCGGTGTTTTTCATGATAATCAGCATTCTTTTTCTGATGCCGAAAAAGAAATTCTTTTTTTCAATCAAACTACAGTTCGCGTTGATATTTATTGCAGCCAATCTTCTTACCGGAATGGTGATCTCCATCATCGTTAAAGACTATCTGACCAGCTACCAGAAGAGTCTCGAGCAAAAATCAGCCAATGAATCAATTGAAATTTTGAAAAGCTGTGACGATCTTTTTCTCAATGAGTTGACCCTGCAGAAAATTCGTCTTGAAAAAAAGCTGTTGCAGACCAGGAAAGCGCTTGCTTCCGGTAGAATTATCGATGAACAATTGGTAAGAAGCCTACTGAAGGGCATGAAGCCATTTCCGGCGCGAATGTACCTTGTCGGGAGTGATTCGGCAACAATGGGCACCGAAGACGGGGTAATCAGCAAACATGATATTATTGCCGACTTTACCGGTAAATTAAAGGCTTTGCCCGTTGTCTTGAAGTTCATCAGAATAATGAAAGATGTCGGACACTATTATCTGGATAAAATTAACCAGGAGGAAGTTTCGTTCCGCAAAGCCTACAGACTCGAGGCAATCATTGAGTCTTTGTCCAAGCAAAAGCCTGTCGAACAGTTGCTGCAGTTTTTTGAACAAGACAGCGACTTTTGGCATTGGGGGTTCTGGTCGCATGTCTATCCTTCTTACATCAAAACTTTTCGCACCAATCCCGGAAAAAAGTATGACTACACTTTTCTTTACCTCTGGTTCAATTTTGATCTGCAAAAGCATTATCTTGAAAGATCTCTGCAAAACTTGTCGAAAAACGATCTCGGCCTGAAACTTTTTGCTGTAGATAATAAGTTCAGCTTGAGTCTACCCGAAAATCATGCTGAGCCGATCGCTCCGGAAAAATTTGCCCGACTGATTCAGGCTAACGAAGATGGCAAGGCTGCCAGGATAACTTTTGACGGCCAGGAGTGCTTTTTTGTCAGCATTCCGGGAACCAGAATGGCAGATTTTCATCTGATTGGAATTTTGCCGACAGAAAAAATTCTTCGAAAAGTCGAAACTGCCAGAGATTTTCTCAAAAAAGTTTTTCTTGCCTGCTTGCTTGTTTCTATTTTTCTCGCAATTTTGATTGCCCGATCGGTTTCTGAACCTTTATTTCAGTTAGAACTAGGTGCAAATGCCATCAGTGAAAGAGCCTTTAAATTCAGGTTACCTGATCTTGGTAAAAATGAGTTTGGAAAACTGGGGAATGTTTTAAATGATCTTTTAAATGATTATCAGGAAGTCTACAATGCAGCCATTGTCAGAGAAAAGCTTCTGGATACATGCCCAGAACCTGAAAAATTGCCAGGTTTTACAATGGTTTCCCGTTCGTTTTCGGTCTCGGATTCATGTCCTGATTTTTTCCATATTTGCAGAGATGAAGGCCAACCCCGCGGGTTTTTGCTTGGAACTGCCGGACAGTTGGGAGTAGCTGCCAATCTAATTCTGGGCTTTACCAGAGGTGCCTTGATTCAATTCGACTGTGAAAAAGCTTCATTGCAAGATTATCTGCCGATGCTGCAAGGCCTTTTTCAAAAAAGCAATCATATACAAAGTCATTGTAAATCTATTTCAATGTTGCAGGTCATTGTTGAAGATGACGGCCTTGGATTGAGGATTGCCAATGCCGGATTGCAATGTGCATTTATCTGGAAGCACGGTAGACTGGAAAAGTTTTATCTGAAAAGTGGTTTGCCGATTGGCGATGATCAATTCAGTCTTTTTCCCGAAGAAAATCGCCGACTGGAAAAAGACGAAATGCTGATTTTCTTTTCGAATGGCATCGACCCGGAAGATGAGTTTTACCAGACAAGAGCTGAATTGGAGAGCCTGTTGACCAAAGCCTCCGGGGAAGTGGAGCTTGCTGCGCTGGTGATCGGCTATTTTGAAAGTCGCTTCAGGCAAAACCTGCTTGCAAAAGACTTATCTGTGGTTGTTATTCAACCCCGAATCTGATTTAGAGCCTGGATGGGCCTTTTAATCAGCGTCTTCCGGCAAGATGCCGAGATTATAAAGCCAGTATATCGGCGGTCGTTTTACATACTGTTCGAGACGAGCTGCCACAAGGTTGATAAAGTGATTCGGAATAGAAATGTCCTTGTGTTTAACTTTGTAGAAGAAATTCGCCGTTTTGGCTTCGGGCTTGATTTTCTCAATGATCTTTTCATCATAAATGCTGTAGTAGTAATCGTCGTGGAGCAGGATCATTCGACCGAAATGCGCATAGCCGAAAGGTTTATGAGGTGGAATGGCCGGGAAGGCGTCGGTTCGGTTAACAACCCTTACCAGAGGCAGGTGGCCCCAGATATTTCTTCCCTTCTCGTCGGTAACGCGGGGTTGGCCAAAAGTAATTATCAGATCGATGTCGAACCCCTTTTTCTTTAAAAACATTCCATAAACCACGGCTAGAGCACCGCCTAGCGATGAGCCGGCCAGTCGGACTTTGCGGTTTTTATCCAGATACTGGGTGGCAAGTGCGTCGATTTCGCGAACAGATTTAAGAAAACCACGATGAATGCGGCAATTAAGCTCTTTGGATTTTGACGGGCGAAAGTTGAGATCGACGAGAAAATTTCTTGGGTGACCAGAGCCGCGAAAAACGATCGTTTGAATGCCCTGGTGACTATCATCATAACCGGCATTATCAATTATCATCATGCGGTTTTTGTATTTCGGCAGATCGATGAAGCGAGTTTGCTGGTAGATATTCTGTAGATCTTCGTCAGGGTGATAATTCATCATCTGACAAATTACCGCGTAATTCATTACCAACTCGAAGTTGACGGTATATGAGCCGACCTCGTTAACTTTTATCGGGACCAGATCTTCAGTTACTATTCTCGCAAGCTCAGGGTTTCTGGCTTTGCGGTCAGCGGCGAATGTCGTGTTTACCAGCAACAGAAACAGAAGACCCAGACATAATATTCTCAATGAAACTGGTTTCATGAAGTTAGCTCCAGAATTTTCTTTTAATTATAAGAATCAAAAGTGATTTCGGCAAGACGATCAAGATTAAGCCAAAGCGCTTTATTTTACGCGGATTGGCTTGTCTGAAACACCCCAGCTCAATTAGTGGCGACAGTAGGTTCAGAGACGAGTTAGGCCGTTGCTTTCGATTATCCATTTGTAGCTGGTCAGCTCAGGAAGAGCCATCGGACCACGTGCGTGAAGTTTTTGCGTGCTGATGCCTATTTCAGCGCCCATGCCGAATTGCGCCCCATCGGTGAAAGCGGTAGAGGTATTGACATAAACCGCGGCGGCATCGACCTCATTGCAAAAACGTCGCTGATTTTCAGCGCTCTGGCTGATAATCGCTTCGCTGTGTCTGGTGCTGAATCGGGCGATGTGATCGAGGGCTTCGTCGAGATTTTTTACCGTTTTTATCGTTAAACGGTAACTCAAATGTTCCTTGCCGAAAGAATCATCGGTTGCCAACTCAAGAAGGTTCTCGGGATAGGTTCCCTCCAGGACGCTAAAAGATGATTCATCGGCTTCAATTGCGACTGATTTTTCAGCCAGTGCTTCAATCAGAAGGGGGAGGTCTTTTAGGCGGCTAACATGAACTATCAGGCAGTCTAGTGCATTGCAAACGCTGACCCTGCGTGTTTTGGCATTGAAAATGACTTTTTGTCCGATTTCCAGATCTGCGGTTTCGTCAAAATAGGTGTGCACGACTCCGGCTCCTGTTTCAATTACTGGAACCTTGGCATTATTGCGCACCATGTCGATCAAGCCCTGGGAACCCCTTGGAATGACAACGTCAACGTAGCCGACCGCGTGCATTAGTTCCATGGCGGCCTGGCGATCTGCCGGCAATAATTGCAGAATATCTTCAGAAATATTCTGCGATGCCAGGCATTGCTTGATCAGCTCGACAATTGCACGATTGGAATGGTCGGCATCGCTTCCGCCTTTGAGCACCACAGCATTACCGCTGCGAAAACAAAGTGCAAATACATCGAATGTCACGTTCGGACGTGCTTCATAAATAACTCCGACCACTCCCAGAGGAACACGGACTTTTTTCAGTGCCAGACCATTGGGCATTTGCCGTTGTTCGAGGACTTCTCCTATTGGGCTTTCAAGATTGGCAACATTACGTATGTCGTGGGCGATTTCTCGGATTCTCGTTGGGGTAAGTTTCAGGCGATCATAGCGCGGGTCGGTTTCTTGCATACGGGCCAGGTCGAGCGTATTTGCTGAAAGAAGAAGGTCGAGGTTCGCTTCGGTAATGTCGGCTAATTCTAGAAGAACCTTACGGCTAACCTCCGAGGTAATGTTCACCATTACTCTGGCAGCCATTTTTACGGTTTTCAATTGTTCTATAGCGTTCATCGCAGGCCTTTCTGTGTTTCTATTATGGCAATTTTGTCAAATAGCCGGATATTTCAGATCAGGTGAAAAGATGTAGGTAGTCGTAATGCACCAGCGGCTTGTATTTCTTGTCATGCAAGTGCTCCTGGGCCTTGCGATAGTCATATTGAGCCCGGCCAATTCCGAGCAATTGTCCGTTATGATCCAATATGCGCAGAAGATCGCCCTTCTGGAAATCGCCCTGCATTCTGATAACCCCTGCCAGAAGAAGGCTGGTAGCCCGTTGAGAATGCAGTGCTGCGGCCGCGCCCTGGTTAATCTGAACTTCGAAACTGGTGAAGTCCGCCGACCATGCTATCCATTTTTTGACCGCTGGCCTCGGGGTTCCTGCGACGAAGTGCGTGTGGGCTATTTGCCCTTTTTGCATTGCCAGATCGATCAATACACCGTCTCGGGTGCCATTGGCAATATGCACTTCTATGCCGGCTTTGGCTGCATTGAAAGCCACCCGGCTTTTGGTCAGCATGCCGCCGCGACCAAAGTTGCTTTTTTGTGTCGAAATAAACGGTGACAGATCACAATCGCGATCGGAAATCTCTTCAATCAGTTTTACGCCGGGTTCTCCCGGATTGCCGGTAAAAATGCCGTCAACATTACTTAGAATGAAATAGGCATCTGTGCTCATCATGGTTGCAACCATTCCTGCCAGCTCGTCATTGTCTGTGAACATTAGAGCGGTTACAGAGACCGCATCATTCTCGTTGATGATTGGAATTATGTCATGATCGAGCAGGGTTGTCAGACAATTCTTCATGTTCAGGTAGTGTTCCCGGGTACGAAAGTCTTCTTTGGTTACCAGAACCTGAGCGCAAGTTATTTCGTGTCTGGAGAAGAGGTCGGCATAGGTTGATACAAGCTTGATCTGGCCGACCGAAGAGAGTAGTTGGCGCTCAGAAACCGGGTCTTTGCGGGGTGGATTGGGAACCATTCCACGACCTGAGGCAACCGCACCCGACGAAACAAGGATGATTTTCATACCGTTACGGTGCAATTGTGCTATCTGGTCAGTCAGGTGGGCGATGCGCGCCTGATGGAGTTTTCGGTCGGGGCCGGTCAGGACGTTGGAGCCAATTTTTACTGTGACTGATTTATACATGGTCTATCTCTCTAATATCTTGATTCAGTAGTCAGTAACCCTTCTGTAATTCGTGTCAGTATCTTTTAACTCTCTCGTAAAAGTCAACTTTAAGTTGCTCAATATCTTTCAGCCTTCGTTCAACGATTAAAATCCCGAAAAATAACTGGCTTTGCGGTAGCCATTCGGTTTTTTTGCCTTTATAATGGTTTGACTCGAGAATCGTGACTCTTAAAATTGTCAAAACGAAAAATGAACGTTTGGCGATTCACAATTGGATGATGCTTTGACCGATTTTAAAACCAGATTGACCATTTATCTGGCCAGGATTACCTTTGGCCTGTTTTTACCTGCCTATCTCGTCTGGTTGATGCTTTTTTCGCACTTTTCAATGCAGCAGCATGCCGAAATTTCCCAATCTTTCAGTCAGCTGGGTTTTGCTCTTGATCATCTCGAAGAATACCATCAGGATCAGGTGTTTTTTCACAGCATCTTTCAGAAAAGCTTCGAGAGTATCGATAGCGATGATTTCAGCGAAAAAAGGCTTAATGAACTTGTTGATTCTTTTAAGCAGCGTTTCAAAAATCGGGTTGAATTTCTGGTTTATCATGGTGATGGGAAGGTAAATCGCCGACTTACCAGAGAAAAAAGATTCAGCTATTTGCTCAAAACAATGTTTGAAACCATGCATCTGGTTAAGGACGCTTATCTGCAAAATCCACTGGGCAATCCTGAAGAAATAGAAGGCATCGAAAAACGGCTGAATCTGCTGAGAAGCTACTTTGGTGAATTTCTGGTTGCCGATGAACTTTTCGAACCTTTACGCGATAAAATGCGGGGCAGCTGTCTGCTTTCCAGCAAAAAACCGGAAAAAAGAATGCTTTGGTTTTATCCGGGGCGAAAATTTTCTCTGGTTTGCTTCATTCATCAGGCCTTGCTGAATCGCTATGTTGGCGCAAAGATGCTGATTAGAAAACATAACCTGGGCTCAGACAGGGTGAAACTCGCATGTTTGAAGCCAATTGAAATCAAGGGTGGGGGATTGCCGCGGGATGACGCCGATGCCGCGGAACTTGTTGCTGAAGTGCAGAAGTTCATGAAACACGGTGAGTCTGATCGGCAAAGCGCAAAATATCTGGTGCACCTGCGCCAGGTCAGTTTTGATCTGGTGATTTTTAGCTACCTTGATAAAAGTTCGATTATAAATCCAACTGAGGTGGCGGCCGGATACATGCTTTCTGGTCTAAGGTGGCTGTTATTGGTGGCATTTCTTTTTTACTGCTTTTCGTTGCGCTTTTCAGGACTATATTTGACAGTTAAAAACAAAATGCTGCTTCTTTTCGTCTTTGCCAATGGCTTGCCTTTTTTGATTACGGTTTCAACCGGCTATGAGTATTTTTCTGAAAAGAAAAAAGAACTGGTGAATTCAGCACATCAGGAGTCGGTTCGAGTCTTACGCGAGTTTGATCTACGCTATCCGGAAATAACCGATGCCATTGCTGACCGTTTCAATCTCTGGGTTAGCCAGCGCAACCGAAAATATGGCCGGGAAATATGGCCACAGGCCGAAATCGACGAACTTCATCTGATGGTTAAAGAGATGCGTCCATCTGAAGCGGTTCTGATGAAGTATGACGGTGAATATACCTTTTATCTTACAGATACCGCTACCAATGCCGAAAAACTCATCGCAGAGATTCTCAAGCGGGCGGTGCTTTTTTTCAATACCCGCAAAGAAAAAGATCTGGTAAACAAAGACAGTTTGTTTGACCAGGTCACTTCCGATGAAGTCGTTCTCAATTTCTTCCTGAAAATGCTCGACAGATTCACTATTCTTGGGGTTGGCAACAATCCGCGTCACAGCTACATAAAATTTGTCGGCGATAATGAAAAAAGCGATTTCTGGGCCATTCTGGGAATATCCTGGAGTCGCTCACAATTGATGCAGAGATTTATCATGCAGCGCATCGAACAAAGCCAGGCCCGTGTTCGTCCAAGGATTTTTGCGGTTATGGATCCTTCTGGTGAAAAGGTTTATTCCAATATCGAAATGCAGACACCGATTACCGGTCGTCTTATGCGACAAACGGTTCGCCGTAAAATGATTGCAGCTGAAGATGTGGTTATCGATGGCAAAAAATACCTTTTTACCTCGGTTATCGGTAATGAGATCTCTGGAGCGGTCCTGGTCGCCTTGTATCCGCAGCAGATAATCGAAGACCAGGTAATACATTTAAAAATGATGGTTTGGCTGTTGATTCTGGTCATTCTTCTTGTCTTGACCAGTTTTGTTAAAATGTTTTCAAGTCGCTTACTGACGCCGGTAGCTGCTCTTGGTGATGGAGTAGCACATCTGCGAAAAAGAGATTTCAACTACTCGGTAGCATATTCCTCAGAAGATGAATTAGGGCAACTGGTTAAAGTTTTCAACGATGCCGTAGAAAATATGAAAGAGCTGGCGATAGGCACTTCTGTCCAGGAAAGTCTACTGCCTTCCGGAGAGCATTCCTGCGCCAGAGTGGAATTGTTTGCCAGATCCGTTTTCATGACCAGAATGGGCGGAGATTATTTCGACTATTTCGAAATTGACAACAATCGCATGGTAATGTTTTTTGGCGATGTCGCCGGTCACGGTATTCCGGCGGCGATGATCATGGCTATGGTCAAGGCCGTAATCACCGGTAACCGTTATAGTTTCGTCAGTCCTGCAGACCTTTTAACCAGGGCAAATCAATGCCTGCTGCAACTTAAAAAACGGGGTTGGCGACGTATGATGACTGCACAGGCCATGTTGATAGATTGTGAAAGTGGCGAATTTCTGATTGCCAATGCCGGGCACAGCTATCCTTATCTTGTTAGAAAAAGCGATGAAACGGTTAATTTGATCAAAGTTCTGGGGATGCCTTTAGGCAGTGCCGGCAAGGCCGCATTCAAAGAGGTCTCCGGTCAGATTCAGGCCGGTGACACCTTGGTTCTTTACAGTGACGGAATAATCGAAGCTCGTTCGGCAGATTCAGAATTATTCGGTTATGAAAGATTCGAAAAGATGCTTCTTAACGCCTGGTCAGATAACCTTCAGGAATACTGGGAAAACATAATGGCGATAAATGCTGCCTGGGCGCAAGTTCAGGACGACGATCTGACCTTTATGCTGATTCGCTTCAAGGAGAAGGTATGAAGTCGGCCATTTTCAACTGGATAAAATTCTGGTTCGCCGCGCTTTTTATGCCGGTAAGCATTCTTTTGATCGGCAGCCTGTACATGTCATCGCTGCAGCAAAAGAATAAATTGGCGACTTTTGCTGCAGAGGGTTTTGAGACTCTTGAAACCATGCGCTATGTCGCCGATACCGAACAGTATCTTTGCAACAGCATCAATGAATTGTTTCTCAAAAATGCTGATCCGGAAAAGCTTGAGCAGGCGGTATCAGCATTCCTGGCCGAAAATGGTATCAAGGCTGAATATTTTATCTGGAACGAAAATGGTGAAATTTCCAGAAGCAATTTTGCCTATGAAAACCTGCAGGGCGATTTGCGGCAGGCATTTTTTGCCCTGAACAAAATTCGCAAAGACCCTGGACGTCCAGGGATAATCAGCGCAGATGAAGAGAATAACCTGCGACAGTTGTTCGGACGACATTTTTTTCCAAGTTTTTACAGTAACTGTTTTACCGGGAGATTTAGAGAACTTTTGCGTACCGACGCTGCCAGGAAAAAACCCCTGACCTGGATGAACGTTGCCGAAAACATTGGCCTTTGCGTGCTTTTGGACTACGATGTTCTGGATAGTGATTGCGGTTTGAAGGCTTTGCTGAAGAACAATAAGAGGAATCTGATTCCGGGTTACGTTGACAAGACAACGATTCACTGCTCAGATTCAAAGCTGGCTTCATTGTTAAAAGAACATTTAAATGAAATTAAGATCGGCTACAATGAAATGTTCGAGGTCGGTGAGTACCGAGTTCTGATTAACTATCTTTCAGGGAAGAGTCAGAACTTCTGTGCAGTTAAGCCGGAAATGCTCAAGAGCAGTGAAAGACTTTTCTGGTTCAATTTTGCCCGGGCTATTTTTGTGGTCATCATTTTGCTTTTTACTTTTCTTTCGTTTCGAGTTATCGTTCTGAACCAGAAGCTTTCGCTGAAAATTACGGCCCAGTTGTTACTTCTTTTCACGGTTTCCAACCTTCTTCCCGGTTATGTAATGCTGGTCATCTGCTCAGATTTTTTGCAGCAGCTAAAAAAGAGTTTGATCGTCGAAGCTTTCAACCAGAGTAATTTTCATTTGCAGAAAGTTGATGAACTTTATATCAGTGAATATACCCAGCAAAAAAGGAGCTTTGACAAGGTTGCTGAAAAATTCAGAGCCAATCTTAAAAAAGCCCGCATAAACCGGGAGACGATGCGCAGTTTTGTCGATCCGCAATTCCCCGAACCAATGAATCTTTTCCTGGTTGCCAGTTCAAGCAATATGGTTGCCGGAAGCAGAGGGATCGTCGAAAATGGTGAGGTGAAAGAGGCTTTCTACACCGATTTCCGCAAGGACAGCGAACGAATCAACATCATGACTTCTTTGCAAAAGCTCGGATTATTCTTGCTCAAGCGTATGAACGAAGATCCGGTGCCCAATAAACTTGAGACTGAAGTCGAGTTTATCGGCGAATCACTCTTTCAAAAGCGGCCTTTTGAACTGGTAAAGCATTTTAGCGGCATTCATTTTTTTGCTGACTGGACCCTGGGAAAACGAAATTCACCCTTCTATATTGAATTTTTCCGACTTTTCGATCCTGACAAAAATGATTATCTGATGGTCTATTTTTGGGATATGTATGACCTTGAAATGGCTTTCGTCGCCCGGCAATTCTTCAATCTCAATCGCAATAATCTGGGTTTGAAAGTTTTTGCCATCGATGAAAGAATCGAAACTTCTTTTCCGCCGGAAGCCCTGGAACACGAAAAAATCAGGGAGATCGCCTTCAAGCTCAGAGATAGAAATCTTACCCGGCCGGAATATATTCGCTATGAAGATCAGGATTTTCTTTTGACCGGATATAAATGTCTCAGCATGATGCACATGCGCTTGCTCGCTCTTTACCCACTTGAAAAGATCAATGCTGCCATCGATGCAAAGTGGAAGATTCTATTGAAATTTGTTTTGATAAGTCTTTTGATCTCGGTTTTTCTCGGGTTGAGTGTCGCTGGAAGCATCGTCAGACCCCTGGTTCAATTGCAGCAAGGCGTCGAAGCCCTTAATAACCGAAATTTCAGTTACCGTTTGCCTGAACTTGGCAAAGATGAATTTGGTCATCTTGCTGCCATTTTTAACGAAACACTGGTTGATCTTGAAGAAATGCAGGCGGCAAAAATCGTCCAGGAAAAACTGCTTGTGCCCATGACTGAAAAGTTGCTTTCCAACAATTTTCTGGCTTTTGGTAAAACCGAAAGCCTCTCGGGAATGGGTGGCGATTATTTTGAACATTTCACGATCGATGAAGGTAAAACCTCTTTTCTACTGGGCGATGTTGCTGGCAGGGGGGTCTCGAACAGCCTTATTCTTGCTTTTGTCAAATCGGCCGTTAACCTCTTGCAGTCTTATGAAGCATCCAAGTTCATGAGCGAGTTAAATCGCATGCTGCTCGAAAGCAGTCGCACCCGACAGGCAAAATCCTTTGCCTGCCAATTGGTGCAAACGGGAGATAATGGTTTGGTTACCCTTGCCAATGCCGGTTTGCCATATCCTGTCCTTGTCGATCACCGCCGCCGCTGTGCCAGTGTTATCGAATTGCCGGCGCTCCCACTTGGCAGAACTAAAAAATGGCGGCCGGTTGTTTCCGAAATCAGACTTGAACCAGAAACCAGCATCGTCTGTTTCAGCAGCGGCTTTCTTTATCAATGGCAGGTCGAATATTCGTCAGTCGTTGACATGGTTGTCAATTCAATTGATCCTGACCCCGAAAAATTCTGTGAAAATTGCTTTGAACAGCTTTTTACCCTTATCGATAAAAAAAGCTGCAACAAAGACGTCAGCATTCTGGTGATATCAAGAATCAATCCTGAAGCAACTTTAGAGCAGTCACCGGGCTAAACTATCGCCCGATATTCTCAATTTTTTGAAATGAAGTCAGCAGGCCCTTGATCAAAGAAGAGCTGAAGCCCTGGTGTTCCATTTCATTGAGCCCGGAAATGGTAATGCCGCGTGGAGTGGTTACCTTATCTATTTCTGCTTCGGGATGGGTTGCTCCCTCGACGATAAGTTCTGCGGCCCCTTTAACCGTTTGTGAGGCGATCTGCAGTGCTGCTTCCGAGCTGAAACCGATTTCGATGCCGCCCTGAGTAGCAGCGCGAATGAAGCGAAGCGCAAAGGCGATGCCGCAAGCTCCAAGTACCGTCGCTGCCGACATCAGTTCTTCAGCAATGAACATCACTGAACCGAGCTGGGCAAAAAACATTTCAATCGCTTTGGCCTGTTCTTGACTATGGTTGCAGCCTGAAAGACAGGTCATGGATTCGCCGATGGCAATTGCGGTATTGGGCATGGCTCTGAAAACCGGCAGCTTGCCGCCGGTAATCTGCAGAAGCTTTTGATGATCGACGCCGGCAGCAAGAGATACGATTATGGCATCTTCTGCAAACTGCCCTTTGAGGTTTTCGCAAACTTCAGTTATCTGATAAGGTTTTACTGCAAAAAGAACGATTTTGGCGTCCTTTACCGCAGCCAGATTGTCGCTTCCGGTTACAATTCCCTGGTTGGCCAGTGACTGAATCAGCTCAACCCGGCGTCGGGTAACATGAATCAATTGCGGCGCCATCACTTTTTTGTAAACGAGACCGCGTGCTATTGCCGAGCCAAGATTGCCGCCACCAATGATTGCGATTTTTTCGGTTGTCATAGTTGCAAAACCCCTTATTAACTTTGGCAAAGTATCTGTCATTTCCTGAGCCAAAGTCAACTGGGCAAATCTGACAAAGTTTCGCCGGCATACATAATTCAATATTGCCTGGGCGGACTGATGATTATGAAGCCATTGCCGCGAATAATTTCCGGTTCATTATATACCCGGGTCGGGGTGGTTATTTCTGGCAGCAATTTTGGCAGTAAAAGTGCGCCACCGATAAAGCCGCCGACATGAGCCCAGAAAGCTATGCCGGAAAAACCAGGAGTAATAAGGGCGACAGTGCCGCTGAGAAGCTCGCCGAGAAACCACAATGGAAGATAGAGCGCTGCAGGGATTTTCCAGATATCGATAAAGAAAAGAATCGGTACAAGAACATGTATTCTAGCTCTCGGATAAAGCAGAAGAAATGCACCCATGACCCCGGCAACAGCACCAGAAGCGCCGATGGCCGGCACAGCAGAATTCGCTGAAAATGCTACGTGAGTTAGCCCGGCAATTACGCCACTAAGTAAATAAAGTATTGCAAAGTTTGTATGACCAATGCGTTCTTCGACATCGTCGCCAAAAAGCCAAAGGGTCCAGTTGTTGGCAAGAAAATGCAGCCAGCCGCCATGAAGAAACAGACTGGTCAGAAGGGTGATAAGGCCCCGATCCGGAAATCCGTAGCGATATGCCCACTGCCAGTCCAGCAAACGTGATGGCACAATTCCGTAAAGATAATAAAGTCTGTTTAGCAGGTATTCGGGAAGCCCAAGCTGAAATAAAAAAACCAGGGTATTCACGGCCAGCAATGTCCAGGTAATGTAGGCCGCTTTCTTTGGTTGCAGATCATCCTTTATAGGAATCATTATCTTTTACCTCCACAAATTATTGACCTGCAAAGATTTATGAAGGTTCCGAAATATTTTTTAAAAAAAGAGACGCTGCCAATAATCAGGGAATAAAGCCCAGCTTTTTTAGCTCAGCCGACAATTGATCAACTGAACTCCAGACCAGGAAAGGGACGCCTTCTTTAATTGCGGCAGCGGCAAAGCCATTGAGTTGTTGAAGGCGCTCTTCTTCGCCGGTAATTTCATGAATGATGATTGCTTTTACCCGCTTTTTATCGGGATATTTTTGGAGAAAACTGCTGTAAATTTCAGGGTCCTGTTCGCCGCTGTCACCAAAAAGCATTATCGGTAGGTCGGGAAAGCGGTTTTTCAGCTGCTCGAGCCATCCTGATTTGTGATTCTCATGATCACCGCTGGTCAGGCTTTTTTTGAGAATGACAAGGCCTTTGGGGAAATCGTTCTTATCTAGAAAGGCTTTTATCGGTCTACTAAGAAACGCTGGCGAACTGCTCAGATAAACGAAAAAAGGCAGGCCGCAGGTAGTGGAGGCTGTTTTAAATGTTTGATACAACTTTGCCGTTCCTGGTATCGCTTCACGGTTTTCATAGCGCACCAGAAGAGAATTGTAAACCAATTGTATTTTGCTGGTTACATCAGATTTGAGAATCGTATCATCGATGTCGCTGACCAGAAGATACCGTGGAGGTTGGGTAAAACAAAAATCCTCCTGATATAGAAGTTCCTGGTTGCATAGAACCTTGACCCTGAAACTTTCGCTAAAATCTACCGGCAGATTTCCTGAAAATTCGCCATCGTTGACCTTGAAAATTTGGCTTTCGGAAGCGATCTCGACAGTTACTTCGCTACTGCCGAGCCATCTGCTCATCAGACCGGAAATATTGTTGCGGCGACTGGTAATATCTTCTTTTTTGCTGCTGCTGACGATGATGCCGTCAACCTGAACCGTTCCCGAAGCAAAATCTGGAATTACCCGCAAATCAAAAAGATCGACCGCTGACAAGCGGCTGACGATTAAAAAAAATAGCAGTAGCAGTAATTTGCTTTTCAGATTTATCCCTCTAAAATTGGCCGGTTTTAAGCATTACCAGGGTGCAGCCCTGTTTTACCTCAATGCCATTTTTTTGTAGTTCATTCATGACCAGTTCTGCCTCGCTTCCCGGATTGAAAATGACCCGACGGGGTTTGAGTTCAATGATGAACGGCTTTATCTTTTCGAGCCTTTCGGGTGAAACGTAAATGGTCAAAGTGTCAATCTGGTGATCGATCTGATTCAGGCATGATTTCACTGGTATGCCGGCAATCTCAATGGCGGTTGGGTGTATTGGGATTACGGTGTGGCCATGGTCAAGCAAAGCATTGACTGCCATGTTCGAGTAGCGTGTTGGCTTGGGACTGGCACCGAGAACGGCAACAATCTGTGGATTGGCTTTTAAATCGTTCATATTTGCTCCATTTTCCGAGTGGCTGCTTCAGTTGTTCATTTCTGCAACCCAGTTGCTGAATCTTTGCTCGAATTGTGGAACGGACATTTGGGTGACGTCTTCCAGCAATTGATTGAAGGGGATCTTGCTTTTCAAGCCTGCGAGAATCTGTCGCGGTGCAGCTAATGTGAAGCTCTGAATTAAAAATCGGGCATAAAGGCCGGCCAGGCGGTAGGCGTGCCTGACTCGGGCAATGTCTTCCTTGCCGAGTGATCTTATCGCGATAAATTCTTCTTCTAGTTCCTCAATGCCCATCAATTCGCCAAATGGTTCAGCTGATGGGGTAAACTCGGTGAAATCACGATCTTTGGTCTCGGAATATACCGCCAGGCCTTCGTTCAACCAGATCGGGCAGCGTCCCTGAGCTGCAACAAAGACGATGTTGTGGGTATATTCATGGAGCACGATTGGTTTTGCGGGGAGAATGTCGGTCGGTTCTGATTTGGGAAAATTCTGGGCATTGAGAACCATTGATTTGTCATTGGTGGCAAAAGCGCCGGCCCAGTCTGTTGGTTTAACTTCTTCAAACTGTTTGGGGGTCAGTATGACGATTGAAGTTCTAAAAGCCGGAATACATTCAAGATCACCGGTTATTTGACGATAGATTTCTTCAAGGCGTTCATCACTTAGCTCTTCCGCTGTATAGGAATATGTGCTGTTAGCCGGGGTGTAAACTATAAACCTTTTCCCTGAGCGCATAATCATTGCGTTTTCATGGGCCATGCGCCCAAGCTGCATCATTACGCGTTCACGAAGATCCCTGGCTTCTTGTGCGTCGAAATCCTCAAGAATTTCGCGCAGGCTTTCCCAGGCTGAGGCTTCTTCTGCTTCTTCTTTCAGGGCATAATAGCAGGTTGCCAGTAATTCAAGCGATTTGAGGTCTTTGGGTTTAAGCTCAAGAGCTTTTTTCAGGCGCGGGATAGCCTGTGTGTAGTCCTGCTTCTCGGTGGCAAGAAACTCGCCGTGTCCGTAAAAAAGCTCGAATGAATCGGGGAACAATACTTCAGCCATGAAGAGATAACGCCGGTCTTCGTCTGGCAGGTCTTTTGCCGGGCGACCACGCAAAACCGGTTCAACCTTTTCCCGAATTTCTTCAATCTGTTCAGGAGATAGGCCAATCGCGGCTTCATCGGCAAAAACAGCAGATGCTGCAAAAAATATCGGCAGGGACAAAATCAGGCAGGTCAAAACAGTTGTAAACAATCGGCAAAACTTCATTTTATGCCTCCAGAAGTTGCTGTACATTCTACCTAAAGTTTAATTGCTTCATCAGTTGCTGTCAAACGGTCAATAATCTGCTATAATGCCAGACGGCCGCGCAGATTTTCTGTTAAGTCACAATAAAAAATACAACATGGCAGGAGAAGGCATGAAAATTGAACTTACCGCCAGACCTATGGCTGAAATCAAAACCAGAGCTCTGGTTTTGACCGTTTTTGAAGACGCCGCCGACAAAAAATTTGTAAATCTTGATGAAAAGCTGAATAAGAAGCTGAATCGCCTGGTCGATTCAGGCGAAATTGCCGGTAAATTCAAGGAATTTACCATGATTCATTGCGACGACGGCAATGCCGAAAGAATTCTGGTTATGGGCCTGGGAAAACGTCTTCACTTTTCCCTCGAGCGTCTGATGGCGGTTACTGCCGTTGCAGCTCGTAATATGCGCCGAATCAAAATTTCCGAAATGACGGTTGAAAATGATTTTCAGCGCCTTGGCATCTCGCCGCAAGAGGGATGCCGCGCTATTTCCGAAGGTGTAAGCCTCGGTCTGTACAAATTCAGAAAATATACCCGGGAAAAACAGCCTGATTACCATGCTATTGCCTGCCTTACCATCGCTTTGATCGGCTCTGAAATTGATGCCGAAATGATTCGCGAGGCTCAGAAGGGCGAAATTCTCGGTGAAGCCACTAACATGGCCAGGGATCTGGTTAATTTTCCGGCAAATTTTCTCAACCCTCAGGAATTTGCTGCCCATGCCAGTAGGGTCGCCGCTGAAACCGGAATGAAAATCAAGGTTCTTGAAAAGGAAGAAATTGCTGCTGAGAACATGAATGCTTTACTGGCAGTAAATCTTGGGAGTGTTAACCCTCCGAGAGTGGTCGTTTTGGAGCACAACGGCGGAAAGCCAGACGGACAGGTGCTCGGGCTTGTTGGCAAGGGAATAACTTTCGACAGCGGCGGTCTGAGCCTGAAAGACCGTGAATCGATGTTTCGCATGCATTGTGACATGGCTGGTGCTGCTGCCGTGCTTGGCGCAATGCAGTGTATCGCCAAAAACGAGCTGCCGATAAACGTCGTTGCAGTGATGCCATTGACTGAGAATCTGGTCGATGCCCATTCCTACAAGGTTGGTGATGTAATTACCACCCGTGAAGGGCATACGGTCGAAATACTCAACACCGATGCCGAGGGACGGCTGATTCTGGCCGATGCCTTGTCATACATTCGCAGCTACCGACAGCTTGATTATCTGGTCGATATCGCGACACTTACCGGGGCTATCGTTGGTTCACTAGGTCATTTCGCCACCGGGGCAATGACCAATAATCAGGAATTTTACAGCATTGTCGAGCGTGCCAGCGACCAGTCTACTGAAAAAATCTGGCAGTTGCCGCTTTTTGATGATTATATGGCACAGATCCAAAGCGATATTGCCGATTTTGAGAATACTGGCGGTAGCCCGGCCGGCTCTATTACCGCAGCTATTTTTTTGAAACAGTTTGTCGGGCAGGTTCCATGGGTACACCTGGACATAGCTGGAACAGCCTGGATGGATGAGAGCACCATGACTTACATGAAGAATCCCTTTCTGCCAAAGGAAGGCGGCACTGGAGTAGGCACGAGGTTGCTCTATCATCTGGCCGAGTTGTTGGCTCGATAAAATTTCTAAAAGTTTGTTGCTTCATTTATTTGTCGACCGTATATAAGATAAAACCTGTTGAAAGAGGTGGCGATTATGGCAGGACTGAAGAAGTTGGCGGTTCTAATGATGATCTTTGCTTCTGTTTTTATGACCGGCTGCGATGCCAGCAAAATCATGGAAACAATTACCAAGGTTGCTGATGGAATCAAGCAGGCGGTTCCCGCTATCAGAGATGTTATCAACACCTTCCAGGGTATCTTTGGCAACAACAATAATGCCAACAATGCCAATAATAATGCGAATACCAACAATAACAATGCAGCCGGCACCAATGCTGAGGCTGATGCCCCTAATCCCGGGGCTACTGCAGTAGTCAGCACAGCCGATGACCAGGAAGACATTGCCGATGACAATAAAGCCGACAATGCCGGAAAAGATGACAATGTGGCTACTACCAGCGTCGATGTTGCCACAACAACTGTTGATATCCCACCGGTTGCTACTGCTACTGCCGATGTTGCCACTAATACCATCACCGTTTCTGCAAAAGGCCGCGAGCAGATGCAAAGAGTAGTTGATTATGCTATGCAGAATCATCGAGGTGCTTCGAACGGTCAGTGTTTCAATGCCGTATGGGGTTATCTTACCTCTTCGGGCTACGGTAATCTTGCCAACTGGTCCGACCTGCCAAATATGGGCAGCGCTGAGGCTAAAGATTTTTCCACTTACATGAATGCCCGCCAGGATAATCTTGACGAAGCCGGTCTGCAGCGTCTCGATACGGCCTTCAATCCGCCAATTACCAATCCCCATGATCCGAGAATACCTGAAGGCGCGGTTATCGTTGTCGCCGCCGGCAGCACCGGGACAGCACACCCAACTGCAGGGGATATCGTTATCAAGGGTAATGGCCGCTTCATCAATGATGGCCCGAACATGGATTACGGCACCCGTGAAACCTGGCAGGGAAAACTTCTTGGAGTTTACATACCCAAGTAAGAAAACTTTTATTTGAATCAAAATCGGCTCTGCAAAATTTGCAGGGCCGATTTTTTTATAGCCAAAATAAATCTTGCCAGCTCGCCGGCATTGATTTACCATAGCCGCGGTTGAATCAGGGAAGTAGGTGCAAGTCCTGCGCGAGACCGTCGCCGTGTTTGGGTACAAATGCCCGTGAAAAGCCACTGTCAAATGATGGGAAGGCTGGGCAGGAGGATGATCCATCAGCCGGAATACCGCTTCAGCCCGGCAAAGCCTGTTGCTTTACCGTAATTTTATCTGAGGTGGCGGCTACCCATGCTCAAGAAACATTTTGTTTCCCTTTTCCTTTCTTGTTTTCTTTTTTGTTCCCCTTTTTCGACAATGGCAACCGAATTATCTGAATTGCCTGAAACAAGCTCTAAAGTAGATTTTCAGCTTGAAGAGGTTGAAGTCGTTGCCAGGGCAATGCTTTTGCCCGAAGAGATAACCGGCAAACCCGACCGAAGTAAAATGATTTCTTCTGAAAGCAGCTCTGGTTTGACTACTTTGTCTGAGCTGCTCGACCGGTTTCCCGAAGCAACCGTAAGAGTTCCTGGTGGCCCTGGTCATGTTTCTTCTTTGAATCTCGGCGGACTTTCTGGGAACAAGATTCTGGTTGTCAAAGATGGTATGCCTCTGAACGACCCATTTACCGGCAGTGCCGATATCGGAGATCTCAAACTCGATTCCTTTGAAGATGTTGAGATCTGGCAGGGAAATCGCGCAAGCCTATGGGGCAGCAATGGCATTGGCGGAGTAGTTCGCCTGAAAAGCAGGTTCCCTCAGGCTGGGCGATTGAAATTGAACAGTGATGGTATTGGCGGCAATGGTTATTTGCTCGAAACCAGCCTTGAAGATTTTTCAATGGGAGTGCGTCTGAGTCATTTTTCGACTCCGGGCTGGTCGGCTGCGTCTTCCCAGCGTGGTAACAGCGAACCAGATCGTTTTGAAGTCGAAACTTTGGAATTAGCACTGGCAACCGAACTTGATGGTGGCTGGCAAGCGGAGGCGCGTGGTAGTTTCAAGGAAAGCATGACTGAGCTTGATGGTTTCGACCCAGTTTCGGCGTTACCAGTCGATAGTCTGACCTTCAGGCAGAAAAAGATCGAATCGGACTCAAGTTTTGGCTTCTGGCGCGCCGATGCCCATGGCGAATGGCGAATAACCCAGGCTTTTCTTCAGCGTAGCTATACAGGTTTTGATGAGACAGCGTTATGGAACGAATATGGCATGGGGATTTCGCGCCATCGTCAGGCTGTAAGTCGGTTGCAGGATTTTTCCGATGGGCGAACTACTGGTTTGATAGAAGTGTCACGTATGGAGACCAGGGCCGAAAATCGCGGAAATTTCAGTGTTCGCGAAGTTGATGCTGGTTTACTGCTGGCTTTGAATCGACAGAATGGTAAATCGGGTCTACTGGCTTGCAGTGGTCGAATAGATCGTCCGGACGGTAAAAAATCAGTGCTGACAGGGCATCTTGATTGGCGCATTAGAGCGGGGCATTATGATTTTTATCTGGGCGTCGGCAGTTCATTTCGAAATCCGTCTCTCAATGAAAAGTTTTATCCGAATTATGGCGACCCTATGCTGACATCCGAGCATGCAAGCTCAATTCAAGCGAAGATTTCCAGAAAAACCGAACACTTTGGACGACTGGGTTTTTCGATGATAAAATACCGAATTCGTGACCTGATTGGGACGGTCGCCACTTCTGATCCGGCCTATGCCTGGGGCATCAAGGCAGCAAATCTTGATCGTTCTGAAATAATTTCCCATGAGATTTCAGTTGATGAACTGTGTTTTTTAAAATTTCATTTGAATGGCTCGGTTGGCATAACCGATCGGGCGAGAATCCTTTCAAGCGGGCGTAATGTGCCTGCCGTCGTTTCGCGCCGGGCAACGCTGTCTTTGCAGCGGAAGTTTGCCGAGACTGAAGTAACTGTTCAGAGTAACTGGTGGGGAAGCGCCTGGGAAAATGCAGAAAACACTTCTGCGGCCAAGCCCGGGAACGATTTGTCGCTTTTCATTTCGCAGCTTTTTGGCGCGGTCAGATTGAATTTGACTGTTGTTAATCTACTCGATGAAAAGAAAGAGCGTGTAGTTGGCTACACTCGGCCTGGTCGCCGTTTTCTCTGCAGCACAGAAATAGAGTTCTGATCAGTCAAGATCTGAGCTTACAAGGCCGCCGCGCCAGGTGGGTGAAAGTTTAAATTTCTCAACCCCGACAAAATCGGCCTTGTTTTTTTCTGGAAATCCCAGGAGGAATGCAACAAAGCTCAGCTGAGCATTGGGCTGGCCATGTTCGCGAGCGAATGTTTCAGCGATCGCGTCGGCAGTAACTCCGTATTTGCCCATGTTTAGGCTATACGGTAGTTTCAGTCCGGTTCCATCAGAGCGGCAATAGGCTTTACTGACCAGCTCCGTGCAGACCAGGGTTTGTTCACTGTCAAAGCTGAAGCGAAAATCATATTCACGACCAAAATAGTAAAAGGCCTGGTAAATCGATCTGGCAATGTCGATCTTGTCAAGATTCGGGCGTAATGCGGCCAGATAATCGGCTTTACATGAATGCTCGATCGAGTTGAAAACAACTCCTTCACTGATTGCTTCAATAACCACGTTGGTATGGCCGTCCTGATTGCGGCGCAAAAAGGCTTTGCCAGCGGCTGGAAAATCTTTTGCAAGCAATTCGACAAAATTTCGGCAACCATTCTTCCGGCACCAGGCTGAAACTTGGCGGTCATCCTTGAAAAAATGCGCCAGTTCTTTGCGGTCGCCAAGATAAATTATTCCATGTGGCCAGAAGCCCGGCAGAAAAATGTTCGAAAGATACCAGTCCTGACGTTCAAGGATTATGTCGCCAGGTTTAAGCAACCGTTTGAATTGCTTGACCTGGGCTTTGCTGACCAATCTACTTTCCTGTTTTTTTATTCGCGAATCGCCGACCCAGGTAAAAATAGCTCTTTGAGCCGGCAGAATGAAGTCCAGAGTTTTGTCGAAAACCGTATTGCCGAGAATTTTCCAGGTTGGTTTGCTGGCGACGGTTTTAAGCAGATTATCCAATACCGGCTTTTGTGATTGAATGAGTCTGGGCAATATGCGGGCATTGTCATGAACAGGCTTTGAGGAGAGCTTACCCTGATAAAAAAGCAGCATGTTTTCATAATTGCTTAAACGAAAGCGGTAAAGGCGAGCCAGGTCTTTTACCTGAATGACACGATTTATCTCGAGCCTGAGAGAATTTTTGCCAATTGCAAACTCCTTGTTGGCTTCGTTGAAAAGAAGTTCGAGCTTCGGTCGTTTTTCAACGAAATTCATCAATTCAGAAACAAATACTATTTGCGTCAGGCGAGCACTTACGCCGAGAAGATAGGCTTCAAAATTTTCTTTAATTTCGGCTGATTCATGTTTCAATAAGGGCACCTGATATTTTTCGGCAATTTTCCCGAT
>CAZQUE010000068.1:0-23547 GCA_964596185.1 uncultured bacterium | reverse complement strand
AAACCACACCCAGATCGCGCACGAAAACAGGGTTGTTCGGGTGCATGGCCAGAGCTTTCTTCAGTGCAACTTCGGCGCGTGCCTGATCGCCAAGATTCGATGCGGCAATGCCAAGAATATTGAGCATTGTCGGGTCACGATCCTGAACTTTTGCCGAAACGCTGGCGGCAAGCTCGAGGGCTTCCTGCCATTTGAGCAGACCAGCCTTGATCACTGCCAGTGAAGCGTTTGCCTGCAATTCAAACTGGGGATATCTTGCGGCGCGACTCAGATAGCGTTCCGCCTTTTCGATCATCTGCGTCTGCTGGTCGCCGGGCAAGGGATACCGACTGATATCCAGGGCAATTTTTCCACCATACATGTAATAAATCGATCGGGCATCGCCACAGGTCAGACTCAGACCGAGTTCCGCCATCTGATAGGCTTCGGGTAATTTCTGCATCAGGTGATAATAAACGTGCAGTTTTCGGAAAACCACTGAATGATAGGTCGAACGGGCATTGAAGTTGATGTTCTGAAAGGCTTTTTCAGCATAGTACAGAGCCTTTTCCGCGTCTTTTTCATCATTTTCGAAGATTGTCGCCAGTTTCAGATAAGGGTCGCCCGGCAACGGATCGAGTTCGATCGCTTCGAGCAGAAGGGTTTTGGCTGAAGCCTGGGCTTCGGCCTGCGGATACTTCATATACATGTCGGCCTTGCGCACCCGGGTATCGGCAACCCAGCAGCGGGCTTCATAGTAGGCCGAAAGTCCGGCGGCAAACAGGGCAAGAAATGCAAAAGCATAAGCAACGCCCTCAAAGACATTAACTTTGCGGCGCACCAGCGGCGATTTGAAAAAATCAGTTTCGGTCAAAACCGGCACCAGAGCCATGAATATCACCGCATAAAGAGCGGTTTCGATGCGATGAAAGGGAAAGTCGGGCAAAGAGGCCAGCAGCTGTGCGACCATTGCCGCGCCAATGCCGATCAACAAAATGTGATCGCCATTCATTTCGCCGTTCTTTTCCTGCCAGACTTCTCGCTTGATCGCAGTTTTGATACCGTTAAAAAAGCGCCAGATCAGAAACAGCACCAGCGCCAGCCCAATCAGACCGACCTCGGCAATAACCTGCAGCCAGTCATTATGCGCCTGTCTGAAAGTAACTGCGGCGAAGGTTTCCTGATTCGCATCGGTAAAGGTTTCCGCTTCCTGATATGGGAAAAAATGCTTGAACGAGCCAAAACCATTGCCGAACAGCCAGCCACCGAGGCTTCCTCTGAACGACTGAATTGTGCCATACCAGACCCACATGCGCTCGAAGGTGTTACTGACGGCGCGGTCGAGGGTGAAAGTTCCCTGAATCTTATCAAGAATGTTGATGGTATCGAGGTTCTTCAAGGTGTAGGCAGAAATACTCGTCAGCGCCAGAAAGATTATCGCGACAGCCGCACCGAAAAAGATCGCGTTCTTCTTGATCAGACGCCAGTTTCGGTCGTTTATCAGCAGCATGATGACCATGTAGATTATGCCGAGCACAATGCCGATAAGCGCAGCCCGACAGCGGGTAATCATCAAACCGTAAAGCATCCAGCCGTAAAGGAAAAGGGAAACCGCTTTCATGGTGATGTTGCGGTAGTAAAAGAAGAACGCAAGCGGCAAGAAGGCTGTAAACATGGCGAAAGTGCCCAGATAGTTTCGGTTTCCGAAGGTTGAAACGATCGAGCCCATCGAATAGCTGTCGTTGGCCAGCTGCGGAAACAACGGCAGATAAAAGGACTTTTCATCAACGATCTTTGCCAGAACTTCGTCTTTGACAAAGCTTATCGAGCCGGATGGATCTATTTTGAAATAGAGGTTGTAAGTTTCCATGATGCCCAGCGTCGATGTGGCCAGACCGGTGAAAATGACTATCCACAACAGGAGCTCGACTTGCCAGCGACTACGCACGATGTTGACGATCAGCGGGAACAACAGCAGTATCTGAAACACTCCGCGCAAATCGCGAATCGCCGAGGGCGCGTTGTAATTCCAGACAACTGATAGCGCGCAGAAACCGAAAAACATCGCCAGCGGGAAATCCAGGCTGGTTCGGGCGAACTTGATTTTTCCGGCAACGAAAACGCGGGTACAATAGATACCCGCGAGAATGACAATGGCTATTTTCGAGAAGAATTCTTTGGGCGTCAGAAAGTTTTCGGTGGTCTGACGGCTGTAAAGGAACGGAGTTACCAGCGTGACGATGAGAATACCGATATAGACGAGCCATTCGGTATTACTCAGGTTAGCGCGGGCTTCGTTATCGCTTTTACGAAAAAGGCGATAAAGAAAATCTTCATGTTCGCTGAACAGCGAACTACTTTTTACCGGTGCCTCCGTATCGCTTGAAGGTGGTCGCACCACCGTTTTTCTTCTCTTTTTAGCCATCTTTGCTCTATTCAGCCTTGATAATTACTTCTATACCGGGGTATTCGCCGGTGGTGCCGTTGGCTTTTCGGCCTGAGAAGTCTTCGATGACTGCGTTGGTCTGGGAAATCCCGACGGTTGAAGAACCTGGGAAAAACGAATCATCATCGGCGGCAGCGGTGAATTCGATGAGGAATTCCGATCCTGATGCGGTAAAGCTGGCAATCGGGTTGAAAGCCGTTCGGTCAACTTCTTCGGAAAACCAGAGATCACCGGCATTTGATGCCAACTGATAGTTCAGCCCAAGCGCGAAATTATCTTTCAGGATGCGCGAGAATTCCAGGCGCAGAAAGTCGTTCGGGCTAATGTGTCGATCCTTGTCGGCATCGACCCAAACAGCCTTTTGCAGAGCCAGCGGCGGCTTGTAAAAGGTTACGATATCGTCGGTTTCTTTGGTGTAGTCCGGGCCGTAAGAGTAGACTTTTCCGGAAACATAATCGAGCTGGTAATCTCGTCCCCAGGGATCGCGCGGCAGATCCTGCAGGTAGCGGCCGAGGAGAACGCGCATATCATTACGATCGAATGGACGGTCTTCCATGGTGTCGTATTTAATCAGCGCTTCTTTGAGAATATCGAGTTCGTGCTTGGCCTTGGTCAGTTTCGTTTCCTTGACGTAATCCTGATAGTAGGGCATGGCTACCCCGACCAGCACGGCGATAATCGCGACAACGATCAACAGTTCAATCAATGAGAATGCACGTTTATTCATGGTAGAAAATGATATCACAGCCTATCAACCCCCACAAGCTAAAATAATGAACAGGTTATCGCCGCAAATGCGCCGGCTATTTCGAGTGTTTTGCCCTGTTATCGGTACGCAAAACTTTCACCGGCTTATCCGGGCGACAGACCAAACAGCTTATCGAACCCTCTCTGGTTTTTGTGAAGCTTAAGTGCGAAGGTTTTTATTTAAAATTACCCCCCAAGGGCCTCAAGATAAAGTTTTTTTAAAAAACCCATTTTTTCGAGTGCGCCAATGAGCTCCTTTTTTCTCCGTCATTCCTGCTTAGGCAGGAATCCAGTAGCCTGAGTTTTCTCGGGCACTTTATTGCGTTTTTTATTCGGCCGCAATCAAAAAACCGCCCGGTTCGGGCGGTCTTCGTTCTTTGCGTGTGTTTTTTGCACAAGTGAAAAATCCAACAGATTTTCACCCTACCTGCGGCGTACCTGCCACAAAAATTAAAAATTATTGCTTTTGATGGTTATTGCCGGGCCATCTTTACATGGAACCCCATCGCCATCAACAATCTTGCTTCCAGATTTAGCGGTAACAGTATCTTGTCCAATCTTGAAAGGCGGGCCACCACCAAAATCCAAAGTAAGTTTTATAGTCATTTTATTATCAAACCATTCAATTCCTGGTGGATCAGCATAATCGCCTTGTGGCGCAGTGGAGTAGTCAAGATCGTCAGCTCCAGGCATGCCAACAAGAGTTGGTCCATCGCCCACATTATCACGAATCGGCCTGGTGAACTTAAGAACCAGCTTATCACCATCATTAACAAGCAAATCGCCATCTGTATCTTCCCAATAGGCTCGGGAAATTGCCAAAGGAGGCCTGAAATATGTGACGACTTCGTCACCAGTGCTGGCCTGACCATCCGGGCCCAGAGAATAGCATGAAGAAGATGCCGGTGAAATCTTATAGGGAGAACCCCACGGGTCGGCCATGGCTCTATTAATATATGGTCCAACTAGATCAGAAATATCAGATTTTAAATATTGATTTCTCTGATCGGTTTCAAAGCGAATCAAGCCATTTTTGATTTCATCCAGGTCCTGTTTAGCTCGAGTTACCCTGGACTCATAGACATACTGCTGCACAAAAGGCAAAACCGCTCCAACCAGAATACCTATTATCAGAATGACTATTAGGAGCTCGATAAGCGTAAAGCCTTTATTTTTCATCATAAACCTTTCAAACAATAAAATACCCCCTGCATCGGCAGGGGGTAATAAAAAACAAATTACCAACCAGTAGATTTAAGCTTTAAACTTGCAACTTTTGCATAATTGGCCGGAGCAGCTCTGTCTGCAATACCATCTAAAGTAGTTTGAACAATCTCAACTGCGTTACCGTTGTAGTATGGGCCAGCCGCATCAAGAGGAAAAATGGCCTTCTTCGTTGAACCATCCACAGCTGAGGTCGGTGCCTTTACAAACCCAGCCGTATCAAGGGTGTTACCGCCTATTTCAATGTCAGAAGAAGCACCAATGGCACCAACAGGTCGCGTACAATAGAAAGTAAGGGTGTCATTTTCATTAACAGTCCCGCTTCCATCTACGTCTGAATATTCAACTTTTGTAACAGCCATCGGTGGTCTGAAATCCAAATTTAAATCGTCATTTGCCCCTCCATCATCAACACCATCCGGACCATATGACCGAACTCTAGATTCAGCACCCTCAACTACATAAGGCGAACCCCATGGATCAATCAAAAGTTGTGACAAAAAGGGACCAACCAAAGGCTCAATAGAAGCTGAACCTTCAGCCCAGACGTCTCTTTCCAGTTCCCATCTAACAAGAGCATTACGAATTTCGCTCATGTCCTGTTTAGCCCGAGCGGCCCGGCCTTCATCCACGTAGTCAGCAACGTAGGGGATTGCGGCGCCGGCCAGGATCGCGATGATCGTGATAACGATCAACAGTTCAATAAGAGTAAAACCTTTTCTAAGCATATTCATGCCCTCCTGAAAAATTATTTAGCCCAACTTAAGAAACCAACCTAAATTCGAGCCTGCTGGCAGGATTAACCGCCTGCCCGGACTTTACCCAACGATTAGATAAATAAAGATTTATCCTTTCAACCTCACTAATTTATTAAGCAAAACCCGTACCACTTTTTACTGCGGCAGAATTTTAACCGCCTGACTTGCAAGAGAAATATTCTCATCGAGGTCGTAGATATTTCTTCCAGTTCCTGATTTTATCATGATGGTATCAGAGCCAGGAACAAAATTATTACCAACGACATTCTGAACCGTAAAAATAAGCACCTTTTCATTATCAAGCAAAGTGGAGCTGGCAACCTTGAATTGGGCCGACATATCTTCACCTGTTGACAGCATAAAAACATCGTCCATGTGAGGGCTACCACCATCGGTGGTAAAACTTGCAAGATCGGTCGGAAATACTCCAACGCCATCATTATTCAACATTTTTCTGGAGAAATATAGCTGAACCTGATCTGGAACGTTTTGAATGTCAACCGCGCCGGACTGATTTTTGTCCACCCATTTAACTTGCACCAGAGCCAAAGGCGGCTGGTAAGGCGCCTGAACGTTATCTTCTTCTGAATCAGTGTCACGATCGGGGCCGCCGGAAACGACAAGTCCTGAAGCTGTAGCAACGAGATAAGGCTTGCCCCAAGGATCAATCGGAGCCTTGTTCAAGTAACGACCTGTAAGGTCTGAAACATCGTCCTTGGCATACTCGCCCTCACGAGTTTCGTAAACAGCGATAGCGCGAGCGATTTCTTCCAGATCGGTTTTAGCTTTGGCAATTCTTGATTCTTCAACGTAACTTTGAACATAGGGCAATGCTGCTCCTGCTAAGACAGCAAGAATGGTAATTACTACCAGAAGTTCGATTAATGTGAAACCCTTTTTTCTGAGCATTTGCTTCTTCCCTTCTAATTATTGAGGCAGTATAACAACTGCCTGGTTGGTCAAAGACTTGTTCTTGGCATAGTCATAAATGTAATTCGGGTTTGTTGGGGTAGTTCTAAGCTTAATTGTATCTGAGCCTGGTACAAATTCATTATCAGGAGTGGCTAAAGCGGTTCCACCAAGCACAGTTAAAACGTAAACCTTCCGGTTAGACAAAACTGTTGAACTAGCAACAAGAAACTGATCGCTCATTGCCTCACCAGTTGAAAGCTCAAAAACATCATCCAAATCAGTCCCTGCAGAAAAAGATGCAATGTCGGTCGGAGCAAGTGAAGTATCGGTGGTATCAAGCATTTTTCTTGAAAAAACAAGCTGTACCTGGTCAGGAACGTTCTGGGTGTCAACAGCCCCAGATTGATTTTTGTCAATCCATTTTACCTGAACCAATGCCAGAGGTGGCTGGTAAGGCGCCTGAACGTTATCTTCTTCTGAATCAGTGTCACGATCGGGGCCGCCGGAAACGACAAGTCCTGAATCTGTAGCCACAAGATATGGCTTACCCCAGGGATCTATCGGAGCCTTGTTCAAATACCTACCTGTAAGGTCAGAGACATCATCTTTAGAATAGTCACCCTCACGTGTTTCATAAACAGCTATAGCGCGGGCAATTTCTTCAAGGTCAGTCTTGGCCTTGGCGATACGCGACTCAGCAACGTAACTCTGCACATAGGGCAAAGCTGCGCCGGCGAGAATTGCCAGAATGGTAATAACCACCAGCAGTTCAATCAATGTGAAACCTTTTTTACTCATAACTTCCCAATCTCCTTAAGAGAATTACTTAACGCGATGAAATAACAACAGTCTGACTAGAGATACATTTATTTGGAAACGTGACAGACACGTCCAATATACCACTCCCATCTTTAACCCACAAAGTGTCACTGCCAGGACCAAAGACTTCGGTTAGACCATCAGCAATCTTAACCGTCATTAAATCTCCAGTATTTTCAAGTTTTAAATTTGCCCAGTCAAGTGATGTATTTATAGGACTTGCGCTGGTCCAGGAGAAGTAACTGTGGGCATTGCCCTTGTTCTGGATAATGTCACTAGAATCAGAAGAAATTTTCCTTGAGAAATAAAACTGAAGATAATCTGGCACATTCTGAGTGTCAACTGCGCCACTCTGGTTGGCATCGATCCATTTCACCTGAACTAAAGCCAAAGGAGGCTGGTAGCCTACACCAATATCATCTACAGTAGAATTTATCCTATCTGGACCGCTCGAATAAACTACGCCTGAATCTGTTGCAACAACGTAAGGCTTTCCCCATGGATCGATTGGCGAACTGTTCAAATAGCGCCCGGTCAGCTGATCTACGGTTGATGAAGTATAGGTTTTCTCTCTGGTTTCATAAATCGCCAAAGCTTTTTTAATCTCGTCAAGATCGGCCTTTGCCTTGGAAATCCGGCTTTCTTTAACGTAGTTCTGCACATAAGGCAGAGCTGCTCCGGCAAGAACGGCAAGAATGGTAATTACCACCAGCAGTTCCAGCAGAGTGAAACCGCGGATGTTGCGCTTTTCAAACGTTTTTTTATACTCTTCAACCATTCTATTAAATACTAATAGCATAAATTTCTGCTTTCAGATAAATAAATATTTCTTTATTTTATTGCAATTATTGTACCCATCAAATACAAATTCGTCAATTTCAACCGATTTTGGAGACCACAACCCCATAAAACTCCTTATCGTAAGGGCAGAACCTGTTCTGCTCTGTTAGATTCTGGAACTGTTGGGGCAGAACAAGTTCTGCCCTTACTTTTTCAATGCTTTCGAAAATCAAGTTTTTCACAGCGTCTCTTTGTTTTTGTTTATATAATCTTCATTCATTTTATCGAGGCATATTTGCCACAAAAGGGAAATTTTACTCACCAAAATAGAGAAAAATTTATTATTTCCTCTTTTTGTTAATAATTACCCCCCGTAATCGTTCAAGTTTTTTGGGAACCGGCGATCGATCGACGATCGAATCAATATATTCCCTGGGCAGTAACATCGTCTCACCCAAGACCATGCTTGGTCCCTCGGGAGGCATGAAATCTATTCTGGCGACAAACGGGTCCTGAGTCGCCAAAATAAGCGCAGTGCCAATGGCTTTTTGCGGGGATTCGGTTTCAAAATCGTTAAAAATAGGGTCTTTTAATACCGCCGGGCGCGAAAAACGCAACTCAATATAATCACCAAAGTCGATGAGATTGTTGAGATTGGCGTCAACATAATCAGCCTGGGTGATGAAAAAGTTTTCGGGCAGATAGCGCACAATAATATCATCAACGGTACTGGTCGCCGTTTCCGAAAGCACATCCGCCTTGCCGTTCGGCCCTTGTGAAAAAATCACACCTAATTCCGGTGAATGCAAATAGAAATTCCCCCAGGGATCCTTCGGCGGCTCTTTTTCAAGATAGGTGCCGATAAATCCACCCAGTTCGGAAAGCGTGAAAGTAGCAACCTTGAAACTTCTGCCCTCACGAATGTTGTACAAACGCACAGACTTCACCAGCTCGTCAAGATCGGCCTTGGCTCTGGCAACTCTGGCGTCTTCAATATGGCGGCGGTATTCCTCGATAGCGAAAATCAGAATTGCCGACATGACCAGCAGAACCACCATCAGCTCTATCAGCGAGAAACCTTTTTTTACAAGTCTACCGGTCATTTTTTTCCTTTTTGCAATCAAACATCTCACGAAGCCACCAGGAGACACATTCGGCAGCAAAAGTACAATTCTGAACAGAATTCAGACAAACTAATTTATCAATAATTACGGCTTTGGCAAGCTTAATTTAACCTATCGCAAACACATCAGAAGTTCTGGGTGTGACCACTGAAATCATCTTTGGCCACGTTCAGGCCAGGCTGAACCTTCTCCGGCTGGTCTTCGTAATAGTCCAGATTCACCAGTCTCGGGGTCACCAGCATGATCATTTCTGAGTTCTGAGCCGTATACTTGGTATGCGACAGCAGACTCTTGAGCAGCGGAACCTTGTTGATGATCGATGGAGATTTCTTGGTATCACTGTCCTGATGGTTGATCAGGCCGCCAAGCACGACTGTTTCACCATTTTTGATGCGAACATAGGTGTCGGTTTTGCGTTCTGAGCGATGAATTTGCCCATCTTCATTGATATCGAGAACTGAATCTACGGTTGTATTGAGTTCCATGCTGATTTCATTGTCACGGGTAATTTCGGGAGTAACTTCAAGGCGGATACCGACCTGAACATCGCGATATTCTTTGTAAACCTGAGGCGCATAGCCAAGGTAGGTGTTACTGGCGTTTTCATAGCGATAATAGGGAACCGGAATCACTTCACCAATATTGATCGAAGCTTTCTTGCCATGCAGAGCACGAATTTTCGGGCTGGCAAGCACCTTGGCCTTTTGTTCCTGCTCGAGGAAATCAAGAGTAGCGGGAAGAGCATAATTGCTGGGCAGTCTGCCGATATCAGCAACATTGATTTTGAAATCATCCAGGGTGATGCCGAGGGTTTTGAGGCTCTGGCGGTTGATTTCTACGAGCTTGACCTCGATAACCGCCTGTTTGACCTTTTCATCGATACTGTCAATGACTTTGCTCAGCAGATTGAGGTTTTCGACGGTGTCATAAACCGAAAGAGTGTTGATTCGCTCATTGACCGCAAAGTTCTCGGTATTGATTTTCTCAGACAATGCCTTGCTCGAAGTGACCATATCGACGACTTCTTTTGGTTTAGCATTGACCAGTTTGAAGGTGCGATACTGTTTCTGGCCGAAATCACCGGCACTGTCCTTGGCCAGGATAACGAAAGTATTGTCATTATGCAGTTTCTTCACCAATCCGTTGGTGGTAATGAGCAGATCGAGCAGTTCATCAAGATTGAGGTTCTCGACGTAAAAATTTACGGTTTTATCTTCAACACTTTCATGAATGATGAGATTGACGTTCATCATTTTGGAAAGAGTCTGCAGTGCATCTTTAAGACTGAGGTCGCGGAAAAGCAGTTCGCGAGCCATGCGGCCCGAATCGTTGCCAAGCGAAATGACCGTCAGGTCACGCCCTTTGAGGGTATATTGAAAATTTCTCTGCAGAAGCAGATTGCGCAGCACGTCGCGCAACGCGACATCCTGGGCATGAACGCTGAATTTTCCATTTACACCTGAATCGGCAAAAACCCGGAGGTTGAATTTAACCGCCAGGGCGTTGAGAATGGTCATCAGGTCTTCCTGATCAAAGCTCAGGCTGACTTTCTGATCGAGAACAGTAGGCGAATTTGCGAAATCAACATAAGGGTCCTTATTAGAAGAAGCATTTGCACCTCGGGCATACTGGTTACTGGGCTTGTTGTTTACTGGGCTTGCGGTTTCAAGAACAAGATTTTTGCCAACTCGGCGCGGCATGAGCTTCACCGGTTCATTCAGAACCAGCACGACTCTTGTGACATCAGGATTGCGGTTGACCTGACTGATGCGCATGAATTTAACCAGTCCATGAGGGGCCGGGATAAGAGTGGCACCACCGGAAAACGACCAATTATAGAATTCGGCACTGATAATGTCCGGTGCTTCGGTATTAACTTTGAATTCACTCACTTCGTGGCTCGGGAAAAGAACGATGCCGTTCATTCCATAAGTGCCAAGTGAGGTATCTGTGAGATTTTCGGCAAACGCTGGGCAGATTATCAACAGCGAGAACAGCGCTGCAGCCAGTAATCTGCAGGTTCTCTCCGCCCGACAAGCTTTGAGGATTTTCATAAACCGCTCCTTATGCAACATTAAGGACAAATAGCCCTATTCATTCATCGGCAGGTTAGGTGGATTATTTAGGTTCTTTTTTGGTCTTTTTTTAAAGAGGCTTTGCAGCCCCGTATGGAGACGCCATAGCAGCAGAGACGCCATAAATGGCGTCTTTACGATACAAGTGGGCAACGGGTATACGGCAGAGACGCCATAAATGGCGTCTTTACGATACAGGTGGGGAACGGGTATACGGCAGAGACGCCGTTTATGGCGTCTTTACGTGGCGATTGTTAAAAACCGCCGGGGCCGCCTGCGCCGCCGCCACCACCGGTGACGACCTTGGCCATACGGAAAATCGGCAGATACATGGCCAGAACGATGAAGCCGACGATGGTTCCGATAATGACGATAAAGACGGGTTCAACCAGAGCAGTAATCTGATCGATAAGAAAGTTGATTTCGTCTTCGTAAAATTCTGCAACCTTTTCCAGCATTTCATCGAGATTACCTGATTCTTCACCAACCTCGATCATCTGCGTCGAAAGTTCAGGCATGATATCAATGCGGGCAAGAGCCTTCGCAATCGGAATACCACCTTCAACCTCATGAACCACCCCTTCGAGCGCTTCCTGGATGATGACATTTTCAACGGCTTCATTACTGATTTTCATTGCTGAAATAATGTTGATACCAGATTCGAACAGGGTCGAAAGGTTACGTGCATACATTGCAATCAGGTATTTTTGCAGCAACCCGCCAAAAACCGGAAGTTTTATTTTGGCCCAGTCGAAGAATCGCCGACCGCCCCCCGTCTGATTGATCTGGTAGACGGCAACGCCGAAAGCTACGGCTGCGGCGAGAAGATTGAGCACGTTGTTTCCCAGGAATGAAGAAATGTCGATAACGGTCTGGGTCAGCCAGGGCAGTTCCTGATTGAACTGTTGGAACAGATTGGCAAACTGGGGAATGACGAAAAGCATCAGAAACAGCACGACACCACCAGCGACCAGTGAAATGATTGCCGGATAGGTTAACGCTGAAAGCACACGTCGGCGCAGCACAATCTGTCGTTCGAGCAAAGTGCTGAGGCGCTCGAGAACCATGTAGAGGCGCCCTGACTCTTCACCAACCTTGATAAGATTGGCGTAGAGCATGCCGAAAGTATCTTCGTTTCGCTTGAAACAAACGTTTAAAGGCATACCGCCTTCGACGTCTTCTTTCATATCCCAGATCATTTTTTTGAAACGCCAGGTTTTCATCTGACGCGAAAGTGTGCCGAGTGAGCGCAAAACCGAAATACCGGCCTTGGTCAGGGTCGCAAAATATTTGGTGAACAGCAGTCGTTCGCTTAAGCCGACGCTGCCGTAAAATGGATTCACATAGGAAAGAATGGACCGGTTTTCTTCACCCGGACCTTCGAGCGGACGTGACGCTTCTTCGCGTTCTCTGTTTCTTTTTTCTTCTGCCATAAAAGGCCTCCCCGTTCGCTAATACAAGTAAGTTCCGTTAAATATCACTCTAACATTCTTTATTTGCCTACCAGCTGAAAGACTGGCATCAACCCAGGCCATGCTTGCCTCTGGAGTGTGGTAAGCGCTGTCGACGACGTTCGGCGGCACCTGCACTTCGATCTTGGCACTGCCGTCAAGAGGAAGAATCGGGTTCAGAATAAGCTCTTGAACACTTTGCTGTAAATATGGGCCGCGCAATTCATCAAGTGAAGTCGGATACGACAATCGATCTTTAAAATACCTGCCGATCGCTTCTTTTACAGTTCGCATGTTGACTCTGGCGGTGTTGATTCTGGCTTCTTCGACGGAATCTGCATAATAGTTAAAGCCGACCCCAGCGAGGACGGCTATAATCACAACCACAATCAACATTTCGATCAGGGTAAAACCCGACCTGTTTTTAATCATTTCTCACCATCAGAATAAGTTGTTCACTCGGACCCTTGAAGTCTACCACCATTCGGTGGGCTTTGTAACCCTTTTTGCTGAGAGCGACTTCACCAAACTCTTTCTGTAACTTTCGGATCTTGAAAGTTCCATTACGATTGGTGCTGATTTTCATCTGATCGAGAATGACTTCAACCCCGGCGATTGGCTGGCGGTTAAAGGCGTCGAGAACATGAAACACGATTTCATCAGGAAGTTTGACCGATTCGAGATAAATTCGCGGCGGATTACCCGACTTTACCGCTTCACTCATGTCGGCATCGAGAATCTGGTAACCATCGGCGATCACAACGACGCGACCGGTCTGCCCTTCAATAAGAACCTGACCGAGACGGTTTGATTGATAAATGCGGTTGCCAAGCATCATTGCAACGCCGGCAATGCCTTTGCGACTCGATTTGTCGACGACTTCGAGCAAAACCGGACTGGTGGTCGAAATTTTTTCTTCAGCCTTAACTTCATTAAGGGGCGCAGCGACGGTTTTCTGTCCTTTTTGGCGACTTTTGCCGGACTTGATAGAAACCTGAACCAGTGGTTCTCTCAGGTAACCATCTTCGAGCAACTGAGCAATCAGTTTGGCGGCTTCGCTGGTTTTGAGGTTATTCAAACCGATATTCCCTATCAGGGGGTAAGCGATGCTGCCATCTACGCCGACCTGTCTTTCGACCGTCAGCTCAGGCTCTCCTTTAACCCATACGCTGACAATGTCGCCGGTTTTGATAACCTCCGGCGCCGCGTTCAGCATACTGGCCGCGAACAGGCTGATTAATAAAAGCACATACCACTGTTTTCTTTTCATATTATCCCATGAAGTTAGTTTAGGCTGCTTAAGATATCGGCAGTCACCAGCCATTCATTAAGTATTTTTTATTTTAATGTTGCCGGCGAGCCGAGGAGCTGGGAATATTCAGCTCTGTTCGGTATTTGGCAACGGTTCTGCGGGCAATAAAAATTCCTTCTTTTTTCAAAGTATCGACAATATCACTATCGGAAAGAGGCTTTTTCGGGTTTTCCTGTTTGACCAGATCGTCAATGCGCTGTTTAACCGCAAGGGTCGAAACGTCTTCGCCGCTCTGAGTGCGGGCCGCGCCAGAGAAAAAGAACTTCAGCTCAAACAAACCGCGCGGGGTTTGCGCGTATTTGCCGCTGGTCGCACGACTGACGGTTGATTCGTGCACACCGGCCATGTTGGCGACATCCTGTAAAGTCAGTGGCTTGAGGTGCAGAATTCCGAAATCGAGAAAGTCGCGCTGAACCTCACAAATTGCCTTGGTCACGTTCATGATCGTTTCTTTGCGCTTGTCGACGTATTTTAGAAACGACCGGGCCGCTTCGAGCTTACCGCGAATGAACTCGTAGGTTTCCTTTTCGGTTTTATCCTTGTGCATTATCGCATCGCGATAAAGGTTATTGATGCGCAATCGCGGCAAATCTCGTTCGTTCATGGCCACGACGTATTCATCGCCGACTTTTTCAATAAAAACATCGGGGGAAACATAAATATCATCGCCGGTAGAAGGGAAACTCGCCCCAGGGCGCGGGTTGAATCCGCGAATCACTTCGGCCGCCGCCTGTATTTCTTCAATATCATAGCCGGTAGCTTTGGCAATATTGGCAATCTTGTTCTGACCCAACTCTTCAAGATGGTTTTCGATGATTGCGGTAACTGCATCATCGACGTAGCCTTCTTCATGAGCCTGAATCAACAGACATTCGCGTAGGTCGAAAGCGCCGACGCCTAGCGGATCCATGGTCTGGATGATATCGATCAGCTTTTTCACAACCGGAGCGTCGATCTTGAGCAGATCGGCAATCTGGTCGACGGAATGGCGCAAATAGCCGTTTCGGTCAATCAGACCGATGAGGTATTCTCCTATCTTCTTCTGGGTAGCAGAGAGATTCACTTCATACAGCTGGGCGGTCAAATGCTCTCTTAGGTTATTCTTTTTCGAAACGAAATTTTCGAAAGTGGTCTCTTCATCGCCGCTGTAACTGCCGGCAGCGACTTTGAATTCAGAGCTTTCACTATCTTCGATATATTTCTGCCAGTCGACGCCGAAATCGTCGCGGCTCGCTTCTTTGAATTCTTTGGAAGTCGGAACTGCTTCGGGAGCACCGGTTTCAGCGAGTTTTTCGAGCGGAATCTCGCTCTCTTTAACTTTTTTTTCGTCGAGCTCGACGACCGGATTGGTTTCGAGAACTTCAAGAATCTGATTCTTCAATTCAAGGCTGTTGAGCTGAAGAATTTTTATCGCCAGCTGCATTTCGGGAGTCATTTTGAGGGTCTGCGTAAGCTTTTGCGAGAGCCCAAGCCTGATTGAGTTGTCCATAAGTTACCTTTGCCTGAAAAACAGAATTTTTCTATCTACTATCTGTAGTTAATATACCCCTGTCAGAAGATATTAGTCAAACAAGGATAATTAGGGGGACAGTATACTTAATTCTGCGAATTAAGTATACTGTCCCCCTAATTATTTAACGTTTGGGCTTTTTGCCGGGGGCACGGGGTCGGCGTTCTGCTTCGAGCTTGTCGAGCTGTTCCTGTTCGTCGGCCTGCTGGTTGAAAACCACCACGGTCACGCCAAGATCGCCTTCGCCGTATTTTCCCGGGCGAAACATTTTGCGGTATGGGCCGGCACGCAGGAATTCGGTTACGGCTTTCTGCAAAGCGCCGGTGCCCTTGCCATGAATCAGGTAAACTTTCGGCAGGTCGGAATCAGCAACCATTTTCAGAAAAGAATCTACGGCATCGAGGGCTTCTTCAACCCGCATACCCCGTAAGTCCAGCTGGCTCTGAATAAGTTTGCGCGTCGCATAAACACTACCACCACTAACTGAATCTTCTTTTTCGACCTTGATATTTTTAAGTTTGCCGGTCAATTCAGCAAGCGGCACCGAAATTAATTTGCCGTCAAAATCGACTTCAGCACGGTTTTTGCCTTCGATCAGGCGAACGATTTTTCCTTTGGCGAGATTTCTTTTCCAGATGACTGCATCGTTTTCAAAGAATTCCTGAGCTTCGGCTTCGGAAAAATCAGGCTCTTCACCTGGTTTTTCGAGGTTTTCCAGAGATTGTTTTACTTCGAAAAGAGCGCCGCGAGCCTGATCCAGCTCCGGCCTGACCTGGTCGTCGCCCTGCTTGAGCAAGCCTTTTTTCAACTGGCTGATCAGCTTTTCAAGGTCCTTGAGCTTTTGCCGGTATTCAACGGTAAATTCTTCGGTAAGTTTGTCACGCCGGGTTTTTCGAAATTCACGCAGTTGCTTGAGCGATTCTTCGACCTCGGTTTCACGGGAACGCAAATCATTGATCTTCTTGACGTAAGTTCGGCGCAGTGATTCGGCGCGAAAGCGCTCGCGTTCAATGGCTTCAATCAGGCCTTTTTCTTCTTTCTTTTCGCCCTCATGAAGCAGAACCAGATCCTGTAATACCGTTTCCGGCAAAGAAAAGGCCCTTGCCATTGCCAGAGCATTGCTGCGGCCGGGCAGACCCATTTGAAAGCGAAAAGTAGGCCGGAAAGTCTCATAATCGAATTCCATGGCAGCATTGATGAAACCAGGCGTAACAAAAGCGAACTGCTTGAGGGAATCATAATGGGACGTTACGATCGAGAAAGCCTTGCGGCGGTGCAGCTCTTTCAAGAAACCCGAAGCAAGCGCCCCACCCTCGGCCGGATCAGTGCCAACACAGATTTCATCGATCAGCACCAGCCAGCGTCCGGCATCGGCGTCGAGAATTTCTTTCAGCCTCTGCAAATGCGAGGTAAAGGTGGAAAGATGGTCTTCGATACTCTGATTTTCACCGATATCGGCGAAAATTTCATCAAAGACCGGCAGAATTGCGCCACGATCAGCAAGAACGAAGTTGCCGGTCTGCATGAGCAATGCATTTATGCCGACCGTTTTCAGAGCAACGGTTTTTCCGCCGCCGTTGGGACCGGTAATAATGACACAGCGCTGACCATCGTTCAGGCTGATATCGAGCGGAACACAATCCGGGTGAATGAGCGGATGCCTGGCTCCGCAGAGCTTAACTTCGGCTTTTTCGGTTATCTCAGGGCGAGAAGCCTGATAATGAATGGAAAACTCGGCGCGGGCACGCACCATATCGAGCCAGGTAAGCACGGCAAATGTTTCCCGAAGCGGATCGAGAGAGTGATAAAGAAGGCCGGTAAGGCTCTGGAAAATTCTCTTGATCTCTTCTTTCTCAGAGAGTCGCAGCTGAGCCAGGCGGTTATTCATCGGCAGAAAGGCTAGAGGTTCGATAAAGACGGTCTGACCGGTAGAAGATTGGTCATGAACGATGCCTTGAATGTGATTCTGCGCCGAAGCCTGAATCGGAACGACATAGCGTTCGTTTCTGATCGTGAAAAACTTGTCCTGGATATCGTCGCCATGCGATTGAATAAAAGCATTGAGCTGTTTTTCGATGTTGTTGACGGTCTGTGAATATTCTCGCCGAATTGAAGCCAGAGCCGGCGAAGCGTCGGATCTTAAATTACCGCGATCGTCGAGGCAATCATCGATGCGCTGCCAGACATTTTTCAGGGAAGGAATACGGCGAATGCGCTCGGCAATGCGGTTTCCGCCTTTGATAACGTAGCCGGAATTGGAGGACTCGAAGATTTTTTTAAGATTAACTGCAACTTCAATATCAGCTTTAACTTTAAGAAAATCATCGGAACCCAGGACGGTGCTGCCGGAGCCAAGCACTTCGAGTATTTCGCGAATATCGCGGATCCCGCCGAGGTTTATTTTAACCCCGGCCTGTGAATAATCGAGAAATTCGTCGATTTCAGCGAGTTCACTCTCGATTCTACTGCGATCGGTCAGCGGCTGCAAAGCGAGAATATCTTCTTTAGCAGCTATCGAACCGGCGTATCCGGCAATTATTCTGAGAATTTTATCGAATTCAAGTTTGAGTAAAGATTTAGTTTCCATTTTTTTCTCACATATCGCCCAATGCCACAAAGAACGGATCAAAACCGCGATTCATTGTGGCTTTGCGTCTTTGTGAGAGAGGCTATTCGACCGTGACCGATTTGGCCAGGTTGCGCGGCTGATCGACATCGAGCCCACGCAGGTCAGCGACATAATAAGCGAACAATTGCAACGGAATAACGTTGATAATCGGCGAAAGAATGTCGGAAACCTCGGGCACTTCGATCAGATGATCGGTAAGATGCGACATTTCACTGTCGCCTTCAGTTACTATGGCCATCAGGCGACCGGATCGGGCCTGCACTTCTTTCAGGTTCGACAAAGTTTTATCGTAGACATCTGAATTAGTGGCGATGGCCATTACCGGCAGCTGATCGTCCACCAGGGCGATCGGGCCGTGTTTCATTTCGCCGGCGGCATAGGCTTCGGCGTGAATATAGCTGATTTCCTTGAGTTTCAGGGCGCCTTCGAGAGCGGTTGGGTAATTGAAGCCGCGCCCAAGGTAAAGGAAACTGCGGGCATGCTGGAATTGAGCCGCAAGCTCCTTGATTTTTTCATGCTTGTCGAGAACGCGTTCGATCTGTTGGGGCAGGATTTTGAGTTCCTTGATTTTTTCCTGAACGTATTCCGGGGCGAGCACGGAGCGAATCTTGCCGAGCATCAACGCCAGCAGGGTCAACGCAGTCAGCATGGCGATATAGGCTTTGGTTGAAGCCACGCCAATTTCGGGACCGGCGTGGATGTAGACCAGGCCGTCCACTTCGCGAGTAAGCGATGACTCTTTGGCATTAACGATACCCAGAACCTTTGCGCCGCGTTTGCGGGCTTCCTTAACTGCAGCCAGGGTATCGGCGGTTTCACCGGACTGACTTATGGCGATAACCAGAGTGTTGGCATCGACAAGCGGCGAGCGATAGCGAAATTCACTGGCAAGATCACATTCAACCGGAATTTGCACGAGCTTTTCAATGAGGTATTTGCCGACGCAGCCTGAATAATAAGCGGTGCCACAGGCAACGATAACGATGCGCTGGGTGCGATAAATATCCGGCCCGGTGAGTTTGAGCTCTTCGAGGTAAATTTTGCCTTCTTCTTCTGAAGTGCGGCCACCAATGGTATTTCGAATAACCTGGGGTTGTTCGAAAATTTCTTTGAGCATGAAATGAGAGAATCCGCCTTTTTCGGCAGCAACCGGGTTCCAGTCGACCTGAACCGGGCTTTTCTCAACATTTTCACCTTTGATATTGAAAAACTCAACACTATCGCGGCGCACGACCGCCCCTTCGAAATTGTCGAGATAAACCACCGAACGTGTATATTGCAGAATTGCGGTAACATCACTGGCGACGAAGTTTTCATCGCGACCCAGGCCGACGATGAGCGGGCTTTCCTTGCGAATGCAAACGATTTCATCTGGATGTTTCTGATGAACGACGGCGATGGCATAAGCGCCTTCGACGTCTTTGAGAGCTTCGATGACTGCCTGCTTGAGATCGCCCTGGTAATGCGATTCGATAAGATGCGCCAGCACTTCGGAGTCGGTTTCGGACTTGAACTGATGTCCTTCGCTGGTCAGGCGCTTTTTCAGCCGCATGAAGTTTTCGATGATGCCGTTATGAGCGACCATCAGCGAAGTGATGCAGTCTCCGTGCGGATGGGCGTTGAAGGCCGAGGGGCGACCATGGGTAGCCCAGCGGGTATGACCAATGCCGATGGTGGACTCGGAATTGAAATCGTCGATCAAAAGTTTGCTTATATTGCGCAGTTTGCCGATATCTTTGCGCACATGAATTGCGCCGTTATCGACGACGGCGATGCCGGCCGAATCGTAGCCACGATATTCAAGTCGGGTCAGTCCATCAAAAATCACTTCATTGGCGGGTTTGTTGCCGATATATCCGATAATTCCGCACATAGAATTTTAGCCCTTTCAAATAAGGTTTAGAATTTCACTTTACCTTTGCGATAGTTTGGATTGTTCTGGTCGCCTTGACTTTTGCCTTCAGCAGCCTTTTTCTTTTCAATTTCCTCGATGCGTTCTTTGGCCATCTGGGCATAAGCGGTGTCTTTAAACATTTCCGAAATTTCCTGATAGGCGATGAGTGCGTCGCTGTCGTTTTCAGTCGATTCGAGCCAGGCGGCGTAATCGAGATATGGTCTGGGGCGCCCGGCTGAGAGTTCCATGGTGGCGCGGTAATATTCACCGGCCTTTTCAATCTCGCCGTTTCTGTTGGCCTGCAAAGCCCGCAATCTGGAGGCGCCAAAGTGAGGACCATTTTTTTCGACCATTTTCAGATGCTCTTCGGCATCGGAATAAGCGCCGCTGAGAATCAGTCCTTCGGCAAGAGTCAGTCGTGCATCGATATTTTCGGGGTGCTGGCCGACTATTTTTCCGGCCTCATCGAGCCCCTGGGCCGTTCTGAATGCTCTAACCAGAGTCAGGGCATACATGGCATGATATTTGAGACTGTTGGGAAAGATGTCGAGGGCGCGGCGAGCTTCTTCGAGTGCATCTTCAAAGAGCTGGTTATCGAGAAGAATCTGGGCCTTGACATAGTGAGCTTCGGCATTGTTTGCATCACTTGAAAGCACGAGGTTAACCATATCCATGGCCTCATTGGTATAGCCGCCGAAAAGCTTGATTTGCGCGAGGCCAAGCGCAGCTTCGGTAATGTTAGGATCTTTGTCGATAACTTCTTTGTAAATTTTTTCAGCATCTTTGAGCTTGTTTTGCTTGATGTAGCAATCAGCAAGGTTTATCTGGGCAAAAACATCTTTTTTAATGGCGATGGCCTTTTTGAATTGCTCTGCGGCACCCTGGTAATCATCAAAAGCCCGATAGCAGTCGCCAAGCAGAAAGAATGACTGAAAGCTCTGCGGATCGAGTTTGATGGCTTTTTCAAACCATTCACGGGCTTCGGCGAAAAAGCCGGAATTGAATTTCAAAACCCCTTTATAATGCAACGCCTTGGCGTTTTTCGGTTCATCTTTGATGATTGCATCGAGTTCAGCGGATGCTGAAGCATAGTGTTCTTCGTCGATCATCAAAACGGCCTTTTCAAGCCGGGTCAATTCTCTTGGCTTGGTTATTTCACGCGGGGTGGTCGACATTTTGGCTTCGCGTATGACATCTTTAGTTTCGTAGCCGCCGAGAATGACTTCTTTTGGCACGGCCTGTTTTCTTTTTTGCTCTTCTACCTTCTTGATTTCGCCGGCGAGAGCATTTTCAAGCTGGGCAACAAGGTCTGTATACTGTTTCATCTGGGGGAATTTGGCAGCGAGAATGCGGGCATGCGGCAGAGCTTTGTCGACGTGTCCGCTCATTGACAGGCTGTAGACGAGGTAATAACGAGCCTGATCCTGATTGGCATCCATATCGACGACCTGCCCGAGGTAATCGGCGGCACCGCGATAGTCTTTGGCGGCATAAAGCTTCAGACCCTGGTTCATAAGTTCCGGAATCAGATTCTGACCATAAACAGCCACGGTCAATAAGAGACACAACAATGTAAATTCAATTATGGATCTCTGTTTCATTGCAGTTCCTTTCACTCGCCATCAAGATAACTTATAGCTTCAGCCTGACCGGGAACGGGATTAACCATAAAAAAGAAACCCGACATTTCGAGAACTGTAGAATGGTGGTTGTCGAGACCCCAGCAAACAATCTGCCCGGCATAATCATCAACGATTACGGTGCTGACGTCAAGCAAAGCGGCAACGCCAGGACTGCTGATCAACTCAATCTGGGAAAAGTCGAAAGCAAAGTTAACTATTCCCTGTGACAGAACTTCCTCAATATGAGCTTTCAGAGAAACACCGCCTTGATCTTCCAGATAGCCTTTAAGGCGCAATATCTCTTTATCACCATTTCTTTCAGATACAAATGAAAACTGTTGATACATAATTCCTCCAGATTCAGTCGCCACAATACTAACTGATCTACCCTGTGAGAATCAATCATTTCCGGGCTAAAATAAAAAATGTGCCGTTGTTAGCGACACATTGAAAGGGAGTTAGGGATTTGGTTGTCCATTCGCGTAAAGTTTTTCTTCAACTTGAAGTAAAACCTTACTTGAACTTCAACTAATTAATCGGTGCAATTTGTTGAACCATTTAGCTTTTTTTTTACTTTTTTTTATTTTTTTTTGCGCTCAATCATTCAACGGGTTATGACGATAGGAAAATTACCACATAATTGAGCAATTACAGCGGAGGTAAACTGCATGAAAAAAGAAAGCCTCATGACCATACCTGAATTGATGGATTTCCTTAAAGTCAAGCGAAACACCATCTACACTTTACGCAAAATGGGACTGCCGACAGTAAAAATCGGCAGATCGGTAAGGTTCAGGGCCGATAGTGTCGTGAAATGGCTAAGCGATCTCGAAGAATGCGCGAATCCCGAAGTAAGAAGCTATCTTTCAGATAATACCCATCTGCTGTAATCATGAGTGAAACTGCCAAAGAAATTTTTTATCTGTTGAGCTTTTCGCTGGGAACGGGCGTTTTATTCAGCAAAACCGTCTATTCACTGGTTAAAATCTGGCAGAACGATGAATGGTTGGAAAAGGGTAAAAGTCGAAGATACAGACCTTAACTGAAAATGGTCATCGAGCCGGCGAGCCCGGCCTGGATGACTTTCTAAAAGAAGAGAACCGGCACTTCTACCTCTAATAAGAGGCTCAGTGGCCGGTTCTATTTTATTTATACAATCGTTTGTAGTTCCAGTAGCTTCCCATGACTTTTTTGTAATAATCACGAGTCTCTGGCAGAGGAACGCGATCGAGACGCTCGAGCACCGACAGTTTGGCGAAAGGTCCATTTTCGACCTTGCGTTGAATATTGCCCTGGCCACCATTATAGGCTGCCGACGCCAGATGCAATTCCGCGTTGAAAAGGTCTGAAAGATACTTCAGATACCAGCAGCCGAACTTAATGTTAACTTCAGGTTTCCAGAGATCGTTTTTTTTGAAATTCCGGTGTCCGACTTTTTCAGCGATCCATTTACCGGTTGAGGGAAGAATCTGCATCAGGCTGTGGGCATTACTGCGCGAAAGGGTTTCGGGGTTAAAATGGCTTTCTTCGCGCATGATCGACAGCACCCAATAGGGATCGATGCCGTTCTTTTTGGCTTCGGCCTTGACCAGTTTCATGTAAGCCTCTGGGTAATGGGCTTTCCAGGCCCACAAAGGCATATCTGCAAGTGATTTACCGGCCTCGAGCAATTGTCTGGCAAGTCGTTCGCCAAAGGCGGTAAGCTGGTTATAATCGTCATTTTGCCGGCAAACTTCGACGATCTGCTGGTAAAGTGCCATGTTAGCAGGATATTTATCGGTCATTTTGCGGGCTTCTTCTCTGGCAAAGGAAGCGAAATCAGTTTTCCAGAGTTTTTTCCAGGCCATGATACGGTTGCGGGTGTTGGCAGAAACTTTAGTTTCTTTATAAGACCTTGATTTGAGAGCTTTTTTCGTCAGTTCCGGGGCAACCCAGGTCAAAAAGAAAGAATTGCCGTAGCGGGCTTCGAGCAATTTGAGCAGGGTTTTGCCGTCACTACTGCTTTTTCCGGCACCGATGATGCTATAACCAAGTGCGTCATCAGCCCGGTAATGACCGGGAAAGTTTCGGGCCAGAACCATGAAAAATGGTCCTGCATTTTTAAAATTACCGGCATCATGGCGTTCCAGACCCATTTCATAAATCTGAATCGGTAGCAAAGGCTCCGGATTCCCGGCTTTGACCAACTGATTGAGCATTTCGAGGCATTCGGAATCCCGGCCGGCAAAAAAGGCTGAACGCATCAAGCGATAACGGCAGGCGCGA
>CAZQUE010000067.1:0-24183 GCA_964596185.1 uncultured bacterium | reverse complement strand
AAAATGGAGTTGGCAAGGGAATCAAGAATTACACCGGCAGAACCAAGGCAAACCAGGGCAAAAAAAGCAACTAAAAACCTGCAGGCGGACTTCTTTTAAAGGAGCCCTGCCTGTCTCATTGCATACTGACTCAATAGGCTTTATCTTGATTTATGTTAAACAAAATGACCAGACTGGATGAAAAATGGTTGGTTCAGGCAAAGACAGCGAAATCATACGCGACGAAGAGCTCATGCTTCAGTTTCAGCAAGGCGATGAGGCCAGCTTCAGGAATCTTGTTGACAGGCACAAGCAAAGAGTATTCAACTTTACCTACAGGTTTCTCAGCGGCAATGCCGACTGCGAAGATGTCGCCCAGGAAGTTTTCGTTAAGGTCTACTTCGCGAAAGGGAGCTACAAGCCATCAGCCAAATTTACCACCTGGCTATACGTAATTACACGAAATACATGTTTACAGGCATTAAAAAAGAAGAACTATTCACTTTCGATAAACAAAAAAAACGAGAAAAATCAAAATGAAATTGGAACAAACATTGCTGATGCAACTACCGAGAATCCTTCAGATGCCGTTTTATCCGCGGAAAAGCGCGACAAAATTGCTGAAGCACTGGCCAGTCTGCCCGAATCGCAAAGAATGGTGATTCTGCTTAGAAGATACGACCAGTTGAGCTATGAAGAAATCGCCGAAGTAATGAGTTGTTCGGTTCAATCGGTGAAATCTCTGTTGTTCAGGGGCCGGGTCTCGCTGAAAGAATCTCTGAAAGAATACTTCAATGAAACTCTGTAAAGCATATCGAGGTTAATATGGACTGCAAAATGGTAAAAAATCTGATTTCAGAATATCTCGATGAACGCCTGCCAGAAAAAGACAGGGCGTCTTTTGAAGAGCACATCCAAAATTGCAAAAGCTGTGAAGATGAGTTGAATGCTTTTCTTGACTCATGGGAAATCATTGAAAAATACGATGTTCCAGAAGTTAGCTGCGACTTCAGCGCAAAAGTAGTTCATCGCATACATTCCATTAAAGAGCAGCAAGATTCGCTTTCAATCTGGGAAAAACTCTGCCGGATTTTTTCGCTGCAAAAGGTCGCTGTGATTCCCGCATTTGCTTCTATCCTTATTCTAGTGGGAATTGCCATTGCTCTGCTGAAAGGGCAACCAACCGGAATGGTCGATCCACAAGGCATCAGTAACAGAGAAAGAGTAGAAATTGTGAGAAATCTCAAAGACGAAGAAATAATCAAGGACCTCGAAATCTATGAAAATGCCGAGCTTCTTGAGAATCTTGACCTGCTAGTTGATCTGGAAGCTGTTGAAAACCTGGAAGAAGAAAACAAATGAAGCCATTTTTTATGATTCTTATGCGCGTATTTATTGTCGGCGTCTGCATTATTCTCTGCCAAACGCCGGCAGTTATTCATGCGCAAAATGCTTCAGAAGCACTTAACTTAGGTTCTATGAGTTATGAAGAGAAATTGAAGCTCTGGAACAGCTTTTCAGAAGAGAAGAAAGAGGCTATCCGCAAAAAAGCCCGGGGCATGTCTGACAAGAAATTCAGCCAGTTGAAAAACAATTTCCAGAAAATTGAGAAATTTGCTCCTGAAGAGCAGAAAAGGGTGCGCAACAATTTTCAACGCATGCGAAAATTTGCGCCAAAGCAGCGAAAAAGAGTTAGAGAAAACTTCAAACGTTTCCAGAAACTCCCTAACGAAAGAAAACAATTTTATCGGCAGCGGTTTCGGGGAAGTCCTTTCCATGAAATGAATACGCAAGGCAACCAGGGCAATTTCAACCGCAACGAAAACCCGCCAGACATCCGAAAAGATTTTCCGCAAAATGCCCGGCCAGAAAGCAGGCCAGGCAGATTTCAACCTGGAGCAGAGAGCAATGAACACGGAACTTACAGGCGCCAGCCGCAAGGAAAGTTCCCAGTGCGCTTTAAAAATGGCAAAGGCAGGGGAATACGCATGCAGGAAATTAGAGGATTTCGCGAAAAAATGATGAAGGTGCCCCATGAGCCTGACAAGCCAAAACCTGAAAATGCCGAAAAGTGGAATCGGGTTAAAGATTTCAGGCTTAGATTCAACATGCCCCAGGAAAAAGAAAACCGGACCATACATTTCCCTGAGACAAAGAATGAGCATGGCGACCGCCCGTCACGGCAGAAAATCGAACAAAAAAACAGGTCAGAAAAGCCTTCTAATGAGGGGCGAATAAGACCTGGTCAGCCTGGACGGCCGAAAAAGCGCCAATTTAACCCGGCTCATAAGAATCGACCGACAGGGCCTTTTAAGAAAAATTAAAAAAACTCATGTCTTTTTGTACGTACCACAGACTGAAGGCATTCTTAGTCGTTTGCCGGAGTTTGTCTTTGTTGGTTGAGCGCTGAATCTTTTTGGTAAACAAATCCTCATCTTTGCTCGAAAGGGTTTATGGATTTGTTTGCCTCCTTATTTTTCAGTCCGGGAAAGCTCCCGGATTCTTTTTTTTAGGTAATTTCATTTGACAGGCCAAAAAATATGCGTAATTCTGGTTTTCAGTGACTGAAAAACATCTGTTGAATTTCTTCCCGACTCAAGCCTTTCTGCATGGCCAGCATCAGCAGGATTCTGGCCTTTTGCGGGCTAAGACTGTCGGCAACAATAAAACCCAGTTTTTCATCATCGACCTCGGCCTCAAGGGTTACCGGCCCATTTGGAACCCGGGTTGCGCGAACGATAAACATTCCTTTACGGACTGCATTAGCCAGCACTTTCAGTACTTCAGCGGAAGGATTGCCATTGCCAACCCCAGCATAAATAAGTCCTCTAATATCACTTTGGCAGATTTTTTCAACGAAACCGGCTTCTACGCCTGCGTAACCATAAATGATCTCTACTTTTGGCAGGTCAACATCGAGAATTCCTGGTTTAAGGCGGCTTGATATAGTATGCAGTTTGGCGGGCACTAGATTGAACGACACTTTGCCATAATTTACCCGGCCAATTGGGCCATTTTCCAGATCGGCAAAGGCTGCCGGATTGATGGTATCGCACTTTTTCACTCCTCTTGCAGAGAAAATGCGATCGTTCATTACTACCATGACACCTTTATTTCTTGAATTTCCAGATGCGGCCACAGCGACTGAGTTGAAAAGGTTCATGGCGCCATCAGCGCTAAGTGCCGACCCAGGCCTCATGGAACCAGTAAGCACAACGGGCTTATCGGAATCCACTGCAAGATTGAGAAAATAGGCAGTCTCTTCAAGAGTATCCGTGCCGTGGGTTATAACAATGCCGTCAGCATGTCTGAGCCTAAAAAGCTGATTGATTCTACGTGCAAGTTTGAGCCAGATTTCCACTTTCATATCCTGACTGCTGATATTACATATCTGCTCGCCTTCTATGGTGGCAAGTTGCTGCAATTCAGGGACAGCATCGATCAATTTTTCAACCGGGTTAACTGCAGCTTTATAAGCCGATCCAGTAGAGCTTGCACCACTGCCGGCAATGGTTCCGCCAGTGGCCAGAATAACCACCCTTGGTGACGCCGCCAGACTCAAAGTCAGCAGAAAAATAAAGAGGGCCTGAAAAAAGAACAAACGTTTTACAGATGATTTTCGCATCAAATCACTCCCATCAGAAAAAAATCCTGTTCTGTTGTATTATGAAACATATAAACAAATTGTGCGAGAATAAAAATGGATAAAAGCCGGGCACTGTCGCTTGCAATTGTTCTTATCAATATAATCGTTGCGGTAATGGAAAAAGAAGTTTCCATCGCCATTTTTCCATTATTGGGAATTCCGCTAATCTGGTTTCCTGGTTTCGCAAAGCATTTCAGCAATTTTGTCGCACCCGGCAAATTTGGCCGGGCCACGCCGCTAGACCCCAACACACCGCCATGTCTTTTTGCCGCTATTGGCTGGACTATCCTGATTGCTCCAGCAGTTTTTGCGATTGCATCGATGCTTGGGTAGTTAGCAAAATTTATGCTACCTTACCGGCTATTATAGGTCTTAACAATCAAAATTCATATTTAGCATTCCTGATGCCGTGCTTAAAAGTAAGTTATGGTATTCTAAAATCAACATGAAAGTGATTCTCAGGAGGCAATTATTGTGAAATCTTGTTTAAGAATCGTTGCATTGTCAATTATTCTGACTTTTGGAATTTCTACAATCTCGTTTGCAGCAGAAGAAGTCTTTGAATTCAAAAAGATTAGTGCAGTTATCAACTATCTTGGAGATACCTATGCTTCACAGTTTGTGAGATTTCAGGATATGCGTATTTCACCGATTATCCGCTGTGAAAAATGGATTGAGGTGCCCTGGGAAATTGGTGTCAGCACCGCTGAGAATCTCATTGCTTCAGACTTAAAGAAAGTTTCTCAATTTGACAACGCTGGGGATGTCCTGGTTTGTCAGGCTATCAATGTTTCTGTTTCCGCAGAGATACACAAAGAAACGAAACAGCCGGTTTTATCGGTTACTCTGATGGGAAAACTTTATTCTGGCGCTTTACCCGCCCAAGATTTGTTAAAGAAGCAAAACGACAGGCTTTATGAAATTTTCCAAATTTTGCTAAAAGAAACCACCTTCACTCCTCAGGTTCAACGTAGGATTGCAAAACCTCAAGCATCCAATGAGGAAAAACCAGCAGAGGCAGTTCGTGAAATCATGAGCGGCAAACATTGGCTAAGCAACCTTCGCATTGATAGTGATGCCAGAACCCAGATTTCGGGATATGGTCTTGAATTGAAGGCAATTACTCAATTAGCAGAAAACCTGGAAAATTCCGAACAGATTGGCGACGTCTTCATTAACAGTCTGACAAAAAACGTTTATGAGAAAACTCCTGTGTGGCGTTTTGAAATGAACTTCAGGGCCAAATAGAAACGAACTGGCTTCTCAGCGAAAGCTACTGAAAGACTACAAAAACAAGCTGCAATTAAGCATTAACTGTTTGCTATAAACAGAAGTTCTATGCTATTCTTTACCCGTTGCACCCATAGCTCAGCTGGATAGAGCGTCTGCCTCCGGAGCAGAAGGCCAGGGGTTCGAATCCCTTTGGGTGCGCTTTTTTATTATGGTAAAATTGAACTGTGGGTGATTTTGTGGGTGAAATTTCACAAAATCCTCCATGAGGGAGCAGAAAATGAGTTCAATTATTAACCGAAAAGGTGTCTGGTATTATCAGTTCTACAGAGACGGCAAAAAACGGGTTAAAAGTATGAAGACCCGGGATAAATCAGTTGCCAAAAGGCTTAAAATCCAGTGGGATGCCAAGCTTGAGCAGATAGCGATGGGCCTGGCTCCACGAAAACTTCCATACAATGAAGCCTTGAATCGTTTGTTCGAAGCCAAAAAAGCTACTCTCAAGCCTTCCGGTGTCAGATTTTACGAGGGTTGCATCAAGCATTTAAGTGGGCTTTGCAAATATGTGCAGGAACTTACTCCTGAAATGGTGGCTGAATACGTTACCAAAAGGAAGAACCAGGGCGCGGCACCTGCAACCATTTATAAAGAAGTATCGATGCTTCGTCGCATGATTCAGTTTATGATCCGCTGTGGGGCTTTGCAAAAATCACCGGTCACCGACTGGCCTACCATTAAACAGATCCCGAAAAAGGCAGACAGAATTGGCTTTTACTCTGTCAAAGATATCGACCTGCTGAAAAAAAACATCGCTGGAACAGAACTGGAGGGCCCCTTTCTTTTTGCTCTTTACACCGGGTGCAGAAAGTCTGAGCTCGAAAACACCAAGGTAAGTGATCTGAATCTGGCCGAAGGCCATGTCAGACTGAATGTTTCAAAAACCGAAGTAGATTCTGACAGTTCTATGAGAATTGTTTCTATACATCCGGTGCTAAAAGCCTTCTTCGAAAAGAACCCGCCGCCAAAATCCGGAACAATCTTTCCTCAGCTCAAGAGCCATGCCAACGACTGGCTTCATAAACAGCTTAAGAAAATATGCCAAACCATCGGAGTTCAATATAAAAGATTCCATGGTTTGAGGCACACCGCAGCAACCTACCTACTACACGCTGGTGTCGACCTGAGAACAGTTATGAACCTGATGGGCTGGAAGAACCTAGAAACAGCACAGCGATATCTGCACCATGTTCAGACTATGAAAGCTGCAGATGAAATAAACAAACTGACCTACTGATTTTGTCTGAGCATTGGTAAAAAATACAAGTTGTAAGAAAAAGTTACTTTCGTTCATTTAATGATTTATACTTATTGAGTAAGACTTCTTAAGAGAGGGCTTCTATGGATTTAAACGACTGTTTTCTTGTACCTCTAAACCATGATCTCGTTGCGCGTGAAGACCAGCCATTTTTAGTTGCAAATGTAGATGATGTTTTTGCAAGCCTAAGGGCTATTTCTGCATTTAGTGATAGCATTGAAAGCTTGAAAAACAAAAGCTATGAGGTATATATACCGAACGAAATCAGAAAAAAACTTCTATCTGGCCAAGCTGACTGGGATCGCTATGAGGATGGCATGCATGGAGCATTGATACGAGATAAGAAATCCGGAAGGATTATCAAGCATATAAAAGTCAAAGAGTTGCCGTGGAAATTTTGGGATATTGTAAAAAACTACGAACAGCAAGTTATTCTCGACCAGATTAGTGATAGATTACACGCCATAGAAGAAGGTATTAAATCTATCTTAAAAGGACAACAAAATGACCGATTAGCCCTAATTGCAAGCGGCAGGGAGCTTCTCCGACAATCAGAGGGCGTTTACGGGGAAATGTTAAAAGTTCAGCTTCAAGCTCAAGGGCTTGCACATCTGGAAGAAGCCAGGCAAAAAGTTGTAAAGGAGCTTGAAGAGCTGGTCAAACATTTTGGCGAAGCAGAGACCAAGCACCAGATAATTCGGCAGATAAAGAGTCACCTAGATCCGGTGTTTAAACCAAAGAAAGAAAAGGCCGAAGAATTCTTGAAGCTGGCAGAATTTATTATTTCATCATCTGTTTTAATTTATACCTTCTACTTTCATAAGAGAGAATATCAGGCTGCTAAAAACTCTCTGATCCCTTTCGAATCTCTTTTTGATAAACTGATGACAGTTACTCCGGAGATCGAAAGGCTCCTACCATTTAATAAGAGTTGCCCCGAGGATGATCTTTTCACAAAAAAGATACCGGATTTAATTGATAGAATGAAAGAAGACACGCCAATAATGCTGCCTTATGGAGAACTTGATGAAAAAGTGTGAAGAGTGCGGAAGACCCTTGAAAGAGGATGAAAAAAAATATTGTCCAAGATGCTATGAAAATAAGGCTCAAAAGACAAAGGGTTCATTGAAGTTAGGAGTCATAGCTGTTGCCATTATAGGCGCAGTTCTAAAAAAAGGTTTTGATTTAATTCGAAAAAGTTAAAGTTCGTTTAATCCAAGGAAGCCTATATTTTTTCAAGGGTTCAATAATATCTTCAAGCTCGGGAAGATATGTCACGCCGTATTTTATGGATTCTTCGAGTATTTTTTCTGGAGAATTTTCTACTGCATTAATTATGATGTCGATAAAGGATATATCGACATGTTTTGCTTGAAGTGCCGCAACCATGCATCTACGACCTCCTTTTGTGTCTCCGGTATGAAATTTAACAAAACCCTCAAAAAACAAAATAGCGTTTGAGCGGTGATCACCAGCAATCTGAATTCCTTCAAAATCAGCCTTCTCAAAACTCAGAAATCCCTCTAGCCATTCGGCCTCTTTCTCCTCTAACGAATGGTTAAAAATGGCAAAACTATAGATTGCTCTGGGAGTAAGGTTAAAGAATATCCTTTTGACAGCGTATGCGACAGTGCCTGAATACATGGCAAATCTCTCCTTATTAATGAAGCTAAAAGATATATAGTTTTCAATGGACGCTTCGACAAGGGCAGGTAAAATCAGGCTTTAATTACTGTTATAAGTTGAATGAGGCGAAAATACGCCTCTAAAACAATTTTCAACAGGAGGCCAGTATGACCGACATTGTTCAAAAGCTCAGAAACCTTGTTGCCATTGTAAATGGAATCATAGAAGTAGCAGATAAGCTCAAAAGTAAAGAACCACAACAACAGGAAAAGAAGCCAGAAGCATAATCGGAAAGATCGGCAAACAGTAGAAACAGATATTTTCAACCCGGCAAACAGTTGCCATCAATTTAGCTATTACAGCACAATCACGCGCATGATGCGCACCCACTTACCTCATCCCATTAACTCATGCAGAGCGCTTCAGCCTGCAAATTTTGTCCTACAAAGGAGATTTCTTATGAGAATCCAGTATCAGAGCCACAGATCGGCTCAACACATGAACTTCAATGATCTGTTAACCCAGATCGAAAACGTAGAACGGTTCGACCGTCCCGACGTAACCCTCAATCTTTCAGACCTCAGAGTTGACAATTTCCTTAACATCGCTGTCCCGAACGAAGGCAGCTATTCAATGACCCCTTGGAGCCGCAGGCAGATCGCAAACATGCTCGGCTTCAAATTCGATCGCTGGTTCGAAAATTCCAGCAATGATGAAAAAGCTTACGAACTCAATCGCAGACTTAACCGTGCAACTGGCCAGATCAAGCTTCGGCTTACCGGCCTTAACAACAATGGCATCAACTCAGATGGCACAATAAAAGCATTCGTCAGTCCGACCTACACCGCAATCTCTGACTCGCTTCTCGGAAGCATGATTCTTCATTCTACTCAAAACAGCGATGGTCTGATACCTGTTATAAGGGCCAATCTTACCGACAAAACTGTTTCATACGCAATCAGAATTTGTGATCCGTTCAAACCCCAGACCAACGACTCCGTTGGCGATATATGGGGCGGCATTTTTATTCAAAACTCAGGAGTTGGCTTTGCCAGCCTCAGTATCAACCTTCACCTGATGCGCCTTGCCTGTACCAATGGAATGACAGCACCGGTAGCAGACGCAACTCTCTATAGAAGACGCCATATCGGCAATCCTGAAGAAGATCTCTGGAGCAATATCACCCAGATACTTCAAAATATTCCAGATAAACTTTGCCTTGCAGTCCGGAATCTCAGACAGGCACAAAACATTAAAGTATTTGATGCAAAGCAGGCTATCGAAGCAATCATTAAGCAGGCCCATATGCCGAAAAAGCTGGTAGAGCCATTTTTGTTGGCTTATGAAAAAGAGCCTTTCCCGACTGCATTTGGAATTACCCAGGCAGTTACTGACTACCAGACCCATGAACAGCTTGGGTTAATACCAGAAGACCGGAAACAACTCGAAGATGCAGCAGCAAAGTATATTGCCGTCGCTGCGTAAAAAAATCTTACCGTTACCCGGGGAGTGGCTGCATGGCTGCCCCCCTTATTAATTTTCAGGAGGAAAAATTATGGAACGAAGTGAAACAATCGGAAAACTTTCAGAAGCCCTTTCCAAAGCTCAGAGCGCAATGAAACCCGCATCATTCGACGCTCAAAACCCGCACTTCAGAAGCAGATACGCCACACTTGCCAGCATCATGGAAGCGTGCAGAAGCGCGCTTTCACAAAACCAGATTGCAGTTGTTCAAGGAACATCGGTCGTGGAGGACCGCGTTATCGTAACTACCATGCTCATTCACGCATCCGGTGAGTTCATATCAGATCAGCTTTCGATGAACATCACCAAAGACAGCCCGCAGGCCATCGGCTCCGCCATCACCTACGCACGACGCTATTCTCTTGCCAGCCTTGTTGGCGTTGTCAGCGATGAGGATGATGACGCAGAAGCCGCCATGCCCGTTAACAACTCAAGAAATGATACCCGCAGCAATGCTCAGAAATCGGTAAAACCGGCAAAGGTAACCGATATTAATGAGCATAAAAGCGCAAAGCCTGAACAGAAGCAAAATGAAAAAGCTAAACCTGATCAAACACAGATCCGGGTCCAGAAGATTCGAGCAATATTCAAACTTTCTGCCCTGCTGGGTCACACTCCAGATGATATGAAAGCAGTTATCGGTAACTTGGTCGGACTAAATCGCCCAATCAAGGAATCAGCCGAAATCAAAGATTCTGACCTCGATACCGTAATCAATACGTTTGAGCAGGAACTTAAACTCAAGGAGGCTGCTCAAAACGCCTCAAAACAGGAGGCGGCATAATGCAGCTTACCAACAGGTTTAATCTACCAGAATCAATCTTTAACGCTATTAAGAATGACCCATATAATCCGGGTCCATGCGATATGAGTGTTACAACGCTTATTAGTCCACCGCGTCAGGTGGAGCTTAAGCGCAGACACCAAAAAGAAATCACTGAAGATGTATCAGATAGAATCTGGTCTCTGTTCGGGCAAGGAATCCACACAGTTCTTGAAAGAGCCGAAACAAATGCGATAACAGAAGCCCGCCTGTCTATCGAAAGACAGGGTTGGGTTATAAGTGGTCAGTTCGACCAGTATGAACCTGTTACAGGCATACTGCGTGATTACAAAGTCACCAGTTGCTATGCTGTCAAAAATGGCCATCGCAAAGAATGGGAACAACAAAGTAACATTCTTGCCTGTATCCTTCGCGAACATGGCTATACAGTTAACGGACTCCAAATAGTAACAATACTTCGGGACTGGAGTAATTCAGTGGCCCAGCGAAGCCAGGATTACCCGGACTGCCCTGTTCTTACTATTGACGTGCCGTTATGGTCACAGGAAAAATGCGAAGAATTTGTGGATTCAAGAATTAGAATCCATCAAGCAGCACGCCAAACTCTTCCAGAATGCAGTGCAGAAGAACGCTGGGCTACCCCTGACATCTGGGCACTGATGAAGGAGGGCCGCAAGACTGCAGTTAATCTATTCGACTCTGAGAAAGAGGCGAATGCAGCTTTAATCGCAGCAGGCGATAAGCATTATCTCGACCACAGACCTGGTAGAAATATCAGATGTGGTGGATATTGCTGTGTTGCGCGGTTTTGTGAACAAACCAAAGGACTGGGCCAGAAGTGATCTGACTCAGCCGTATTTTTTCGGGCAGAGCCCGAATTTTTTAGTATCAGATTCCCTCTCAAAGTTATACTACAGCGCAGTTATTGTGGTCTTGTTGAGCTTTTGTAGTTAATATGGTACCTTTAGCCTCTGATCTTACGGTAATTGCGGGCGAAAGATAGAAAATATGAAGGTTGATGTTGGAACGGTTAGATGCAGTTTTACTGGATATCGCGACATTGCCAAAATTGCGAGTAAAACGAAAGCACTTTTTGCAGAAAAAGTTATTTTCGATTTCTCTAATTGCAGCTTTTTTGAAGCCAATATGGTTGCACCATTGCAAACAATTATCGTTGGGCTGTATGATAGGCTAAATGATGTGGAGCTGGTTAATTTTAGCAGCCAAACAGAGAGAATTTTGAGAAAAAACAGGTTTCTTTCCTTTTTTAACAGAAGCCCACTGAATGATACCAATCAGACGACTTTGCCATTTAAAAAATTTAAGGTTCATGCAGGCGAGCAATTCTCAGAATATTTAAATTTATATATGAAGGATCGAGGCATCCCCGAAATGACAAGGGCCTTGAAGAGAAAGTTTAACCAGAGTCTGTTAGAAATATTTCAAAATGCTGCGATCCATTCAAAATCGGATTGGGGCATTTTTGCCTGCGGCCAGTTTTACCCCAATAAAAATAAACTGGACTTTTCTATTTCCGACGCGGGAATTGGTGTAAGAGGTAATGTCAGGAGACATTTCAAGGACAACAGCATTAGTTCTATACAGGCTTTAAAATGGGCGATGACAGAAGGAAACTCTACCAAAACCAGTGGCCAGCCCGGTGGTTTGGGGTTGAAATTTGTAAAGGATTTTATAAAAATTAATTGTGGCAAGCTCCACATTGTTTCCCGACAGGGGTTCTATGAGTTTAGCGCTGGTAAAGAAGTCTTCAATAAAATGGCATATGACTTTCCTGGCACTTGTGTTAATATTGAGATCAACACAAATGATGGCAATTCTTACAGCCTGATATCTGAACTTACGGTGGCAGATATTTTCTAGCATGAGGAGTGAAAAATGAATAAAGTAACCATCCGAGTTGCTGATATAGTGGGCGGCTCTTTATGCATTTCCGCTGAAGATGGCCAGAAGGTGTTTGAAAAAATCAAACAACTTTTCGAAAACGATCAAAAAGTTGTCGTTTCTTTTGATAAAGTGACAATGCTCATTTCTCTTTTTCTGAATGCTGCAATAGGTCAGCTTTATGGCTCATTTTCAGAAGAAAAAGTTAAGACCAGTCTGGAAGTTACAGGATTGGCCGCTGAAGATATCGAAATACTGAAAAAGGTCGTTGATAACGCAAAAAAATATTACGCCAATCGCGCTGGCTACGATGCAGCATGGGATAATGACGACGAGAACAAGAGAGATGAAGAATAAAGCCCACAACCTGTCAGGCTACAGCTTTTCCAGCGGCGAAAAAATTCTGTTCGATGCCAACATTTGGCTCTATCTTTTCCCTCCTCCAGGTAATCCCCCCCAGGATTATGCGACTCAATATTCAAGGGCAGTGACAAACTTAATAAAAGCCAATGCTCAACCGGTTTTAGTCCCGATCGTCTTAAGTGAATACCTAAATCGATACTGCAGAATTGAATGGGAAGGAAATTATAAAAATTCTTTTCCGAAGTTTAAAGGGTTTCGGGAATCTCTGGATTTTCCCGTGATTGCCCAACATGCCAAAGCGTATGCTTTAAAGATTTTGAATATGAGTGATGTATGCCAAGTTGATGCAGACCGCCCATGTCTTGAGCAAGCCTTAAGTGATTTTTCAACTGGCACTATCGATTTCAACGATGCTTTGTTGGTCGATCTGTGCAAAAAGCAAAGTCTAAAGTTACTAACGAATGATAGAGATTTTTTGAATGGTGGAATAGAGGTTTTAACTAGTAATCCTGCTCTTCTTAAGGCCTGTTCAAGCTAAATTTTGAATTTAAAATTCAATTTTTTTTGTCTTTTAAGATCATGCGCGAGTTTTGAAAACCATTCTCTCGAAGATTTATCGTCCAGAACAACTTTTAAAGCCCCATCTTTGCAGAAATGCTCTGCCATCCAATGCTCTCTTGCATGTTTCGAGGTGTAGATAATCCAGAATACCCCCAGCAAGACCATGAAAACAACTCGATGGGATTCCACTTTTTTGTTTACCGGCATGAGTATAGATTTTGAAAAAGAATCAGGCAAATACACCCCTTGAACCCATAAAAAACCAAACCTATGCCACGGGCCGGGGTCTGAATTCCAGATCATTTCTTTCATAGTCTTTGCATATGGGCCTAAATCGAAGTCTGCACTGAATTTTGAGACGTGGTATCGCCAGATAACAGAAATGATAAAAAGCTTTAACTTGTCAGAATCTACGCCTTGGATTTCGATAAGACCATCTTTCGTTTCAGTTGGCAGGGATTCATCATTGATGAATTCTTTAAAATAGTCTTCAAAAACCTTTACTCTGGCTTCACAATCCCCACACAAAAGATGGTCATAAAGCCCCTTGGGCCTCGATATTGTTCTATCGTCAGGATTTGTGCTCAACTGAATAAACTTATGTTTATCGTTGTAAAGGGTTTCATAACAAAACTCGGGCACGATGTGAGATTTATGCAGCTTTTTTGGTTGATCGCAAAGTTTGCAGATAGCGGTTTTCACGTAAATTATTTACTCTTTCCAGGTTTCAGCGGCAAGGGGTAGTTCGTTGAGTTCTGCTCTTGCCTCGCGCCAGGTAGGGTAGTGATCGGACAGCAACGTAAGAAACTGCTCGCTATGAGTTGGATGAATCAGGTGAATCATTTCGTGGACGATCACATACTCAATAAGGTCTTTGGGCTTTTTTACCAGCTCTGTGTTCAGGCGGATATTGCCAGACTCATGATTGCAACTGCCCCACTTTGTTTTCATACGCTGAAGAAAATAGGCTGAGACTTTAACTTTAAGCCTTGGCTCCCATTTTTTAATCATTTGCTGTACATACTCATGCAACAGGCTTTTGTGCCACTCGTGCATTACAGCTGCTTTTTTAACTTCATCGCTGCCTGGCCTTACATGCAGCGTAATTCTTTTGTGGTCCAGAGTCACATAAGGCTTGCCATCAGATTCGATAACAGTCAGCAGGTGATGTCTGCCCCAAAGGTAATGACTTTCACGTTCGACGAATGAACGCTGTGTTTCTCGGGCCTGGTTTCTCAGCATTTCCTGCTGATTTCTTATCCAGGCGAGCTTTGAAATTGCATATGCCCTTGCCACCTCAAGCCTTGTGTTTTCAGGAGCAGTAAGGGTTACTCGACCATCTGGTGGATGAACGGAAAGATGAACATTCTTGATGTTCTTCCTGGTCACCGCAATTTCAATTTCACCAATCTGGATATTATCAGTCATTATTCACCCGGTTGATTCTTCAGAATATCGAATATTGCCATGGTAGCATCTTTATCCTTGTCCAACAGCGGATAAATTGCATTGAGAACCTGCTTTTCCCTTGTGTCATCGCCTTTCCAGCCAGCCGGGGCGCTTTCTTTCATTGCATAATCGATCTTGAGGGCAAGGTTTGCTCTGTCGTTTTCATCTGATGGGCAGCTGTAAGTGGTTGAAGGAATACTGCAGAGATTATTGTAAAGGGCTATTGCCTGAGAATTCCCCTTAAGGGAAGATGGCATACCCGCTGCCTGATTCTTCTTATTCATTTTCTGCACGATCTCTTCTGCCTTTTTAAGAAACTCTTCATAAGATTTCGTGTCAGTAACCTTTTGCTTGATAAGGTCATCAAGAAGTTTTGAGATTTCTTCATAGAACTTCGGGTCCGTAAGGCGGTCTCTGATAACCTTCTTGCGAATATTGTTTATGATTCCCTCAGCTATTGCGTTTTTCGAAAGCTTGCCCTTCTGATTAAGCTTTCTGGCAATTGCATCATGAATTCCCGTTTCGATAATCATTTCTACCAGAGAGTAATTTTCAAGATGGCCAAGTTGATCTGTTTGATCAGCCTGAATATATGAATTGATCAGGTGACGCATATCCGCTTCATAAGGCTTGATATCGAGTTCTTCACCAGAATATTTTTTGACGGCATCACGAGTATCACAGTAGAACTTTATTTCATCGTTAATAGCAATTATTTCAGCGTCAGTGTAACCTGCTTCTGGCAAGTCCCGGGAAATTGCAGAAAATGCTCTTACGAATACTGCAACTGCCTTGTAGAAAGAAATACGCAAGGTTTCTGTTTCGCCAAGAGCATCGGGATTCTGCGGATCACCACAGAAATAATGCAGATATTGCTCGATCTCTTTGGGCTGAGGAATGGGTTCACAAAGGTATTTAATCGCTTCTCTGGCGTTGTCGAGCCGTTTCTTGCCTTCAGTCAGCCAGTTTTTGAGTTTCACATTGTTGTCGTCAGCGATCTCGCCAGGTTCTGTATCCAGTTCATCTGAATTATAAACGGCTATGGCCTGCTGGACATTGCCGAACAGCTCCTTGTAATCAACGATATAGCCGAAATCCTTGTCATCACCGTCAAGGCGGTTTGTGCGGCAAATTGCCTGGAAAAGGGTATGGTCACGCAACTCATTGTCGAGATAAACATAAGTACATGATGGAGCATCAAAACCGGTCAGCAGCTTACTTACAACGATCAGAAGTTTGCAGTTAACCGGCTCATCCTTGAATTGTCGCTTTGCTTCTTCTTCATAGGTTTCAACCTTGCTTTTACCGGCCTTAGCTGTAACGTTTTTCAGCAAAGCATCATAAGTATCAAATTTGTAACGTTCATCACTGCCGGGAGGTTCTTTCGAAATCAGGGTCGGGTTCGGCTCAAAAGAGGTTATTATTCGGCAGTACTGTCCGAAATTGGTGTTCTGAAAAAGTTTGAAATAATGGCAGGCATCGTAGATTGATGCCGCAACGAGAATAGCTGTTCCTCGATCATTGCTTAATCGCGGTTTAAGGGCGAAATCTTCGATTATATTAGCGATGATTCTTTGCTTTCTCTCACCAGCGCTCATGAGTTCTTCCATCGTTGCCCAGCGCTTTCGCAAAACAGCTTTTTGAAAATTATTCAGATTCTTTGTTTTATTCTGAAACCACGCATCAATCGCTTGCTGTGATGTAAGGCGCTGAGGCACGGATCGCGCTTCATATTTCAGATCGAGAACGACTTTATCAGCAACAGCCTGGTGGAATTTATAGGTGTGAATGTAAGTACCAAAGACATCGCGGGTCGTTTTCTTATCTTTCCTCAGCAGAGGTGTGCCGGTAAAGCCAATAAAAATTGCATTACTCAGCCAGCGCTTCATCTGCTTATTCATATCGCCGCCCTGAGTTCTATGGCACTCGTCGACAAAAATGTAGAAGTTCCCATAAACCGGTGGTGGGTCACTTTTGAGATCGAGTTCAAACTTATGTATCAAAGCGCATAAAAGTCTGGGTGTGGTCGCTCCAAGCATTGATACAAACTGGGCTCTTGAAGTAATGCGCGGTGATGGGTCCATTTCTCCGATAACTCCGGCGTTTCTCATTACCCCCTCAATCTGTTTATCGAGTTCGTCACGATCGGTAATGACAAGAATTCTTGCGTCATGGTCGTATTCCATCAGCCATTTGGTGAGAAGAACCATGAGAATACTCTTTCCTGAACCCTGGGTATGCCAGATAACCCCGCCTTCCTGTTGTTTTATTCTTTCCTGGGCCGCTTTTATGCCGAAAAACTGATGAGGTCTGGGCACTTTTTTCTGACCAGCGTCGAATATAATAAAATAACGAATGAAATCCAGAAGTCTGGCTTTATCGCACATTTTGGCCAGGGGTTGGTCAAGCAAAGCTCCTGTTTGGCCGAGATTTTCGCCTTGCCCGTCTTCTTTCCATTCGACAAAAAAGGTTTCAGGTGTGCCGGCAGTGCCGTAACGCAGACCTTGAGTGTCGTTACCTGCGAGAACCAATTGGACGGTTGAAAAGAAACCCTTATTGAAAATTTCTTCCTGGTTGGTTATGAGCTGTCGAACGCCTTCTGCAACCTCTACCGAACTGCGTTTAAGTTCCAGCACCACTATGGCGATACCGTTGATATATAGAACAATATCGGGTCTGCGTTCAAATCCGCCTTTTAGCGTTACCTCTTCAGCCAGAGCAAAGTCGTTTCTTTCGGGGTGTTCCCAGTCTATCAGGTGAACATCTTCATTGGGTTTACCTGCCGCTACCTGAACTTTAACCGGATAACGCAGCAATTCATAAGTTCGCAGGTTAGCCTGATACAGGGAAACACCTGTCGAGTCTGCAGCTATTTCGAGTTTCTGAAGAGCCGCGGCAATATGCGCATCTGAGTAGCCGCGTTTTTTTAAATTTGCTCGAAGCAGTTCAGTCTCTACGCATCTGTTATTCAGGCGATCGTGCCAGTTGCCCAGATACTGATAACCGAGGCAGTTTTCATTGGCGCTTTCGGTAAATAATGAAATTATCCTGTTTTGGGTATTTCTTTCCGTTCTCGGCGTCGCAGTCATATATTCTCTCCAAAAGAATCTTAAAAGATTAAATGATTATTTGTTTTCGCTTTGACTCTCATTGTGGTCGTCAAGCAGACGTTGGCGAGCATTTTGTATTGATTGATGCAATTTCGCCCGCAAAGTTTCTTTGGGCGGCAATACCGTTAGATATTCGGCAACATGAATACCGCTGCGGTCAAGTTCCAGAAGCTCTATCTGCTCTTCCTTTTTTCCTGAACACAGAATAATCCCCAGCGGTGGCTCTTCATCTGCTTCCTGCTCATATTTCGCCAGCCAGCGTAGATAAAGTTCCATCTGCCCTTTAAATTCAGCCTTGAATTCGCCTATTTTCAGGTCTATGACTACCAACCGTTTCAATTTTCGATTGTAAAAGAGAAGATCTATGTAGTAATCATCGTTGTCGATCTGAATTCTTTTCTGCCGCGCAACAAAAGTAAAGCCAGCCCCAAGTTCGAGAAGAAACTGTTCAAGTTCGCGCAGAATTGCATCTTCAAGGTCACGTTCAAGATAGTGGTCGTTCAGGCCGAGAAAATCAAGCAGATAAGGGTCTTTTAACAGCAGTTCCGGCGAGGGGCGGTTTTGTTCGCGCAGAGCCTGAAGATCATGGCGGATTGTTTCTTCGGGCTTTTTTGAAATAGCCGACCGTTCAAAGAGCATCGACTGTATTCTTTCATGTAACTGGCGAACGCTCCAGCCTTCGAGTCGGCAGAGCTCAATGTAAAAATCGCGTTTGATCTGGTCTTCAATGGCAGCAAGCATGCGCAGATGAGACCAGCTGAATTCGGCACACAGTGTGTGCACAATTTCGCGATCGGGAAAAGTGCGGGCAAAGCTTATGCAAAGGCGCAAATGCCTGAGACTCCAGCCGCGACCATACTCGGCGGTAAGCTGTCGTGAAAGCTCAGAAATTATTTTTTCGCCATATTCAGCCCGCTGCTCACCGAGAATTTCACGATTGATTCTTTGCCCCACCTGCCAGTAAAGCAGGGTAAGTTCTGTATTGACCGCCGCCGCCGCCCGCCGCCGCGAAGAGTCGATCAGCTGCCGCAGCTCTAACAGCAATTCCGGGGTGTTAACTGTCGCAAAATTCATATCAATCTTGTTCTCCCGGTCAAAAGTTCCTGCATCATGCCTTGCTTAATAAACTTCGTCTTTTCTAATCTTTTTTCAAGACAGTTTAGCTCTAGGTCAATATTCGAAAGAACTGTGGCGATAGCTTGTTGCTCGGGCAAAAGTGCGCCCGGAAAGCGAATGGCTCTCAGTTGAGCAATTGAAATACCTTTTACTGTACTGCCACTGCCGAGTTCATCAATCATTTTTGCGTTTGCCTCAAACCAATAATAAGTGAAAAGCAAATCGTTTTCAGGTTTGAGAAAAAGTGCCTTAAGGTCTTGATTTATTGCAACATCAACCTCGTAGATTACAGCTTTTCCGAGCGCCATGCGTGTGGATACAATTAGCGTTTTTTGGGGGATTAAGTGCGATGCGCTGTTTTTCAAACCAGCTGATGTTATGGACTCTTGGGTCCAATCTGGATTGAACGAAGATAAATCTTTTACAGTTGCCCAAGGTATGTTTCCGCCCCAGTAAGCGTGGTTGCTACGACTGGGTGTTCCTCCGCCAATAATCTTTTCAATAATATCCCCAAGGCGTTTCATAATCCATGTGCCTTCAAATCCCGGCAGGCGGGTTTTGCCGGTGAGGAGCTGCTGCATGGTGGCCTGTTTCAGGTCGCGTTTTTTGGTGATGAGGCGGTCAATGCTGTCGATAAGGGCATCAACGTCACTCAAGGCTTCAGCTATGGCTTTTTGTTCTTCTCTGCATTTAGGTATTGCAAGAATTGTTTTGCGGATTGTTCCTAAGCCAAGATTGCCAATCGTAGAACCAGTCATTCCATCTAAAAACTGTTTTTTTACATTGTTAGTTTGAAGGGCATAATAAATGAACTTTCTTTCAATGGTGCTTTTCACATTCAAATATGCAGCACTTTTGCCAAGTAAGATTTTTCTGCCATCATGCAACGCCAAATTTCCGATAGTTCCATTGATTGACATTAAAATGGAATTATCGTTTAGTTGCTTAGAATGCTTGTGAAACTCTGTTTGATTAACAGCCTTAGTGTCCGGGGTTATAACACATTTTCCATTTTCCAAGTTGTTTCCATTGATAAAATAGAATTCCCCAGTTTGTGAATAAATGGGAGTTCCATGCAGACCATCTCCAATAGAGGTCGTCAATTCTTCAAGGCTTGGAGTATCCCAGTTAGACGGAATTACTCCAGCTTCAGTAAATTTGTATCCTGGCTTCAGTTCCACACCGCCCCCATTTTTTGAAGGTGCTCTTTCACTTTTCCTGAAAGCAGTTCAACTTCGTTTTCAAGTTCAGACAATGGGGTGGCATATCGCTCTGCCAGCAGGCGAATTCGGCTGGTAATGGTCTGGGATACTCTTTCCAATTCGGCTTTGATATCTGATTCAACTTTGGTTAACCACTTATCGTCAATCACGATAGATTTGATTTCAACCACGCTGAGCTCGGGATATTTGTCATGGGCTTTCTGGTCGAGTTCTTTTTCAGCATCTTTAAGGCTGCTCTTAATGCCGCTCTGCTTTTCAAGCAGGCCAAGGTATTTTATTGTAACCGCCAGATCTGTCAGAGATTCGGCAACAGGCTTTTTTTTCAGCTGTTCGAGAAATTTCTTTTCGATCTTTTCAAACAGGGTTTTGGCTTCTTTTGCTTTTTCTTTCTGCGTTGCATCCGCTGCAATGTAATTGTTCAAGACTTCTGTTTCAGCTGGTACAGAAGCTTTGTTGAGCTGATCTTTCACTGATTTCAGTGCCAGTTTGCCCTTCGCATTCTTCAATACAGATATGTAATGATGATCTGTAAGTGTTTTCAACTGTGTGACAGCTTCATCTGCTTCGTTATTCAGGCTGATGAATTTATCGTAATCAGCCTTATTTTCTTCTGCCCATAGGGCCAGAATTGCATCAGTATAAGCCTGCTGCGCATCAGATTTATTTGAAACATCTTTTAACGGGCCTTCTTCGCCGCCGTTTTCTTCGGCCAGTTCGGTAAGTTCAGAGGTAATTGAATCGAGCTCAGCCTGAAGATCGTCTATTGCGGACTGCTCGGCCTGAAAATAGCGATTAACAATATATTGTTTCGGTATGAGGTCACAGGTCCAGCCTTTGTCTTTTTCGTTACCCTGCTTGTCGGTTTCGGTAATGCGATAAGTTTTGGCAACCCAGCCGTCAGCGGCGATCAGATAAGCATCGTCCTGCATGGTTTCAGCCCAGTAATCCATCAGGTGCTGATAGACATCGTATGCATCAACAAGCGGCACAGGCTTGAAATCACCGAGAATCTTTTCCGAAATGTTTTCGATAAACTCCTTGGGCTGGCTATCTTTATCAAAACCATTCATTACTGGCCTGACCTCTTTTTGCCATTTCTCGAAAACGGCAATAATTGAGTCTTTAAAGCCTTTAAATTCTGAATGTTCCAGAATTGCTTTTTTCACTTCAGAAATTTCCAGTTTCAGGCGCGAATAGTTCGGTCTTCCGGCAGATTTGAACAGGGCTGCCCTGAGACTCGGCATAACTTTCCAGTATTCATGCATGGCTTCAAGATCATTTTCAGGAATTCCGCCGCGCAGATGTCCGTCGATATCCTGAATATCTTCAGCCTCAGTGCTGTCTATATAACGCGGAATGTTCAGGTTATAATCGTTTCTGGCATCTGAAATCTCTTCGAATGGCACCAGACGCGAAAAGCCGGGCGTTTCAGTCTGTTTGATGAATGTATCTACGATTTTGTGAATATCCTGCTCGCGTAGCCGGTTTTTATTACCGTCTTTAATGAATCCTTTAGATGCATCGATCATGAATATTCCGGCTCTGTTTCTGGTATTTTCTTTGTCGAGCACAAGAATGCAGGCTGGAATACCGGTGCCATAAAAAAGGTTGGCAGGCAAACCGATGATTCCCTTGAGAAACCCGGAGGTGATTAGATTTTTTCTGATAGCGGCTTCGGCGTTACCTCTGAACAGAACTCCATGAGGAAGAATGCAGGCACCTTTTCCGGTGCTTTTCATTGAACGGATAATGTGAAGCAGGTAGGCGTAATCGCCCTGCTTCGCCGGTGGTTCGCCCCATGCGAATCTCTGATAAGGATCAATAGCCGGAGTAAGCCCGGTGCTCCATGATTTATCGGAAAAGGGTGGATTGGCAACGACATAATCATAAGTTCTGAGTCTTTCGCCATCTTTGAATTTTGGGTTGGACAGGGTATTGCCATTGAGAATATTGGCTGTCGGAAAATCATGAAGAATCATATTCATACGGGCAAGACCGGCGGTTGTAACGTCCTTTTCCTGTCCTTCAAGAGTAATTGGTTTGCGTGCTTCAGCTGCTACTTTGAGAAGAAGCGACCCGGAGCCACAGGTCGGGTCATACGCCGTAGTCGAGGCTACAGCATTCTGAGGTGAAATGCCGACAACCTTTGCGATTACCCGACTCACTTCTGATGGTGTGTAAAATTGCCCTTTGCTTTTGCCGCTTTCCTGGGCAAAATGACGCATAAGATATTCGTAAGCATCGCCAAGAATGTCGTCGTGATCGGCCCGGTTCTTTGAAAAATCGAGGGCAGGCTTCTGAAAAATGCTGATAAGGTTGGTAAGCCTGTCAACCATGGCTTTACCTTCCCCAAGTTTGTTCGGATCATTAAAATCAGGAAAATCACTTCTGGCCAATCTGGAGTTACTATTGATCAACGGAGTAATTATCTGGGTATTGATCTTCTCGCCGATGTCGCTTTTGCCCTTGAGCTTGACCATATCTTTGAAACTTGAGCCTGAAGGGATGGTAACCGGGGCTTCAAAGCCATCATAGTCGGCATATTTATCGGAAACATATTTTATAAAAAGCATGAACAGCACGTAGTCTTTATACTGGCTGGCATCCATACCACCGCGTAGCTGGTCGCAACCTTCCCACAGCGATGAATATAATTCTGATTTTTTTATGGCCATTGTGCATTTACCCCGATGTTTACAGTTGTTTTCATATATTTGTTTCTATGTGTTTCTATTTTGAAATAATAATACCTTCTCAATCAAGCGTAGACAAGAAAAAGAAAGGAAACCTGCAGAAACCCGCAGCTATTTTTTTCTACGGGTTTCTTTCAGCTTCTGATCAATGAAATGAGCATATTTTTCAACAATTATTTAATTATATTACTCAATCTTGTAGTTTTTTATGGGGCAAAACTTTGATACGGGTTTTGAAACTATTTCAAACCTCCTCTAAATCTTCAGTTTGGCAATTTTGATGATCTGATCTCAGGCAAAAAATTGTTGTTTCTGGCCCTCTTTTCGGCTTGTATTTTTGCTGAAAAATGACTCCGGCATGCATCATACTGTCAAGAAGTTCTACAATTTGCTTCTTATTCTGGTGAATGTAACTACAAATTTCACGATAGGTTACGCCTGGTTTATTCTGCACTGCTTTGGTTTTGATAAGTCTAATGACTTTTTGCTCCAAAGCATGCCATTCATTATGGCTGATACTGTCGCGAATTCCTTCTATCATTGCCTTTGCACATGCTTCGGCAACCTTCATTGCCCACTCAACACTGTCGATATCAACTTTTTTCTTAATGATATTCTTACCATGAAGGGAAACGGCGTGAATCAGCGCCAACTTATGCGCATGTTCGGCAACTCTGGCATAGATCGACGACATTGCAGAGTTTTCCCTGCAACTGTTTTTGAGATTATGGTATTTAAGGCTGAACACATCAAAAATAGCGGCTGCTTCAGGTGTTTTTTCTATGGTATGGGGTTGAGGAGCAACTTGTTTTTCGTCAACATTTGCCAGATTGCCAAGATCTCTTACGCTGGAGTTCTGAAGCGGAACGATATTCCAGACTTCGAGAAGCTTTTTAACGAGCTTTTTAGGAATCTTATTATTAATTCTTTTCTTCGGAATAGGCGCTTCAGCCCTGGAATCAAATATAAGCCAACGAGCTATAAAACCATTTACGGTATCGGATTCCTGGAGAGCAGACCAGAATGCCTGAGGGGTAGAACAACCGTAAACCGAAACGTGGTGCCATGATAAATAGAATGAGTTTTTTGAGTCTGCATACGCCTTTGCTTCAGACATGCCCGCTGAACTGAACATTTTGGTAAGCATTCTCGGCAGGTCGGCATTTGGCGAAGTGGGCTGCTGGAGATTTTTCAACAGCAGCCCGCACTCATCAAAGCTGAACATGGCACATTGATTACCGGGAATGGCGAGATGTTTAAGAAAACCTGGGGCAGAAGCAATCTCGGTTGGGCCGATCATTCTTTTTGCATCTGTATGTTGAAGAAGCCTTGGAATTGCCTTGCTACCAGCGTCTTTACCAGTTCCTGAATAGCCGATAGAGGCAACGTACATATTTGTTTTCAACCCCGTTTCAGTTTGAACTTTCATTCCCGCCAAACTGCCTAATCCAGCTATGGCTGTACCCAAAGCAAAAAGCCTAATGCTGGCAGGAGAGCTTTCTTCAATGAAATCAATGATTTCTTCAAGAATTCCGCCGGGGTGGAGAATCTCAGCCGGGTAAATGGCTTCTGTTGTTGGGGCAAGATATGCCTCACAAGCCTCTTCATCGGCAATAGTGACAACTTCTATTTTTGTTGTTCCATGGCGCACTTGGTCTGGTT
>CAZQUE010000066.1:1601-24910 GCA_964596185.1 uncultured bacterium | reverse complement strand
GAATTTGGTTACGGTTTTGTCTTTGAGCTTGGAGAAGAAGCCCTGTTTGTCAGCTTTGGCTACCTGGCCGGCATCCTGAGAACCCTGAGTTGCGTCGGTAGAAGCCTGAACTGAACCCTGGCTGGTCTGACCGCTCTGAGTGCTGTCGGAAGAACCCTGGCTGGCCTGTGAGCTTTCTGAGCTCTGGCTGCTCTGACCGCTCTGAGTGCTGTCGGAAGAACCCTGGCTGGCCTGTGAGCTTTCTGAGCTCTGGCTGCTCTGACCACTCTGAGAGCTGTCGGAAGAACCCTGGCTGGCCTGTGAGCTTTCTGAACTCTGGCTGCTCTGTGAAGACTGTGAACTGTCGCTGCTTGAGCCTTTAGCTGCAGAAGAGCCTTTACCTTTGAAAAGGTTAGCGATTCTGTCTTTGGCGCCCTTCAGGAAGTTACCGATTTTGCTGCCAGTAGATTTTACGGCTGAACCAACTTTGCCGGCGCCGGTTTTAACACCGTCAACGGTTTTGTTGCCGAAAGCCTGGCCGCTGTCTTTTCCAGAAGAAAAGCTGTCTTTGATTTTCGCGCCATATTCACCGATTTCGTTTTTGATCCAGCTGCCGCTGGTTTTTGTTCCGCTCTGAGCTGCTGCAGTTGAAGAATCGGCTGCATTTACAGAAGCCTGAACATTGTTTGTTCCGGTGGTGGCACTGGTGGTGGCTGCGGTAGTAGCTGCAGTTTCACCGAAAATCAATTTGGTGTACTGAGCCATATCGAGAGCCATTGGTTTGCCATCTACATAGCGCACGTTATAGCTGGTAGTGGTCGGACCGTTTTTGACGGTTACCCACTGGCCGGGCGTTACATTGATGCTTTCGCCGCCAACATTGACCTTGATACCGCTGTAGGCGGCCATCAGAGGCGCTTCGAGAACCATGCTGGCAAGCAGGACTACGCACAGCAGTTTGCACATCATCTTAAGAGTGCTGTTCCTCATACGTCTAACTCCTCAAAATTTGATTTACCCGAGTTAACACAGAACCCGATAATCCCGATTCAACAGCACAAACCTACCCGAAAGTGCAGTAGAATCGCATTTTTTAAGGGTGTACCCATCACCCTTGTTTTCAATTATAACAAACGATCAAAAAACCGCAAGTGATCGCCTTAAAAAAATTAAAAAAAGCAGGGACAAAGCTTTGCCCCTGCTTTTCACTGCGAGTGATAAATCAGACGACACCCTGATCGAGCATGGCGTTGGCAACTTTCATGAAGCCGGCAACGTTTGCGCCTTTGATGTAATTGACGCGATCGCCTTCAACACCATATTTTACACATGCTTCGTGGATAGAATGCATGATCTGCTTAAGTTTGTTATCAACTTCTTCAGAGCTCCAGTTGAGGCGTTCACTGTTCTGGGTCATTTCGAGACCGGAAACTGCAACACCGCCGGCGTTTACTGCTTTGCCCGGGGCAAACATCATTTTCTCGGTGGCGAGCTTGGCAGCTTCAGCAGTGCAGCCCATGTTGGACAGTTCAAGGAGCATGCGACAGCCATTGGCAAGAAGTTTCTTAACATCTTCTTCGTTGCATTCGTTCTGAGTTGCGCAAAGAAGAGCATAGTCACATTTGACGCCCCAGGGTTTTTCACCCTTGAAGAATTTTGCCTGGGGATATTTCTTGACGTAATCTTCGGCCTGATCGTTGCAGGAAGCGCGCATATCGAGGAGATATTCGCATTTTTCTTCGTTGAAGCCTTCTTCATCGAGAACATAGCCGTCGGGGCCGCTAATAGTGATGACTTTTGCGCCCAGTTCGATGAGTTTCTTGATTGCGCCCCAGGTAACGTTTCCAAAGCCTGAGCAGGCAACGGTGCTGCCTTTGAATTCTTCGCCAACACGCTTGAGCACATCGATGCCGAAGTAGACGCCGCCGAAACCAGTGGCTTCGGGTCTGATAAGGCTTCCGCCCCAGGTTGCGCCTTTTCCGGTGAGAACGCCGGTGAATTCGTTGCGCAGTCTTTTATACTGGCCATACATGTAACCGATTTCGCGGCCACCCACGCCGATATCGCCGGCGGGAACGTCGGTATTCGGGCCAATATGGCGGCAAAGTTCAGTCATGAAGGATTGGCAGAATCTCATGATTTCGTTGTCAGAGCGGCCTTTGGGATTGAAGTCGGAACCGCCTTTACCGCCGCCCATTGGCAGAGTGGTAAGGGAGTTTTTAAAGATCTGTTCGAAACCCAGGAACTTCAGGATAGAAAGATTTACGCTGGGGTGGAATCTGAGACCGCCTTTATAGGGGCCGATCGCGCTGTTAAATTGTACACGATAACCTTTGTTGACCTGCACTTCGCCCTTGTCGTCAACCCAGGGAACGCGAAACATGATAACTCTTTCGGGCTCGACGATTCTTTCAAGAATTTTGTTCTTGACCATTCTCGGGTTCTGGATGTAGGTGTCCCAAATGGTTTCTACCACTTCATGCACAGCCTGATGAAATTCAGGTTCGTTCGGGTTTTTGGCTTTCACCATGTCCATGAATTCAGCGATGCTCTTCATACTCAAATTCCTTTCTAAACTGATCTTTTGTTATATGAACGCCATGTTCATAGGGGCAAAATATCACGTTGAACCAAAGTACTCAATTTATTTTTAAAAAAAGGCAAAATATTTATTTAAGGAATTCTTCTACCAGGAAGAGCTGGCTTTTAGAGCGGTTTTTCTAAGTAATAGCCTCTGGGTAAGAGCGGCAACCGGTTGTTGAAAAAACATCGCGATCAACAGCGGAATGCTTGCTTCGATTGGCAGATGCCCAAGGGCAATGACCAGGCCGCAACTGGTATTGCGGATTCCGATGCTGTAGATGCAGGTAATGGTCGTTTCCTGAGAAAATTTCAGAGTCCGGGCAATCAGCCAGCCTAAGGCGAAGCCACCGCTGACGAGGATGAAAACCATCCCCAGCAGGATTGGCGCAGCACTTACCATTGAGCTGGCGGTTACTTTGGCGGTTGCCACGTTGATGACGATTACGCCGCAGAGACACATCGAAGAAACCGGGCCAAGATAGGGCACAAGCCTTTGGTGAAATCTTCCATGCGTCAGGTCATGAATGGTCAGGCCAAGTAATGATGGAATGACGATCATTTTCAGCAAACCACCCATTATTGAAGGATAGTTGATTTCGACGCTTTGTCCAACGAAGATGAACAGGACCAGTGAAACGGTAAGTGGGCTGAAAAGGGTGTCGAGAGTCGCTGCAGTGAGCGAAAGGGCCACGTCGCCATTCGACATTCCCGACCAGATCACTGCCGTTATACCAACTGGAAGCGCCGCCGCGAGGATAAAACCGGTAACCAGAGCCGGTTGGGAACTGAACCCGAGTTTGCCGAGAAATGTTGCGAAGACCGGCATCAGAAGGTGTTGAAAGAGAATGATCGACAGCAGGGGCAGGGGACTGCGAAAGATGTTGCCAAGATCTTTCCAGCTGGTTTTGATGGCGGTCATGAAGGTCATGAAGCCGAACATCCATGGAACCGCGTCGCGATAATGACTCAAAGATTCGTTATAAAACCAGCCCAGCAGCATTGAAGCCATCATGAAAAAGATCATGTTGCTGCCGAAAAATAGGTTGAGCCGCTCGCCGATTTGTTTCATTGCCGCGAATTATATCAGGAAAACCCGAAAAGCAAAAGATTTACAGGTTACGCAGCCATTCTTCAAATTCGCTTTGAAAATCGTTCATGTCCTTGCCGGTGGCTTCTACCATTGCTTCGTCGACCGACTTGCCCTGGCCAAGGGCAGAAAGAATGGTGTCGAAAGAAGATTCTCCATAAAAATCTGCCAGGCAGCGAACTGCAAGATAAGAGGCGATGTAGGCCTTGGTCACCTGATTTCGGGAGCCTCCCTGCATATAGCTGGGCACGTCTCTGAGGTTCATGAAGTTCTGGTTTTCGACGAATTCGTTTTGATAGGCCGATTGGAAATCGTAGCGCATTTCTTCTGGAGAGCCATTTGCTGCGGTAAATTCCTGATATTGGGCCAGCCCCTCATTCAACCACAGCGGGCAACGATTGTTGGTTTTGAGGTGAATGATCGTGTGGGTGAATTCATGGGCAAGCAGGCCTTTAACGTATTCCTGGCTCTTATAGCCTGATTTGAGCGGAATCATGATCTGAATGCCTTGTGCGGCGCCTGCCGACCAGTCTTTATTGATTTTGTAGTATTCTTCAGTGAGAAAGAACACGACGTTGATTTTTACATCGGGGTTGAACTGAAGTGAGTCGGTCACCTGAAAGAATATTTCATCGAGGGTGTCGAAGGCGAAATCGCCAAGATCGTCTTGTGAGCTGCCGGCGAAGTGGATAACGAAGCGCTGGTTTTCGTCGCGGGTTGTGCCATCGGTCGAGGCCAGCATTTCTTTAGCTGCTTTAATGGCATTTTCGACCGCCATCTGTTCTTTTTCGTTTTTGGCAATTTTGGCTGCCTTTTCCCAGTATTCGATGGCTTCTTCGTAATATTTCAACTCGTAATTGCAGCGCCCTGCTGAAAACAGCAGAAAAAACGATTCTGGAAATGATTTGAGCGCCTTTTCAAAATAGCCCAGTGCTTTTTCATATTGCATGAGTTGCTGAGCAGACAAACCGCATTTGCCAACCAGACGCATGTCATCCGGGCTGTGATAAAGAGCGTTTTCGAAGTGGGTCAGTGCCTTTTCGTAATTTCCGGCGTAATAGAGCATGTCGCCCCAATAGGTTTCGACGACTGGGTTTCCGGGAACCAGATCGGCCGTCTCATAGATCAAATCTTCATTCTGTTCGAAGGAGAGGTCGTGGCGCAAATTCAGTTTGCGCATCAAAAAAGCTGCCAGATCAAGCTTCGCTTCGTTTGAAGCACCGCTCTTGTAAGCTGCTTTTCTCAGTTCTTCAATTTTAGAATCGAGTTCAGGGCCAAGGTTGTTGAATTCCTTGAGTTCTTTTGCCAGTTCTGGAGTCGCCGGTTCAAGACGGTTTTCAAAAAGGGTAACCTGTGCCTGAACGGCGATGGCAGAGATAACAAATAGTATGAGCAAAATTGAAAGTTTCTTCATTTGTTGCGAACTCCTACTTCTAAAAATAACAAAAAAAGCAAAATTGTGAAATGGAAGAAAAATCCGCAAATTTTTCCAATTTTTCTGGAACTTACCAAATGTAGGTAAACAAAAAAATTGGAGGTTCAATATGATCAAGCGCATTATCAATCTGATTTCAGGCATGTTGAGTTCCGTCCTCAGGGTATTTGAATCCAGAAACCCTGCCGCCCTGATCGAAGCCGAAAAGAATAATCTCAAGAACCAGGTGATCAGGTTCAACCAGGGCCTTTCAGAGCAGGCCGGGGTTGTCTACAATCTCGCCGGTAAAGCTCAGAAAGCTTCTGAGCTGATCAAAGAAACAGAGCAAAGAATCAGTGTTCTGCTCGAGGCCGGTGATCGCAACAATGCCGCAAAACTGGCGTTGAAACTCAGTCAGCTGCAGAAAGAACTGGTCGAATTGCAAACACGCTGTCGCTGCGCTGAAGAAGCTTATCAGGCTCTTGAAAAATCTCGAGACCAGGCGGTTGCTGAGGCAAACGGACGTTTGGCCAGGCTTGAGAGCATGCTTTCCCAGACTGAGATTTTGAATGCTCAAAACGAACTTGCTGAGATTGCTGGCAGTATCACCAGAAGTATTGGTTGTACACAGAATGGTTTCGAACACACCGAGGATATCATTGAAAAGAATCTTCAGAAGTCGCTGGGCCGTTCACATGTTCTTGGTGGTCAGTTGGCAAAGTTGCAGCAGAATCTTGAACTTGCCGAATCCGAGAAGGAAATACTTGAAAAAAGGGCTTTGGCAGAATATCTGGCCAGTCGTGGTCTAAATGGCGAGCAGATAGAGAAAAATGGTTCAGGTGTGGCCATGGTGAAATCCAACACTAAGCTTGCTGCTTGAATGAGCTGGTAAAAGGAGGCTTGTATGATCAGATTAGATACCCGGGGAACCGGTGGCCTCGGAGAATTAGTTAAAGTTCTGTGGCTGGAACTTAACCACTGCATGGTTCAAACTGTTGCTGCAAGAAACGAAAGCATGGCAGCGTTCTTTGCCGGTAAAACTGCGGGACTCAGGCTTTCTTTACCTCTGCTGCGTGGAACAGATTACAGCTGTCGTCTGCTGAAAGCTAAAATTTCTTTCGTTGTTTCTGCAGATAATCTTAATCAGCGGGCAGAAGTGCTTAAGCAGGTTCTCAGGCAAGATTTCGAGGCACTTCATGAAGGCGGCAAGACCGGGGTAAAAAAAGAATGGCTCGAAGGTCATATCAACGCAATCGGTATGTCGCTCGCGCTTCTTCAGCCATGCGTTAATCGAAACTAATCGACTCGTTTAACTGTATTAAAGGAGGCAACCAGAATGTCAGCTAAAACAGGCAAAATTAAATTTTACGCGGGGATTGTTCTGTTGGCACTGCTGACATTCGTGCTTGCCGGTTGCGCGAATGAATCGCGCCGGCTGGTCAGCGAAGGCGACCGCCGCTATGCCGCCGGGGACAGCTATGGGGCAGTGAGGCTTTATTCTCAGGCTCTCAAGGCTGATCCGAATAATAAAATCGCCCGGGAAAAGCATGACCGGCTCAAGGCACAGTTAGAGCAGCAAAGTCAGCAGACCATAGGGTTTCTGGCTTTGCTGCTGTCTTTTCTTTTTGTTTTCTGGTTCTTTTTCAGATACTTGCCTGGAAAAAGCCAGGTTGGGACCTGGTTGGCCTGCCGTTTTGGTAGTGTTACCGGCATTTTCAGCTGGCGCGAGGCTGAAGAGTTAAAGCCTGAGATGCAAAAGACGGTTGAACTGTTGCTGCAGAAAAGAATTTACTCTTATTTAAAGCCAATAAGCAAAATTTTGTTTGAATTTATGCAGCTTCGTGATCTTTTTCTCGCTCGGCAAAAGCGTGGTAAGTGTCTTGATCGAATTGAGAATGGAGAATGCGAACGACTTGAGCGCCTGGCGGGCGAAATAGAAAGTGAAAAAGCCGCTGCTGAGATCAGAGATTCGGCTGCAAAATTTCGCATAAAAATCGCCCAACAGCGTGAAAAAATCTTGCGTTTTGGCGAAGATTTCGTTCAACAGCGCAAAGCTCTTTTGGCTTATCTAATAGACTTGCGAACCCGCCTTGACCTTGAAGAAACCTTCGATGGTCGCAGCGAGTTGAACCGCCTGACCCGCCAGATCGCGAGTCTGAAAAAGACCTTTGTCGCCGCAGAAAAAGCCTGGGAGCGATAATGTTCTGGTTCATATGCCTATCAGCTGTGCCATCTCACCATAAAAATCTGTCTTTCACTTCATGTCCGCAACTCAAGTTTAATTGAAACAAATTAACGATTTGTGAATCGTGCTCGTAAGATTGACAAAAGTTTATTAGCAAATCTCTATAACCCGGCCCCAGGGGGCCTCTTCTTTTGTACCTTCGGGTATTAACCAGATGACCGGAAAAGGCGGGGCCTTGTCGGGAAAGTAGGAATCAAGGTCGGTTATGCCAATAAAAAGATCGGGCTGAAGGCGCTTCTCGCCAATATACTCGAAAACCGGTAAATGACTGGTGCCGCCGCCACCCTTAACTTTCATTTCTTTGACAAAAGCTGGGAGTTCATTAGTATTGACCACCTGATGAATCTGGCAGTCAGAAACGATCAGTAATACTTCAGCAACCAGGTCACTGATTTTGCTTATCTCGGCCATCGCCCTGCCAAGGCTTTCGTCATCCATGCTTCCCGACGAATCTAGCGAAATCACCACGAGATTAACCGCCTCAGAATGCAGGCCGGGAACAACCACATCATCAAGCAGATAACGCTTGTTTGGCCGTGCCAGTGAATAATCTTCCCTGGCCAGAGCCTGATTCGCATATTGCCGAAGAAGACGATTCCAGGGCACGCGGCTTTTTGCGGGCAGCAGATGTCTGATTTCGTTTTCAGGAAGATGGCCACGACTGCTTGATTTTCGCCAGGCCTCGGTTGCGGCGCGAATGCGGTCGATGAGTTCCTCCTGCTGTGCCGGCGAAAGATCGATGGGAAGATGAACGTCGATGCCACCATGATGGTCAGAAACATTGGGAATTTCAAGAGCGCGCCAACCCTGACCGGCAAAATCATTTTCATCTTCTGACGAATCGCCGGCTTCTTCATCGTTGCTGGGCAAATTAAGTTTAAGCAGAATCATTGTCGGGTTTTCCAACTCATCTTCTGCGAGCTTTTCATAAATAATTTCAGCAGCCATACCATCATATTGCGAATCGTAAAGCACCGTCTTTCTTTTTCCGCCGGCTTTCATGAAAGGCAGTTCATACAAAGGTTTGCGAGACCAGGTGGGATTCTGAGGAATTTGCATGATAATACGGTTTATGGCGAAATCGGTGGCGCAGTTCCAAAGATGCGGATCACGATAGCCGCGTCGTTGCATTGACGCAAAAACCGTGTGGCATATTTCATGCACCAGAACGAAGCCAAGCTGTTTGAAACTGAGCTGTTGCGTCATGTTTGGGTTGAACCAGATAGTATTCAAACAATTGGTCGCTGCAAAGGTCGGCAGATCCGGCTGAAAAACCAGTTTCATCTGCAGCAGCATGTAGCCCCAGAATGGATGACTTTCAAGTAACTGAAAACGCAAAGAAGCCAGGCGCTTGCGTTCGGCCTGGCAAAGCTGCTCATAATTATTTGAGGCTGGCATTGATGACCCCCTGTGTCTCTATTTGTACATTTCTGTTTGAATGTCGACCAGACTTGCGGCCAGGGCCTGGAATCTGCGATCTGATTTGAATTGAACGAAAACCTGGCTTTTGTATTTGAGCTGGCGCAGAAAAAGAATCAAGAATTCGGGGTCTAGCCCTGGCGAATGCATGAAACTTACAACATTTTCTCTTTGTTTTTCTGTCAGCTTTTCAAGGCCTGATACATAGGCTGAAACTGCAAAAATAGCGGCATAAATAAAAGATGGTTCAGCTTTTCGCCCTTTGGTGAAATCAATTTTCAAGCCCTTTTCGACAATGCCATGCACATCAACCTGACCGTATATTTTGTGAAAAGTGAAAAAGTGATCTGCTGCTGCGGGGCCAATACAGGCACCCATGACACGTTTCTGGTCTTCAGGCCGGGAAATAGCATAGACACGGCTTGCCATTTCCCATGATCGCGGTGTTGGAAAAGCAAAGTCGCCGTTGTTATCGTAAAGAACATCTATGCCCGAGTTCGCTATGTAAGCGAGAATCGCGTCATCAATGTCGTTGCGGGAGCCCCATTCAAGCCAGGTTTTCACATCCGGGCGCATTATGAAATGGGCAAAGCGGTTGCAAAGCGCTGAAGACAGAGAAGAAACGATGGCATTGTCTTCTTCGAGGTTTCCCGCGCCCATTACGACTGTGTCTTCATGAAACTGGAAGTGGCCGACCCGGTGTTCGAGAACGATTTGGTAAGCCGCGGCCTGATGCAGTCGGGTTACCGCAGAGTTGATTTCATCGAGAAATACGAAACAGGGCGTCGAACAGGCCTGTTTCACCCAGTCGGGTGGCAGAAGTTTTAGCTGGTTGCCCTGGTGATCAGGAAAATAAACTCCGCACAGCTCAGCTGGGTCACGTTGGGCCAGCCTGATGTCGATCAGGGGCAAACCCATTTCGGCGGCAAGTTCTCTGGCCAGCGCCGATTTGCCGACACCAGGATGTCCGCGCAACAGAACCGAGATCTTTGCCTTTAAAGTCGTTGCCACAAGAGGGCGAAGTTCAGTGTAGGTATAGCCTTCGGGGAACAGCTGCTGCGCCTCAGATTTCTTATTTTTAGCCATGTTTTTACCTCTCTATAGAATTATGTCCAGAAGCTGGCAACGAAAATCATCTTCTTTCAACAGAACTGCAATGATGTGCTTGCAGAAGCCGCCGTTAAGCTCACGGGCCCGCTTCTCGGCGTCAGGGCAGGTGCAGCGCGGAGTTCTCTGCCAGTCGGGGTCAATGCTCACCAGATAAGGCTTTTGCCCGCCAGAAATCTTGAAAACAACTTCTGCTTTGGCCTTGTCTTCTGAGTCGCGTTCAATCCGGTAATTTTTCAAAACATCTTTTGCGCCGCGAATCATGCGCAGATCGCGGGCATAAATTTCAATCTGATTCTCAGTCATCGGTTTTTTCGTCATGGGAATCTCCTGAATCAAGCTTTGTCTGGCATTCGTGATCTTCATCGAGTGCCATTTCTTCATTCTGTGAAATCGGGGCAATAATGAAGCCGCGGTCGAGAACTTCGTCGGTAACATCTTTTATGTCGAGGTCGTCGGAGTGAAGGCAGACCCTGTCTTTACACGATGGATGAACCTTGATTCTTATGGCGTAGTCTTTGTAAGATTCATCTGGCCGCTTGGGCGGGAATTTATAACCTTTGGGTAGAATAGTAGTCAAATTGATTCCTCCTTGAATTCTATCGTTCGTTACAGTCTAAGTTCCAGAGAAATCGAAAAAATTTTCGCAATTTTTTACTTTTCGCACTTTCTTGACAGCATTTTAGCCTGAGTATAGTATTGAAACTACTTAGAGAATCTTTGTAACAACAATTAAAACGGGGGATACAGTGATTGAAATCATTGCGGAAATTGTCAAACACAACGTTACCAAAGAAAAAGTGCTGCTTTGCCCAGACACAGCTGCGGCCAGATTTATTCAGCGTCGTATAGTCGGCGATGGCCCCGGATTTGCCAACCTGAAGTTCGAATCGGTCAGTTCGTTTATCAGTCGCGCTTTTGGTTTTCATCTTATCGAAAAAAAAGGGCGGCTTCTCAAACCGGGTGAAGGGGTGCTGATTCTGCAAAATCTTGTCAGTCGCGACGGTTATTTTGGCGAAACCCTCGATATGCCTGGCTTTCTTCAGGCTCTTTGGCATAGCATTCAAAGTCTGCGCCTGGCACAGATCGATAAAAATGCGCTGACCCCTGATGTTTTTGGCAGCGAAAAAAAGGCTGCTGAACTGAAAAAAATTCTCGTAGAATACTGTCGCTACATTAATGCCAAAAATCTTTATGACTACGCCAGAATTCTCAAAGAATGTAACTTTCAAAAGGCTCTTGCCAATTCGGCTGAACTGATTCTTTTGCCTGGCAACCTGCCTCTGATGCCATTTGAGCTAGAAATTCTCAAGACTGCCGGTAAAAACCTGATTCATTTGCCATGGTCATCATTGGCAGAGATCAAGGTTCCTGTTTCATGGCGCCCGCAGAGTTCGGAAAAATGCCCGCCGGCCCGTGCAAGCGAACCGAATAAAGCGCTTTGCCTGCCTTCTTCGAGTAAACTCGAATTTTTTTGCGCTACCGAGCCTGCCGCTGAAATACGCGAGATTCTGCGGCGAATTCGCTCTGCAGACGTTGATTTTGAAGATGTGGCAATTGTAACATCCGATTCGACTTATGCATCGTTGATCTGTTCTCAGCTCGATGCTGCCGGAGTTCCGTATGCCAACAGTTTGCCACGCAATATCAACGAGTTTCGCCCCGGTCGCCTCGCTTTGAATCTCTGTCAGTGGGCCGCCGACGATTTTCCGGTCGAGGGTTTGATCGCCATGCTCAATCAGGGCGATATGCGCTTGTTTCGGCCCTTATCTGAAAAACAGCGCAAAGCAAAGAAGCGATATATCAGCTCACAGAGCGTAATAAACCGTCTACGCCAGGCACATGTGCGCGGTGGTCGAGAAGGCTACCAGGCCCCGCTAATGGCTATCGGCGAAAGCATGAGCAGCTCTGGTAAACTTCATAAGCTGCAGGAATGTCGGCGCATTGCCAAAAAAATAGATTCACTGATTGCATTATTCAACCAGGAAATGACCCCGGCCCAGGCATCTAGCGCTCTATTGAAGATCATGTCACGCCATCTGCGCATCACCACGGTGCAGGACTCGCGGCGTTTTGCCAAGATTAAAAAAGCCTTGCAGCGTTACCCCGAATTCAGTCAACCGCAAATGCCTCTTCCCCGAGCAATGTGGTGGATGAAAATAGTTCTATCACAGCTCAGCGAAGGCGAGACCTTCAAGCCTGACGGTCGAGTTCTAATTACCAGTCCGTTGGCAGCGGCTTTCAGTGACCGCAAAATCTTGTTTTTTCCCGGCATGACCCATGCTGCCATGCCCGGCAAGGCTTCGGTTGATCCGGTTATTTCCGATGATTGCCGCAAAAAACTGCCACCATTGATAACCGCCGCAGAAATTCGTCTTGAGACTGTCGGGCAACTTTATAGCGCCTGGGCTGAAATCGGCTCCGATAAAGTTATTTGTCTTTCATTGCCAATGGTTGATCAGTCTGGTGCAGCCACAAGTCCATCGGAATGCTTTACCCGTGCGCTGCGTCAGAAACTCGGAAACAGCAGCGAATTTTCAGGCCTGATCGGAAGTGCTGAACTGCCGCTGGTCGGCTATTTTGTTGCCGAAGGACATGAAGCCCATGACGTCAGTGAATGGCTCTGGCGAAGATTGAAAGATGGTTGCGAAATTGAAAACCTGAAAGATCTGCTGCAAACGGCTTATCCATCATGGCGCGCCCATCAGCACAGCCAGAATGCCCGTGTAAATCGTGAAAACCTTGTTTGCCATGGAATTCCTGACTGGAACCCGCAACTTTGGGATTACCGTGATAACCCTGAACGTTCGCTTTCGCCAAGTGGTATCGAAGAACTCGGCGGTTGCCCCTTTGCCTGGTTCATGAGCTATGTGCTCAATTGTATGCCTTATGAACAGATTGATACCAGCAATAAAAAGCAGGCAGCCTGGCTCGATGCCATGGCACGCGGCAAACTGCTTCATGAAATATATGAAATTTTTATGATTCGGGCTGGCTGGCCGATTCAAAAATCTCAGCAGAAGTTACTTCTGGAAGTTGTCGAAGAACTCTGCGAAAAGTATCGCACCATTATTCCGCCTGCAACCTATTCGGCTTATATCTTCGGTAAAGAGTCGATAAAACGCGATTCTCTTGCCTTTTTCGAGCGCGAATCTGAGGCATCTGCCTCAGGCAGCACAAAGCCAATCGGCTTCGAACTTTCTTTCGGAATGCCACTTAACCCTGATGCGCAAAGTCAATCTGGCTTAGATCAAGCTGAGCCGGTGGTTTTTAAACTTCCATCGGGAAAAAGTGTAAATCTTAAGGGGCGCCTCGACCGCATCGATGAAGATGAAGAGGGAATAAGCATCTGGGATTACAAAACCGGAAGTGCCAAAAGCTATCAGCCGGGTGGTGCACGCCATGACCAGGGTTTACTGCAGCTTGCCGTCTATAAGTATGCGGTAAACCAGATTCTCGCCAAAAAGGGCGATAAACGCAGGGTAACCGGCTCTGGGCTTTATTTTCCAACAGTCTCTGGGCAGGGGCAGCGTCTTTTTTTTGACGGCAGTCACGAGAACGAAATAATCGCCGAAAGACTCGATGGCTTGTTTGACTTCCTTGTTGAAGGCTGCTTTCAACCAGAGCTTTTCTGTGAAGAATGTAACGCGCTCAATATCTGTCCCTATGCTGGCTTAGCTGCTGAAAATCCATCTTCAGAAAAAGAAGAGGAGCAATAAAATGACTACAAATTCAAACGAAATTATGAATCATGATGTCGATGCTCCCGTAAAAGAAAAAATTCGCACCTGTCTAGACCGTAATTTTCTGGTTCAGGCTGTTCCCGGGTCAGGCAAAACCTACAACCTGGTGCAGCGCATGATTGCCCTCATTCTCAACGGAGTCCCGGCCCATGGTATCGCGGCAATTACCTTTACCAGAAAAGCGGCCGAAGAATTGCGATCACGACTTAGAGAAATGGTCGAAGCCCGCCTTGTCGGTGCCCCAGTTCTGCAACAGGCACTTCTCGAACAGGGGTTGATAGATATTGAAGATGGCTATGTCGGCACCATTCACGGTTTTTGCGCCAGAATTCTCCGCGAATATCCGGTTGAGGCAAAACTTGACCCGGGTTTTATCGAAATTGAAGAAGCCGATGAAAAGCTTTTCTTTAACCGAACCTGGCAGGAAATCCTCGCCGCATACCCCGAATTTCTCAAGCCCTTTGCCGAGCTCGATGTTGACCCTGAAGAAGATGCGATTATTCGCGGTTTACAACGCTTCTGCCAGTTTCCCGATATAGATTTTTCTACTCAGGTTAAGGTTGAGCCGCCTGACCCGTTGCCTTTTCTCGACGCCGTTGCAGCGGGTTGGCAAAATGCCGCCGCCTTCGATCCCAGGCCCCAACTTAATGAAGATGAACTGAACGAAAAAGCTGAACTGGTTAAGACCTGGCATACGTTCGAAGCCATGCACAACCGGTTGCAAAAATACTTTGGCAAAAAAAGCATTGATAGCGAAGAACTTAAAGATATCCGTCGTGCCATCAGATATCTGGGCAAAATGAAGCTGGCTAATCCCGATGATGAAAGCGCCAAAGACGTTCTGAAAGCGGTTAACCTCGAAATCGATCAGGCCTGCACTAAATTCAGAGACAGCTATAGCTACTGGCTGTTCCCTCAATTGCTGCCCTTACTCGACAAAATTCGTGAAAAAGAACAGGAATGGCGCAACCAGCGTGGCTATGTCAGCTATCTCGATCTGCTCTCGCGCACGGTTCAACTGCTAAAAGATGCGCCTCATATCAGAAAATCATTGCAGCAAAGGTTTCCGGTGCTGATGATCGACGAATTTCAAGATACAGACCCTCTTCAGGCCGAAATGGCCTTTTTGCTCAGCGCCCAGAACTGTAACGAAAACAATTGGCTCAAGGCTGTGCCCCGACCCGGTTCATTGTTTCTCGTCGGTGACCCAAAGCAGTCTATTTACCGTTTTCGCCGCGCCGATATAAAAATTTACCTGCAGGCTGCACAACACCTGGCGGCTACCGGCGGCGAGATTCTCACTCTGCAGCAGAACCGTCGTTCCCGCGCCGGACTCTGCGAATGGGTCAATCAGGCGTTTGCGCCGGTTTTTGCCGATCAGCTTGCGTCAGGCCAGGCACCTTTTGACGGGATGATGCCGCTTCGAGAAAATGCTGAAACAGCACCGGTTATGGCTTTGCCTATTCCCTCAAGCTTTCGCAGTAATGCTACCAAACAGATGGGGGCTTTTGATTCAGATAAATTCGCCGCTGTAATTGCTGATATGCTTTCGCAGCCGGAACCTGCCCTGACCGATGGCCGCAAGCTTCAACCCGATGATTTCATGATTCTCTGCCGTAAAAACGACGAGCTGGTAAAATACGCATTGTGCCTTGAAAGCCGGGGCATAGGCGTCAATCTCAGCGGTGGGGGCAGCTCGCTGGCCGCAACCCTTGAAAAGGATTTCAAGCCTTTATATTGGCTGCTGCGAGCTCTTTCCGACAGCAATGACGCCGCTGTCGTTTATGGGGTGCTGGTTGGCCCGATTTTCGGCTGCAGCGATGAACAGATTTATGAGCATGTGCAGAATGGTGGTCGACTAAGTTGTTCACAGCGTCCTGATGGTGAAACCCCGGTCTGTATGGCCTTACGCCAGCTGTTTCAATTTCGTTGCTGGATGCAGCAGCTGGTTCCCGGTGCTGCCTTTCGCCGCATTATCAGTGCATTGAAATATGATGCCTTTTTGCTGTTGCGTGACTATGGTCTGCTCAAAACTTCATTTCTGGGAAATGTTGCGCGACTGTTTGACGATTTGCTTTTCAGTCAGGCCACCGATGTGCTCGGTATGTGGGTGCAGAATTGGCCGGTTGACCGCAGCGTCGATGAACCGGGCAAAGTGCGGCTGATGACCATGCACAAGGCCAAGGGCCTGGAGGCCTCGGTCGTTATGATTGGTATGACGAGCCAGCCAAAATACGGTCCCGGCGATGTCATTATCGGCAAAGAGGGCGATGGCGAAGGGGCTCGTTTTAAAGGCCTTTTGCGACTCGCCTACGGTTTTGGTGACAACCATAGCCACGAGTTTGCCGTTTCACCGGAATGGAACGAGTATACCCCAGCCGAAAAGGATGCCGCTATAGCAGAAAAATTGAGACTCGATTACGTTGCCTGCACCCGAGCCCGCGATCTTTTGATTATTTCAAGACATCAGAACAAAAAGGGCGATGCTACGACCCCGCTTTTCAAACAACTCTCTCCGGCTACCAAAACCTGCCCTGAGATTTCTCCAGCTGATGAACTCCCGGTAAATAGCAAGGCTGCCGCTGCTACTGATTACGCGGCTCTTGCCCAGTGGCGAACTGGCCGCAAAGTCTGGCGACAAGGCAAGAAAGGGCAGAAATTTTCCGAAGAGAGCGTTACCAATCTGACCGAAAAGGCCGAGAAGAAGTTTTCGCAGCGATCGGGTGGGGGTAGAGAACTTGGTATCGCCATACACAGTCTTTTGTGCAATCTTATGCGCTGGAAAGTGAACCGAAGCGATGAGCCTCATTTTCTACAGCTAGTAGATCGGCACCTTGAAGAATATCCCGGCTTATTGGCCAGGCGCAAAATTATTGTTGAATTGCTGACCAATGCTTTATCCGGGGATTTGTGGGCCGAAGCCTGTGCTTCATCAGAGGTTCATACCGAGGTCCCATTTATGAATAAGGCTTTAGCTACGGACAGACTGCCTTATTTTGATGAATGCGGGCAACGACCCGTTTTCGTCAACGGGGTTGTCGACCTCATCTATCGCCTGCCCAAAGGCTGGAAAATAGTTGATTACAAAACCAATCTTATTGACAGTGAAGCTCATCGCCTTGAACTTGGCGAATTCTACCGCGGCCAGCTCGATCTATATGCTTCCTGCTGGCAGAAAATCACCGGCGAAACGGTTTGCGAAAAGTCGCTGTTGTTTGTGCGTGATGGCCGTGAATTGAAGCTGGCATAGCCAAAGAAAGCTCAGGAGAAATAATAGATGCCGAATAACGAAAACTTTAAAACGATTGACGGCTGCAAAATATACTTAATGCCCAAAGTTGAGCTCGAAGGCCAATGGGTCGGTAATGAAAGCCTGATGCGGCAACTCGCTGCGGCCTGGTTGGTTACCGGCGACGGCGATCGACCCATGAACCCGGTAATCGTCGGGTCCCCAGGCTGTGGCAAAACTTCGCTGGTTGCTGCCATGGCGAAAGAATTACACCAGGATCTCTACATTTTCCAATGTACCATGGACACGCGCCCCGAAGACCTGCTGATAACGCCTGTTCTTACCGAAGACAGAAGCGTGCGCTATCAGGCGAGTTCGCTGGTTACTGCAATGATTAAAGGCGGAATCTGTATTCTTGATGAAGGCAATCGCATGCGTGATAAAGCCTGGGCTTCACTCGCACCACTTCTCGATGCCAGACGCTACGTTGAAAGCATTGTTACCGGGCTTAGAATCCATGCCCACCCCGAGTTTAGAATTGCCGCAACTATGAATGAAGATGCCAGCGTCTATAATTTGCCAGAATACATCAAATCGAGGCTGCGGCCACGTATAATCGTTCCCGAAGCCGATCATGAGACTCTGCGCACCATTATTGAGACCAGTTTGCCTTTCGTTGAGCAAAAGGTTCTCGACGCAGTGCTGAAATTTCTTAAATTGGCCGAGACCCGGCAAAAAGCCTTTTCTATCAGACAGGCAGTACAGTTGACTGATTTGAGCCATAAAATTTGTTCTCAGGCTCCTGATGCATCTGTGAGCGATGTTGTCAGCGAGAGTGCCATGGCGATCGCTGATGTGGGAAATATTGAAGAGTAGGGGCTTTTTAAATGACCGGCTTGCCTGACTGGCCTGAAGAATTGCAGTTCGAAAATATTCGCGCCGTGCCTTCATATCATTGGTGGCCAGAGTTTGCGCTGCAGGTTCGGCGACAGGTCGACATTTTCAAGCCTGACCTGATCGCTGTCGAGTTGCCTGATTTATACCAGCAGAGTTTTTGCCGGGCAGTTTCATTTCTGCCGGCGTTAAGCGCGGTTATAACGGCTAATGATCAGTTCTTCCCTGTTTATCCTGAAGATTCGATCGTTGAAGCTGTTCGACTTGCTGCAGAGAAAGGCATTGAGCTGGCCTGTGTCGATCTTGAAATAAAGTCAGAAGAGAACTGTAATGCTGCCAGCGGCATTCTGGCTGATCCGGCATTGTTAGAAAAGCTTTCTCTTCAGGAGTTTTCCAGCCTCAATGCCTCGAAAATTCCATTAGAAACTAAATATGAATCTTTTTTAAAACGCGAAGAGCACATGGCTTCGCGTTTGCAGGAACTTGCAGCCGGGGGTCGAAAAATTCTGTTCGTTTGCGGCATGGCACATTGGCGGCGGATAAGAGCGCGTCTACCCCATGCGAACCGCCAGTTTCCCCATCAATCTCCAATTGACTCCGGCGTCGGGTCATTGTCAGCAGTTGCCGGAATCTCGGTTGCTGCGCTGGTAAAGCAAACAAATGCCATACCATTTCGAGCTTCGATTTATGAAGAAACGAGAAACGGCGATAGTTTTTCACTGCAGACATGGCTTAACCGGCTTTTTACCGATGCCGCTGCCGAAAGAGAAATTCATCTTAACGCCAATGATTTGCATGATCTTTTCAAGTATGTGCGAAACCAGGCCGTGCTAAAGGGGCAACTAACGCCTTTTCCGGCTGATCTGGCTCTGGCTGCTTCGGGAATCATCGATCCTGGCTTCGGGCGTGTCGTTTTTCAGAAATGCTTTGAATATGCCTATTCGCAATATCGTGCTCCCGTATCTTTGCAGGTTGTTTATAATGATGGCTTCTATCTTGAAACTCCGCAGCAGCTTTTGCCTCTGCAGCCGTACATTGCCGGCGAACACATATTTGATGAAAGCGAAATGCCAATTCCTGATGATAAGCGTCTGAATGGTCGCCAAAGCCCTCATGCCGATGAAATTCGAAAGAACCCCTATAAGCCGCTTTCTGACTATTGGGGACGCTATGCCGACGAAATGGATGAAGAAGAACGGTTTGTCAGCACTCTGGAGCGTTGGGCTTATCATGCGGGTGCCGGCGATGAAACTGTCTCATGCGAATTTGCCGATGGCCTGCTCGACGGCATCGACATCGGCGAAACGGTCCGCGACCTCGTCAGTGGCAGGCTTTATGTGCGTGAATATATCAGCGAAGAGCCAAGGTTTTCAGCGGTTCTGGTCGAGTTTAACGACGATTTCAGCAATTTTGGCGAAGCAATCTATACCTATGGTCGTCACAAAGCACTTGCTTTTACTTCACCAGATCGACCTGACCCCGATCACCCCGGCACCGCCAGCCGTGAATTCAGCCTGATGCTTTCATTTAAGCGATTGATTGATAATCAGCGGCTTTGGGCTATGTATGACGAAATGCTGCGTCTCGTCGGGCAACAGGGCCTCAGCCCTAGAGAAGCGATCATGCGCATGGCAATGACAACCTGTCGGGCTGAGGATCTGCTTATCGTCGCGCCGACCAAATCGCTTGGCGAATATCGCAAACTGGCGTCAAAGCTAAGCCGCCATGGCAGCGCAAATTTTTCGACCCTGCGCCGCGAAGACGTCTGGAACCCTGCCTGCGAAAAAATCCGCCGCTTCAACGTCTACTATTACCTCTGATCAGACGTCGTCGGGGTCTCTCTCGGGGTAGAGTCTTAGCGTAGCTTCGAGCAGGTCGGCCGGGTCGTCTTCGGCGAGCAGTTTTTCAAGCTCGGCTTTGCTTTCAGGCTGCGCCACACTTTCCTGCTTAAGTTTGTCTTTTAACAATGCGACCTGGTCTGCTTCTTCCTTTTTCGTTTTGATATTGGCGATGTTGGCTAAGGCCGGTTGCATTGAATCCTGCTTTTCCAGATTCTGAAGCGGTTGCAGCAAGCTCTCGACGACCTTGCCGGCCCACTTCAGAAAGCCATCTATACCAACGAATGAAGGTATGTCGACTTTGCGGGCTTCAACCGCGCCGCACATTGCTGCCAGTCTGAAGCTTTGCCATTCTCTTCTGATGCTCTCCGAAAGCTCCTTGCCTGGGCTCCCTGTCGGCAGTGGATTGCCGCGCAAAACGCTGTAAGCTTCTTTGCCGTCGCGGTGCGCCAGGAGGGTTTTTATATCGGCAAGAATTTTTTCTCCTTCAGTTTCGTTGAGCATTGGTCCAAGATCGAATTCGTCCATTTCGAGGTTTAGAGCTATGGCCGGAAACCGGGCAGAGTCGCTGCACATTATTACCAGGTCGACTCCCGACTCGATTGTTGCGCCACGCACTATCAGATCGAAAAAGCCGGCGGCTTCAATGTTTGTGTGCACTGGGCAAAGTTCATAAAAGTCATCGCTTTGCCCGGTTACCAGTGCCTGAACGATATTTTCCGAAGCCTGCGGCCAGAATTTATAGCTGATCGGTAGAATTTGTCCGGGTTTTATCTGCATTGCTGGTTAACTCCTGAGTCACTGACTGCCAGCTTATTGATGATAAGCTGCACAAATGCACGCTGCTCGGTTTCTTCGCAGAGATTGGCTTCTGCAAAGACCTGGCTGAGGTTTTTCTGGAAGGTCTTAAGCTGCTTGGTCGCCCATGAAGGTTCTTTGTTAAGCCTTTCGGCAGCTTCTTTCTTTTTCACGCCGGTTTCGAGAAAGAAGCACTTAAGAAAGGCAAGGCTGTCGCTTTGCTGGCTCAGCAGTTTGTCTATAGCCGGTTTCCATGAGTCGAAGCCTTCGACAATGGCAAGTCTGATTTCTTCTCTGACATTGGCGTCAGTCTGGGTGTTGCTTTTAAAGAACATGTCAAATTCAGAGCTCGCCGATTGTTCTTCATTGTCTTCGCTTTTATTAAGGTCAACGGCGTGATCGATTCTATTAAAGGAAAAACCGGTAATCTTACGGTAGCCATTATAAAAATCCTTTGAATTGACATAGCCGTTGGCCAATTCAAGCATCTGTATGAAAATTTTAGCTCTGTCGTCGGGCACGAGGCTGTGTGCGCTGGTAAAGGCCGGCAATTTAACCTCTCGGCGCCATTTTTCAAAAAGTTGATCGGTGCTGAGTTCGGTGGGTTTCTGACTGCTCCATTTTTCCAGACCGATTCTCAGAAAAGAGTGCCGATGTTTCTTTGAGTAAAATTTTTGTTTGATGAATCTTGGATCACTCTTTAGCTGGTTTGCGGTATGGCTGTGGAAAAGCCTACCAAAATCGGTAGCCATGCTGTAGATGATGTTGAAAACGATGTTGTTGAGGTTGGTTTTGATCATGCATTCATCGGTGCGTGCCGCCAGCCAGAATCTGATCAGATTGCCGTGATGCAGTCGCCCTTCAACTTTTTTGTAAATGGTTTCAAGGTCGTCATCATTCCAGATTTTGGTGCCACGCCATTGTATTGACGGGTATGACCTGACGATATTGTGAATGGTTCGTCGCAGGCTTTCGAAATATTTCGGGTTCTTTCGGTAGACTTCGAAAAGGGTTCTTCTCAGGTTCTGCTCTTCGGGGGTCAGGTCAAGAACTTCGGGCTCGTCGTTCTGGTCGTTGTTTTTTCGCTCTTTCATAACCTCTCCTGTTTCTCTGCACTGTGGCAGTTTACCATATCAGCATGATTTCAGGCAAATCAACTTCATTGCACGCCAAAATCCGGAAGTGGGTCGCTCGGTTCACTGAGCAATTTTTTGAACTCGACAATACGCTCAAGTGCTTCGGGAACCAGATCGGGCAAGTCTTCGAGGGCCTGTCTAACTTTTTTACCTATATCAGCTTCTGAACGGGAAATATTAGCAAACGCTGCCTGGTCAACGCGCAGGGCAGTATTTTCAGGAATCATTTCCAGTGCTTTTCTGATGAAAATCTCTGCGGTCAAAAGATCTTTTTTTCGTAAAGAAAGACGCAGCATCTGTTGCCAGGCTTTTGCGCATTCCGGGTCGATCTCGAGACAGAGCTCGAAATAATGTCTGGCCCTCTGCGGTATTGATTTGCGCAGAAAGAAAATGCCGAGGTTGTATGCAGAAGGCAGATGCTCCGGGTTGAGCTCGAGGGTGCGACTGAAACATTTCATTGCTTCTTCTTCCTTGTCGAGAATCAAGTGACTCATTCCCAGGTTGAAATGTCCGGCAGGGTTGTCTGGTGCTGCCTCCACTGCGGCCTTCAGCCAGGGAACCGACTTCTGATACTGTCCGTTGAACGCGAGGCAGGTACCGTAGTAAAAGGCAATCTCGTATTCCGAACCCTTGAGTTCGGCGGCGCAGGCCAGGTAGTATTCGGCTCTGGTAAGATCCGAGAGCTTGAAAAAGATTCGGCCAAGATACAGGAAAGCTGCAGCATCGCCCGGATCAATTTCAATTATGCGTTTGAGGTCTTCGATGCTGTCTTTCTCACGATCGACTGCTGTCAGATAGCCGACGTTGAACCAGAGATCACGCAGAATCGCCTGGTTTATTGCCGGTTTGCGCCCGGCTTTCCTTCTCAGCGAAAGGCTGGTTCGAGAATCGGTAAGCTTTTCCATAACAATTCTCCTTTCAAATTTACTTTCATCAATTTTCAGGTGTTCTATAAAAATTAGTTCCGGAATTTATGAAAAATTTTCTGCCTTTTTTTTAAAAAGAGTTCATGCTTAAAACCTGGGTGAAAAATCTAGCGAAGAAACCTCGGCTGGTCTTTCTGTAGCCATTTGCGGCAAAGATCAAGGCTGCGCTGCCATTCGGGGTAAACCAGATATTCCTTCTCGGTATGAGCTCTGTAATAACCTATGCTGAGATTGACACCGCAGATCTTGTCGCAGATGACACAGATATCGGTAAAGCCGCCAGTCAAGGATCTGCTATGGCCTGTGTTCGTCTCAATATAGTCCTGGAAAGCTCTGGTGCCGACTTCATAGCAGATGTATTCTGTCCCGAGCCTTCTATCGAACTCCAGAGCGAAAGAAGAATGATCATTGATCTCGCTACGGATATCCTGGTGCTCTTCCATGAGCCAGGCGCTGCCGATACCATGAAATTCTTCACCGTTAGTAATTAAAATTGAATGTCCAAGGTCGCGCAGTAACCAGACGATGGCGCAACCGGCTCTGTCATCGGCACCGAGGCCACCGAATCGATTTGTGAGTATGCCATCTTCGAACTGCAGATCTGGTTTCTGCTTCTGATGTTCGCCCCAGAACCAGACTGTGTCAGCATGAGCGACGAGAACTATGCGATCGGCCCTGCTGCCCTTGATAAAAACAAACTGCTTGTCACCAGAGCCACGATGTATGGCTCCTGGAAGTCTGGCAAAGCGCTTGAGTATGCTGTCGCTGTCTCCAAGTGGAACGCTGAGAAAGTCGAACAGGGTTTCCAGATCAGTCATGGGTTTCGCCTCCCGGTTAGATTTATAAGAGATCCGTTATTCCCGCGAAGGCGGGAATCCAGTCTGAAACAGCTAAGTGTCTTTATTAGAAAG
>CAZQUE010000066.1:0-1501 GCA_964596185.1 uncultured bacterium | reverse complement strand
ATTAGAAAGATAGGAGTGCCGTCATTCCCGCGAAGGCGGGAATCCAGTCTGAAACAGCTAAGTGTCTTTATTAGAAAGATAGGAGTGCCGTCATTCCCGCGAAGGCGGGAATCCAGTCTGAAACTGCTAAGCATCTTTATTAGAAAGTTTGTCCTGATTAGCAGCGATGATTCTTTGCCAGAGGTCTTCTTTGTCTTCAAAGAGAACCAGGTAATGATCGTGATTTTCACTTATGATCCGACTGATAACGTAGCGTTCGCCGAAACTTTTCTCGGCATAGCCGCCGCGCATTAACCAGTGATTCTTCAGCAACCGCTCACGAAAGTCTTTACGCCTTATTTTCCAGATGTGTCTGATTCTCGGTTTTGCCGATAGCCGTCCTTTTATTGAGCACATAATTCCCCCCATCAGATCAGTCGTGATTATCGCTAGGCAGGTTGTCGTACCAGTAGGTATCTTCTTCGTCGCGGATCTTGACGATTTTTTTCTGCAGCTTTTTCGGAAGTTTATAGAAGTCATTGGTGAAGTCTTCGCCCAGGATTTCAGAAATCAGGTTCTTCATAAAAATCCTCCCGTTCAAGGTTTTGCGTTTTTTCATTCCCTCACGATTTATATGTTCCAGAAATTTCCAAAAAATTCGCAGCAAAGTTTCGCCTTCTTTTTTTCATGGATAATAAAAATGTCAGTCTTTTCGCTCTTTGAGCCTGTTGAACCAGCAAGCGATGCGATAAAACTATTTTTTCAAGATACTTATGTATAAATCGCAAACGATCAATTCAAGCCGGATTGTAAATTTCCGGGTAATTGTGGTAGAAGTAAGAAATCAAACCTAAGCCGGGATTTTTTATGAATCTTGATCTGAGCAGTCTTGAAAAGTCGGTTGCCTCTCTGATTCGGGCCGTTGAATATTCAACTGCCCAGATTGCATCTTCACAAGACAGTACCGAGATTGAAGTTCTTCGTGCCGGCGTGATTCAGAATTTTGAATTCACCTATGAGCTTTGCTGGAAATTCATGAAGCGCTGGCTCGAATTCAATATCGGCAGAAGTTCTGTTGATGGTGTGCCGCGTCGGGAATTGTTTCGCCTTGCCGCTGAGAGTCTATTGATTGATGAAGTCGAAAACTGGATGCGCTTTCATGAAGCGAGAAATCAAACTTCACATATTTATGATCCGGCCATTTCTGAAGAGGTTTTCCAGATCGCCGTCTCTTTTGTTGCAGAGGCAAAAAAGCTTCTGGAAACAATAAAGCGCAAAAATGCTTGATCTTGCCCCGCAAAGTCTGAAAATTATCAGAGAGAACCTGAAAATCTTTGTTCCGGCTGCTGAGGTCAGGGCTTTTGGCTCAAGGGTTCATGGTGGTGCAAAGAAGCACTCCGACATTGATCTTGCCATAATCGAGAAAGAGAAAATCTCTTTTGATCGCATGCGCCTGCTGAAAGAAGCTTTGCAGAATTCCGAGTTGCCGATCAGGGTCGACCTCGTCGATTGGCACCAGATT
>CAZQUE010000065.1:0-25137 GCA_964596185.1 uncultured bacterium | reverse complement strand
TTTTGATTTCGGAATGTTTACGCCAGACCGAATCCATAACAGCAGTCGCTATGTTGTCGGGGCCAATTTTGGCTTCTAAATCAGATGCTGATAACCATTTTCAATGCGATACTCATTGTTCTGATCACTGTTGTAAGTTACAAGTATTTTTCTCTTCGTGAAAGCCTGAGCAGTGAAAAGCATCGCGCTATCGCCTATGCTGAAGCCCTCGGTACAATTACCGAAAAAATCGAGGCCTACGAAAATTCGCATGTTAAAAGTATGGCTAACATGGCAATGGAATTGGGCCAAGCCCGAAAACTCGACCCAGAACAACTTGAAGCGCTTACCTATGCGGTTTGGTTGCACGATATCGGTGAACTCCTGCTGCCACGCGAATTGCTGAAAAGTTCAGAAAAGCTTTCGCGCCAAAACCTGTTTCTGCTTCGAACCCATCCTTTGCTGGGCGAGTTTGAACTGAAAAATCGCTGCTCTGTTTACGACGAAGTTCCCGCAATCATCCGGTGGCATCATGAGCGTTGGGACGGAAACGGATACCCGGACTGCCTTAAAGGTGAGGAGATTCCAATTACATCCAGAATAATAGCTTTGGTCGATTCGGTTTCGGCAATGAAATCGGTTCGACCATATCGTGAAAAGGCCATGAACCATCGAGAAGTCTTGCGCGAACTTGACCTGCAGGCCGGCTTACAGTTTGATCCGGAGCTGGTCGAAATATTCAAGGGGCTGTACCCTGATTTGAAGGAGGAGTTGCATTGATCCGTCTACAATCTTCCTGGCTGCTGGAAAGCGCCGGCGAGGTGGCGTCAATTGATTCCATCTTTTTCCCCTTCATTCACCGCTATTCATCTCTTAACTGGTTCAGTCGCCGTGGCCTTGAGCTTACCATCAATACTCCCCTTGACAGCCAGGCCATGCTGATGCGTGTCTGGCTCGATGCCGGCAAGGGCCCATTTTCCGAAAAAAATCGGCGCAAATTCAATCAGCTCATAAAAAAGCCCCTTGAGCTTGATATGAACCCTTTTCGCAACTGGAACGACCGTCTTTTCAACCGCCAGCAGCTGGACTACCTTTTCTACTGGCGTGAGGCCGCCTATGAAATTGAAGATCAGGCGCAGCGGGAAATTTTCTGGGGTTCTGTTTATGGAATCATGTCTTACTGGCTTAGCAATCGCCGAGTCAACCGTAGTCCTGCATATCAGCCCGACGAAATTATGCACCTGGTCTTGAAACTTCATCAGGAGCACTGTGAAAATCAGGATGCCGAATTGATTCTTCTCAACTCGACATTCGAGGACCTTTGTCCGCCCGAATCGGTTCTCGCTGTTTTTCCTCTCGTTTTTACCGATGAGGAAGATGAAGAATTTCAATTGCAGTCCATTTTTCATGCCTGGTATCATGGTCATGCCGATGTCGAGCAGGCCCGCCGCGATATAAAGAATCAGCTACGCCAGTATAATTTCTCGATGGAAAAAAAGACGGATTTTTCTACCCTCCTCAAGTTGTCAGAAAAGTCTGAAGTGGTTGCTATATGCTGGTCTGGTGAAGAATTGCCTCCCAAAATACACGAACAGGAAATTATCGAGCCTTTCCGGCGTGAATTTGTGCACCGGTTTTCACGTTCCCAGTTCAGCATAAAAACAGTTAATCCCGGTGCCGATTCTTACGACTACCTGCTTCTGTTCTTTAATTAGCTGTCAAAAAATACTATTTAAAAGCTGGTGGCAATGTGGTAGTATAACCCACATGAAAATACCCCGCTTTTTAATCCGGTTTTTGCTTTTGCTGGCACCAATTCTGCTTGTCCCCGGAATTGTCTCTGGCCAGGCAACCTTTATGATGGGCGAAGATGTTTTGCACCCATCAGGCCTTGTTTTAACCGTTAATGAAATCAGGCGCAATAATTTTGCCGGTGGCCTTGGCGGCAAAGGGAAACAGGATGAAATTCGCCTTAATCTGACAATGGTTAACACCGGAGTAAAAACTTACCGCATCGATCCCGAGAAAGATTTTTTTCTTGAGCTCGGCAGCAGTTATGACCCTCAGCATGACCCCGAAGGAAGAGCGACTCGATTGGCCTTCAATGTCTATCCCTCGACTCAGTCGCGAGTGAATCTTTATTTTAAAGTTCCAGCCGAAGATACCCAGGATCCAATTCTGTTTTTTAAATTCGACGACTCGGAAGTAAAGGTCTATTGCTCATCAGAACTTGAAACTCTTGCCAAAAGAAGCGAAAGCCAAACTTTAAGCGTGGCCGAGGCTTACCGACTGGCCCAGTTTTATGTTGACTCCGGAAGGTTTTCTGCGGCAAAAGCGATTCTTGAACCCGCACTTCAGCTTTATCCCGGAGACAATCAACTGCTTATGCTTATGGCTGCCGTGCATCAGGGCTATCAGGATAACCAGTCAGCCATGGAGTGTCTTGAAAGGGTTAATCCTGCCCAGATTACAACCTTCAAAGATGCGATAACTCTCGCAAATACGGCAATGAACCTCGGGCATTACCACCTTGCTGCAGCAGTTCTTGAACCATACGAGCTCATCAACAAACTCGAACCCGAAAATCGCATACTTCTGGCCAGGGCCTACTATTATCAGGACAATCTCGACCGTGCCGAACGTATCCTCGACGGGCTTATTCGCGAGTCTGTTCAGGATCGCATGATTTATTTCACTCTTGGCAATATCAAAGACCGGCAAAACCAGCTTCGTGAAGCAATCCCACTCTGGGAAAAAGCGATAGAGGTCGACCCCGACTATTGTGAGGCTTACTTCAATATCGGTGTGGCCTATTACAAACAGGAAAACATTCAAAAGGCAAGAGAATACTGGCAGAAAGTGCTGCTTTTGCGCCCCGATTCACACATTTTAAGGGCCACTGAAGACGCTCTTTCAGCGACCGAATTCTAAACTTCAATCAAGCTACAGCAGGAGAAAGACATGGCTAAAAAAAGACTCGTAAGTGGCATGAGAACAACAGGTTCTCTTCACCTGGGACACCTTGAAGGCACCCTTAAAAACTGGGTGGCTCTTCAGGATCAATACGAATGTTTCTTTTTTGCCGCCGTCTGGCATGCACATACCGACCGACTCAAGATTGAAAATCTTCCCGAAGTGATCAAGGAAATGATCGTCGACTGGATCAGCGTCGGTATCGACCCCGAGAAATCTTTCATTTTCAGACAGTCGGAAATGCATGAGCACGCAGAACTTTCGACTATTCTCAGCAATCTTACCCCGCTAGGCTGGTTGGAACGCTGTACATCATTCAAAGACGAGGTTCGTGACGAAGAAACCAGATCGAAAGTTTCTGTCGGTAAACTGATGTATCCAGTTTTGATGACCGCAGACGTTGCGGTTTATAAAAGTGAAATCGTTCCCGTCGGAAAAGATCAACTGCCGCATCTTGAACTTTCGCGCGAAATCATCCGGCGTTTCAACGGGCAATTTGGCGAAATTTTGCCTGAACCCGAAGCAAAGCTCTCTTCAGTTCCTCTACTACTCGGAATCGACAAGCGTAAAATGAGCAAATCATACAATAACGGTATTTATCTGCGCGAAACGCCAGAGTCTCTTAAGCAAAAAGTGCAGATGATGATTACCGATCCGCAGCGTGTGCGGCGCAATGATCCCGGCGACCCCGAGGTTTGTGCCGTTTACGCCTATCATAAAATTTATACTCCCGATCGCCTTGATGAAATTGCTGCCGGTTGCCGCGACGCTTCGATCGGATGTCGTGACTGCAAAAATATACTTTTCGAGCGGCTCAATACGATGCTTGAGCCAATTCGCCAGCGCCGCTGCGAAATTGAGCAGCGCAAAGGATACGTCGAAGAGGTTCTTGCGGCAGGCGAAGAAAAAGCTCACCGGATTGCCGGTGAAACCATTGCTGAAATTAGAGCCGCAATGGGATTCAATCTTTAAGACTGAAGTGAAAGATATTGCATGAGCAGTTACCAGGTAAAACTTCCGGTATTTGAAGGGCCCTTCGATCTACTTTATCACCTGATCGAAGAGCAGCGCATCAATATTTATGATATTCCTATTGCGCGAATAGCCGCGCAATACCTCGAATATCTCCAGATGATGGAAATTCTCGACATGGAAGTCGCTTCAGGCTTTCTAATCATGGCGGCAACCTTGCTCGAGATCAAATCAAAAACCTTGCTGCCTGGCGAAAAGTCCGAAGAGGTTTTTACCGGCGATGATGAAATAGATGAAGCCTATTTCGAAGAAGACGCCCGCATAGAACTGGTTGAAAAACTACTCGAATACAAGCGCTTCAAATTGATGTCGTTGCAATTGCGCGAGCTTGAAAAGAGAGCTTCACGCATTTTCACCCGCGACACTGATTTTGAAAGACAACCCGAAGAAATACTCGAAGTGAACATTGGGCCGATCGAACTTTTGAATATTTATCATGCGCTCGTTCGTCGTAGAATTAATCCACCAATTCACCGGGTTGTCCTTGAAAAGATCGGCATCATGGATCGCATCAACGAAATTCGTGGCATCCTCAAAAAGTTCAAAGGCGAGATAACTTTTGGCGATCTGATCAAAGACCGCAAAAATCGTTATGAAGTGGTTCTTTCATTTATGGCTATTCTTGAAATGTCCAAAAATGGCGAACTTGCCGTCGATCAGCAGGATAATTTCCAGCCGATTATCTTGCAGAAATTAAGAAGCGGCCGAAAAAGAGAAAGTCAGATCGATGGCAGCGATCCTCAGCTTGACTCGGCAGCCTGAGCGGAGAATATATGGAAAATATTGACAAAGAAACTAACATCGATCAGATTGAAGAGCTGTTTGAACCCGTCACTGAAGCCGGTCAGGAACCCGGTGAAGCGGTTCCAGAACCAGAATTTTCGCTTCTTTGTGCTGCTCTCGATGGCCTTTTGCTGATTCACAACAAGCCGTTAAGCCTGGAAAAGCTCGCCGGACTGCTGGGCGTCAGCCCGGAACGGGCAGAAGAAGTGGTGCGGGCACGTAAACATGAATACGATGATGACGAAAATTCCGGCCTGCAGATCGTTATTCTTGAAACCGGCATCCAGCTTGCCACCAAGGCCCGGGTTTCAGAATTCATTCAGCGTCTCGACGGCCAGAAGCTAGTCAGTCTTTCTTTGCCGGCCCTCGAAACTTTGTCGGTCATCGCATTCAAGCAACCGATAACCCGCGCCGAAATCGACGCAATACGCGGCGTTAACTGCGACGGAGTTATTTCGACCCTGCTCGAAAAGAAATTGATCTATGTCAGTGGTGAAAAACAGGTTCTCGGCCGCCCAAGACTTTATTCGACCACCCAGGATTTTCTTTACTATTTTGGTATGCAGAGCCTGAAAGAACTGCCGGTGCCTTCGCTTGAGATTCCTGAACAACTGACTCCTGAAGGGCAGAAAGCTGAAAATCTTCAGGAATCAAGACAAATCGAGAAAGATTTCAACGAAAGTCAGGGACTTATGCCGATAATAGATGAAACAAACAACAAGGAAGCGGAGACAGATATTGAGCCCATACCTGAGCAAAACCCTTGATAATGGCGTTAAAGTAATAGCAGAGAAGTTTGACACGGTTCAAAGCGTATCGATTGGTTTTTTCTTCAAAACCGGGGTTCTGTACGAGCCTGAAGAAATGCTTGGAGTTTCGCATTTCATCGAACACATGATGTTCAAGGGAACTGGGCGCCGTTCGGCCCAGCAGATTGCCCGCGAATTCGACCGCATCGGTGGTTATCTGAATGCCTTTACGGCCAAGGATTACTGCTGTTTTTATGCCAGAATCGTTAAAGACCATCTTGAAGTCGCTGTCGACACCCTTTCCGACATGCTTACCGACTCGCAGTTCGAACTTGAAGAATTCGAACGCGAACGCCGGGTTATTCTTGAAGAAATCAAAATGTATGAAGATTCGCCCGATGAAATCATTCATGAACTTCTTGGCCAGAATCTCTGGAAAAACTCCCGCTTAGGCAATCCCATTCTTGGCACCAGTGCTTCAGTCGCGGCCATGCCTCGTGACCAGGTCGTCGAAATATTCCGCAATCAATATTTGACTGAAAATCTCATTGTCTGTGTTGCCGGCAACTTCGAATGGGACAATCTCGTCGAGATTCTTACCAAAAAGCTGGCAGGCATGCGCAGCGGCTCTTTGCCTGTTATGGAACATTTTCCCGAGGCAACCTATGCAAGCTCTGTCTTTCAAAAAGATATCGAACAGGTGCATCTCACTCTCGGCACTGTCGGCATACCTTTCGGCGATGGACGTCGTTTTGCCTTGACTGTTCTTAATGCCGCTTTTGGCGGGGGTATGAGCAGTCGTTTGTTTCAGGAAATTCGTGAGAAACGCGGTATGGCCTATACGGTTTATTCTTATCACACTTCGTTTCGAAATACCGGGTTGTTCGGCATTTATGCTGGCACTTCTATGCAACATCTCGCCGAGGTTCTTGAGCTTTTTCATCAGGAGCTGGGCAAGGTTGCCGAAACCGGTCTGACAGAGATTGAAATTGAAGAAACCAAAGAGCAATTGAAAGGCAATATGCTTATTGCCCTCGAAAGCACGACCAATCGAATGAATCGCCTTTCTACCGGCTTTCTGTATGATGTCGAACCGCAGCTGCCCGAAGACACGATCAAACCCTATCTGGCAGTTACCGGCGACGATATTAGAGCAGTTGCCCGGGAAATTCTTGACGAAAAGAAGCTGGCAATAACTCTTATCGCTCCTTCTCTCGTTGCCGCTGAAATTGTCGAGAACTCATGTTTTTCAGCCCGTCCCCTTTTTAAAAGCACCTTTGCCCGTAAAAACGACGCAGATGATTCAGATTCACACCAGGAAAATGAGGCATAAATAATGGATTATAAAATCAGACTCGAAGAATTCAGAAAAGCATTACGCAAGAATAAAGAATGTCAGAACATTCTCGTTACCGATCATACTAATATACGCTATTTGTGCGGTTTTTCCGGCTCCTGTGGCTATCTGCTGGTTACCCCGAAAGATGCCTGGTTTTTTACCGACTTCAGGTATCAGGAGCAGAGTGCCCGTGAGATAGGTGATGCTGCCCGTATCGAAATTTTTTACAACAATTCAATTGAAACGATTTTTAAAAGAGTAAAAGCCTGTAAAATCAAGACTCTTGGCGTGGAAAAAAGCATAAGTCTGCAGCTCTATCTCAATTACGTCGAAGAATTCAAGGGTGAAATCAAGCCGGTGCCAGATTTTGTCAGAATTTTGCGCCAACGCAAAGATGCCGAAGAAATTAAATCGATTAAAAAGGCTTTTGCCATTGCTGACAAAGCTTTTGCCATGTTGATCAGGGAAATTGTCCCCGGTATGACTGAAACCGAGGTTGCTGCAAGACTTGAATATCACATGAAATGCAACGGTTCTGAAAATCCGAGCTTTGAAACCATTATCGCTTCGGGGCCGAACTCTTCATGCCCGCACGCTCATCCGACCAGCCGCAAGCTGAAAAAAGGTGAAATGGTTAAAATCGATTTTGGCGCAACCTTTAACGGCTACCACTCAGATATGACCCGAACCATTTTTCTTGGCCCGGCTACTGCCAAGTTTAAAGAAATTTACGAGATCGTTGCCTCGGCTCAGCAGGCCGCCATCAATGAACTCGCCGTCGGCAAAAGCTGCCGCGATATCGACAAGACTGCCCGCGACCTGATAGCAGAAGCCGGTTATGGCGATAACTTCGGCCATGGCCTGGGACATTCGCTCGGCCTGGAAATTCATGAAATGCCTTCCCTGTCGGCAAAATGTGAAATGAAGATCGAGCCTGGCATGATTTTCACCGTTGAGCCAGGGATTTATCTGCCTGGGTGGGGCGGCATCAGAATCGAAGACACTTTTATTGTCGAAGAAAAAGGGCTGGTAAAACTTACCAAAACTCCGAATTCGCTTTTGCAGCTGAAAGTTTGATTTTTTCAGGCGCAAATCGTCGTAATGATTAAGCTTTCCGTGAAAACTGTCGATAGTGCAGCAACGAACAGTTTTTGTGGAGGTAGAAAATGAAAAAGATCATTCCCGGTTTGCGACTGCTGCTGCCCTTCAGCCTTATGGTCGTGCTGGCCGGCGTTTTTACTTACAGTGTCAGTGCAGATTCGACCATTTCAATTCCGGTTCCCGAAAATATGCGCGATAAGCAGGTGACGATTTCGCTGCGAATTCCCCCGAATACTGAACCTTTGAATCGCAAAATGGAAAAACCCAAGCTCGCCTCCAAGCGCAGCATGATTTTCTGGGAATCCAACCCTTCACCCAAAATTGCCAACAACGATGAAATTCACCGCATCTTTGCCACCTACAACAAAAAGGGCTGGGTAAAGAGTCCGGCGGCACATGGGGCTTTGAATCTTCGGCCAATGGATAAATATTTCGCTATAAGAGTCTTGCAGCACATAACCGACAAGGTTATCGAAATTGCTCAGGCACCTAATTTTGCGCGAATTAGCAAAAAATGCAATTTAACGGTTTCAGATATTGAAGATCTGCGCCGCATGGTTAAAAGATTCGACAAAGATCTTATTCGCTTTGGCAGCTCCCCAACAAAAATTGATAAAGACCTGCTCATGATTCAGGAAAGATTTAAAAAGAGCCGCCAGGGTATTCTCAAGGTTTTGCGTGTTGAAGGTGCCGACGACGGCAGTACTCTGATTCACCTTACCGTCGATTGATGAGGCCGCTGAGCCGGCAAAACTGGCGAAGTGCCGGTTTAAAAAATAAACTTACTTTCAAATAGCAAAAACCCGCCTGGTGCGGGTTTTTTTTTTGCCTTTTTTTCGTTATAATCAACAGGTCAGATAAAAAGTCAAAAAAAGCAGGTTTTCAGGTGGCAGCAAATATCATACTCAGAAACGCACAATTTCGACTGCTCTGGCTTGCCCAGCTGGTTTCTTTCATTGGTGAGGGCATTTTTCAAACGGCGATGATCTGGTGGGTAATCGAAGTTACCGGTTCGGGAACCATGGTTGGCCTGATTACCAGTATCAGTTTCCTGCCGGCGGTTCTCATCGGCCCATTTGCCGGAACCATGGCCGATCGCATGCCGCCTAAGGTTCTGCTGATTGGTGCAGATTTTTTCAGAGCCTTGCTGGTGGGTTTTTTCGCGATTAACGCCTGGTCGCAGACACTTGAAGTAAATCATCTGTTCTGGCTTTGCGGTTTACTTTCCGCCTCGGGAGTCTTTCACAGTCCGACCACTCTGACCGTGATTCCCAAAATACTGCCTGAAAAGGATATCGATGAAGCGATGGCTTTGCATACCATCGTTAGAGATATTTCCAAACTTGCCGGCCCGGCTCTTGGCGGAATGATCATTGCCAAATACTCGGTCGGGCACGCTTTCATGGTGCATGCCATCTGTCTGCTGGTTTCGGTTGTCTGCATTTTCATCATGCGAATACCCGTTGCTGAAAAAACAGACCAGGAAAGCGAAAGCGTATTGGTTCAGCTCAAAGCCGGCTTTAGATACGTCTGGCGCGAGAAAATACTGGGTCGCCTCTTAATGAGTTTTGGCGGTTTAAACCTTTTTGTCGTGCCAATTATCGTTTTGTTGCCAATGACCATTGCCAAGGTCTTTGTCACCGGCGGTGGTGACCTGGAAGCCGATATGGTGCAGTTCGGTGGTTATGCGATTAAAGGCTCCATGGCGCTGGGCATCAGTGAAGGAGTGCTTGCTTTCGGTTCGGTGCTGACCGGATTTCTTTTCGTCAGAATGTTCTCAAAGGTTCCAACCTCAAGGCTGCTTATTCGCGCTCTGATCGTAAATTCAGGGCTTTTCGCTCTCTTCGCTGTAACTGGCAATTTTGCCCTGTTCGTGCTTGGCCTGTTTTTTCTCGGTGGCTGCTTCACATCGGTTAACGTCGCAGTTCTGACCCTGTTTCAGAAATCGGTTCAGCCTGAAATGAAAGGGCGTTTTTTCGCACTGGTAGAAGTCATCAGCTTTGCCCTGTTTCCGCTCGCTCTTGCCGCTTCGGGAAAACTGACCGATGTCCTCGGCCTGCCCGGATGCTACTTGCTCTGCGCGGGCGGCATCGCAGCCATCACTGTCTCACTGGCTTTTCAAAAAGATTTGCGCCAGCTCGACCGCGACTGAGTTGGTGTTTCCTTAAAAACCTTTGATCGTTTCGGCATTCAATTCCTCAAGGATTTTTTTGCCGAGCTTGATTGCATTTTCAAGATCTATTTTTTGCGCCAGCGAATAATGTGTGTGAATGTATCTGGCCGGAATGCCGATGACAAGCGCGGGAATACCCTGCTGAGCTAGATAATATCTGGCGCCGTTGGTCTGACCAGAGCTTCTGGCAATTACCTGATAAGGAATCCCGTGCTTCTCGGCAACCATTTTGGCAAAGCTTTGAACCCGATGATTCGAGACCATGCCGGCGTCGACAACCCTGAATTGAACGCCTTTGCCAATTACTCCGCGGGCTTTTTCCGGGCTGCGAAAGGTATCGTCGGCCGGGCAGCCTTCAAAAATCAAGGCGAAATCAGGTTTAACCGAATTCGCCGCCACGGCTGCGCCGCGCAGCCCAACTTCTTCCTGGGCGCAAATTGCTCCAACCGGTTCTACCTCAAGGTTGGCGTTGTGTAAATCATTCATCAGCGTTATAACAGCGGTGCAGCCAAGTCGGTTATCAAAGGCTTTACCACGCATAATTCCAGAATTTGCGTTGAAATGAAACTCAACGTCAGGAGTGATGGGATTTCCGGTTTCGATTGAATAGTCGTTAACCGTTTCCTCATAAGAGCCTGAGCCAATGTCTATTACCAGTTCGCCAATTTCCGGAAGCCGGACTTTTTCTTCGGCAGTCATGAAATGAGGCGGCTTTGAAGCTACAACTCCCTTGATGTATTGACCTTTGAAATTCTTAATGATGACTGCATGGGCGGGAATGTTGGCCGCATGCCAACCACCGAGCGGCAGAAATGAAATCGTGCCGTTCTGGTTCACTGCTTCTACAATAAAGCCGACTTCGTCGCTATGGCAGTCTAATACTACTTTTGGCCGATCAGCTTTCGCGTTTTTCCGTCGAATAAAGAGATTGTTGAGGCAATCTCGCTCTGTCAGAAGCTTGATTAGAGCTTTTTGGGCAAAATTTGTCACGTCGTCTTCGTGTCCCGGCGCTCCGTGAAGATTCGAAAGCTGTTCAAGAAGTTTAACCGTTTTCAATTGAGTCTCCTGGATCTGACAGAATATTTTCATGACGCTCATGATAGCAAAAATCTGCCTGTTTTTTTGAAATTGGCAAATGTAAAACAATAAAACAATAAAAAAAACAGTCGGTTGTACTGACGAATTGCTATAAAAACAGTTATAATAAATAATCAAACCAGATAACTGGAGGCAAGAGATGTCGAGCAAATCCCTGAAAAGCCTGTTTTGTTGTGTTCTGGCTATAATTTGTGCTGGTTCCTTATATGCTGCGACCCAGATCGAAAATCAGATTGTGAATGATTTGAACCGACTGGCACGCGACATGCATTATTCAAGCCAGATGCTTTCAAGCTCCGAAGAATCGGCAGCAGCTGCCTTTGCTAAAGAATCTTCGAGCATCGAAAATTTGCGCAAGGCTTTTTCCCGACTCGACACTCAGGCTGATTTGAATTCGGCCGTAGAGCAGTTACGTCTTTTCAGCTATCGAATCAGCAGTGAAGCCGAGAAAAAGGCTTTCGAAGAAAGCCTGCGTTTGCTCGAAGCCAGAGTGAAGTTTCTGGTTCAATCTGAGAATCCTTCATTCATAGCCTCTCTGAATCAGCTTAAGGCCCTTCGTAATGAATACGAAAAAAGCATCAGCGAAAAAGAGCCTGTTTTTGCTCGACGGGTTCAGAACATCGCCGGATCTTCACGTAGTGGCCGCAATTCCGCTCCAGCAGGCCTGCTCGGCGCCCATGTCAGCGGTGGCAACACCAGTTTCAGTGTCTATTCTCCTGCCGCGACCGAGGTTAATCTGGTTCTTTTCAAGAAAGCCACCGATAAAACCGGTAATTCATTCAAAATGAAAAAAGGAAGCAACGGCATCTGGAACGCAACGGTAAAAGGCGAGCTCTACGGCACCTATTACGGTTTCACTGCCGATGGCCCCAAAACTGACGGTCATCTTTTCGATCCGGAAAGACTGCTTTCCGACCCCTATGCCTTTGCCAATGTAGATCATGACGGCAAAAGCGTGGTAGTTAACCGCAACTTTAAATGGACCGATCAGAATTTCAAACGTCCGGCCGCTAAAGATGCCATTATCTATGAAATGCACATCAAAGATTATACCGCCCACAAGTCGGCAGAAGTTCCGGCAGCGGTGCGTGGCAAATATCTTGGTTTACTTGAAGGAAAAGGCTCAGACAAAGTTCTTGGACACCTCAAAGACCTTGGCGTAAATTGTCTCGAACTGTTGCCAGTTCACGAATTCGACAATAACTTCGCCGGGGTAACCAACCATTGGGGTTACATGACCAGTCATTTCTTCGCTCCAGAATGCTCTTATGCCTCGGGTAAAAACGGTGAGGCGGTAAAAGAGTTCAAGACCCTGGTTAACGGTCTTCATAAAGAGGGCTTTGCGGTTATTATGGACGTTGTGTTCAATCATACCGCAGAAGGTGATCATCGTGGTCTGCCCCTTAACTTCAAAGGATTTGACAATCCCGGTTACTACCGGTTGATGGACAACAAAAAATACTATTGGAATGGCACTGGCTGTGGTAACGAATTTCGCTCAGACAGCCAGATGGGTGGCAAAGTCATTCTCGACAGCCTCAAATATTTTCTCGATGAATACCATGTAGATGGCTTCCGCTTCGACCTTGGCACGATCATCGACAAGCATACTTTTCAACGAGTTCTTGATGAATTGCCCAAAGACACTATTATCGTTGCCGAGCCCTGGGCTGCCGACTGGAAAAGAAACCAGTGGGGCAAAAGCGATTTCAGAAACACCAGACTCGGCAAATGGAACGACGATTATCGTGAAAAAATCAGAGGTTTCGTTTCAGGACATGGTAATCGCAATGATGTCATGACCGTATTGGCCGGAACCTGCTTCTGGTGGACCGCCAAACCGACCGAAAGCTTGAACTATCTCGAGGCTCACGATGGCTACACTCTTTTCGATCTATTCCATGGCGACGTAAAGAAAACCCGCCTGGCAGCGGTAACTCTTTTGACTTCTCAGGGAATTCCAATGATTCATGAAGGTCAGGAATTCAACCGCAGCAAGAAAGGCAACCACAACTCCTACGACCAGGATAACGAAACAAACTGGATCAACTGGAACGTAAAAAAACAGAACCGTGACATTTTCGAACTCTATCGCGGTTTGATTGCTCTGAGAAACAAATACGACAACTTCAAGCGTCCGGTTGCTCTTAACAGCCAGACTCTTGAATGGATTCAGCCGGCCAATCAGAACGGCGTCGGCATGATTTTGAAGGACAAAAAGACCTTTATCGTATTGCTCAACGGCGATCAGGGCAACTGGGTCAATTTCCGCCTGCCGGGTGGAACCTGGAAGGTTGTTTGCGACGGTGAGAAGGTTAAAGAAAGTGGCCTTTACACTGCCGAGGGTGACTATAACGTCCCTCCGGTAACCGGCGTCATTCTCTGCCAGTAAAAACTTGATAAAATAGTTGGCCCAAGGTCATAAATGCTGCTAAAGTAACGGAAAACCATGCAGGAGCAACAGTAATGATTGCACAGCGTCGCGGATTTCTGACTTTTGTAATATTCTTTCTGGTTGTATTTGGCATTGTTGGCCTCTATATGGGCTATAAATGGTATAACCAGCGTTATTATATCGCCCTTTATGACGGCAATATGGTGCGTTATCTCGATGTTCCGCCCTTTACCGAAAGAATCTCGCCGTCGAGCGATGAGTTGCGTGGCGAATGTATTCTCAGCGTCGGAACTTCGCTCGATCAGGTCAATCTCTTTTTCAAGACAGTCGCCGATCGCTATGGCTACATTTTTACCGGCGACAAACAGAATCTTTCACTCGAAGTTCGAAAGAATTATATAATCAAAGGCGTTTTTGACGACGGCAAATTGAAGCTTGAATGGCAGCCTGTTTTAAATGAAAAATTGAAAAAGAGGGCTGACGCATTGTTCAAGAAAAAAGAAGCCGTAAAGAAATAATCAGCCCCCGGCTGAAGTATAAGCCCTGATTGTCTGCCGCCAGAGCCACGAACTGCCGGCAATTGCGATCAGGGCTATTATTATGCCGAAAATTCCTGTCTGCAAATCCAGTCGACCAAGAATTGCACTGGCTGGAACCGTTGACACGAAAGCAATGGGAAAGAGACTGTAGAAGAGGTGCTTGAGCCATCCCGGATAAATATCCATCGGGTAACGGCAGAAAGAGAACAATGACCACATCAGCTGTGACATGTTTTCAAGTTTTTCGAGTCTGATTGCCAGGCTCATCAGGACCATGAACAGGCTGTAGACGAGAGTTATCGATACCAGCATTGATGCAAGAAAAATGAACAGGTTAAGCCCGGAAACAATAATTACGCCGCGCCAGATCAACCAGAGCAATAACACCGCCGATGCCCCCAGACTGCCAAGCTCTTCCAGTGAAATTTTCTTAAAGGACAGCAGTAATTGAGAATTTACTGGCTTGGTCAGAAGCAGGTCAAGGCTGCCGCGATTTACCATTTCGCCCATTTCAATAAGGTTCGGGTAAAGAAGAATGAAGTGCAGTGAAAAAATACACATGAATACTGCATAAAGAGTCAGAATTTCATCGCTTGACCAGCCGGCAATGCTTGTTGCCGCGGTAAAGAAGACTATATACTGTAGAAAACCGAAGGTAAAATCGACAAAATTGGCAATAATGGAAAAAATAAAGCTGACACGGTATTCCATCGCCTGAATAATCGTGGCTTTCCAGAGAATTAGAATTGTTTTGAAGGTTTGCATCGATCAGCCGCCGTATGCCGTATAGGATTTCAAACCTATTTTCCAGATCAGTCGTGAAAGAAGTAAAAAGAAAAAAGTCCAGAAAATGGCTACATAGAAACCAGTCTTGAGTTCTAAGGCGCTCAGGCGGCCACTGAGAACCTCGATGGGAAAACTGAGCATGTAGCGGTAGGGTAGGTAGCCGGCAATGGTGCGAATGCCGGGCGGAAAAGTCGCCACCGGGACGATCATTCCCCCGAGCAATGCCCAGATACCACCATTTATTACCAGATTCAGAGTTGTAACGTTTTCGATCCAGAAGCCGAGCAGGCTTATCGTGCCGGCAATCAACATTCGAAGCAAAGCTCCGGCGATAAGGGCGGCAAAAAAGAGCGCAGCAGCACTAAGCGAAAAGTTCAGTTGCGGCAGACTGTCGCGCCAGATTATGAATCCGGTCATAGTCAACGGCAGCAGATAAATAAGCTGGACCGCGTTTCCGGCAATCGTTTCGATTATGAACATTGCTGCGGCAGGGTAGGGCTTGAGCAGATCGCGACTGAGAGAACCATCGCGTATTGCCTGGGTAAAACGAAAAATGGTGCGGCTATCGGTAATGTTGAGAATCAGCGGAACCATTAGATAATACAGCAAATAATCTGCGTTTTCGTAGGGGTTGCCAGGGGCTTTTTCGATTGAAAGCCAGGCTGAAAGCAGCACTACCGGCAAAAGCAGAATTCGGACAGCCTGAATAAGCATCATCCCGCGATAAGTGAGGATGATTTGCCAGTAAGCCTTGAAAATGGTAATCGAAGCTTGAATCATTTTTCGTTCTGTCTCGAAACCTGGTTGCCTTTGAAAAGTTCGCCAATAACATCTTCAAGTGGAGGATCTTCAATTGACAGGTCAGCGACCAGCCCGGTCGAATAGAGGCGGGCAGCAACTTCAGGGACAAGCTGTCGCGGCACGTTAAATTTGCAGTCAAGACCCTTGGAGCTGCTTGAACAGCTGCAGTTCAGGCCACTCAAAACTTCTTCGGGGGGCGGTTGATTGAAAACCACTGAAATGAGTTTGCCAGGATGGATTTTTTCGGAAAGCTCGCGCAAACCGCCGTCGAAAATTTTCTGTCCCAGATCGATGACGATAACTCTTTGAGCCAGGGCAGCGACGTCGTCCATATAATGAGAAGTTAGCAGTATCGTGGTGTTGAAGCGACGGTGGTAATCGAGCAGAAAGCTGCGAATTTTTTTCTGCATCAGCACATCCAGTCCGATGGTCGGCTCGTCGAGAAAGAGAATTTCTGGCTGGTGCAGTAGTGAAACTGCGAGTTCACAGCGCATTCTCTGGCCGAGAGATAGGCGTCGGGTTTGCGTTTCCAGGCAATCTTCAATTTCCAGCATCGCGATCAACTCGTCGATGCGCGGCTTAAAAACCGTATCAGCGATTCCGTAAATGCTTTTGTGGATGGCAAAGGTTTCGAGTGGCGGCAGGTCCCACCAGAGGTTTTGTTTTTGCCCCATGACCAGCGAAATCTTTTGCAGAAAGTCGCGTTCGCGTGAAAATGGTGTATGGTTCAATACTTTGATTTCGCCACTGGTTGGAAGCAGCAGGCCTGAAAGCATTTTCAGGGTGGTGGTCTTCCCCGCGCCATTTGGTCCGAGAAAGCCGATTATTTCACCTTTCTGAATGGCGATTTCGAGGTTATTAACTGCAGTTACCGTTTTGTAAACCGGGCTGAAAAAGTTTTTGACGCTGGCTGCCAGTCCCTCGGATTTCAGCCTGACTTTGAAATCACGACAGAGCCCGACCGTTTCTATGACTGTATTGTTCATGATGGCAATGATAAGGTTTAAGCGGCAATTAGGCAAGCATTATTGAGTTCGTAGCGCCAGCAGTTCATACATTGGGAAAGTTCGTGTGCGTCCTTTAATTTCGACTCTTTCAATGAATCTCAGTTTACCGATGCCTTTGAGCATTCTGATTGTGTGTGGGCAGAGCAATATTCCTGTTTGATCAGCAATATGCGCCTGATTTTTCAGCCTTGCTGCCAGATTGACCGGATTGCCGATAACTGTATGATCCAGCTTGCCATCTTTCGAACCGATTTTTCCTGAAACTGCCTCACCGGAGGCTATTCCCGAGACTGTACGCAACGGACAGTCGGACTGTGGAAACTCGGCGGCAATTTCAAGGGCAGCCTTGCAGGCTGATATAACATGGCTATTTCCGGCGTCACGTTGTCGAAAAACGATCATTATTGTTCCCTCAATAATTTTATCAATGATGCCTCCATGTTTGCGAGAAACTGCATCAGCACAATCGATTAGTTGCCCGAGAAATTCTAGCAATGAGTCGGCTTTTTCCTCTGAGAAATAGTTTTTCAGCTCGGGCATCGCGCAAAAAAGCACGCTGACTTGGATTTTTTCGCCTCCAGGTTCAAGCAAAAGCTCAGTTGCATCAGCGGTCTCTGCGAGAACGTTTTCTGAAACGAAGCTGGCGACGCGTTCTCGTTCGGCAAGACCTTTTACCATCTGATTGAAAGCGTTGCCCAGGCTTTCAAATTCATCGCCAGAGGAAAGACATAATTGATGGTTAAAATCTCCTTCGGCAGTGGCCTCAGCCGATTCCTGCAATAAAATGACCGGTTCGACGAAATATTTTCGCATCAGCACCAGAATTAGAAGCAATACGGCGAAGCTGTAAACGATCATTACTTCAGCGCCAGGAAGAATTGCAAAACTGTCTTGGTTAACCTGTGTTGCCAGCAGGACGAGAATACAGTTCAGGTTGTTGGAATACTCTACATGAATAATACGTTGCCGTTCGCCGGATTGTGAAAAAATTGTTTCCTCTGATCTGGTCTCAATTACCTTTCTGGCCATACTGGTCGCCAAATTCCTTGGAAAATCAGGCCGACAGATGAATTCTGCTGATGAAGGGAGTTCGCTTTGATTCCTGACCGGAATGAAGCATTTCTGAATGGAAAAGCCAGCTCTGTTCTCGTTCTCAAGGAATTTTGCCTGGCCGGTAAAAAAATCATTTAAAATTAGTTTGGAATTGTATTTTATCAGGAAAACTGATGACAAGCCCTTTTTGTCGTCATTTTCCTTAAACACTGGAATCAGTGAGTAAAAATCGCCCACGTTGGTAAAATTTGAATTGAGGATCAGTCCGATGCTTGCGAAAATAGAGCCAATACCCTTGACTTTGATCTTGAACAGGCCGAAATGGCCGTCGTTTTCTTTTCCGTTTGCATCTTTTTTGCGAAAAGAATTTTCAACCGTTGTGAACAACAAGTCTTTAAGTTCGGTTTCAAAACCAAGGCTTTTTTCGTTTTGTGTCCGTGATAAAGTGCCGTCGACGCCGTTGATGCGGGTAAAGATTTGCGCAACCGGCCATTTTTTCAACCAGAGATTGATATACGGAACAAGTTCGAAATCTTCAAGAAAACCAAGCTTTTCACCAAACCTGGCATTTTCGTTTTCGAGGCGGGTTCGATATGAATTGATTGCGATGTTGAATTCCTCAACCTGGTGATTTAAGTAGGTAGAAATTTCATGGCGGGCAAAACTTTGGCGGAACTCTTCATGATAAGCTGCGAGGAGATAGAATGCCGTATATGGAAGCATCGCCACGAAGATTAGCGTCAGAACAATTTTGGCGCGAATTTTGAAGGGGAGATCGCTGCCAAAAAGATAAAGTCGCAGAAAAAAGATTGCTGACAGAATTGCGAGGATCTTCCCTCCGGTTTTCAATGGTTTGAGAAAGCGCCTTAAAGGGTGTTCAATATGCCTTTTTCCTATGGTTGTCTGGAGGAGTGGGAAATCATCAAGCAAATTTTTCATGTGGAAAGGGTAAAACGTATTACCCTGAATAATCCGTTTCAACAACCTCTCTGGAAAAACAGTGTAAAAAGATATTCCCTCAGAAGTTGTTTTAAACATGCTGAAAGCTGAATTCATGCGAAGAAGCATGTCTATTGAATTCAGACGGGTGACAACGAATTTACGCTGCAATTTATTGTCAGGGATCTGCGATGCTGCAAAGCGCATAATTTCAATGATTTTAATGTCCTGCTCACGAAAAATGAAAATAAATTTTTCTTTTCTGACCCCGGGCAGGTTTGGTGATGAAGTAAGGCAGAAATAAAGACTGCCAAGTTCTGGCTTGCCCGAAAGAGCCAGAAGTGGTTCGTTTTCCTCAAATTTCAATTCGCCAATAATTTTAAATGTAGATTTTAAAAAAGCCTGAGCTCTGGTTTTGTTCTTTTGAAAAATTTCGCTCTCGGAAACATTCATGCCACTAATGGCTTTGTCAATTTCAAGGGTTTGAAACAAATTTTTAAGCATGGTTTTAGAAATCAGTAAGTTTTTTGCAAACTTGTGATTGTATGAAAAATCGATGTTGTCATTACTGTCATTCCTGAATATTACGAATAAGTTGAATCCAAGTCTTTGTTCCATTTCTTGGCGCAACTTATCAGTGGTCAGGTTTTGACTATCACCTATTTCTTTTAGCAACCCAGCCAATTCTATTGGTAAACGCGCTTTCAGCATGGCTTCGGCACTAAGGTCGAGTCTGAAGTTATCAGCTTCATTCATTAGAGTTACCTGAGCCTGGCGCGCCAAATGATTTTCCCCAGTGCACAATACCTGTTCAAAAAGCAGAACAAACAAAAATACCGGAGCAATAATCAGAATCAGCCAGGCCGATAAAAGCGCTAAAGCGTTGGGCTGATTTTTGCTGGATATAATTCTTCTGTGGGTTTTCATTGAATGATCTCCACTGCCTCAAGATCATGATTTTCAGAGATTACCCGAATAAATTTAAACTCATGTTCAAGAGAGTTTTCAAGTTGCGATTGCAAAAGAACCCGCGAAGACTTTCCGAATTTGCTCAGAGCTTCGAGCTCTTCGGAGATTTGAAAAGGTTTACCGATCATTACCATTTCGCGTCTTCGCCCCTCGCGCCCGGCAACGCCAAAAATCGCCTGCCCGGCGGCGATACCGACACCATTTTCTATCGCTGGAAGTCCTTGTCGTTCTCTTTCGATATTGAAACTTTTCAATGCCTGTCGCATGGCCAGTCCTGCCTTACATGCGTCAAGGAGATTCCTGTGCTGGTTTTCAGATGAAAAACTGGCGACAATTGCATCACCGACAATTTTGTCGACCGAGCCATTGTGGCGACGAATTTGCTGTTCCATGCGACTGAGGTATTCGTTCAACATGGTTACCAGCTCTTCGGGAGCAGCTTTTTCTGAAATGGTTGTGAAGTCACGAATGTCGCAACTCAAAACCACAACCTGCAAAACCCTGGTTTTTTGATTGGCGACAGAAGAATTAATGCTTTCAATAAGCTTGTCCGAAACGAATCTCCGCATTTTTTCATTCTGCAGAAGTCCGCTGCTCATACGGTTAAAAGACTGGCCGAGGTCGGCAAATTCATCGCTGACCTTCATCTGAAGCTGGAATTGATAGTTGCGGCGCTTGATATAATCAACGCCACTCATCAGTAGCTTCACCGGCCCAAGAAATATTTTTTCCAGGCCATTTGAACAGAAAAGTATGGCAATTACTCCATAGCCGGCAAACAGCCATGCAAGTAAAGAAAAAGAAAGGCCGGATGCCTGATTTTTACCGATCTGGGCATAAGCGACGAGAACCAATGGCGAGTCTTCTTTAAATACCCAGCTTAAAAAGATATTTTGGCCATCGCGAGATTCTGTGCTTGAACCTGAAGTTCTTAGCTCCATGGCTTTTTCGGCAACATTTTTTAGAGGATTGAAAAGAGTATTGCTGTCTGGCCACTGGACATTCCTTAAGCCGAAGGTCATCCGTGAAAAAACTGCAAAATCTATTTGACTGTCATCGACGAATTGTCGCGATTTTATTCTTTGCTGATTTTTCAAATAATTAAAGAAAATTCTTGAGGTTCTCAGGTCGTTGAGAACATGGTAAAAAATGGCGAAGGGGATTTTCGGAGAAGACTTGCGGGCAAGCAACTGAAAGATGCATTTTCTGGTCGTCGAAACAGAATATAGATCGTGAATGATTTCATTCTCTGAAGCAAGAGCCTTGCTCGTTGCAAAAACTTTCCAGTATTCATCACCGAAAGAACCCAACAGATATTGTTCCTTGGTCAATTTCTTAATCTTTGCGGACATAGGATTTGTGTAACCCAGTCCGTTAAGTATTCTGAACAGTCCTGCCGCTTCTGTCTTGGTGCGTGGTCTTTGCAAATTTAGATCTCGACTGAAGGAATACAAATCTCCTTCTGAATTCAGTAGCAGGCTCATATTGCCCAGTCCCTGCAAATGATTGAAATTTTTATGTGAAAAAATTCGATCAGGCTGAAAGTTTTGCGGATCAAGTATCTCAGAATCCAGTGATTTGCGATCGAAATTAAGCAGCGCTGTTCTCGTTGAAAGCTCCTTTTCCAGATGTGAAAATTGTCGCATTTGTTTATGTATCTGGGTTTGAACTTTGGTTAGCTGAAGTTTTCCCGAAACCGAATCGATCAGATGTACTGTAAAGAAAATGAGAAAAAGGGGAATTACAAAAACAGCAGAAATTGCCAATCTCAATTTTTGATTCAAACTTACCGCGGGAAAACCCGGCTTCAAAATGGCGATGATGGTCAGGGTAAAAAGAAAAAGAATCAAAAGTCTGATTAAAAAGGAAAAGCCGGAAAGAAGTTTTCGGGCTGGGCTGATAAGTTCGCTTGAATCTGCAAATGTGCAGATTGAATGGCTATGGAAAAATTTTTTCAAAGAATCCTTTAGGTGCGGGTTTTTCCAGCAGTAATCATTTATGCTCTGAAACCAGCTTGAAGGCAAATTGGCGTAGTAAAAAAGTCCATGCCGGTTTCTGACAAAATATGGCTGAACTACTTTGCTTTTGATAACCGCTCGGGAAGCTTCATTGGAAGTATTTTTGCAAGCATGCTTCAGAATCCTTACCGGCGAAACATCTCTACCGCTTACCAGCAGGTAATAAAGTCCATATAATCCCTCCCAGCCGTCGGCAAAGCTTCTGGGGATTCGAAAAGCATAATCGAAAACGCCGATATTACCGAAATGATTGGAAAATTTTCGTTTACAACTGTCCGGATTTATCATAGGTGAAGAGAAAATAGAGATCTTCTGTTGAAACAATTCACTGAAAACCATGTGAAAGCTTTCAGCCCGGTATTTGCTCAGGAAAAAACTGCGAATTTCTTCAAGAGATCTGGTGTCAGGCAATATGTTGCGCATGAATGTATCATCGAAGGTGATGCTGAATATTCCAAGCCTTGTAAATTCTTGCCTAAATTCAAAGTTTGGGAGAATTCCCGAGGCAAAGTCATGATAGGTATTTTTCAAATCGGTATCTGCCGCGAGGAATATCGATGGTGCAAAACCGAAATTTTCTTCGAGGTATCTTTTGGCCGAAGGAATGAAGCTTTCGTCAATTAACTGCGGATCAAAACCAGCGGGAAAGGTTAAGGGTCTATCACCCTTTTGACGCAGAGTCAGGCCAAAATGAAGGTTCATCTTTCGCAATGCAGATTCAACATACTTTTCTGGTGCCAGGTCGGCCTGAAAAGATTCTGCTTCAAGTAAGAGCTTTTCGCGGGTCAGGGCTTCGAGCTGTCTCTCTTCAATTGCTATTAGCCTGATCGTAACCTGTTGAAAATAAATGAACGGCAAAATGAAAAGCAGACCAAGAAGAGGTGTGGCTATCCTTCTTAAAAGATTTTCTTTCTGCTTGATCTGTCGCAATTGTTGATTCCAGATGTGAGATTTAACCCGATAAATTTAGCATAAACAGCAGAATTTTTCATGACCCCCACAACCTTTCGCTGGGTAAATGCTTTAAAACACCATAAATTTTCAATTAGATTGGATTCAAGCCTGCGCGGGAATGACGGAGTCCTATTTCGAAGCAATTTTGAGATATGTTCTAGTTTTCAATGCATTTTTTTAACGATCTGCAAAAAAAGGGAACAGAGCAAAGGCGATGGGCCGCTGATTATTCAGGGAATTTTAAAGTCTCTTAACTGATCGCAAAAAAAGAGTATAATCTTAATTGAGATTGATTTTTGGAGGTAGATTGTATGATGAGGTACAGGCTGTTTTGTTGTCTTCTGGCGTTACTTTTTATCATGGGCGGTTCGACAGTATCAGCACAGAGTCCTCTTAACGAAACCGTTGAGGCGACTTTTCTTGGTCTGAACGAATTATTCAAAGATAATTTTAATTCTTCTCAAGCTCTTGGCAAGCCCGTTGAAGCCGGAGATTTCGTGTTTATTCCGGTTGTTATCAAAGGCGCTGGCTTTGGTTTTGGCTCAAAACTAAAAGCTGACGATAAAGAAAACCGCAAAGACCAGAATGGACAGTTCGATAACAAGCATGAAGATCGAATTGGCCTTGGTGGCGGAGCTTTTGTCAGGCCAATCGCATTGATTGTGGTTAAAAAGGGCGGCGATTTCCAGCTGATAAAATTGAATGAAGGTTTCATGAGCCAGCTTGCGAAAAGCATGGCTCCAGCCATGTGTAATGTTATCAAAGACAGCGTTAAGAAGCTGTTCAAGATGGCTGATAAGAAAGCTAAAAAAGCCAAAGCAAAAAAAGTTCGTAAAGAAAAAAGGATAATCGAAAAGAAGCTCCGGGAAATGCCCCCCCAGGGACCAGGACCAATGATGGGGCCAGGGCCACGAGGACCGTTCTGGCATCGACCGGGCAATGTCCGACCCTGATAAATCCAGGTTAAATATTTAAAGAAATCAAAAGCGTTCGCGCTCAATCCTTCGGGGTTTTGCCGCGAACGTATTTTTTCATGAAGCCATTCAGGTTCGAGAAAATGCCCATGAGAATGTTAACTTCGCGTTTTATGGGCTTGGCACGGTGAAAAAAAGCCCTGATAACCTGAAACAGGGCATCAGGATTTACCAGCGGCAGGAATTCACACATGTTGAGCACTTTTTCCATGTGCTTGTAAAGAAGATTTATGTCATCGACGGAAGCCGGTTGTTCGAACGGGTCGTCGGCCTGGGCTTTGGGCAGCGGGGTGGTGTCGCCAAACTTCTGGTAGAGTTCATAAGCGACAAGTAAAACAGCCTGAGCCAGATTTAGAGAAGTGTTTTCCGGTGCGGTCACGATTCGAATCGTACCCATGGTGTGGGCAAGGTCTTCTTTAGTGAGTCCCCATTCTTCTCGGCCGAAAAGAATTGAAACCGGGCCATGTTCAAGAACTTCAGAAATTCGGGCAATTCCTTCCTGAACGGTCATGTTGGGTTCGTGATATTCTCCGCGACGATTGGCGGTTCCAAGGACAAGTACATTGCCCTGAATCGCTTCGTCGATGGTCTGAACGACTTTGGTCGATTCAAGAATATCCTGGGCATGCATGGCCATTTTTATGGCGTCCAGATTTAGCTCACATCCGGGGCGAACAACAGTAAGATTGCTCAGGCCGAAATTTTTCATCGCCCGGCATGTCGCACCAACATTCAATGAACCTTGCGGTTCTACGAGAACAATTTGAATTTTATTCAAAAGAGAAGCTTGAGCAGACAAAACCTGTCTCCTGAAAAATAGAAATAAAAAATAGGCTCGAGCGGACTTGAACCGCTGACCCCCACGATGTCAACGTGGTGCTCTAACCAAACTGAGCTACGAGCCTTTGCGTAAATTGAATACTATCATTGCCCGTAAAAAAAGTCAATAATTTTCAGTTGTGTGAAAAGGTAGAACTAAAGTATTTTGTAACCCTCCGGGAGAAATGAAATTGAAAGTAAAACAGGCGCTTTTTTTATCGTTGATTGCTTTGGCGGTTTTAGTAATCATGCTTACCAGGCATTCCCAGCAAGCGCATTCCGATATGCGTTTCATGATGAACACCCTTGTGACGATCAAGGTTTATGCGGAAGCCAGCCAAGGCAAAGCTTTTATTGAAAAAGGTTTTGCCGTTTTTGATGAAATTGAAAAAATTTCATCTTTCCATCTCGAACAGTCTGAGACGACAGCTCTGAATCGTGCAGGGCGACTCAAGCCATCTTCAATCATGCTGGAGCTTCTGAGTCTTTCACAGAAGGCTTATAAGCATACAGAAGGGTATTTTGATCCAACTTTTGCCGTGTTGCAAAAGGCGTATGGTTTTTACACCCCTGAAAAAAACGGCAGAATACCAGCTGATGATGAATTGATGGCCCTGCTCAAACATACCGGTTTTGTCGATAAAGTAAAAATCCCT
>CAZQUE010000064.1:0-25611 GCA_964596185.1 uncultured bacterium | reverse complement strand
TCTGCAAAAATCCTGTCGCGACCCGAAAATTTTTCTGACATTTTTTCTCCCGAATGGCAGCGATTATAGCATAGTTTTTTGCCTGACACACGCTATAAGTAGTAGGTTTGATTCCTATCAAAAAGATAGTATAATGAAGACAAGAAAATAAAATCCGGGGCAGAGGATCGACCCATGGCGGAAGAAATGGTATTTCTGCTTGTCGACGAAGTTCTTTCGAGCAGAATTTTAATTATTTCACATGTACCAATCGAGGGAAAAAACCTCGAGGGTCTTCTACGCAATGAAGGCTTTGAATCCCTTGCCAGAGTCAGTGGCATTTCCGAAGCAATCTTGCATCTGCGCTCGCACTTAAAAATAGAAGATGGTTTTCCTGTAGATCTCATAATTTTTTCCGGCACCGAACTTGACGACCACTGTATCAACGAGATCTGGACAGCCAAAGAAACCTTTGAAGTCCTTGATATTCCTTTGGTGGTTACTGGAAACGCCAGTCATTCCGAAGAACTTGTAGAATTGATCGAAACCGGTTGTGTCGATTTCATCCCGCGCCCCCTCGATCCAATCAACCTGGTTCCCCGCCTGAAAACCCTGCTCAATCTGCGCCAGGCAAATCGAAAGTTGAGAAAACATCAGCAGGAACTGACAGTTTTAACCGATGAACTCGAAGAAAAAAACCGGCGTTTGAATTCGATTCTTGAAGACATTCGCTTCGATTTACAACTAGCCGGCGAACTCCAGAGAAGCTTTCTTCCACCGGAGCGCATAAGCGGCGAAACCATCGATTTTGCATTTTTTTACCAGCCTTGCGAAACCATCGGCGGTGATCTGATCAATGTCGTTCCGGTCTCGAACCGTCATTTTGTCGTTTATCTGCTCGACGTCTCCGGGCACGGAGTATCTGCCGCCCTGCTTGCCTTTGCCATCCATCGGCACCTTTCTTCAGAAGCCAATCGAGGACTGATCAAAAAGAAAAACGGCAAGGTTCGCGACCCAATCGATGTTCTCGGCATCCTCAATCGCGATTTCCTGATCCATAACGACTGGTTTCGCTACTTCACCATAACCTACGGAATATATGACTGCCAAACCAGGGTTTTCCGCTATTGTCGGGCCGGGCAAACCCCTTTACTGCTGATAAAAAAGGATGGGACCACCCAAATGTTCAGGCACGGATCGCTCCCAGTAGGACTTTCTCCAGCAGCGAATTTTGTCGAAGATCGTCTGCAGCTGGTTGTGGGTGACCGCCTCTATCTGTATTCCGATGGAATTACCGAAGCACGGGCAGCTAATGAGGTTTTTTTCGGCGAAAAAAGATTGGTCGAAACCCTGAAAAAATTTACCAATCATGGCCTGCAGGAACAAATCAACGAGTTCACCAAAACTTTTTTCAAAAGCCTTGGAAAAAACCGCCCTAAAGATGATATCGCACTTTTAGGCATGTTGATCAAGTGATACTGCGACAATCAAGAATCTGTGCCTCATTTCAATTTTATTGTTTACATGAATGGTTTTTATGTAGGACTAATTCTTGCAATTGTTGACATAGAGCGATTTTTCGGTTATAAAAAATATATGAAAACAGTTAAAGAATATGTTGAAGATTTAAACAGGGTATGTCGCGAGAAAGACCTTCGGCTAACGCCTCAGCGCCTTGAAGTTTACAAGACGATAGTGCGAACGACCGAACACCCTTCTGCCGACGATATTTTGAAAAAAGTCCGCAAAAGAATCCCTAACATATCCCATGATACTGTTTATCGAACCCTCAGCTGGCTGGTTGAAAATCAGCTTGTCTTCCAGGTTGGAGTTGTCAATGGCATGGCCCGGTTTGATGGCAATCTCGACATTCATGCTCATTACATCTGTGATCAATGTGGCTTTATCGGCGATATTTTTTCTGACCGCCTCAAGAACATGAACCTTAATTCGCTCGTGCCCCCTGATTTCTCCGTACAGAACGTTTTGCTGGAATTTAGAGGCATCTGCAAGTCCTGTCGCCAATAGTGAATATTTTCGACAAGATTCGCCGGACTTGCCGTCAGGTCTGTGAATCCGCAAAGCACGTTAAAATCCACTCAAACAGATTATTGAATTATTTGAATTCTTTGCCCCTTGCTGACCCACTGATAATGGATGAAGAAAACCATTTCTGCGGTGACTTTGAGAAAACGATAAATTACTTTTTTGTCCTGGACAGCATTAATTTTGGCTCCGGCTATTTTCCTCACCTGAAAACTATCCCCGGCAAAACCGGTTATTTTACCGTTGCCGCGAAGCTTAAACAAGAGCTAATCAGGCGCGACTTCCTCGATTGTAACTTTCTCACAAATGTGTCACCCGAAGAATGCTGCCGGATCTTTGACCAGAACCACAATCAAAAAGCAGTTTTTGAACTGATGCAACTTTTTGCCCAGGCCATGAATCAACTTGGCGAATTCGTTCAATCGCAATATGCCGGGAGCTTCAGCGAATTGCTCAAATCGGCAGATGGCTCTGCTGCCCGATTGGTCGAGCTACTTGCAGAAATGCCATTCTACCAGGACAAAGCGACCTATGAAAATTTCGAGGTATTTTTCATGAAGCGGGCACAAATAACTGTTTCCGATCTAAACATCGCTCTGGCCAAAAAAAATGAAACATTGTTCAAAGATATCGAACAACTGACCATTTTTGCCGACAACCTCGTGCCCCATGTCCTGAGAGTTGATGGCATTCTCACCTACAGCCCTGAACTTCAGGAAATGGTCGATAATCAGAGGCTTATAGAGGCTGGTTCTGAATTTGAAATAGAAATGCGGGCGGCCGCCGTTCATACCGTAGAATTAATCAAGACAATCGCCGCCGACAGCGCTCGCCCGGTTACCGCCCAGCAACTGGACTACCACCTCTGGAATCGCGGCCAGGCAAATTGTTATCGCCAACCCCATCTTACCCGAAGCCGATTCTATTGATTCTCTAAATCAATTTTTCGGAACAAAGCCTTGGAAAATACCGTGCAAAATTTGCGATGACGTCTTTGCGACTGATTTTAACAGTTGGCATAAAATTTCAAATACATTAAAATCAATCTGAGGCTTTAATCATTCGGAGGATATTATGGACCAATTGTCTGGCAAAATCATTCTTACCAACATCGATCGCGTACCCGGCCGTGAAATAGTCGAGCATTACGGACTGGTGGCAGGTTCAACCATTCGCGCCAAACACGTAGGCAAAGACATTATGGCAGGTCTAAAAAATCTTTTTGGCGGCGAATTGACCGGCTACACTGAGCTTCTAAATGAATCGCGCCAGGAAGCAACCGAAAGAATGGTCAATCAGGCCAAGAAAAAAGGCGCGAACGCCATTATCAACATTCGCTTTTCAACATCTTCAATCGCTCAGGGAGCCGCCGAAATTTACGTTTATGGAACAGCTGTCAAGGTAGAATGATATGGAAAACGTTTTAGAACTGGTTATTACCATCGTTTTAGTCGTAGTTTTCACCTTTGTTCCGCTTGGCTTGTATTACCTCATCGGCAAACATTTTGAAAATAAGCACTTTGAAAGTATCAAAAAGCGCGAATCACTCTATCTGCAAATGTCACTGGTTCCATCCGATCTGGTAGACAGCCAACAAAAAGTTGAAGCAATGGGCCTGGTAGAAGGCACGGTTGTCATCGGCTCCGACCCGTTCAAACGCTATATCGCCAATCTTGTCAACCTCATCGGCGGCCGGGTCTCGGTATTCGAAACGCTTCTCGACCGGGCTCGACGCGAAGCTGTGCTGAGAATGAAAGAAAAAGCAGCCCAGATGCACGCCGACGAGATAGTCAATTTTCGCATGGAAACCATGAGCATCTGCTCGGGAAATGATGCCAAACCGATGGGAATAGTCGAAGTGCTGGCCTACGGCACCGCGGTACGCTATGCCAAAGATAAATGAAATATGTAGCAAAAATAATTGATGAAGAAGATAACTATTCCCATGAATCACAATTCTGGGAAGGAATAAAAATCTTTGTCCGCATAGTTCTTATAACGCTGGCAATCTATATGTTCCTCGGACTGCTGGTGGATTTTGCCGTACCACATATTCCCCTGTCCTGGGAAAACTCCCTGTCGGTGCCGATTATGGCTGAAGCCATGCAAATGGGAAACGAGGCCAAAAACGTCGACACCCCCAAAATTCAGCAACTGCTCGACTCCCTTGCAGCACTAATGCCCAAAGACCAACAACGAAAATTTAGTATTTTCATTGTTGAAAAAAAAGAAGCCAACGCATTGGCGCTTCCCGGCGGCAATATCATTCTGTTTACCGAACTGCTGAATGAAGTTAAGTCTGAAAATGAACTGGCAATGATTCTTGCCCATGAACTCGGCCATTTTGCCAACCGTGATCACCTTCGCGGCCTTGGCCGCAGCTTTTTATTTTTTATTGTGTCAACTGCACTGCTTGGTGGCGACAATGCTGCTGTCAGGTCATTCATGAATTCTTCAGGCATTCTTACCAACACCTATTCGCGAAACCAGGAAAATGCGGCCGACCGCTACGCACTAGACCTTCTCGTCAAAAAATATGGGCATGCGGGCGGAGCGACAGACTTTTTCAAAAGGCTGGCAAGCAAAGAAACCCTGCCTCAACTAACACACTATCTTTCAACCCATCCATCGTCGAATCGACGCGTCGAAGCCATTGAAACAATCATTGCCGACAAAAAGTATCCTGTCGGCGAACCTTTGCCGAAATCATGGATTGTTGCCGAAACCGCTTACTGAAACTCATCTGGCAGCCTCTATCAACGCCCGAAAAAGACGGTTGCGGTGTTCCGGATCAGCCATTCGCATGCTTTCAGGATGCCACTGAACAAAGACACCAAACTTGCCGTCAGTTCTTTCAAGAGCCTCGATTACTCCATCACTGCTCCGGGCAGCAATTGTAAAAAGTCCGGCAACCTTGTCGACCGCCTGATGATGTCGCGAGATCACCCTGACTGAAGTCGCCCCAAGAATATTTGCCAACAAGCTTCCTCTGGCGATTCCCACCGAATGGAAATTGGTATACATTTCTCCGTTGCGATGGCGAACTTTGTCACCGATCATGCTGGGTATATCCTGATACATCGTGCCGCCGTGCAGAACATTGGTGAACTGCATGCCAAGACAGATGCCCAGAGCAGGCTTTCCTGATGCTATAAAAGCTTTGATAAACTTCTTTTCAAATTCCGACCTTGTCGGATCCATTATTTTTGTTGTCGGATGCTGCTTTTGTTCATAAAGAGATGGAGGAATATCCATCCCCCCTGAAAAAACTACTGCATCAATTTTTTCGACGTAAGTCTGAATGATCTTTTCATCGCTGGTAGGAGCTAAAACCAATGGAACTCCACCATTTTCGATGATTGCAGAAGCATAATCATAATTCAATTGAATTTTTTGCTCATCAAAATGAGGTGTAATTCCAACAAGTGGAAGATCGCCGGCAAAAGATGCTAGACAACTGGAACAAATCAGAAACAAAGAAAAAATGATTTTTTTCATTTAAACCTCAAGTTTATATTCTCATGTGCTATACTTTATTTATATTCTTTTTTCACAGTATAAAGTCAAACTACAAAAAAAATAAACATAATTGGGATCAAAAATGACCGGTGAAGAAAGCCATCTTATTCTTATTGTCGACGACACCTCCCATAACCTCCAGGTTGCCGGCGAAATACTCAGCAGGGAAAATTATAAAATAGCACTGGCCCAGAGCGGCTCAGATGCGATGAAGTTTATTGAAAAGAGAAAACCTGATTTAATATTGCTCGATATCATGATGCCGGATATGGATGGCTTCAAGGTGTGCCAGTATCTCAAAGAAAACCTGGAAACCCGTTTCATTCCCATCATTTTTCTAACCGCAAGAGCCCAGATTGAAGACATCGTTAAAGGATTCGAACTCGGCGGCGCGGACTATCTCACTAAACCGTTCAATGATAAAGAGCTCATTGCCAGGGTAAAGGCACAGCTTGAGCTGGTAAAATTGCAAGAGATGCTGCGCAATAAGAATCGTAAGCTTCTCGATGAAATAAGGCTGCGCAAACAACGAGAACAGGACCTGATCGATTACGAAAAAGGCAGATACGTCAATGCCCTCGTTGGTGGCATCGCCCATGAATTCAACAATCTTCTCCAGATTATACTTGGCTACGGCGAACTCGTGTACAAAGACCTCGAACAAGACTCCGAATTGAAAACCCTTCAGGGCTCAGTTATCGAGGCCGGGCACAAAGCTGCCAGAATTGTCGAACAGTTGATGTTCTTTGCCGACCGCCGGCAGCAGAAAAGCTTTGACCGGATCGAACTTTCGAATTTTTTTGAGGATCGGGTATCTTTATTTCGTGGAATTTTTCCGGAAGACATCGATTTCGAGTTTTCACTTCCGATAAAGCCTCTGATGATTATGGGCGATTCCGCTGAGCTTGCCCAGGTCATGGTGAACATTTTCCTCAACTCCAGTGAAGCACTGGATAAACAAGGAAAAATCATGATCAGAGTCGAAGAATACACCGCTGACGAAAGTTTTGCCGAAAAGAACCGAGCCCACTCTGGTATGCAGTTTGCAAAGATTGAAGTTTCCGATAATGGCAAAGGAATGGGTGATGACCAGTTAAAAAAAGTCTTTGATCCATTCGTGACCTTCCATCAACAAAACGGCGTTGGTCTGGGTTTGAGCGTTGTAAGGGCGGTCATCAAAAGGCTTGGTGGTTTTATTGAATTGATCAGCCAACCTCAACAAGGTACAACTTGTCGGTTATTCATTCCATTGAGTGAAAACCAGGCAGATTCAAACAGATTTTTTAAATACGACCCAGAAAAAGAATCTTTGCCCGGAAACGGCGAACTCATATTGCTTGCTGAAGATGAAGAAAACATTCTCTTCCTCGAGAAAAAAATCCTCGAACGAGAAGGCTACCGGGTTCTTGAAGCAAAAAACGGCAGTGAAGCCGTTGAAATATTTTTGCAGAATGCCGACGAAATCAGTCTGGTGTTACTGGACATCGGAATGCCGGTCAAGTCAGGCATACAAGCCGGAAAAGAAATTGAAGCGCTCGGCTTCGGCGTGCCAATCGTTTATTGTACAGCTTATACCGATAAGCGATTTGAAGAAATAGCCAATCGGGGCTGTATTTTACAAAAGCCCTTCAAACGCAACGAGATTGTCAGCCTGATTCAGGAATCGATTCAACCAAAGATTTAAAAAAGCAAAAATAAAAAAACTGCCCCGAAAGGGCAGCTTTAGTTGAGAGAGAGAGAGAGAGAGAGAGAGAGAGAGAGTTAGATGAGGTTATTTGAGATAGGTTCTTTGCGGTAATTCATTTTCATCGGCAAAAGCTTCTTTGGGATTCAGTTCATTGCCGAAGTTCATCGTGAAGCCGGCTTCTCTGGCTCCGCCATAGGGTGCATAAAAAGAAACAAAATATTTAATAACTGCATCAGCATTTAATTCATCCTGCGTAAACCCAAGACCCGAAAACAAAATCGCTGAAAAGATCAAAATCATTCCGAGAATGTATCGCTTCGTTGTTTTCATCGACTTGCTCCTGAAAATTTTATGACAATAAAATAGTTAGCATTTACTGTGCCAATCCTGGAAGTTGCTGACTATAGGCGCAAAAGAAACAGCTAAGCCCTGCAGTCAATGTACCCCGCCAGCCAGAAATCCTCTATTCCGCTGAAAATTCGTCAGCAGGCTGCCGGAAATCTGGCACCTGGCATACAGCCCTGACTAAGCCCTTCCTTTTTCATATAATCACTGAGCCTCTGCCGAAATTCAGCTTCAGTAATGCCATTCCAGACGGGGGCAATGAGCAAAGACCTGGGAACCCTGTTAATAAGGCGCTCTATGCGGATTTCCCCGGAAAGATTAGCAATGAACATTCCCAGCAAACGCATGTATTCTTCAGGTTCAAGCAAAGGGAAAGGTTCTTTCAGGTAATCTTGAGCAAGTTGAGACCCCTTTACCACCTGTAAATGATGCAGTTTTAAAATGTCGATATCTTTCAGACTCCTGGCTGTATCGACCAGGCTTTCAGAAGTTTCATCGGGCAAGCCAATAATAAGGTGCCCGCAAACCTCTATACCAGAACCCCGTATTTGCTTCAGAATCTCTAAAACAATTTCTGAACCATGACAGCGATTCACTCGCTCGAGTACTTTCGGATTCAATGACTCAATGCCGATTTCTAGCCTTACCAGATGGCTTTTTCCAATTTCTGCCAATCTGTTGAGAATTTCTTTATCGATGCAGTCTGGTCTGGTGGCAACGACAATGCCGTTAATTGCAGGATGCTCGAGAACCTCCGCAAAAGCCTGATAAACACGCTCAATGTTACCGTATGTTGTCGAGTTATTTTGAAAGTATGCCAGAAATCCGTCACAACGATACTTGCGTGAGAAAAAGGCTATGCCTTCTTCGAGTTGCTGCCGAACGCTTTTTTCGCCCTTACAATAAAAAGGAACAAAACTGCCTGGAGAGCAAAAAGTACAGCCTTGATCCGACAATTTACCATCTCGATTAGGGCAAGTTCCACCAATGTCGAGGGGAATCTTCTGAATTCTTGCCTCGCCGCTTTTTCGGAAAAAATTGATTCTCATTAAACTGGTTAAAATCTATATTGCAGATGATTACAAATATACTGCATCGATGAAAGAATACTGCTGATGCTGCGCAAAGCATCCAGAAAAGCAATTCCCTCAATCGGATCATGCTGCCCGCTTTTAATTCGGTCGAGGTGATTGTTTCGGGCAACCTGATCGACAAGGCTTTGGCTGTAGATACTCTGTCCAATCTGTTCGGCCTCTTTTTCGCTGATATTGAGCTTGCTTGTCAGAATTGCGAAAACTTCGGCAGTTTTACTTAAACAAATCTGCAATTCATCCTTGATTTCCGGCTTGAAAACCATATTGTCTTCGGCCTGGTCTAGCAAAAGACCCAACAATTTGTGCAGTTGCGACGAAACTATCTCAAGATCTTTATTTAGGTAAATTGCCCGAGTAACCTGGCGGCTAAGCTCTTCCGAAAGATCTTTCTGAGCCAGAGCTATCAAAAATTTGTTTAAATCTTTGTTGATCTGCTCTCTTTGTTTGTGCAGCATATCAACTTTGCTTGTCGTTGCACTGACTTCGTCGAGACTTTGGTCGTCTTTCTTGAGCTGTTCATCGATATGCGCAAATTTTTTGCGCACGATATCTATGGCCGTAATAAGTTGCTGTTCGACCTGAGCAATGGCAATCGGCGGCGTAGTCAACAAACGCTTGTCGAGATTGCTGGTTAACTGCTGATCCTCATCGGTTCTTGGTATGATAAAGTTCGCCACCTTTTCCAGCATTCCGGAAAAAGGAAGAAAAAGCAAACCGTTGGTTACGTTGAAAATAGTGTGTGAATTCGCTACCTGACGCAGGGAATCAGTAGAAGTATGAATAATGAAACTCGCATAGTAATCAAGAATCGGCAGAAAAATCATCGTTCCGATTGTATTAAAAAGAGTGTGCACCAAAGCCGCACGTCGGGCATTCCTCGAGGTGCCGATCGATGCCAGCATGGCAGTTATACAGGTTCCGATGTTATCACCGAGAATAATTGGAATAGCCGCTTTCAAGGCAAGAAATGGTTCGTCACCAAATGCTCCAGTCCCCATCAGACTCATGGTCAAACCTACGGTAGCCGAACTGCTTTGAACAACGAGAGTTACCAGCAGACCGGCTAAAACCCCAAGAATACGATTATGGGAAAGAACGACAAAGATCTGTTTGAATGTTTCATGCTCTCGATATGCTTTAAGACTGTCGCCCATAAACTTCATGCCGAGAAACAGCAAGGCAAAGCCCAGCAAAGTTTCGCCCCAGGATCTATTTTTTCTCGATTTGCTGAACATTATCATGCCACTGCCAAGAGCCAGAATCGGCCATGCCAGATCGGTCAGTTTGAAGGCAATCAATTGCGCGGTCACCGTCGTGCCGATATTAGCGCCGAGAATTATGCCAATAGCCTGTTTTAGAGTCATAATGCCGGCATTGACGAATCCAACCGTCATTACTGTGGTTGCCGAACTGCTTTGAATCAAGGCGGTAACGCCAAGACCGGTAAGCATACCCGCCAAAGGGCTACTGGTAAGGGTTGACACAATGGCCTTGAGCCTGGTTCCAGCGATTCTCTGCAGGCTTGCGCTCATCATGTTCATTCCGTAAATGAACATTCCCAGCCCACCGGCAAAAATTGAAAATGTATTGCGGGCGTCCTTACCGAAACTATAATGCAGATAAAAGAAGATGAAAATAAAAAGCGCGGCAGCTGCCCATTTTATAAACAGCTTGAACTTCTTTTTCAGACTATTGTTCATTATCTGACCATCCTGTCACAGAGAAAATTGGTTTCAAGGGCCAGATTAGCAAAATGTGTACCAAACAACAACTATCTGCTATTTTTCTTCAAAATTTGCACAAATAGCTTCCAGATCTTCAGCAATTTCATTCACTCGCGCAATCAGAAGCGGAACCTGATCTTCCGCCTCCGTGAGCTTACAATCACGGGCCAGTTGCTCAATTTGCAAAGCAAGCGAAAAAGCACTCCCGGCAGCCAACATACCCGCCAAACCCTTTATTGAGTGGGAAATCTCTCGCAATTTGACACAATCAGACTCCTCGATACTTTGCGCAAGTTCTTCCAATAGAGTCTTTGAGCGCTTGGAAAAAATTTCCCTGATCTGGCGAATATTTTCCGGCTTGTGCAGAATTCTAACTTCAAGTTCCCTTAGATTAATCTGCTTTAAGAGCAATTCACCTGTTTTGGCCGACTTTTCAACCGCCCGCTCTTGCGTCGGGATAGCCTTGGCAGCATTTCCATTCTGCTTGCGATCGAGTTCCATGCCATATACTTTTTCTATTGCCTGCAGAAGGTCGATCGGAAAATATGGCTTGGCCAGATAATGGTTTGCGCCGGCGGAAACCGCCTTTTCCCTTTCTTCTTCGGTCGAAAAAGCACTCAATGCTATTATGGGCAACTGCTGCACGCCTGTTTCAAGCTTGCGAATATGTGCAATAGTCTCTAATCCATCGAGATTGGGCATCATGATATCAAGAAGCGCTAAATCATAGCTCTTGTCTTTAAGCAGACCCAAAGCTTCGCAGCCATCACGTGCGCAATCTGCATTGCCACCGAATTCTTTGATGATTGAACTTGCCAGGAAAAGATTGGTCTCATTGTCATCGGCCACAAGTATCTCAAGAGGTTTGCCCATGTGTGAGAGAAAAGCTTGTTGCGCTTGATCTTTTCGATCCTCTTTCTCGACAAATTCCTGTGCCGCAACCTGAACTTGAAGCTCTACAAAAAAAGAATTTCCATTTTTTTCGTCAAATTCGACCTTAAGCTGCCCACCCATTTTTTCTATAATCTGTCGGCTTATACTTAACTCAAGACCAGAAATAATAGCATCTTTCCATGGGTCAAAATCATCGTTGCCCTTTTCAACAACCTGGACAAGGTCAACTTTTTCAACGGCAACCGTTCGATTATCCCTGACCAGGAACTTTAGCAGCAAGTCACTTTCACGACGCTCGATGACCCAGACCTCAATAAGAATTCTTTCTATACCTGTATTCTTGATGGCATGACTGACCAGGTTCGCTAAAACCTGACGCAACCGATTTTGATCGGCAATCAACATTTCCGGAACATTTGTATCTATTTTTGTTTCAATAATGATTTTTTTCTGTTCTGCCCTGAGCCTCGCCATATTTGTCAACTGCTCAAAAAGATCGAACAGGCTGAACGGACCAGGAACTATCTTCAAAGTTCCAGACTCAATCTGTGAAAGATCGAGAACGTCGTTGAGAATGTCCAGAAGCGAGCGAGCCGAGTCTGAGGCAAGATCGAGAAGTTTCTGCTGTTCTTTCGAAGAGCAAATTTTTCTGGCCATTTCATTCAAACCAATGATTGCTGTGAGTGGAGTGCGAATCTCATGACTGGTGTGGGCCAGAAAGCGACTTTTTATTTTACTCGCATTTTCGGCAAAGGTCTTGGCCTGCTGAAGCTTGTTTTCATAACTAATTCGCTGTGAGATGTCCCGGAGAAAAAGTATTATCGCTCGCTGACCATTAAAAATTGTCGAAGACCCCTTCACTTCTACAGAAAATTTTTCTCCGCTCCTTTTTAAAAAGTCGCGCTCGTGCAAAAAAGATCCGTCATTTTTAAGGTGCTCGACTTTTCGAAAGTCGGTTCGAGGAAGAGCCAAAAACTCTTTATAAAATTTTCCGGCCGGATTTTCAGACAATTCAAACATTCTTTCAAAACCCTGATTTGCCAGAAGAATCTTCTGATCAGCCTGAGCAATAATGATAATTCCCTCTGGAGCATTGAACAAAATTGATTCAAAGCGACTTTCCGCACTGCGTTGAGCTAGCAGCAGTTCTTCCCTTCTGGCGCTGCCGATGAAGAAGAAAATGAAAACAAGAGAAAACAGGGTAAAGAAACTGAAAGACCAGACTTTCACGGAGTCGATCGAAGTCGAGTCAGCGATGATTACAACACTCCAGTCCCCGGCATTTAGCCCAAACCTTGTATAAAATGAGCTGTCTGAAGAAACGATTATCCTCTCAAGCTTCTTCTGGCCTGCGACATGCCGCTCCTTAACCGGGCCAAGACTCGTAAACTCTACCGTTTTGCCAACTGACCCTGGGTCACTGGCAAGAAAAACTCGACCAGACGGGTCGATCAGCAATGACTCTCGATAAAGACTTAAATAAGAAACCAGATCGTTCATGTTTCTCTTGACTGCACATACTCCGACAATTTCATCAGTTTCTGCCCTTTTTATCGGATGCGCTGAATAAAAGCCCAATTCGTTGGTAAACTTGCCATAATCGATCAAAACTCCGTTTTTGCCCGCCATAGCTGCTTGAAAATAATTTCTGAAATCAAGGAAACGACCGACAAATAGCTCCTGCTTATCTGAAGATGCGAGAACCAGGCCCTTGCGATCCATAATGTAACAAATTCCGTCTGGGAAATTCAGATCGAAACTCTTCAAAACGTTCTGCAAAATTTTGCCATTAGTTTCATTGGGACTATCGAGATATGTCACAAATGCGGGAGTTGCCGACATCAAACTGGAAGAAGTTTTTGCGAAAGACATTCGCTGCTGGACCAGCTTCTCAAGACCTTCCTTTGACTTTTCAAGATTGTTGGTAATTCGCCTGGTTTCACGAATAATCATCAAACGCGAAAAGGCTGCTCCCGAAAAATTTACGATCAAAAGCAACAAAACGAAAAATACTGCCGGAAAAGCTGTCCAGCCACCATCCTGAGGATAAAACAATTTTGCGTGCAAACTTCTTATTAATAAAATACTGAAGCTGAAAAAAACCAGAAAAACAAGATTTAAAAGTTGCGCCGGCCCAACCTTGTATAACAATTCCTTAGCGCCTGCTCCAGAAAGGCTTTGAAAACCCCAGAAACCTGCCAGAAACTGAATTGTCAGCAATAAAAACAAAAAGGCCACAAACAGATTTACGTGGTAAAGTCGTGGATGATCAGCTTTCTTTATCGCAACAATTATCTGATACAACAAAGTCAGAGCAAGAAGATAAAAAGAGATTCCACCGACACCGACGAATAGGTCGCGGGTAAAATACAGTACCACTGACAAGATTAAAGCCAATGGCAAATGAACCATTGGCGGCAACTCGAAACCAAAGGCCTTCTTCCAGTTTCGCCTGCCGTATTCTACACCGAGAAGAATTGCGACAACCTGAAGGGTAAACTGCGAAGTATCAAGAAGAAGATTCTCAAAAATGAGAAAAAGAGACAGAAAAAGTCTTGAGATACCTGCAATAACAGTTGCACCAATCAAAAAAGAAAAATGGTGAATTTTTCTTATCTGTTCGGGAATTACCAGAAAGACCGAAGCAACAAGCAGGAAAAGGATTCCATTCAAATAATAGAAATACCAGGACTCAGTTGTCAGACCGGCAAAAAAAACTTCCATTTCTACTATTTAAACAGCTTAAACTGCTTTATAACCAACCCTTTTCTTTAAAGCAATCAAAATCGAGGCAAACGACCCAAGAATGCATCCAGAGCCAAGAACCATGAATAACAGGCCCAACGCCCCAAGTGCGGCACCCACGAAAAAATAGATATAATTTTCCCAGTTTTTCATAACACCCCCTTGACTCTCCTCTCTTAAAGATTAGGCCTTTCTATTGGAAAAAGCAACTAATAATAGTGTAACATTGATGCGTCAAAGACAAAAAGGAGACCATAATGAACAGTCAAAATAACGGCCCGGTAGAAGATGCCATCATCGATACCGGGAAATATCAGATGCCATCCCCGGAAAATCTTTCCAGGGCGATCGTTGGCATCATTATCCTTCTGCTGGTTGTCGGCGGAATCTTAAGCTCTTTCTATAAAGTTGACACAGAAGAAACAGCCGTGGTGCTACGTTTTGGCAAGCATCTGGCTAACCATGGCTCCGGCCTGCATTTCAAGCTGCCATTCGGAATAGACCGGGTTTTTCTCGTCAAAACCGGCAGAATTATGAAGGAAGAATTCGGATTTCGCAGCCTGGGCCCGGGAATTAGAACCGTTTATGACCGAAAAAATTTCGACGACGAATCACTCGTTCTGACCGGAGATCTCAATGTTTCTGATCTGGAGTGGATCGTACAATATCGCATCGAAGATCCGTTCAAATTTATGTTTAAAATAAACGATCCGCGAACTACGATCAGAGACGTAAGTGAAGCGGTAACCCGGAAAATTGTCGGCGATTCCGACGTCACCTCAGTTTTAACGACTGACCGCGCCATGCTTGCCAATGAAATACACAAAGAAATGCAGCGGATCCTCACTTCATACGACATTGGCGTTAAGGTCGTCACGGTAAAATTTCAGGACGTAAATCCTCCAGAAAGCGTAAAAGCAGCATTCAACGGAGTTAACGAAGCCGAACAACAGAAAGAAAGCCTGATTCAACAGGCCAGTGAACACTATAATCGCGAAGTGCCGAAAGCCCGAGGCGAAGCAAAACAAATGATCCAGGAAGCGGAAGGCTACGCCCTTGAAAGAGTCAACCGGGCCGAAGGTGATGCACGAAAGTTTCTCGCCCTGCTCAATGAATATAAAACCTACCCGGAAGTCACCCGCAAAAGAATGTATCTGGAAACCATCGAAAAAGTTCTGCCACGAAGCGCGGACATCTGGATCGTTGAAAAAAATTCGCAGCAACCCTTGCCGATTCTTCCCCTCCAATCAATTAACGGAGGTGCCAAATGAAAAAGATTATTATGACAATTCTGATTGTTGCAACTCTTGCATTGGCCAGCCAGGGTTTCTTCGTCGTCAACGAAGGCGAACAAGCAATTGTAACTCGATTCGGCAAACCCGTCGGTGACACCAGATATGCCGGTCTGAATTTCCGCATTCCCTTCATTGAAGATGCGCACTACTTCGAACAGCGAATTCTCAAATGGGATGGTGATCCCAACGAAATTACCACCAAGGAAAAGAAATTTATCTGGGTCGATGCAACTGCCCGCTGGCGCATTGTCGATCCACTCAAATTCATGAAAACAGTCGCAACCATAACAGGTGCCCATAGTCGCCTTGATGACATCATCGACTCGGTTGTCAGAGACGCAGTGTCGGGCAATTATCTCGTTGACCTGGTTCGCGGATCAGGATTTAAAGCCTCTGCAGAAGAGACCCCCATCAATGACAGCAGCCGAAAATCACGCGAAGAAATCCTCGCAGACATTCTTGCCCAGGCCAGACGCAGCACCCCTGATTATGGTATCGATTTGATTGATGTGCAGATCAAACGCCTGAATTACATAGAAAAAGTACGCGAACGCGTTTATGAGAGAATGACCTCAGAACGCAACAAGGTCGCCGCCGAATACCGCTCAGAAGGCGAAGGCACCAAAGCCGAAATTCTCGGGAAAATGGAAAAAGAACTGAAAAGAATCAGATCTGAAGCCTACCGAACCTCGATTGAAATCAAAGGGGAAGCTGATGCCAGGGCGGCCAGAATTTATGCCGAAGCATTCAGCAAAGATCCTGAATTTTATTCTTTCTATCGTTCTCTTGAGAGCATCGACAAAACCATCGGTGAAAACAGCAAACTGGTAATTTCTGCAGAATCCGAACTTTACCGCTATTTGATCGATTCTTCCGATGGCACCAATCTCAAAGAGAATTAGCCTTAAATTTCATACTCGACTATTTCTTCAAGCCTTCGGCAAAGGATCTTTTCAGATACTTTGCCGGGGCTGAAAAGCCTTTTGAGAACCTCATAGGCCTTTCTTGCTTTTGCGTGACTACCACAGGTAAAAATGTCGATCTGCACCGACAGGTGCTCAGGCCAGGTATGAAGCGTAATGTGTGATTCAGTCAACAAAGCTGCTGCGGTATATCCGCAGGGCGAAAACTGGTGATGCCTGATTAGAACACAATTCAGCCCAGATTCAGCGACAGTTTCAGTCAACAGGCGCTCGCCGGTAACTCCCGTTTCCAGCAACTCAATCGGACAATCACAAAAATCAGCGATAATATGAATTGAATCAGGCATGATACTTCCATTTACAGGGCCCATTTATCCCAGCCCTCTTCATAATAGTTCTTTATGATGTGAGTATCAATACTGTTAATTTCCGTTTCAACCTGATCCATGTCTTCAGGGAAAGTGCCCATTGAGAGCAGATACTCATTCGATACAAATCTGGCCGGCACTTTTATTTCAATCTTTTCCCAATCGATCGGGGCATTTGAAGCCATTACAAATCCCCATTCCCCAAATGAAGGAACATAGGTGTGGTAGGCTTTGGCATCGAGAGTCTGGGTTGAAGAAGCAGTGTCATTGGCATACAGAGGATTCTCCGTTGCCAAAAAAGTATTGTAAATACACCAGAAAGCCTTATGCGAATATAGAGGAGAAGTCGACTGTGTGACAATTGTCCCCCCGCGACTCAGCTTACGGCTGATCAACCGGTAAAATGTCCGCGAATAAAGACGGCTAAGCGTAAGATTGTCCGGATCAGGCAAGTCTATGATGATTACATCATAAAAATTTTCGTCCGATTCCAGATGTTTCCAGGCATCGGCATTGATGATCCGGGTTCGAGGATCACGCATCGATTCCTTATTCAATTCACGCATCAGTTGATTGTCTTTGGCAAAGTTGGTAATAGCCGGGTCAATGTCGACAATCGTCACGCTCTTTACCGAAGCAAACTTGTAAACCTCCCTGGCGGCCAGTCCATCGCCACCACCGATGATCAGAATGTTTTCAGCACGATGGGCAGCAGACATTGCCGGAAGAACCAGCGACTCATGGTATCGGTATTCATCCTGAGAACTGAATTGGATGCTGCCATTGATGAACATGCGAATGTCGGCTCGGGTTCTGGTTACCACAACTCGTTGATAAGGCGTCTGGGCACTGTAAATGATTTCATCCCGGTACAGGCTGTCCTCAGCAAGAGTGCTGATTCTATCAGCATAAACAAGACAGGTTCCGAGAAGCAGAAGTGCAGAAACACTTAGAATAATGAGATTTCGCCGTTCACTAACCTTTTCTTTAAAAACAAAAATTGCACCAGCGCCAACCGCCACGTTCATTGTACCAAAAAGCAGGCTGGTCCTAATTAAACCGAGCTGTGGCACCAGAATAAGCGGAAAAAGCAGTGATGCAAACAAAGCCCCGATATAATCAGCGGTTAAAACATTGGAAAACAATATTTTCAGCTCGGAATGTTCTTTGAGAATGCGCAAAATGATCGGAATCTCCAGACCGATCAGAGTCCCGACGGAAATTGAAATAATGAACAGGAAGGGGGAATAGTTTTCCAGATGTGAAAATGCGAAAAACAGAATGACTGAACTCATTCCGCCAAATACTCCGGTCAATACTTCCACCAAAATGAACCAGTCATGCAACTTACGATTAATGAACCTTGACAGGAAAGACCCAAGGCCCATCGAAGTCATGAACAGACCGATAACCAGAGAAAACTGATAAACCGAATCGCCAACCAGATAGCTTGAAATCGTGCCGGCCAACAATTCGTATACCAGCCCACAAACTGCGATGATAAATACTGAGGATAAAAGGTATAACTGCAAGCTTTTTGCCTTTCAAGAAAAGACTATGAAAAAGCAGATCATTCGGCGCTTCTAAAGCCGCGCCGGATCAGCCGGGGCATTCCGAAAATCTCATAAGAACCTGTTCCGGCAAGACACCGGTCGACAAAAATCACCGGCAATTCAGCCTTGATCAAACGGCAAAATGATTCTTTTCAGTAATGCAATCAGTTAAGAATCAGGCTATTTCTTAGTGCATTGCAGAAGCAATGATAATCGACAGACCGATCATTACCGCGCCGATGATAATACCCAGCGAGGTGTTCTGGTCAATCTCAATCTCTTTTCTAACTGAAAACGGAGAAATTTTGCAAATTAACCAGAAGGCAATCATATAAATCACCAGTCCGATAACTGAATAGGCAATCGTAGAAAGGATCGGACCAGCAGACAATTCGGCAACTTTTTCCATAAAATCAAACTCCAGACTTAACTAAATTTTTATCGACTGAATGAAATTCAGATTACTTCCCATGCATAAACCCGCGGTGGCCAGTGCCGCCGCGAACGTAAACACTGCGCTCACGAATGTTTTTGGTCTTGTTCACCTTTGGGGTGGTGCTGAAACCCTCCGGTTTCATATAATCCGTGGCAATTGCAAACACGGTCATCGCTGAGAAAATACCCGCAAAAATCAATGTAAGTTTACTCATCAGTCATCATCCTCATCATCTCCATCTGACCAGCGCTGCGTTTCAAATGTCCATTTTCTGAAAATATAAGGCGCACCGATCAGCAGACACAAAAAGAACCAGGACAGCGTATAATGCCCCTGCCTGACCCCTTCGCGAACTTCCACAGTTGTATTAGAAAGACTGAAATTGGGGGCCGGACTTTCTCCGGTTCCGCCTTCGCCATCCATCGCCAGTTTGAATTCTCCCGTTTCGGGAATTTTGAAAAATGCTGTCACCTCGGTCGAACCTTCAGACCAGTATTCGCCGCCTTCATACCCATCATAAAATGAAAGGGCCGTCGGCATATCGAAATACTTGGTGGTTTCATCCTTGTTGACGACTCTGACATCGTAATAAGACCATGAGTTTTTCAGGGAAGGTGTATAGACTCGAATCCCATAAAGTTTATCCGGATCAGCGACCTTGAATTCTTTTGAAACATCACCTTCCTGGAAGAGTTTTGAATTGAATTTCTGAGAAAAAACCAGCGAACCATTGCTTGAAATCATGAAATACATGACCAAGGCGATTACGCCGGCGACAACGGCACCGATCGAAAAACTTTCGAAAAGGGGTGACACAGAAAAAGGCTGGCAGGAAAAAACGCCCGTAGGCTCAAAACTACTGATCTTGAAAGACTCATTTATCTCGGTGTAGGGAACGTACTCGCCCCAGAAATATTCCTGTTCTGCACCGCGCATTTCAATACAATACATAAATGGCGGACATACCGCATCGACATAACGAACACGCTCTTTAGCGCGTGCCTGCCAGGTTAATTCACCTTCAACATAGGTTATTGAAGCGCCCGAGCTTTCAAAAACCTTGAAAGTTTTGTCCCTGACCTTAAATGCTGATTTGCGCGGCATTGTCATTTCAACCGTTGAATCGGGCAGGTCTTTTACTTCGTGCAGCATAACCCAGTGACCATCTTCGAAAACCAGATAGACATAGCCATGCGTCGGAGAGAAAAGCAGATATTCGAGCCAGCGGTAAATTTCGCCATCTTCGCGCTCTTCCATCTGCAATACGCCAATAACAGTGAACATAACCCCTTTAAGCTTGCCCCTGGCACCTATTTTTAAGGGCATAAAAGGTCTTTTCTGGTTCAAAAACTGGTGCAGAACCTTGAATTGATCTTTGGTGTCAAGGCAGGAACCACAATACTGACAGACGATTGATCTGACGTTGTGACCGCCGTGAATTTCAATCGAGCCTCCGCATTGAGTACATTTGATCGCGCTTAGAGTTGGCTTTGCTACAGCTGCACTCATAGTCACACCTCAACAATCTCGAAGGGATCGACCCAGACACCCTTGTAACAGTCGATTCCGCTGTCCTGATATTCTATGGTGAAAGAGGTTCTCTTAGGACCTAGCAGATCGATATAATTGTAGGTCTCGTTCGGAACGATCTTGAATGGAAGTTCACCCTGTGCGCCGATCATAGTACAACTATTTTTTTCGACCACTGTCATTCGAATTCTGTTAATCAGCAAGGCGCCGCCTACCTGAATCTCATCGAAGCCGGGTACGGCAAGTCCTTTTTGCACTAGACTTTCAATGGCAATATCGCCTTCGTCTACTGAAACCCAGCTTTCTTTACCGTTATCGCTTCTTACGAACCATTCATCCCAGAAGCCGTCGCCGTAATCATAACGAACCCTGCCGACCGGAGTGAATTTCCAGTCCTGGTATTTGTAAGTTTTGTACATTTCAAAAATGCTGGGAATGTCAGTCAAAACGGCAGACTTGCCGACATCTTCCATTCTGCCGTTGTTGAGCAGATGAGTAGAATTGCATGCCGGACAAACAACCATCTGCGGCGATCTGGTTACCTGATTGATTATATTACCGCAGGAAGGACAGGTTAAACTCAGTGCCATCCATTTTTCTCCCAAAAAATTGTTTCAACTCAATACTATAATCTTTTGCTGCCTAAAGTCCAGCAACTCAAAAAGGCAGAAAAGAAGGCACAGAATCAAACTCTTACGCTTGATCAGGCTTAAATCGAATGAAAATTCTGCAAAAATTCTTTCACAGTCTTTTCCGACATTCTCTGATTACTGGTAAGATAACCCTTCCTTTCGAGCTTCCCCAGGAAATAGGCAACCATCTTCTTCCACCAGGGCCAGTCGTGATTGACATCATGCCCCCACAAGTCAAGCAATACCGGAATACCGTTCTGATGCAAATTATGGCACATTAGCGAAGCTTCGCCGACCCATTCTTCCCAGGCTCCCTGGCCGCTGCAGACAATCAGCAGGTTTTGCTGAAATTTTCCGACCAGTTCCTGGTCATTCATTCCTGCGCTATAGCTGACCGGGTTGTTGAAATAAACATCCTCATTGAAAAAGCCATCTAGAGTAAAAGAAATGTCATAACAACCGCTCAAAGCTATTCCGAGATCAAAAATCTCCGGATGGCGCAGGAAAAAATTAGCGGTATGAAAAGCACCGAAACTGCAACCATGCGCAATAATACCGGCACCGGCATGACCGTCTGCCAGAATGTGCGGAACAACGTCATCGACGATGGCATGGTCATAATCAATGGCCCTGGCCGCACGAGCAGCCGGCTCTGAACGACTGAACCAGCTCTCATGATCCAGGCTGTCAACACAGTATACCTGCAGCTTGCCAGACTCGATCCAGGGAGCCAGAACATCGATCATGCCAAAGTTCTCATAATCGAAAAACCTGCCCTCCTGTGAGGGAAAAACCATCATCGGCTTGCCCGAAGACCCGTAAACAAGCATTTCCATCGGATGCCCCCAGACCTTGCTGGGAACGGTTCGAAATTCTCTTTTCATCAGGCCTCCCTGATAATGTCGTCAATGATCTGACGAATCTCTTCTTCATCATTGCTGCGTGGCAAATAACCCCAATGCCCCATTACCTTGTATTCGATCGGGTTCATCGGCTGACTATGGGCAATTTTCTCGCCCCACTTTTGATAAAGCTGATCATGCGAATAATAATAAGATCTATCGTGCTTTCTACCAACAAAAGCGCAATGATATCGCCGTTCGTATTTTCTCACCGGATTCTGATCGGCCATCATGGCAGCCCACCAGTCATAAACATCGATATCACAGGCGAAGTTGAACATATGGGTCGATAGACCACCAGGGGGGCGCATATTTATTTCTAAAGCCTTGATTGAGCCATCAGCCAATCTGAAAAATTCGATATGGAAAAATTTCTCTTTGATTCCTGCCGACTTAACAACTTTGCGTCCATATTCTTCAAGATCTTTCGGAAGCTTGCGCACAGAATAATACCAGACATTCTCGTTATTCTTGACGACGTTGTGAATATCATTACTGAAAATGTGTGAGGTATAGAAAACGATATTTCCATCTTTATCAGTCATACCATCAAAAGACTCGATATCGCCTTTAACGTATTCTTCCATAAAATAATCGTATGATTTTTTTACTGAGAAAAAATGCTTTAGATCTTCGATATTGTTGATTGTATACGTATCATCTGCTCCAACACCAATATCTGGTTTAATGAAGACCGGATATTTTTCATCGATGAAAGCAAGGCACTGGTCGAGGTCTTTAACGATAACCCCCTTGGCTACTGGAACCCCTGCCCTGACAAAAACATCCTTCATTTTTGATTTTCGCTTCATGAACTGCAGATCCGCCGGTTTAAAACCGGTAACATCAAATCTCTGCCTGATTTCTGCTTCAAGTTCAATCCAGGGTTCCAGATGCGATTCAACCCTGTCGATTTTACCCAGATGCTGGGAAAAGAAATCGCAGGCATGCAGAACTTCATCGTAGTTTTCCAATCGACTGACCTTATAGTGACCAGCCAGGCAGTTTTTTACCCGGGAATCCAGAGCTTCATCAGGCAAATCGGAAATACCGAAAACTCTGATTCCATATTTGGCCAGATCTTCGACGAACTGCGAAAAGTGCGCAGGATAATGGGGTGAAAGATAGACTAAATTCATCTGTACAGTTTCTCCGTCTGAATTTTATTCTAATCTTATACACGATTTTTGCTCGATCAGGAAGACAAAATTTTTTCAAAAAACGGTTACAGTATTGCCTAAATATCATTATAATAAACAAAAATTGTACACTCTGTGTTGAAATCGAGTAAGGAGAATTTATTATGAAGAAGCGGTTTCTGCCTATTCTGCTGGTAATTCTGCAACTTTTGGCCCTCAGCCCGGTCTGGAGTGCAGAATCTTCTTCGCAGGCTACGGCACGAAAAAAGAAGACAACCCAGAAAAAGGTTACCAAAAAGCCAACTACCAAGAAAACCACAACCAAGCCAAAAACCAAAACAGCTACCAAAAAAACAAGTAAAAGCACGAAGTCTGCCGCTTCAAAAGCTCAGCAACAGGCGCTGATCCAGGAACTCTCAATGCTCCAGGAAGTCTGGCTGAGAAAAATCACCCTCGAATACATAGGTGACAAAAAAACTGAAGCTTATTTCGCTCAAGTTATCGCTGATTTTTCCAAAAAATTACAGCAGAATTTTATCAGCAACATTCGGGGAGACTACCGCGCCGAATTTTTCGCCAACTATGCAGCTAAGGCCGAAGATGTAACCGATAAAGCCTTTGCAATGTTCAAAGACAACCCGGCCCTCGACGGAGTGCTTGGCGCAGTTCTTAAACAGACTGAATACCCAATGGATCTGGCCTATTACGATCTGGTCAAAAAAATCCACGAACGCCGCAAATTCCAGGTCAGCAACGGCGAAAAAGAGCTTGAAACATTGCAGAAATATTGGCAGACCGTCTACGCAAAAATGCGTGAAAACGCCAATAAAGACAAATACACCGCTGTCGCGGCCATTTACAAAGACACGGACCCCAAGAGCTTCCCAATTCATTGGTATGACGATGCTCAGCATGCGGTAATGTTTGAAACCGAAGGTGCGAACCCCGCAGCGCCAGGCAAACAGCCTCGAAAAAAATGGACTGTTCTCGTTTACATTTGCGCAGACAACGATCTTGAGAGATTCGGCCTTTCTGACATCAACGAAATGGAACAGGTGGGTAGCAGCAAAGACGTTAATATAGTTGCACAAATCGACCGCCTGGCCGGCGGCAAGGGCGACACCATCGCCGATGGCAACTGGGTCGGCACCCGCAGATATTTTGTTCAAAAGGATGAGAACATCAATAAAGTCACCAGCCCAATGGTAATGAATCTTGGCGAAACAAACATGGGCAACAAAAAGACTCTGGCCGACTTCCTCAAGTGGGGGGTTACCACATATCCGGCAGACAACGTCGTGGCAGTAGTCTGGAACCACGGCATGGGCTGGACCGGTATCGCCCACGATGAAGAATCTGACGAATACATGCGCATTGAAGATGTAGCCTGGGCTCTTCGCGAAGGCCAGAAAGAGCTTTCCAAGGTCAACAAAAAGGCTTCCAAATTTGCCATTGTCGACTTTGACGCCTGTCTGATGGGCACTATCGAAGTTGCTTACGAAATCTCCGACACCGTTGACTTTCTCGTTGCCTCTGAAGAAACTGAACCCGGTCAGGGCATGCCCTACGCCGATTATCTTGGCCCCCTGGTTAAAAATCCGGCTCTTTCGCCGAAAGAATTAACCAAACGCATGGTGGGCACTTATGTTTACTCCTATGCCAAAGGCGGGTCAGCCACCAATCAGTTCATGCAGGGTTCTCCGGTTACAAAATCGGCGATCGACCTGAGCAAAGTTCCTGCATTGGTCAAAAAATTCGATCAGCTAGGCAGAGCCCTCCTCGACAACCATAACACTTATGCTCAACTTCTCCTGAGTGAAGCCGGCAGATTTGGCTCAATCAGAAGATATTCAGACGAAACTCTGGTCGACCTGACCGACTTCGCCATACAGTTGGCCCAGATGCCCGATGCTCCATCGGAAATCCGTGGTTTGTGCATCGATATCATCAAAACCATCGGTTATCCCGTTGAAAATGATAAGCTCTCGGCACCGGTGCTTATAACCAGCGAAAAACCCGGCGTAGTTATCTGGGGTTACAATGGCTGGCGCATGCCCCCCCAGGAGCTCTGGCCGGCAGGCACCCGGGTATTCCGGTCCAGAATGGCCATGACTCCGTTGCGTGAATTGCAGGGCGGCGGTTATTACTGCAAAATCGGACCTTTCCAGCCCGTTGTCGATGAAGCCCTCGAAAAAAGAGTTTTCGTAGATGAAATCAACTATCAGGTAATTACCAAAGATGGCAAAGCCCTCGAAAAACGCAAAGTTAAACAACCCAAAGAATATCTGATCGTTTCCAAATTCCCACCTCAGTCGCCTGTAGTTATCGAAGGGCACACCCAGGGAATGGGCGACAGTCGCGGACTTTCGATTTATTACGCTCCTTCGTTCAATTTCATGACCAGATACAAGGCCTTGAAATTCGCCAAAGACACTCAATGGGATGAATTCCTCGAAACAACTCCGAAGTTCGTCAAAGAAGCGGAAGTCCTTCTTTGCGGCCAGATGGTCGAAGATCCGATGACCCTCCCGTTGATCGCCCAGGCACTCAAGGCAAACAATGTAAAATTCCAAATCCTCTGGGATCCCTCTGTCTTCGGCTTTAAATTCAAAGACATTCTCAGACAATTCGCCGGCAAAGGCGTGGTCATAACCGACAGCGTAAGCAGCAACAGTTTGGGACAGCTTTCTCCAAGCTCAGATGATTTAATCGATTATTTGAATAATGGCGGAAACCTGTTGATTGCAGCCCAGTCTTTCGAACAATCAAACGTGCATCGTGACCTGCTCAAGGGCTATTT
>CAZQUE010000063.1:0-26029 GCA_964596185.1 uncultured bacterium | reverse complement strand
GAGCACGAGCACGAGCACGAGCACGAGCACGAGCACGAGCACGAGCACGAGCACGGCAGTCAGTTTTTCGCCAGGATTCATCGCGCAATGCTTCATGGTGCCGGTGATTTTCTCGAAGTAGCATGCTTTTTGGTTGCCGGTGCTTTTTTTGCAGCTGCGGCACAAACCTTTGTCGAACGGCAATTGATCATGAATCTTATGGCTGAAAACTGGCTGGCGATAATGATCATGATGTTTTTTGCCGTAGCCCTGAATCTTTGCTCTGAAGCCGATGCTTTTGTCGGCGCATCTTTTCGTCATATCGTCGGTGTTCCCGGCCAACTGGGCTTTCTCGTGCTTGGGCCGATGTTCGATATTAAGCTGTTTTTTATGTATTTCAGTATCTTTTCAAGAAAAACGGCGATAACTCTGGCGGTTACCACTATTAGCGTCGTTTATCTGCTCATTCTCCTCAGCTCTTTTCTTATCGAGATAGGTCCGGTATGAGAAGAAGAATTCCAGAATTCAGTCATATTTTATCTTGGTCGGTTTACCTGTTCTGGTCCGGAATGTTTGCCATCTATTATTTTTCCGGTGATTATGTCGACATTCTCAATCCGCAATTCGGCTGGCTTGTCCTGATGGCTTTTATTTTGAGCCTGGTCTTCTTTCTGGCACTGTTTTTCAGACCGGAAAAAAGCCCTGGACATCACCATCATCACCACCTGCAGCATGGCTCTATCGATCTGGTTCGCCTGCTGATTTTATTGGCTCCGATTCTCTATATTGCCGGATACGAGTCAGGCAATCTTGGTAGCTATGCTTTTCAGAAGCGAGCTCTTAACGTTACCGGACTTGATGAAAATGCCGGCAATATGGGGCGAAATATGAATATTGTCAGCGAACCTGGTTATGACAGGTATCTGGTTGCCTCGGCAGCGGCAAAGCTGCCTGAACGCGTTTCACTGGTAGATATTCATGCCCATTTTGAGAAGCTCCTGGGAAAAAATATTCAGACGGTTGGACGTTACATTTCACAGGCACCTGGAGTTCCCGACGATAAGTTCGTTATTTTCCGTTTTGTCATGGTTTGCTGTGTTGCTGATGCACAACCTGTTGCAGTTCTGGTTAAAGGTGAGAAAAACCCAGCCATAAAAGAAGAGGCATGGTTGGAAGTCGAAGGCATATTGGAAAAATCAGTGGTTCAAGGGCAACCGGCTGCGGTAATCAACGCCACCAGAATCAGAACGACTGGCGAACCAGCCAACCCTTATCTTACGCCCCTGCTTCGTTAAGGAACATCTGTTTCGCTTTCCAGAAAGGATAAGATTGCATGCGGCGTAAAACCAAAACTGATCACTCGAAATTCTTTTGGATGGCAATTGTTGTTTTGACAGTTTTCGCGGTTGTATCGCTGTTAAATTCCTTAGATCAAAAGACTGCTCACCCGACAAATGAGTCTGTTTCCTTTTTAGTCGCACATCACCGACATGCTGACCTGGCTGCTGCACTTGAAAAAAGTCCCGAAGGTGTTGGTGATAAAAGCTTCGATGGTCGTTTTGCGTTACAAATAGCTGCTGAAGATGGCTGTGTGGCGTGCATCTCTTTGCTCGTCAAGGCGGGTGCAGATGTAAATCAACCAATGAACGACGGCAAATACATGGGTTGTCAGCCGATTCATTTTGCCACTATCAATGGCAGGCTTGAGGCAATAAAATTGCTTGCCTCTGCCGGCGCATCTATCGATTCTGTAAATGCTAGTGGCAGCACCCCACTTATGTTGGCAGTTCAAAACAATCGGGAAGGGCTGGTTGGTCATCTTTTACAGATTGGTGCAGATCCAAATTTCAAAGACTCTTTTGGGTGGCAGCCAATTCACTGGGCAGCACTCAAGGGGCTGAACGAAGCAGTTCAATATCTGGTTGAGGCAAAAGCTCAAGTTAACGAAGAGGTTCTGGCTACAATCTTTATGGAAAAATTTCCCGTTCCAAAAGGAAAACATGTTGGTTCTTTGACTGTTAAATGTTTTGAAAACTGTGATCCACATAAAGCGGCGGAAACGATTTCATTGGGGCTTTACAACTGGACAAACGCTCCTGAAAAGATTCTCCCGGCAGAAAAGGCCGAGCTGGAGCAGACTCCGCAGCGATATAATCCTGTGCGTCTTTCCAGACTGCTTTGCAAAGATGTCGTTACTGCCTATCTGAAGGCAAATGGCGGCAAAGACTGATCTTTTATGGTTGAGCTTTGAATTGAACTTGGTAATCGTTTCTCCCATGGCTTTCGTATGAAATGTTTGAATATATTGGTCTCCCAAATTTGATGAAACGCTGTTAGAATATAAAGGGGAGAGAAAAATGCATAGTCAAGGCAACAGTGATACTAAAGATAGTCTATTGAAACATCTTTTTGAAACCTCGCTGGCTGGAATCGCCCTTTTCAAAGCAATAAAAAACAGTGATGGTCGAATTGATGATTTTATCTGTACTCAGACCAGTGTTAATTTTGAAACCCTTACTGGTTTGAATTCTCAAGATATGCTCAATAAACCACTTTCGATGCTCTTGCCTAAAGAAAAGCAATCATCGATGCTTTTTGTGCTTGCAGAGGTTTTGCGGGTAGGTGAGGCAAAAGTTTTCGAGCATTTTTTTCCCTGGTTAAAACGATGGTTTGAAGTTAATGCCTTCAGAGTCGATGAAGATGTAGTGGCCGCAATTTTTTCCGATGTTACCAGAAGAAAAGAGCTGGAAGCTGAAGTTCAACGCCGCATTCATTATGAAGATCTTCTTTCTTCCATTTCTCTGCTTGCGGTTGAGCAGGCAGATTTAAATGTTTTTTTGCAAAAGTGCGTCGATAAACTTGGCAATGTAGTTGGGTTAAGCCGGGTATACCTGTTTGAACATAATTTTGTAACCGCTTGCGTTAACAATACCCATGAATGGTGTGCCCATGACATCGAGCCACAGATAGAAAACCTGCAGGAGATTCCTGCACAAAACCTCGAATGGTGGACGCGAACTCTGGAAAAAGACGGCTTGATCAGCTTTAGTGATGTAAACGATATTCCAGATAAATTTACCAGAGAGACTCTTCAGGCGCAGAAAATCATTTCTATTTTGGTCGTGCCGCTTTTTGTAAATGGTCAGTATTTCGGTTTCATCGGTTTTGATGATTGTGTGAACTATAAAACATGGCCAGATGAAGATGTGCGGTTACTTCTTTCAATTTCGCGAATCATGTCGAGCGTAATCGAGAGGGACAGAAATTCGCGACAACAAGCAAGCTTACGCGCTCAATTGATACAGTCCCAGAAAATGGAATCTATTGGAAGACTTGCCGGAGGCGTAGCACACGACTTCAACAATATGCTCAACGTCATTCTCGGTCACACAGAAATGGCCATTGAAGATATTGCCCCTGAAAGTTCAGTCGTTTACAACCTCAATGAAATAAAAGAAGCGGCGATGCACTCAGCTCAACTTACGCAGCAATTGCTTGGTTTTGCCAGAAAGCAGGCGGTTGCTCCGAAAGTTATCGACCTGAATGAAACGATCAGATCGATGTTGAATATGCTCAAGCGGCTTATAGGGGAAAATGTAGTTCTCAGCTTCAGGGCCGGCGAAGGTCTTAAAGCGGTTAAAATCGACCCGGTTCAGGTTGACCAGATTCTGGCAAATCTCTGCGTTAATTCTAGAGACGCCATTTCTGAACTTGGCAGTATCTCTATTGAGACTAGAAACGTTGTTCTCGATTCTTCTTATTGTCTTAACCATATCGGTTTCATTGCCGGTGAATTTGTGCAGATCGCCGTCAGTGACAACGGTTGCGGAATGGATGCCAAAACCAAGAACTCGATCTTTGAGCCGTTTTTTACGACAAAAGCCCAGGGGAAGGGAACCGGTTTGGGTTTGGCGACCGTTTACGGTATCGTCAAGCAAAACCAGGGTTTTATAAATGTTTACAGCGAAGAGGGTATCGGCAGCGTCTTTACCATTTATCTGCCTGCATACGACAGAATAATGCTTCAGCAGCCAGCAGAATTGCATCCGATATCGCATTGTCAGGGCAAAGAGCGAATTCTTCTTGTTGAAGACGAAACGGCTATTCTGAATATGATGAAAAGAATGCTGCAAAGAATGGGTTATTCGACGATTTCGACTTCCTCGCCAAGTGAAGCAATAAAACTTGCCAAAGAATCGACTGAAAAGATAGATCTGCTGATATCAGATATCATAATGCCGGAAATGAACGGAAAAGATCTTGCAGAGAGAATTAAACGAATTTACCCGGAAATGAGGATTCTGTTCATGTCTGGCTATACGGCTGATGTCATTGCTCACCACGGCATTCTGGATGAAGGAGTCTGCTTCATGCAGAAACCTTTTACCCGTGACCAACTTGCCGAAAAGCTAAAAGTTGCTTTGGAAAAGCAACCAGGGTAGTATTTGAACGCCTGGACTCAAATTTCTGCGGGCTCAATATCGAATTCTTCGACCCAGCCGTGTGCGCCCTCGTCGATCCAGCGCAGCTCATTGTTGCGAACCAGTCTGATCTTAACCGGACCCATCAATTCGGGATATTTTTCTTCTACCAGTCGGTTACGGGGCTCGCCACGCTGTCCGGGAATACAAAGCCAGTCCGTATACATTTTTTTTGTGTGAAGCTGGTCGAGAACGTTCGCCATCCAGGTTCCGTAAGTCTGTCCGCCATTCCAGTTGCGTGACCAGATGTAGGTTGAGTTGATTTTGTGTGCGAGCAGAATTCTGGCTACGAAAAATTCGTTTTCGCAAAGACAGATCAGCAAAGTTCGCACCTTTTCCGAGTTCCATAGGCGAAATTTGTATTCAAAACACTGACCTGAAAAATCATAATTGCTGCTGATTCGATTCGGGTTACCCGGTCCTGGAAGTTCTCTGAAGCCAATTATTTCATAATCACCGTGTATTCCGCATTCGTCGGCCTCAAGATCTTTGCCGGCCGCGAATTCCTGATAAAAATTCAAATCGGTGTGAATGAACAAATCGGGATCTAAATCTGCCGGAAGCTCTGGATCCTTTGGTTCTGGTGCGCCTGGAGCCGTCTCCCCAAGCCGTTCGAACAGTGGCCGTTGCCCTGAGGCAAAAAAATCTAGATCGCTCAAGTCTGCTCCAGAAGAAGGGTAGAAACAGATGCATCGGTATTTTTTCAGTTCATTCGCTAACAATTCAGTGCTGTTGCTCACGCGTTCCCTCTTTCTGCCTCATCGAAAATGAGGGCTGACATCGCAATCATACCAAAAGCGCAGATATAATTGCAGCATTGATTATAGCTGATCTTCGTGCTATCATCTTATCTCTTTGGAGAAAATGAAGTGATTTTTCAATTATTAAGATCATTGCTGGTATTGACAGGCACCATGGTTGGGGTGTCGGTGGGCTATGGTCTTTATTCCAAATATCCAGACATTATTGAGTTGGAAAACCCTGAATTGGCTTTATCTGCTCTGCTTGGTTTTATCGGCTATCTGGTCTGCTCGATCGCCGGGCGAGAATTGCAAAACTGGCTTGAACAGCAGCTTGAAAGCACAAACAGTATGGAGCTAGCCTGGAGTGGCCTGGGCATTCTTCTGGGGCTGGTAAGCGCCAATCTGCTTTTCGTTCCGATTTATTTCATCATGTACAAGGGGTATGGTGAGGTCAAGTTTGATAACAAATACCTCGATGCCCTGATTCCGATGTTCCATCTGGTTATCCCACTTGCATTCAATCTGCTCTTTGCTTTCATCGGCATGAAGATCATGATTCGCTATCGTCGGCTGCAGACCAAGATCAATGTTTCCGGCACCGGTGGCAAACCCAAAATCATCGATACCAGCATGATTATCGATGGCCGTTTTACCGATCTTTTCAAACTTGGCTTTTTTGAAGGCGATATAATCGTGCCAAGATTTGTCGTTAACGAACTGCAGTTCCTCGCAGATTCATCGGATGAAATCAAGCGCAGCAAAGGTCGGAAAGGTTTGAACAGCCTGAATCAGCTGAAAAGCGAATTCCCCGATCATGTCGTCATCGCCGAAAAAGATTTTCCTGAAATTACTGAGGTCGATGCCAAGCTGGTTAAGCTCGCCGCTGAGCTAAAAGGAATCATGCTGACTCAGGATTACAATTTGAAAAAGGTCGCCGAACTCGATCAGGTTTCGGTGCTCAATTTAAATGATCTGGCGAATGCCCTCAAACCCATATTCATAAGTGGAGAGGACATAGAAGTTAAAATCGTCAAAAAGGGAAAGGAACAATGCCAGGGAGTGGGTTTTCTGTCTGACGGAACAATGGTTGTAATAGAGGATGGAGGAGACCATGTCGGCAAGACGGTGAAGACCACTGTGAGCAATATTCTGCAAACCGGCGCCGGGCGCATGATCTTTTGCAGAATTGGAGACAAAAAGTGATTTCCCTGTAAAATGGAGGAGTAAAAATGGGTATTCGGGTTAAAGATATCATGGACAAAAACCCGACCATCGTCGAACAGGATCAAACTGTTTTTGGACTCAGAGAAATTGTCATTCTCAGACAGCCTGAGTGCATTCTTGTTACAGACAGCGACAAAAGACTGGTTGGAATTTTGACCCCCTCGCATCTGGCTACAATTCCAGATGTTGATATTGATGACAAAGTCACGTCGGTAATGGAAAAGAAGTTTCGGCGTGTCAATTCGAACATGTCGGTGCGCGAAGCTGCGGCCATGCTTTCCGCCAGCGAGCTGGAAGCCCTGCCGGTCGTCGATAACAACGATGATCTCGTCGGCGTGGTCACCTACAAAGACATTGTTAAAGACCTGGTTGAAGATCGCGAAGACCAGATGCTTACCCCTGAAAGTGCGGTAATTTACCTGTCGATGACCAAAGATCCCGAACAGGAAGAATACTGGCTGCAGAAGGTTAACAATAAGGGTTATCGCGCCGCTATCACTCAGGTTGGCGCTACTGCTGAAAAATTGCCGATCAAACTGCGCGAGGCAACCATTGTTGCTGCTATCGCCCGTTCGGTAATCAAGGAAGATTCGCGCGAAAAGTTTTCGGTGAGTAACGCGGTAAGAGATATTTATAGTCAGCTTTATACCATCAATCCCGGTCTGGGCGGTGGTTTTAAAGTGGCGATCGTGCGTGGTGAGGGGCGCATTGCCGTCGCCGCCTTCGGTCGTTGTGGTCATGCCCTTTCCAATGGCAATGAACAAATTTTCATGGGGAGCAACATTATTTAATCATGTCAGAACAGGTCAGAGTCAGATTCGCCCCTTCACCAACCGGATATCTTCATGTTGGCGGTGCTCGCACTGCTTTGTTTAACTGGCTTTATGCCAGAAAAACCGGCGGCAAATTCATTTTGCGCATTGAAGATACCGATGTGGAGCGTTCAACGCAGGAAGCCGTCGATGGCCTGTTGCGTGACATGAAATGGCTCGGTCTGAACTGGGATGAAGGACCAGGGGTCGATGGCCCACATGGCCCGTATTATCAGTCTCAGCGCCTTGAAATCTATCATCGTTATGCTCGCCGACTTGTTGAAAACGGAGCTGCATACCCCTGCTTTTGCAGCGAAGAAGAGCTCGAAGCCAAGCGCCAGAAGGCCGAAGAAGAACATCGTTCGTTGCATTATGATGGAACCTGCCGCCGACTCAGCAAAGAAGAGGCCGATCGACGCGTTGCCGCCGGTGAGCCACATGTAATCAGAGTAAAAGTTCCTGAAAAGGATTACGTTCTCGAAGACATGGTTCGTGGCCGGGTAGAATGGAAGGCCGAAACCCTTGGTGATTTCATCATTCTGCGCTCTTCCGGCATGCCGGTTTATAATTTTTGCGTTGTCGTCGATGACGCCGATATGCAGATCTCGCATGTTGTCAGAGCCGAAGAACATCTTACAAACACACATCGCCAACTGATTCTTTATGAAGCACTTGGAATAACGCCGCCGATTTTTGCCCACGCTTCATTGATTCTTGGTGAAGACAAAACCAAGCTGTCAAAGCGCCACGGCGCAACCTCGGTCGGACAATATGCCGAAGACGGGTTTTTGCCAGAGGCAATGATTAATTTTCTTGCTCTGCTCGGCTGGAACGAAGGTAATGACCGGGAAATCTACAATGTTGAAGAACTCAAGGAATGCTTTGCTCTCGATCGCATCAGTAAATCACCTGGGGTCTTCGATCACGCAAAACTAACCTGGATGAACGGTCAGCACTTGCGTGCCATGCCCGTCGAAAAACTGGTGCCTCTGGTTGAGCCTATTCTGAAAAAAGAAATGCCAGATGAATCGCGCCTGCAAAGCCCTGAAATTCTTCATAAACTCGTTGAATTGATTCAGATTAAAATGAATGTTTTAAACGATGCTGTAGATGTGGCCAGATCATTTCTGCAGGCAAGTGCGCCTGAAAATGAAGAAGCTGCTGCTATGATCGCCACTGAAAAATCACAGAAGCTTTTTGCAGCCCTGGCTGAAGAATTTTCCAAATGTGAATGGGTGCGCGATGGCTATAACGCGGCAATTAAAGCAGCCGGCAAAGCAGCCGAAGCCAAAGGTAAAGACCTTTACATGCCGATTCGCGTTAAAATCACCGGTACCTGCCACGGCCCCGATCTGGTAGGCATTCTCGATGTGCTTGGCCGCGACGAGGTTGTTTCACGCCTCAAAGCCTGATTTTGTTTGAAATTATAAAAGAAAAGGCATGGCACTCGAAAAACGGGCGCCATGCCAAACTACTAAAATAGTAGAGGGGTGCGAATAAATCGGGTCAGCTTGCCGAAACAAGCTTTTTCAAAGCATCTTCAGCGGCCATGACAATTGCATTGTTGGCCGGATAAAAAGTCTGCCAGGGTTGGGCTGAATAGCTCAACTGGGCAAGATCTTCAAGCTTGAGCTGATGCTGAAGTGCAAGTGTGATCACGTCGACTTTTTCAGCAACTGCTTCGTAACCAATAACCTGACCCCCGAGCAGTTTTCCGGTTGCCACGTCGGCTACGAGTTTAACCTGAACTTTTTTGGCTCCGGGCATGATCGGAAACCTTGAAGTGGTTTGCCCAAAACCGGTAATGGTTTCAAATCCGCGTGCTTTGGCAAGGGTTTCGGTAAAGCCTGTGCCGCCAACCCTTAGTTCGCCGACACAGGTCGCGGCTCCATTGAAGAAACCCTGATATTCTGCCTTGCGGCCAAGCATTGATTTGGCAGCAACCTTGGCCATAGGAACGGCATTTGTCGCCAGTTTGCCCCCGATTGGCCGGCCGTCAATGCCTGACCAGTAATGAACACAGTCGCCGGCAGCGAAAACATCTTCAATGTTTGTTCGCATTGAAGCGTTTACGATGATTCCATCTTTTTCCATTTCCAGGCCGGTTTCTGCAAAGAGCCCCAACTCTGGCTTGACTCCTGCCGAGACGATGACCATATCACTTTGTCCGTCTAGCTCAATGCTGTTGCCGTTCGCAAGAACAACTTTCTCTACGCACTCTGTTCCAGTGAGTTCTGAAAGAGCGGCTGAGCCATGCCAGATGATTCCTTCGCCGGCAAGTTTTTCAATGATGATTTTGCCGAATTCTTCGTCGATCATTGCTGAAAGAGGGAATTGGGCCATGTCGACCAGGTGCACTTCGCGACCGAGTGCTTTTATCGCCTGTGCCTGCTCGATGCCAATAGCACCTGCCCCGATTACTACCGCCTTGTTGGCTCTGGTCGCGGCCTCTTGTATTTTTCTGGTGTCATCAGCCGTTTTAACGGTGAAAACATTTTTGAGATCATGTCCTTTTATTGGTGGAACGAAAGGCCGGGCACCTGTTGCGATCAAAAGCTTCGAATATTCGATTTGCCGACCATCTTCCAGGGTAACCAGATGTGCATTAAAGTCGATTTTTCTGGCGCTGGCTTTGATAAGTTCTGCGCCGACCTCAGTGAGCAATTCGTCTTTTTTTGCAATAGCCGAAGGTTCGAGAATCCCTTCTATAACATAGGGAATTGCGCAGTAGATAACCGAAAATTCTTCAGGGCGCAATACGGTCACCGATGATTCCGGGCGGTTGTTCTTGAGCATGCGTGCTGCTTGAATGCCCACTGGGCCGCCGCCGATGATAAGATATACGGTTTTGATTGTCTGCATTTTTCTGCTCCTTGTTGTGGGTTGTTAATTGAACGGACAGGTGCCTGTAGTGCAGGTGCTTTTACTCTCTTTTTCTTTTACCTGAAACGAAGAGAAGATCTTTGTCGTGTCGGTCGAATTACACTTTTCACAACGATGTTCGGCGCTGTTGCCGATCTTTTCAAGAAACGTGGTTACATGTCCGCATTTGTTGCATTTGAAATCATACATTGGCATAACAAAACTCCTTATTTTACCAGTGGTGCCGGAGTTGACAGATACTGCGAAAGGCTGGCAAATCCACCCATGAGAATGAAAACATTTTTGAAACCGGTCGCACGCAATGCTGTACCAACCGCCGCGGCCCGGGAACCTGAAGAGCAGACGACAAGGATTTTCTTGTCTGCCGGCAATTTTTTCAGGTTTTCCGGTTTGAATAATTCAGAAATCTGGATTGACATGACATTATGCATGGTCATGCCAAAAATAGCCGTTTCCTCTGGGGTTCTTACATCGAGAATCTGATAACTTTTGTATTCATCAAGATTTTTGATGAAAGCCTCGGGCTTTATTAGATGAAGTCCTTTGCCGGCTTTGGGGCCGGTGACTTCGGCGAACATTTCGGCAAAGGCTTTGGCAACTTCATGGTTGTAAGCTTTTACTTCCGAAGCAGAAAAGAAAATAAGGGCGGTGAGAGATAGCAGAACGATTTTTTTCATATTTTTTCCTTTACAAACAATTATTTTTTTAAATTGAATTTATGCGGTTACAGTTTTTTGTAAGCTGTAAACGGTGCCGTAAGCAGCTGGTAGAAATAGAAGAGCAAGTCCAAGAGAATAGATAAGGCCGCCAATAACTCCGATTGCCATCGTAACCAGCATGTCACCGCCTTCGCCCAGATTCATTGCCAGCGGAATCAGGCCGAGAACCGTGGTGAGCTGGGTCATCAAAATTGCTCTGACTCTTGTCGGCGCAGCTTTCAAAATCGCAGCAAATGGACTCATGCCCTGTTGGCGATATTCTTCAGCCAAAGATAGCAATACGACCCCTTGCGAGGTTACTCCCCCCATCATTACCAGAACCCCAATCTGAACTGTTACCCCGATGGCGCTGTTGGCCAGATAAAGAGCTATGAACGATCCAGTCAGGGTCAGCGGAATGTTGAGAATTATCAAAAAGGGCAAAACAAAAGATTCAAACTGAATTGCCAGAATTACATAGGCAAAAAATAGTGCAAATCCGATGATCATCGTCATCACCCGCTGGCTTTCAGCCATGAGTCGGGCTTCACTGCCCATGCTGTAGCTTACGCCAGAAGGCTTTTCAAGTTCGGCTGCGGCCCTCTCGGCTCTTGCCAAACCTTCGCCTGTAGAAATACCTACCGAATCGGCTCTGACGATAACACGCATTACCTGATCCTCACGGGAAATTTCAACCGGTCCGACCGCACGTTTTACCGCTGCTACATCCTTGACGTAGATCGGTTCTCCGTTACGAGTGTCGACTATCAGGTTTTCAAGATCGGCCTTGCTTGAGAGGGACACTTCAGGAACCATGACACGAATCGGATAATATTCAGTGCCTACGGCAAACTGAGTGCCAACCATACCTTGCACCAGAGTCTTGAGAGTGGTGGCAATTCCGGTTACCGACAGGCCAAGTGCCGAAGCTCGGGCGCGATCAACCGAAATTCGGTATTCCGGCTTGGTCATGTCCATCGAAATATTAACCCCTGATAACCCTGGAGTTCGACTCATTTTGTCAGCAAGTTTCTGGGCAAATTCATATATTGCCATTTGATCTGAGCCTTTAACGTTGACCTCAATATCCTGTTCGCCGACTTTCCGCATTCCCTTGATTGGCATTGCCTTAACCGGCATTTTTGCGCCCGGATTCTGCTTTTGAACCTGAGAAATTAGCGGCCTGATCTTGTTGATGAACTGCTGAGTGCTGATGTTGCGCTGGGATCGAGGCACGAGCTGCAGGTTCAGATTTCCTTCATTCCCAACTTCAAGAGTATAAAGGCCGAAAACTCGGCCACCGGAAAGGCGAAATATACTGCTGATTTCGGGAATCCCCTGTAGTTTTTGTTCAGCCTGTTCGAGTATTCGTTCAACTTCTCCGACTGCCGTGCCACTTGGGGTGTTGAGTTTTACCATGACTCGGCCGTCATCGAGCTTCGGTAAAAACTCAGAACCCACCCTTGAAGCGAACCATAGACCGACAATAAACATTATTACTGCAGTTGCGATTACCAGATATTTCCGTTGCAAACAGAAGCTGAGAAAATTGGTATATTTTGCAGTCAATGAAGAAATGGTTCGGTCGAAAAGCTTTACCAGACCAGTTGCTTCGCCTTCCTTCTCAGATTTGAGCAATCTGTCGGTCAATAGAGGAGTGACTGTAATGGCTACCAGCAGAGAAATTACTACAACTCCCGCAACGACCAGAACCAGTTCTTTGAAAAGAATCGATGACATCCCCGGAACGAAAATGAAAGGCAGAAAAATGGCAAGAAAAGTCAGAGTCGAAGCGACGATCGCCGAACTGACTTCTCTAACTCCCTGCGATGAAAAATTTTCTAAACCCTCTGCCTTTAGTCGGGTTATATTTTCCAGAACTACGATCGAATTGTCGAGAATTACTCCGAGGGCTACTACCAGTCCGCCGAGCGAAAAAACGTTGATCGAAAAGTTGCCCGCCTTCATCAGGGCGAAATTGGCCAACAGAGTCAGGGGCAAAGCGACCATCATAACTATAACCTGTCGCCATCTGCCGAGAAAAAGATAGACTACGATGATTACCAGGATCGCCGCAAGAAGGGCAGAATCCCTGACGCTGTTGATTGCGCCCATGACATAAGTGCTCTCGTCTTCAACAAAAGAGAATTCAATGCCTTCAGGAATGTCTTTTTTTAGCTCCTGCAACTTGGCTTTGAGGTCATTGGCTACAGAAACCGCGTTGGCTGCATACTGTTTTAGAACCTTGAATTCTATGCAGGGTTTGCCGTTGAAATGAGTGATGATGCGCATTTCTTCATGTCCATCTTCGACTTTGGCGATATCTTTGATGTATACTTCTTCGCCGTTCGGGCCATGCGCTACAACAACGTTTTTTATTTCTTCGAGACTTTCAAATTCACCCATGGTACGAGCAATGACTTCGCGTGACTCAATGGTGACACGACCGGCAAAAGTTTCGATATTCTCTTCGTAAAGAGCTTTGCTGACCTGAGCCGGAGAAATGCGAAATGCCTGCAGCCTTTTGGGGTCAAGATGAATGCGGATTTCTCGTTTCATGCCGCCAACTACTTCAGCTCCAGCAGTGCCTTCAACGGTTGCCAGTCGGTCAACCAGCCAATTCTCAGCCCAATCTCGCAACCAGACAAGATCGTGCTTGTCTGAAGTTATCATGACTTCTATTACCGGTAATTGCGAAGGGTCAGCTTTAATGACTACCGGTGGATCCATGGTTTTAGGCAATTTTTTGGTGACACGCCCCATGGCGGCAACGACATCCTGAAATGCCACTTCGACATTAATGCCGTAGGTGAAGTTTACCAACAGCGTGTACATTCCTTCGATGCTTGAAGATTCAAGGTAGTCAAGCCCGTCTACCGTTGCAATTACTTCTTCAAGTGGGTCGGCGACATTGGTTTCGATGTCGTCGGCGGTTGCGCCACGCCACCAGGCATGTATCTTGACCATCGGGTAGGAAATATTGGGCAGATAGTTGACATCTAGTTGAGTCAGGCTGAACAGTCCGGTTACAATGACTGCCAAAACTAAAACGGTGACGGCGACCGGCCTTGATAAAGCGAGTTCAGTAATTTTCATTTCGGCTCACCTGATTTTTCAGAAGTTGTAAGAGTTTTGCCGAGAATTTTAATTTCTGACCCGTCCTTAACACTGCGGTTGCCATTGGTAATCACATTTTCTCCATCTTTAAGTCCGCTGATTATTTCCACCAGATTGTTGTATTCAAGACCGGTTTTAATTTTCCTTAAAACGGCTTTGTTTTCAACGGCGACAAAAGTGATGTTTTCGCCGCGTACGTTGCTTAAAATTGCACTATCGGGAATGGCCAGACATTCATTACTGTCAAAGCGAGTCGTAATTCGGGCAAACATTCCTGGAATTAGCTCTGGACCATCTTTGACTCTGGCTTCGACCAGTCTTGATCTGGAATCTTTTGCCAACTCAGGGAAAATCTTGCTTACAATGCCTTTATATGCGGCTTCTGGGTAGGCATCAAGCATCACTTTAACCTCAAAGCCCTGCTTTATTTTCGCTGAGCTTTTTTCTGGCACAGCAAATCTGACGACGATGGAGTTCGGGTCATACATTTCAATAAGAGCAGTTCTGGGTGTGGCAAGGTCGCCTTCGCGAATGAGTACTTTACTTATGATTCCGGAAAATGGGGCAAGAATAACGCATTCATTGAACTTGGCCTGGGCGATGCCGAGTTTGGCTTCAGCTTCTGCTACCGCTGCTCGCTGAACTTCGATCAATGTTCGTGTTGGGCCGGCTATGAGCATTTCCAGCTTTTCTTTGGCGGCAATTAGATCGGTCTGGCATTTTATGTGAGCAACCCGAGCCTTTTCACTCGCTTCAGCCGGGAGTGCGCCGGTATTGACCAGGGATTCAATTCTTTCAAAGTCTGATTTGGCAAATTCTGCTGCTTCTTCGCGCTGCTTTACCACCTGACGGGCCTGGGCTATCTCTTCTTTTCTGGTTCCGGCTTCAAGGTCGGCAAGTTTGGCTTTGGCTACCTTGAATGCTGCTTCGGCGAGTCTGACTTCCTGGGCGTATAGAGGTCTTTCAATTTCAACGAGCTTTTCATTCGCCTTGATTTTATCTCCCTCTTTCCATGGGCAGAATTTAATCGGGCCTTCGACCATGGCTTTTATGACAACCGAATTTTCTGCACTGACATTGCCGGTGGTGTTGAGTTCATTGACCAGGACTACTTTTTGTACCTTGGCTACTTCTACTGCAGGAACCGGTTTCCCTTTCTTTGTCGGGACAGTTGTTCCGGTACTGGCTGTGCTTTGCCCACTCAAAGCTATTGCAAATACTACTGTAATTAAAAGTAAGATTTTAATTGCTGATTTCATTTTGTTTCTCCTGATGCAAGCTTCAGCTGAGCAATGGCAGTATTAAAATCAGCCAAAGCTCTGAAAAAATTGGTTTGCGATTCAAGTAGGGCGGTCTGGGCATCGAGAACGTCGACAATGACTCCCTTTCCTTTGTCATATTTCTCTTTTTCTATCCGTAACGACTCTTTTGCCTGTTCGATGGCTTTCTGTGTAACCTCGATTCGCGCCTGAGTCGATTCAATATTTAGTTTGGCCACTTTTAGTTCGAGTTGAATCTTTAACTTCAATTCGCGCAACATTTCTTCAAGCTGTTGGAGCTTTTGCTTTTCTTTTTTGACCGTTGCGCTTATCTGCCCACCGTCGAAAATTGGAAAATTGGCCACAATGCCGATCTGCCCAACTTCTTCAGATCTGCCGTCTGAGGGAGCGCCTGTCCATCGGTTTCCATAAGAACCGCGAAGAAAAACTTCCGGTTGGCGTTCGGCTCTGGCAATGTTCAGAAGCTTTTTTTGCGCTTCCACCTTTGCCGACAAAGACTGGTAATCTTGTCTCTGCTGTAAAACTATTGACAATTGTTCGTTGGTATCGCCTTGCTCTACGCTCAGAGCCAATTTGCCATCCAGAATGCAATCGGAAGTTTCTGTGACATCGATGCCCATCAAATTGAGCAAAATAGTTCTTTGGACATTAAGAATATTTCTTTCGCGAATCAGTTTCTGTTCGATGTCGGCCAGTCTTACTTCGGTGCGCAGCAGATCTACTTTGGCAGCTTTTTTAGCGAGAACGAACTGTGAAACCTGGTCAAGGTGGCTTTTCATGGCTTTTTGTGAAAAAAGCAACGATTCGATAACCTCTTTCTGACCAAGCATTGAATAGAAAGTGTTGGAGACATTGAAAATCAGTTCCCGTCTGCCACGCTCAAAATTTTGCCAGGTGGCCTGTGCATGCAGTTTCGCGTGCTTTACACGATTTTGCAGTCGGTTGCCGGTATAAAGAGGCGCTGAAAGCACCAGGTCGCCGGAAAAAATATCGTCGATGTAAGGAATTCGGTCACCGACCTTACGTGGTTTTACCATGGCCTGGTCATCGATCGAATGCAGAAAGCCCAATTCACCTTTGACGATGGGTCTGGTTTTGCTTTTGGCAATTCCCGTGTCAGCCTTGCTGATTTCAGTTGCAGCTTTTAGCTGTGCCAGATCCGGGTTGTTCTGCTGGGCAATTTCCAGGCATTCTTCGAGGGTAAAGCTGGCTTTATAAGTTGTAGATGAATTGACATTGTTTTCGCCGGCTTGTTGGGTCTTCGCCTTTGCAGTGTGGATGATCAGAAATTGAGTGATCAATACTAATCCTAATATCAGGTAGATGGTTCTTTGTCTCATGTTGTTACTCCGTAGTTTGAAAATTTCAAATGAATTCTTCATCGGAAATGGTTTGTCGCAACGAATCAAGGTATTTGTCGATGCATTTTTGACAGAATTTTCCATTCGGTGAAGGTTGAAGAAAGCTTTGGAAATTGCCGCGCCAGGCGTCGCTGTCGATTTTATTAGCCTGATTGAAGGCCATGAAGCAGATAAAACGCTCAAGGACGACCGAGTCGAGAGAGTGTTCCATGCGGTTGGCCGTTTCAATGGCCAGTTTTTCATCAAGGGCGAGAATTTTAACCAGGAAATCTCGCAGAATACGATTGCGCAGGTACAGTTCTTCGGCGATTTTTCGACCTTCGTCGGTTAATGTCGCCGCTTCATAGGGGGCGTAATTGATCAGTTCCTTCTCGGCAAGACTTTGCAAAGCTGCGGTCACCGTCGACTTTGCTACTTCCTGCATATTTTTTATATCCCTGGCTCTTGCGACTCTCTTCTGTCTTTCAAGCTTGTAAATTGTCAGCAGGTAGTCTTCGGTGGTCGAGCTTAGTTTGTATTTCATTGTAATACCTCAAAAGTTTTATGACTCGAACTTTATACCAATTAAAGAACTATGTCAAGATTATTTGTGATGGTAATTTAGACGAAATGCTTAAGAGTGCCGGCTCAGTTCATGAAGTCAGTGCTGTTGCAAGAATGAAAAACTTTATGCGCTTGAGTTGTATTTGCTGGAATTTTGAAATCTGGTGAAATGCCTTCTGCTAAAAACAAGATCAGGGTTGACTTTGGCTTTGGGCAAATCTATCATTGATCGCGAATAAATCAAGTTATGGAGCTTAAATCATGGCAGAACGTTACGATTTCAATGCAGTTCAGCAAAAGTGGCAGCCCGAATGGCGAAAGATGGGTTTGTATAAAACCTCTGATGATCGCTCTAAACAGAAGTTTTACTGCCTGGACTTTTTCCCTTACCCATCGGGAAACGGGCTTTCTGTAGGCCACCTGCGCAATTATGTTCCCACCGATGTCATTTCGCGAATGAAGCGCATGCAGGGATTCAACGTTCTGCACCCCATGGGCTGGGACGCCTTTGGCCTTCCTGCAGAAAATTTTGCCATTAAAATGGGCGTACATCCCGCCGAAACAACTGCCAAGAATGCTGCCAACTATCGACGACAGTTGACTCTTGCAGAATGTTCATACGATTGGGATCGAGAGATAAACTCAACTGATCCTGATTACTATAAATGGACACAGTGGTTTTTTCTGCTGCTCCACAAGAGAGGTCTGGCTTACAAAGCCACCGGAGCCCAGTGGTGGTGCCCCGATTGCCGAACCATTCTTGCCAATGAACAGGTCGAACAAGGCTTGTGCTGGCGTTGTGAATCGCCGGTTGAAAAGAAAGATCTCAATCAGTGGTTTTTCAGAATTACTGATTATGCCGATCGCCTGATCGATGATCTCAAAACCGTCGATTGGCCAGAACGCATCAAAAAAATGCAGGAAAATTGGATCGGCAAAAGTATCGGCGCTGAAGCCAATTTCAAGGGCATCGACCCGGTTGATGGCAAAGAGTATGATATACCCATTTTTACCACCCGCGTTGATACGATTTTTGGCGTTACCTTCATGACCCTGGCTCCAGAGCATCCATTGGTCGAAAAGTTGACACACCCCGACAACAAGCAGACGGTTGAAAATTACATCGCCGAATCGCGTAAAAAGTCCGAAATAGACAGGCTTTCAACCGAAAAGGAAAAAACCGGGGTCAATCTCGGTAGCTATGCTATCAATCCGTTCAATGGCGAAAAAGTGCCGATATTTATCGGCGATTACGTTCTTTACGGCTATGGAACCGGCGCGGTTATGGCTGTACCCGCGCACGATGAGCGCGATTTCGCTTTTGCTAAAAAATACGACCTGCCGATCAAAGAGGTCATTACTCCTGATGGCAAGGCTCAAGGCGAACTCACCTCTGCTTACACTGATTACGGTGTTCTGATCAATTCAGGGCAATTCGATGGTTTAACCAGCGAAGCAGCGATTGAAAAAATGATCGATTGGCTGGCCGGTAGTAAGCTCGGTTTCAAACGCGTAAATTACAAGCTTCGCGATTGGCTGATTTCCAGGCAGCGTTATTGGGGCGCACCGATTCCGATTATTCATTGCGACAGCTGCGGCGAAGTTCCTGTTCCGCCTGAACAATTGCCGGTAAAATTGCCTGAAATTAAGGAATTTAAACCGGGTTCAGACGGAAAATCTCCCCTGGCATTTATTGAGGAATGGGTTAATACCACCTGTCCGAAGTGTGGCAAAGTGGCAAAGCGTGAAACAGATACCATGGACGGTTTTGCCTGCTCATCATGGTATTTTCTCCGCTTTGTAAATCCGAAGCTTGATTCTGCGCCATTCGATGCTGAAGATGGTAAATACTGGCTGCCAGTCGATCTTTATGTCGGCGGTGCCGAGCATGCGGTAATGCATCTGCTTTATGCGCGCTTCTGGACCAAAGTCATGCAGGACGAAGGACTTGTGCCATTCTCTGAACCTTTTATGAAGTTGCGCAATCAGGGTATGATGCTTGCCGCCGATGGCTCAAAAATGAGCAAATCAAAGGGTAATGTCATCACTCCAGACGAAATGGTTGAAAAATATGGCGCTGACGCATTGCGAGCCTTCATTCTATTCCTGGGCACATTCGAACTTGAAGTTTCGTGGTCAGACGAAGGTATTCGCGGCATGCATCGCTTCGTTAACCGCGTTTACGATCTTGTTTCTGAAAACCAGGGTAAGGGCAAAGAAAAGGCTGAAGGCAAGGAAGCCGAAGAGCTCAATCGGGTAATGCATCGCACTATCAAGGCTGTGAGCAACGATATCGATAATTTCAGTTTCAACACCGCAATTGCTCGTCTGATGGAACTTACCAATGCAATGATCGATGCCGCCAAAAAGACCGCTTTGCCGAACACGACTCTCTGGCGCGAAGTTGTCGAGAACTTCCTGCGTTTGCTTGCACCGATTACGCCATTTTTAGCAGAAGAACTCTGGCAGATGATCGGCAATGCCGGCTCAGTTCATCAGCAGCCATGGCCAAAATGGGATGAAAAAGCACTCGTCGAATCGACGGTGACCTTGCCGGTTCAGGTTAATGGCAAATTGCGCGATCAGCTTGAGTTACCTGCCGATGTCGATCAGGCTGGAGCCAGAGCCGCAGCTGAAGCAAGCGAAAAGGTGCAAAAGTATCTTGAAGGTAAAGAGATCGTCAAATTCATTTTTGTGCCCAAGCGTATGATCAGCTTCGTGGTCAAATGATTTTCAAGACTTTTTGAAGGTGATTTTCGCCTGAGAAATTTCAGTAAAACCAACGCCGGCGACTATGCGCAAGCATAGCGCCGGTTTTTCTAACTCAATTGTGTTAAAATTGAGAAAAAGCATTCTGGAGGTTTTATGAAGAGAGTATTCGTCTGGTTGATAGTTGTTGCTCTTCTTGCACCGGTCTCGCTGTTGGCTTGTGATACCAATCTCATATCTCTTATTTCTGGAAACAGCGCAGCTGACATGTTTGTGGAAAAGTCTTCGCAGCTGGTGGCTCTTTCAGTTAAGCTGGGTCAGAATATCCAGTCTGCAGATACTGCGAAACCGGTAATACAGGAAATAATGAATGCCTGGATCGCCTTCGACAACAATTTTAGCCAATTTCCTCCTGAGTGGGCCAAGCAGGACTCCGAATGGAAAAATAAGCTTAAAATGCTTGCCGATATTATCGGTCAGATAAAATTTGCCTCAAGTTCTGGCGATCTTGGTAAAGCCCATGATCTGACCCTGTTTTTCTCGAAAAAGCTGACTTTGCTTTATGAAAAAATGCCCAAACAACCACTGGGACAGCTGCTTTTCAATCATTCAATAGATTTGATCGAGCTTAACGAAGCCTTTGCCGCCAAAGATTCCGAGCGTTTTGGCAAAATAGTCGAAAAATTGAGTTCAGATCATCAGGAGTTGAACAAATTGCTTGAAGAACCGATGAAAAAGGCTGCTTCACCCATGGGCGTCTATTTGCAGGAACTCGGTAATGCCTACGAAAAAAATGACAAAAAGCTGGATTTCAAAGTGAAAATGGTGCTAATGACGGTCGAGGATGCTTTCGTGAAAATGAATGAAAATTTGAAAAAAAGCGGCAAAACTGAAGTTAATGAGGAATAGATCTTATGATGAGTGCTGAAGAAAAAAACGCGCTGGTAGAAAAAATTTGGGATTTTCATACCAAGAAGGCCCCGGGAATCGTTATCGGAATTGATATGGTCGAGCTTGCCCTTGAAAAACTCGGGCCGGTAAAAGATAAAATTAACGCAATCTGTGAGGGACAATCCTGTTTGATCGATGTTTTACAGGTTATGGCTGGTTGCACCTATGGTAACAAATATCTGCGGGTGATCGAAAGTCTTGGCCGCTATGCCTTTACTTTATTTGACCGCTTTGATGGCAAAGGAATCCGTGTTTTTATCGATATCGATCGGATCGATCCTGATGAAACACCTGAACTGGCAAAATTTTTCACCAGAACCCGCAGTCCCGAGGTTAAAGAAGGCGGTCCGGCCCGCGCCGAATCAGCCCTGAAAATCATCGGCGAATTCGCCGGGGTGCGTCAGAAAATTATTGGCTGGTACCCGGTAAAAGTTTTCGATCATCATAAGCCGCCGATGTATCCGGCAGCTTTGTGCGAAGAATGTAACGAGTCTTTTCTTCTCGTCGAGCCAGGTGCCAAAAAATGCGTCGAATGTAAGGGCGAGGTAAAATATTACGAAAAAATTTAAAAAATCGTTTATTTTATTTTCTTGCCAGAATCCACACAACCTTATCGGCTTTAATGAGTGAAACCTCTTTAAAGCCGATTTTCATTGCCATCCGGGCCAGCTCAAAGGGATCTGGAGACGGCGGCTCTTCTTTGGCGTCAAGAGGGTTTTGTGCCCGCATCTCTTTTCTGGCGGCTTTTACCTGTTCTTTAACTTCGTCGGGGAGATCCGGTCCGTAACCACGCCCAAGAAAGGCAATGCCGTCACTTTCCAGTACTCTGAGCATTTCCTGCCAGCAGTTCTCAAGGTTTTTCCACATGTGCATGGAGCTGCGGCTGATTATTACGTTGTGGGAGCTGTCGGGTAGGGGAATGCTGTCGGCCGAGCCCGTTTTTGCTGAAAATTTTGATGGGGCGTATTTGCCTGCAATGCGTTCAAGTGCATAAGCGGTCATTTTGTCTGAGGCATCGATTACCGTGCCTGCCGCCGCGCCCTTGTCGAGCATAGCTTCGAGCCAAAGTCCGGAACCGCCTCCGAGATCGATGACCTTCATCTTGCTCGTTTCGATTCTGGCTCTTTTACAAACCGATTCACTCAGGTAAGGGTAAATCGGGCGAAAAACTTCTTCACTCATGCGAATATAATGATCGATAAATTCATTTTCAGCTATCATACTTTTGCAAAGCTCCCGAACAAGAGTCCCATGGTGGCTGAAAAAATCACTACCAGAAAAAGAAAGGCAAAGGTTCTTTTCTTGCCCATGATTGGAGTCAGGGCCATGACGCTGGGTAGGCTGATAGATGGTCCTGCAAGTAGCAATGCCAGAGCCGGGCCAATGTGCATGCCCCAGCGCATGAACAGGTCGACGACGTTGACTCCGACGATCGAGCCAAAGTAAAGCATGGCACCAATCAAAGATGAAATAAGATTGCTGGCGATCGAGTTGTCACCGACCATTTCGAGATTACTGACAATCGAGCTGGTGCCGCCAAGAAAGCCGGAAAAGAAAATACCCAATACTACCATTGGTAGAATCTGCTTTGCCTGGCGCCAGGTTCTTTTTAGCCATTTTCTGGTTTCATCCCAGGTGAACCAGCGCCAGAGTATGATTATAACCGCAATGACTTCAATCAGAATAAACAGCATTTTGCCCGCAAATTCGGCAGTTTTCACCGAAAGCTCAGGGCCGCGAGCCGAAAACCATTCCGGAGATATGACTTTAGAAGTCAATCCTTGAAAAAGATCTGTGGAAGTGAGCATGACCAATACCAACACCAGAAAGAATGCCCCTTCCTGCCATGGTTTGCGCGTTGATTTTTTTATCGCCGGTTCTTCATGCTCGAATTCATTTTCGATATTGGCAAAAAGTTTTTGCATGATTACACCGATAAAAATGCCGCAAAAGGCTACCGCGAATATTCTTGCCCAGAGCATGGCCGGAATGATTTTCCAGGTGTAAATTATCGAGATCAGGTTGATGGCAGGGGATGCGTAAAGAAAAGTGATTGCCGGTCCAATACCTGCCCCGCTTTGCAGCAAGCTCATGAAGATCGGCAAAACACCACATGAACAAACGGTTAAGATTGCTCCGGCAAAAGCGGCAATGGGGTAACTGACCATGGGATTGGCTTTTTTGCCGATGGTCAGAATTATAGTTTCCTTTGAAAAAAAAGTGCTGATTGCCGAGGCCAGAAAAAATGCCGGTACCATTGCTGATACCAGATGCGTCGATAAAAAGTCGATTAAAGACTTTGCTCCGGAATGAGAGGAAAGAATCAGCCAGTTCAGGCCGGCAAGCATGACATCAATGCTGTCTTTTCTCAGGGTTGGCTTGCCGTTTTCGCTTGTTAGCAGAAGGAACACGGCAAAACAGCAGAAAAAGGCAACCCAGATAATTTTTAACGCCAGCTTTTCAAAGGGCGTTTTTTCCGGTCTGAGGTTGAAATCGTCTTTTGATTTCTTCTCCTTGACGTTAACCTCGCAGCCCATATCTTCGCAAACAGGTATATCAACAGTTTTTTTCTTTTCACTCATAATCGCAAATTTTAACCGTGCTTTGCCGTGAACGCAAGAAAAATCCTTTACAAAGTAATACCTGAGTTGGTTTACCCCTGTGTTATAATGAAAATCATGAAGAAGCTAGTGATTTTAATCATTTTGTTTGCATTTTTTTCTCCGCTACTGCTGTCAGGGCAGTCTCGACAGGTTGGGCAACCTGCCGAAGAAGCTTTCGACAAGCCTGGGCTCTATTCAGCCAAACAGCTGTTTGACCTTGCCAAAACGGCTTATAAAAACAAGGATTTCGACGCTGCAAGGCTTTATGCTTTGCGCATTTTTTTCGACGGCGTCAGAAGCAAAAGTTTGCTCAATTTCCTGGGAATCATTGAAGTCCAGGCAGGTCGTCCGCTTTTGGCTTCAGTCTGGTTTCGTAAATCTCTAGCGCTTGGCTTTAATAATAAGCTGGCCCAGCGATATCTGGCCCGACTTCCTTCGCGTCCTCGACCAATACCGGTTGATTCTGCGAGGCTTTCAGACCATTTTACCGAAATAACCGGCAAACTTCCTGAGCTGGTGGCAAAATTGACTTCTTCCAAATTGCATTTCAATGCAATTATGAAGGCACTCGAACGTGGCCAGATCTACATGGCACTTGCCCTGGCCGAGGAATATGAAAAGAAGAATCCCGGCCCGGAAGGAGCGGCGCTTACTGCTCTTTGTGCCTGGCAACTAGGTCGAAATAAAGATGCATTACAGATTATCGAAACCAATCTGCCAAAGGCCCCCTATCAGCCGATTTTACTTTTCGTTAAGGCGGTATTGACCGACAAGCACCCTGGAAGCAGTTCTCCATCATTTTTTAGAGCACTGTATGATCTTGATAAATGGGCGAAGGCTCTTGGGCAAATCGATGACTTTGAAAAAGCTTTTCCCAATCTTCCCGATGCCTATATCGTTAAAGCCAGAATCATGCTCGATCTTCATCAAAAGAAAGATGCCTATGAAGCTTTGCAGAAGGCTTCTTTAAAGGATCCGGGAAATCCTGAAATAGATCTGCTCTGGGTTGAGTATTTTTTGCAAAGCAATCAGACCGAAGAAGCTGGATTGAGGCTTACCCGAGCTTTTCGCAGAGGTTACAACCTGCCTTCAGTAAGTCTTACTGCTGGTCTATTTGCGATGCAAAGCGGAAGAATCAACGAGGTAAACGTAATTCTCAACGATGCCAGAAATAGTCGACCATTTACCGATCCCGAGGCATATCCTCTTTACATTTCTTTGCTGTTGATGACAGATGCGGTTGTTGAAGCGAGAGCCGCTATCGATGAATGGAAAAACCGCAGCTCTACCAGGAGTATGTATTGTTATCTCGAGTCGATGTATGGTTTCAAAACCGGCGATAATAAAAAAGCCCTCTCCTGGCTGCGCAAAGGCTTTGACATGAACTCCAATCGTCTCGGAATACTGATGTTTCTTGCTGGATTCCCGGCGATCAATGATGATCCGGCTCTTGCCGCCATGGTTAATAACCGTTTGGCTCAGGCTGGAATCGAAGGATATACGCCGCGTGAAGTGCCTGAAGCCAGCGTCGCGTATGAAGATCCCGCCGCTGTGAACAATACCGCTGCTGACACTGCTGCGGCAAATCAGTCTGCCAATGCCGGCGATGGCATGTTTCAAATAACCCTTGGGGCAGGTATTGACCCCTCTGCACGAACTCTTCTTGCATCCGAACTGGCTGCAATGTATCAACGAATTGCCGGACGAATCGGCACGATCAACGTTCCCATTTTCATCAACTTTGTTTCGGCCGAAGGCCTTGGTGCCACTATTGCATTATATGAACCCCAGAATACTGGCATCACAGTAACTTCGATTTATTTTGACAGCGAAATGATTCGAAGTATCATCATGTCTAACTTCGATGCCCTGGGAGATGAAGAGCTTGGTCGTCTTATCGAAGAACTACCGGGCCACACTCTGGCCAAAGAGCTGACCCAGTTGCTGATTCAGATCATTGTTCCCGGTGCAAAAAACGAGCCCGAAAAGACTGCCTGGCTCCAGACTGGACTGGCAGAGATTCTCGCCGGCAGCAAAATGACCCAACGTTATAGATTGCTGATTGCCCAGAAAAGTATTGATGCCAAATTTGCCAAACTAACTTCGACCAGCATGCTCAACAGTATTTTTGCCGAAGGTTACTCATCGCCGTCAGTGCTGGAAACGGCTACGGCTCAGGCTTATCTTATGTGTGCCTTTCTAATCAAAAAGTCGGGCAATTTCGACAAAGGCTGTAAAGATCTGATGGCAATGATCAGAATGATCAGCGAGGGATCAGATTTGGCAGCGGCCCTGAAAAAGGTTTATAACCTCGAAGAGGCTGACTTTGAAAAGAGCTGGAAAGAATCAGCCTATTGGGCTATCAAACAGGGCGCACCTTACGAATGGTGATGTGCTGATCAGACTTTGCTGAAAGCTGCCAAATCCGGGGCAAGAAGAACTGGGTTGGCAGCTTTTTCTTCGCCAAGAGTCCTCATTTTTGCCGGACCATAGTCATGACCCGAACAGACAATAAGGTGATCTGGCAGCTGTTTGATTTTCTGCAGACTTTGAAAAAGGATTTTGAAATCGCCGCCGGGAAGGTCAGAGCGGCCACAGTCATTAATGAACAGAGTGTCTCCGGTTACCAGCCACTTGTTGGCTAC
>CAZQUE010000062.1:22015-26533 GCA_964596185.1 uncultured bacterium | reverse complement strand
GGGGACAGTATACTTAATTCAAAGAATTAAGTATACTGTCCCCCTAATTCCCTAAAAAAAAGAGACCGTTCCCGGCGGAACGGCCTCTTTTTTACAAATTCTGAAAATTATTTTTTTTGCTTTTCGGGCTTATGCATGGTCTGGGTCGGAATTTCTTCTTGCAACTCTTCGGCATCGGGCTTCATGCGGCCAAGATAAGCCGGCAGTTCGACTCCGGCCATGCTGGCAACATCCTGCAGCGGTGGCAGAGTTTTGACGAAATTGGAAACGAAGTTGGCGGTTGAAGAGCTCGACCCTTCGTTGCCGTTGCCTGAATCCCAGACGGTGATCTTGTCGATCTTGAGATTCTTGATGGCTTCGACCTGCTTTTCAACGATGCTTTCGATTTTTTCGACCATGAGCAGAGTGGCCAGGGCTTTCGGATCGCCGTTGACGCTTTTGAGCAGTTCCTGGTAACCTTGTGCCTTGGCTTCGAGCACCTTCTTCACGCCCTCGGCTTCGGCCTGGTAATTGAGCAACAGCGCATCAGCCTGACCTTTGGCTTCGATACTGATCTTGCCGGCTTCTGCTTCGGCTTCGAGCTCGATTTTGCGTTTTTCAACTTCCTTTTGTACGATCTCTTCGGCAGTCAAACGTTCAAGTTCGGCTTTATACTGAGCTTTTTGAATTTCGGTCTGGGCTTCGCGCAAAGCAATTTCGGCCGATTTGCGGGCTTCGGCTTCTTTTACGGCCAGAGCGGCGTTGGCGGCCACGATGGCTGCTTTGGACTTGTTTTCGCCCTCGATTGCTTCAGCTTCTTTTTGCTGCACGTATACGCGGCGATTAGCCTCGGCTTCCTTTTCACCCATTTCGGCTTCAGAAAGGTTTTTGGCTACGGCAATGGTTTTTTCGCGGTTAGCTTCGGCTTCCCCGATTACTGCCTGTGATTCCTGCTTCTGCACGAAAATGCGCCGGTCGGCTTCCGCTTCTTTTTCACCTTTGGCAGCTTCCGCCATGTTTTTGGCCACTTCAATGGTTTTTTCGCGGTTAGCATCTGATTCACCGATGGCACCAAGTTTCTGCTGCTCGGCAACGTCGACTTTCGCTTTATTGATAGCTTCTGACGCCGCTTTTTTACCGATACTTTCGATGTAGTTCGAACTGTCGGTGATGTCGGTGATGTTAACGTTGATCAGATAAAGACCGATCTTGTTGAGTTCCGGTTCGACGTTCTTTCTGACCGACTCAAGAAAGCTTTCGCGATCCTGGTTGATCTGCTCGATTGTCAGCGAAGCAACGGTCAGACGCAGCTGCCCGAAAATGATTTCTTTGGCCATGTCTTCCATGGCTGAATTGGAAAGACCAAGCAGTCTTTCTGCAGCATTGTTCATGATTTTCGGGTCGGTGCTGATACCGACGGTAAAGGTCGACGGGACGTTGATGCGGATATTCTGCAGCGAAAGCGCATTCTGCAGCGGAATGCTGATCGTCATCGGCGTCAGGCTGAGATAAGCGTAGTCCTGAATCAGCGGCAGAACCAGGGTGCCGCCGCCATGCAGACATTTGGCGGAGCGGTTGTCGGCAACTTTCCCATAAATGACGAGAATTTTGTCGGATGGACATCTTTTATACCGGCTGGCAAGCCAGGTCAGGGTAACGAAACATACTGCAACAATCGCGGTAATAGCTATCGGCCACATAATTTTCCTCCTCTGTCTCTTTCGTCCTTTTCAACTACGAGTACACCGTTGTCCTGGACCCAGACGACGGTTACCTGTTCACCTGTTTTGATTTCCTCTTTACTGGCGGAAACAGCATCGAAAATTTTCAATCTGCCGTCAACTTCAACCTGAACCTGGCCGCTGCCTTCCGCCGGAATGCGCAAATAAACCTCGCCACCGGCACCCAGCGCGTTCTTTACCCGCATTGTGCCGTCTGATTGCAGGCTGATAAAAAAACGAAACATGAATGCTATGATGTATACCGTGACAACCCCAGCAAAACAACCGCCAAACACCGCTGCCCAACCGGGCAGTCCGCTGTCACGAATCATGGCCAGGCCAACCCAGCCGAACATCATGAAAAATGCAGTTAAGCCCTGTAATGAGGCGAACTTGAAGCTGAAATCGGAATTGTCGAGGCTATGACTGTCGTGGCCGGCTTCAACCAGATCATGGGAGGCGTCGCCGACATCGGCGTCGACGTCTAAATCGCCGTCAATATCAACGTCACCGTCAACATCAACATCAATGTCATGGGAATCACCTATCAGATCATGGCTGCCGTCGTGGTCTATTTCACCGTCGCCATGGTCGCCACCCAGACCGGCAAATAGCATGGCCATGCGAATGACGAAAATTATCGAGCCGGACAGGGCGCAGGTCAAAAAAAACTGTTCGAGAACGGACATGCCCAGAATCAGTTCCAGCAAAACTTTTTTCCTCCTGCTATTTCCTGCTCTTGAAAATTTTACAACAATACCTCGATATTGTATAACAGAATTCGAAATTTTGCAGAAAGACAATTCGATGAATGACGCGAAAATTTGCTGGAACCGCCGCGACCTTTTTTTAATCCTGATTTTTGTTGCAGCTTTAGTCGGATTACTGAGTCTAGGTTTTGGCAGTCTGCAGAAACTGACTGCGGCAACCGATCGCCCCTGTCAACTTTATGAAGATTTTCAGCATTATTATCTTCCGGCATCCCAATTGATTTTGAAAGAATCGCAACCACTGGGCGGCTATTTCTATACCCCGACTTTCGCCCTTTTCCTGAATTTTCTTCTGCAGCGAACTTCTGTGGCCCCTTTGCTGGTCTGGCAGCTTTTTCAACATTTCTGGCTGGCGATGCTTGTCCTGGTTCCCGCCTTTTTTCTGGCTCGTCTGAGCGCCCGGAAAAGCTTTTTCTTTCTCTATCTGCTCGCCTGTGCCGGCAGCTTTTCGGTATTTCACAACCTGAAATGGGGCCAGGTCAGCATAATGATCACTTTTCTGAGCCTGGCTGCGCTGATTCTTTATCAGCGCCACTTGTTCTGGTCGGCTTTGTTACTTGCAGTTGCGACTCTGGTCAAGTATTATCCGGGTTTTCTCATTATCGGCTTTCTCTTCAAAAGAGATTGGAAGTTCATCGCTTTGTATTCGCTGTTTATGCTGGCTCTTGGCCTGATTTTGCCCGGCCTGCTGCTCGGTTTTGCCGAAACCGCCAGTTTTTACCGACAGCTTTTTGCCGAAATAGATTACGCCCGGGATTGGGTCGCTCAGGACGCCAATTCCCAGTATTTTGCCCATGTTCTGATTCGCCTGTTCGATCTTGATCAGAATCTTCGCGGCTTGATCAGCCTTTTGGGTCTGGTGATCTGTGGGGCGGTTCTGCTGCGCATGATGTGGCTGCTCAAGCGTAATGGGCAGCTGTTTTGGGAAATATTTCCCGTTTTCTTTCTGCTGCTGCCATTTCTGGTCAACACCTCATGGCCACATTATTTTGCCTGGCTGCCGTTTTGCGGCATGCTTGCCCTGATTCTTTCTAAAAAAAGCCGGTTACGCTGGCTTTCAGTCGTTGCATTGCTGTTGCAGTCTGTATTTTTCTTCATGATTCTGGGCGATTATCGGCCATATAGCTTTTTGGGAACGCTGCTGCTTGCCGATCTGCTCATTCTGGCCAACTTCATGTTGTTGCCAGATGCCAGCGAATCTTTGGCCGGGCCCATCCAAGAAACCCAAACAAGTTAATAATTGGGTATAAATCCGGAATTCCGTGGGACACGTCACTGAACTCTTCGAGTTCAGCACATGTCCCGGAATTCCAAAAACCAAACACCCCCGGGATCTGACCTTTCGATCAGAAACCCGAGGGTGTTTAGTTATTCGAAGTAAATCCGATTAATCTTTGTTCAATTCAACCTGAAATCCGGTTGATTACTTTTTGCAGCAACCTTTGCCAACTTTTCTGAAGTGACCTTTGGTGTGCTTGCCATTTTTGTCATAGTGACCTTTTACGAAGGTTTTGCATTTTTTGCCGGTAACTGCTTTTTTGATTGCTACGCCTGAATCCATTACTTTGTTCTGAATGCAGTCGCCAGTTTTTACAGCAGCTTTTTTGCCGGCTTTGTAACCTTTTTTAACGGCTTTAACGGTTTTCTTAACAACCTTTTTGGTGGTTTTCTTAACTTTTTTCCAGAAACCGGTTTTGTGATGATTGCCGCACTGTCCGGCATGCTGTCCAGCCTGAGTTGACTGACCGGCCTGAGTTGACTGACCGGCCTGATCTGCCTGACCGGGATTACCGGCGAATACTGGAGTTACGAGAAGTGAAAGAGCCAATACTGAGCTAACGATAGTCTTACGCATAATAAACACCCTCCTGATTATCTTGCTAACTTATTGAGTTTTTAACTTTTAAACTTGATGCGCTTAGTAAAGCAATAGTCGTGCCAACTTGAAAAAAGCCTCTAAAACCAAGATTAATACAGGGCTTTCTTGATAGTGTACCTTGCTGATGAAGAATCAGCGCTGAAAAATTTTCAGCAGTACACTGCTGAAA
>CAZQUE010000062.1:0-21915 GCA_964596185.1 uncultured bacterium | reverse complement strand
TCGAGATTGCTGCCTAAACATGTGCCCAGAATCGCCAGAATCAGGACCAGCGGGCATCACTCCAGGTTTCGCGGCGTAAAAATACCGCCAGTGCCATTATTTCCAGGCGGCCGATCCACATTAGAAAAGTGTAGATCAGCTTGGTCAGGCTCGAAAGGCCGGCAAAACTGCCCATCGGCCCGATTGCCCCAAAGCCGGGGCCAATATTGCCAAGAGTTGCGATTGCTCCGCTGAATCCGACAACCATGTTACTTTCCAGCAAAGAGGCCGCAAAACCACCCACTGCGAAGAAAAAGAAATAAAGCATCACGAAAGAAATTGCCGGCTGCACGTCGGTTTCTTTGAAAGTGCGGTTCTGCAGTTTGATGCGCAATACGACTTCCGGGTAAATGGTGCGTAGCAACACCCGGCGTAGATATTTGATCAACAGAAGCATGCGGATAACCTTTATACCGCCCCCGGCCGAACCTGAACATCCGCCAATGAACATCAACAGCAACAGCACCGTTTTGGCTGATTCACTCCAGAGCTCGAAATCAACCGAAGCGAAGCCGGTAGTGGTGAGAATACTCAGATTCTGAAAAATGGCGATGCGAAAGTTGTCGATCAGATCGTTACTCTGATAGGTAGATGTTAGAAGAACCGTTAAGACAATCGACGATGCCGCAATTATCAGCAGATAAATGCGTAACTCGGAATTGGCGAAAAAGGCTTTCAGATCTCCTTTTACCGCTTTTACCTGCAGGGTGAAGTTCGCTCCGGCCAGAAACATGAAAAGAATGATGACCCATTCAACCGCTGCAGATTGATAACCCATGATGCTTTGCGGATGAGGCGAAAAACCGCCTGCGGCCATGGTCGTGAACGTGTTGGCAAAGGCATCGATGGCCGGCATTCCCAACCAGATAAGGGTAAAGGCCTGAACCAGAGTTAGAAAAAAGTAGTAGCCCCAAAGACTGCGGGCAGTGTGAACTATGCGCGGGGTGAGTTTTTCGGTCGAAGCCGATGAGGTCTCGGCAAAGAAAAGCTGACGACCACTGATCGCCAGATGAGGCAGAATGGCGATGAAGAGCACGAGAATGCCCATGCCGCCCAGCCACTGGGTAAAGCCGCGATAGAAAAACATCGAGCTGTTGAAAACGCTGAAATCCGAGAGAATGGTGGCCCCGGTAGTGGTAAAGCCGCTCATTGCCTCAAATAGCGAATCGACAAAGCCAAAACCATTGCCAAGATAAGGAATGGAGCCAAAAAGCGCAACTGAAAGCCAGCCAAAAGCAACTGCGCCCATGCCTTCGAGCCTGGTCAGGTCATTGAAATCACGCTTCGGATTCAGTCGCATGGTCAGGCGCCCAAAAGCCAACCCGGCAAGAGTGCATAGCAGAAAAAGCCATGTAGAACCATATTGCCCGACCATCAGTGAAACCAGCAACGGAATCACCATTACCACAGAAAAACTCTGGACAATAAGGCCTACGACTGCGATTATCAGACTGAATCTAAGCATCTTGTTCCGCTTCAGCCAGATGCTCTCTGGTCATGTTCTCAAGGTATTCACTGAAACTTTCGCCCTGATCGACCGAGCAGAAAACGCGTAAACGATCCTTGCCCTTGATCTTGTCCTGGCCGTGCGGAACAATCGTTCGCCCGCCGCGCCTAATGGCCGCGATAATCACGCCTTCGGGCATTTTCAGATTGATCAGCTGTGTCGGCGGAAAGTCCGCCGGCGCAACGAATTCGCGTATTTCAGCTTTACCTTTTTCGAAGAAGGCAAAAATGTCGATGGCCTTGTCGGATATGCTGCGGTGAACTGTCTGAATTGCATTCAATTGCGAGCTCAGGGCAACGTCTATTCCCAGGCTTTCAAAGAAGTCGATGTTGTCGATCGAGTGAGCCCGGGTGATTACACGCTTTACGCCAAGATGCCTGGCCCTGAGAGCGACCATCAGATTCTTCTCATCTGAGCCAGTCATGGCGACGAGGCAGTCGCAGCTTTCAACCTGCTGTGACTTGAGCATGGCGACATCGGTACCGTCGGCATTCATCAGTAAAACCGACTCGGGAAGATTCTCGGCGAGAAAATGCGTGCGTTCATGCGATTTTTCGATCAGGCGGATTTTTATATTTGCATGCTGGCTGAGGGTTGCGGCAATAATGTAGCCGACATTGCCGCCGCCGATGATGATTACATTTGCCTGACTTTTTGAACTGCGGTTGAAGCGACCTTCAACCCGCCGCACTGAATCGGCAAGACCCATGAAAATGATTTTGTCGTTGGCGCAGAAGGTCGTCGCGCCACCGGGAATAATAACCTTTTCATCTCTAAAAATCGCGACCGCCAGGGTGCCTTTGGGCAGCTGCAGATCTTTCAATGTTTTGCCGACGTGAACGTCGTCACTCTTGAAACGGTACTCCAGTAATTTCAGTCCTTCATGAGCGAACATTTTTACGTCGATGGCATCAGGAACGGAAATAATCTGGGCGATATATTCGCCAAGAAGCAATTCCGGCCAGATAAGGCTGTCGATGACCAGCTTTTCGCCGAGGTCTCCGGCAAATGTTTCAAAATAGTGAATCTTGTTGACGAAGCAGAAGGTTTTTGCCTTGCCCAACTGTTTTACCGCCAGGCATGAAATTACGTTGACTTCATCTGAATGGGCGCAGGCGATGAAAATGTCGGCCTCGGCAACCTGGGCGGCCTGCAAGGTCGAAAGACTGGTAGGGTTGCCGCGAACAACCTGCAGATCTAGCTTTTCCAGCTCGGTTATTCTGGCCTGATCGGTTTCAATGACATGTACATCGTGCTCATTGGAATATTGCTGGGCGAACAGATAACCTAATTCTTCGCCACCTGAGATAACTATTCGCATTTGTCTTTTCCCGTTATTTAATTCGCCGTCATTCTAACATAAAATGCGAATTATTTCCGTTTCAACTCTGCGATCATTTCTTCAAGCTCCTTTTCAAACTCGGAAAAAGCAGCCCGGAAGGCCTTGGTCAGCCTGCTGACTTTGTTGAGCTTTCCGTCCTTCGCAGCCTGTTCAAGCTTTTCGGCGGCATCATGGGCCAGATTCCCGCCAAGATTCCCAACCGAGCCCTTGATGGTATGAAAAGCCCTGATCATGGTTGCATCATCCTTTTGTTTGCGGGCGTTTTTAGCGATTTCCAGCTGTTGCTCAACATTGCTGCGGCAGGCCGAGAAGATTTTTTCGAGATGATCGACTTTTTTGGCGAAGATACGCTTTATTCTCGATCGATCCAGGACTTCGGAAGCATTTGCCGACTCGACCGTTTCAGATTCGGAGAGAGGCTTTTTTTCGGCCAGCTTTTCAAGAATGCGTGCCAGATAGTCCGGATTTATCGGCTTGGCCAGGTAATGGTTCATTCCTGAAGCAAGACATTTTTCCCGGTCGCCAGGCATAGAATGTGCCGTCATGGCCACGACCGGCAGTTTGCCGATCGGTTCGGGCATCTGGCGTATTCTTCGCACTACTTCGAAGCCATCCATTATCGGCATCTGGCAATCGAGAAAAACCACGTCATAGCTGTTCTTTTCAAGCAATTCAAGGGCGGTGGGGCCTGAGTCGGCGATATCGGTGCTGCAACCGAACAGTTCGAAGATGCCGCGGGCCACTTCCTGATTTATTTCGTTGTCTTCGACGACGAGGATATTCAGATTGAATTTTAGCTCAGCTGCCGGAGTGAAGGCCGGTCGCTCGTGAGATCTGCGGACAAAGTAGCTGTTGATTCGGCTTTCCGTGGCTTTGAGCAGCTCTCTGACCGCTTCATAAAGCTTTGAATCTGTGACTGGTTTTCCGATCAGAGCGATCTTCTGCTCGCGGCTTTCAATTTTGCCGGCATTGGTGAGTTGCCTTGGGGTCATCAGAAAAATGCAACCGGCATGGTTTTCCAGGTTGTCGATATGGGGCGGGGAAAAATCTTTGGAGCCCGGCGGCAGGTCAATCAGGGCAATGGTCTGGCGATTCTGGTCGCTGAAGTTCTGTAGTTGCGCATTTAAATCTGCGGGAGCGACGATCTGGTATTTAACCGAGGGCCAGGCCTGCAGAATTTCGCAGATGGTTTCGCGCACCGGTTCATTCTCTCCGCTTACCAGTATGTTCAGCGGCAGATCAAATTCGCGTTCCTTGTCGCTTTCCTTGCCGACAATTTCAAGCGGTAGATCGAACCAGATGCGGGTGCCGACACCTGGTGCGCTCTCTATGTGAATTTTGCTGCCCATCAGTGCCAACAGTTCCTTACAGATAGTCAGACCAAGACCTGTGCCGCCGAATCGTCGAGTAATCGAGGTGTCGGCCTGGTTGAACTTTTCAAACACCTTGGATTGCTGTTGTTCATCCATGCCGATGCCAGTATCCTTAACGCAGAAAGTGAAGACTCCTGCGTCCCGGTCTTCTTCTTCAATGGTTTTGCAACCGACTTCGATGCTGATAAAGCCTTCCTCAGTGAATTTGATTGCATTGTTGACCAGATTGGTCAGAATCTGCCTGATCCTGCCGCCGTCGGCGACAACGTGTTCAGGCACTTCGGGCGGATAGCGCAGCACCATTTCTATTTTTTTCTTTTCGGCCAGTGGCTCCATCAGAGAGACCACTTCTTCGGCCAGTTTTTTTAGATTGACGTTGACCATTTCTAGAGTAAGTTTGCCGGCTTCGATTTTTGACAGGTCGAGTATCGCATTGAGAATGCCAAGCAGCGAGTGTGACGAGCGATAAATGAGGTTGGCAAATTCTTTCTGGCGATTGTTCAGTTCAGTTGCCAGCAGTAGTTCGAGCATGCCGAGAATGCCGTTCATCGGTGTGCGAATTTCGTGGGACATATTGGCGAGAAATTCTGTTTTGGCCATGCTTGCCATCTGCGCTCGCCGTGCCATCTCTTCGGCGTTGAATCTGGCTTCGAGCAGGTTTTGCTGGAGGGCCCTGGTTTCGGAAATATCGAGAATGATGCCGTAGTATCGCACTTCGTCGAGTTCCGGGTCTTTGACCATGGTGCCGATATTGGCGAACCAGCTGTAGTTGCCGTCGAATTTGCGTAAACGGCATTCGAAGCGCAGTTCCTTGCCTCCGGCGAGATATTTTCTAACTGCGCCTTTGGCGGCAGGCAGATCGTCGGGGTGAATGACCTGAAACACTGATTCGATGTTTGGTGAAAAGATTTCCGGATTGTAACCGAGAAGATTCTTGATATGGCTTGACCAGTAAAAACGGCCCTCTTCGGGCACGAACTCCCAGCTTGCGGCGCTGGCCGCGGCCAGGGCATGAACATTGCGGCTTTCTTCCATGCGTAGGGCCATTTCTCGCTCATGTTCGCTGCTGGTGTTTCTGAAGAAGCCGATGAGTTTAAGGTGGCGGTGCCCGGCATCGAAATAGTTGCGACCGATGAAGAAGTGCCAGATGTAACGGCCATTCTGGCTGCGCAGTCGCACTTCGAACTGACATGTTTCGTTTTGAGCAATGTTGCGTACCAGCAGATGATCATCGGGATGAATGATCGAGAAGCCTTCGCGTCGGGCATTGTCGATCTCTTCGCGGGCGATGTAGCCAAGATTCTGATAAAGATCGTCGGGAGTGATGTTGACCTCATTGGCAAAATCGAATTCCCAAAGGAAAAGCCCGGCTGAATCAAGTGCCAGGCGCAGCCGGTCGCGGTAATCCACCAGTCTGCTGAAATCCTGGCTACGCTCGATCATCGAGCCGAACATTTCCGCAGCCAGCTCTAATGCTGCAACTTCATACTCGTGCCATTCCCTGGCATTTTCAATACAATGAACCTCCATGCAGCCCCAGAATTGACGATGTACAAACACGGGAATGATCAACAGCGAATTGATACCGATATCTGCCAGTTTTTGCCGAACATCGTTGGAATAGTCGTAAATCGAGCGACCGAAGACCTGCCCGGCCCGCATTCTTTCGGCATTGTCATGGACAATCTTGCTGACGGTTTCACGAGTGCCTCCTCGACATGGCTGATTACTTAAATGAAAGCAGGAAAAGCAGCCGAAACGTTCGCAATCGTCGTCGAGTTTTTCCCGCAATATTCCTACCCGGTCGGCTTCTACCGCTCGGGCAATCGCGGTAAGCGCTTCAGGAAGTGAAAGATCGAGACTCTTTTCCGAGCCGATAACCCGATGGGCTGCTTCGGCAATTCCGGTGATGAGTTTTTCGCGCTGGCGTTGAACTTGTCTGGCACGATAATTGGCTGAAACATCTCGAATAATACCGACGATTCTCCGTTCGCTTTTGTCTGAAAGTCGGCAGGCGACCTTGATGATTTCACCATAAATTGAGCGGGCATTGCTCAATTCAAGTCTTTTTGTGAATTTTATCGAGTCGAGATTGGCGTTGATGCGATCATCACCTTCTGAAAGGGGTGAGCCGGCCGGAAAAATTTCTTCTTCGTATTTATTGAGCAATGATTCTGTCTGATAACCGAATGCTTCGGCAAAGCCACGATTGCACATGATGAAACGGCCGTTTTGCGATTTTACGAAAATCAAATCCGGTATCGAGTCAATCAAATGTTTGAGAAATGCACGCTGCTCTTCCAGCTCTTCGGTAACCCGGTGCAGTTTATAGTTGAGTCGCAGTAAAACGAATACCATCGTTCCGAGAACCAAAATGGCAGCAAAAAACAGTGCCAGCCAACGTTTCAAGGTTTTTAGCGCGGTGTTGATCAGCGATGAATCAGCCGCGAAGGGTTCCATATTGAGTGTCTTCATCAGCAGGTGCACCTGGGTATAATTGGCGGGAATGCCCCAGGTCGTTCGCTGTGGGCCTACTTCATCAGTCATCTTTATCAGGGTTACCGCAACTTTTTCGACCAATCCTTCATTGATGCCGCTTACGCTGGCAAAAGACCATTCAGGATAAAGACGGGTCGAACAGGCAAACGGCAATTCATGGGCGACGAATTCACTGCTGATTATCAGCTCGCCGGCCTGCAGGCGGCCATGGAGTATTTCTTCTTCGAGCGCCGATGTGCGGCAGATCCCGAAATCGGCGCGACCCTGCAGAACTTCGGCAAAAACCTTTTCATCGTCGTAATAGTGCGATATCGAGGCACAGTATTTTTTCAGGTCGATACCCCGTTCGGCAAACTCGCGGGCCGCGGCCAACCAGCCGCCGATCGATAAAACCGGGCCGGCAGCAACTCTTTTGTTTTTTATGTCCCAGAGATTCTTTATTCTTGAGTTGTCCGCTTTCCAGAAAATTACCGAACCGTATAGTTCTTCAAAACCACGCAGTTCTTCACTTTCGCGCTTCAAAGTGGCAATAACCGTCAGGTTGCCATCGTATCCGGCTTCGACACTGAATATCGGACTGGCGATAACGAAATCGACCGCTCGCTTATCGATAGCCTCCTTGAGTTCCATCCAGGGCAATACGATCATTTCAAAACGCTGGTCGGGAATATCGCGGTTCAGGGTCGAGACGGTCGCGGCCCAGTCGTAGTCCCAGCCGCTCAGGCTTTCTTTGTGCAAAACCCCTATTTTGACAGGTTCAGCAGCTTGCGCCAACGGCGCGGCGGCCAAGGCCAACAGCAGCAGAATTACTAGAAACTGTTTAATTCTTTTCAAAGTTCTCACGGGTTGACACAGATTTTTTTGCTTGAATCCTTCTTCTCAAATAATTCTCTGTGCTTATTCTAGCCTGATTCAAGGTTGTCGTCAAATTTTGGAACCTTCGTTCATTTAAAAGGTTCCAAAAAATTCCCAGCTCAGTAAAGTTCCTGATCAGCTTGAGTCAGGAAGTTTTCTCGGATAACACGCCACTGATCCAGCTGTTGATGCTTTTTCCTGCTTTTAGTGCAGCACAGGCAACGTTTCTGTGCAATTCGGAATTGAGGCGCAAAATTAGTTTTCCGGAGAATGGTTTTTCTGGATCACGTTTGTGCTTTTTGCACATGGCCAGATAATCTTCGACAGAATCCTGCATCGCCTTTCGAAGCTCCGAGACACTTTGCCCCTGAAAGGTAATTATATCGCGAATACCCACTATTTCTCCGTGGAAAATGTCGGTACTATCGTCAAATTCCACCCGACCGATGTAACCCTTGTAACTCAACATGATTTTACCCCGGCATGCAGTAAAAATTTACGCACTGAAACAACTGCTCCGCGATCAGTTTCTTTCTGGGGATGAGGGCGATGAAAGCTCGCAAATACCCCGTTCAGAATGAATCTAACCCGTGAACCGTTACCTTCTTCTTTGCTGGCACCTAGATAAATCAGCAAAGACTCTATGTCTTCCCAGCTGATATTGCTCCTGACCGGTGACGCAAATATCGACTTTAGTATTTTAAGGTTTTTACTGTTCATAATAATGATACCACAAATAAGTATCAGTTTAAAATTTAATTAATTTTTATTGGTGCAGGGCGGCGAAACTGGCAATGCTTTTGAGGTTTCTGGTCAGTGGGCCATCAGCAGGCAATAGGCCAATAATCTCAGATTGTGTGTCTGTGTCGAGTCCGGCAAAATTGCAGGTCAATACCGTTGCGGTCGATTCAAGACGTTCCTGTCGGCGAAGAAAGTCGCTTTCGTCGGTTGCTGTGCCAAGATTTTCAAGCCCGACCCCGTATGCTTCTGCCAGATGGATCAGGTATTCGGGGCTATTTTGAGCCGCGTTTCCGGCGATGATTATGTCGATATAGTTGGTTTCTTCTGCTTTAAGGGCAGTTCTATCAACGATGATTTCAAATCCCCATTTGTCTTCCCGTTCAAAAATGAAGACCCGCGGGGCATAAGCATAATCATGGGTATGGTTAATATGAACGTGAAAATCATCGATTGAGATGCTTGCATGATCAACTTTTGGAAACTCTCCGCCGATGCAGATTTCGTCATACCAGCAGTTGTTGCATGGTTCCCATTCCGGGTAAACCACTCCGCCATAGATATGCTGCAGATTCTGATCACGCAGAAAGAAGCGACAGTCTGGTTCGCGAACATAGGCGACGCCTTCATAATAGAATTTGCCTTCTATTAGCTTGAATTCGCGATTTCCCTTTCGATAGCCGGGCGCATGAATTTCGATCGAGGCGCTGCTTTTGCTGATAGAAACCGTTGCCATCGCGTTCAGAACCTCTTTTTTGCTGTTCTGACTGATAACCTGCAGTCTGAATCGGTATTCGCCGCTGGTGATCTGTAAAAACCTGTCCTGAGAATCGCTGCCTGAACCATAACCAGAAAGACAGATGAAAAAGAAAGCGGTTAGAAAGCCAAAGAATTTGTTGCTGAGCATTTTTTTCCTCCAGGTTTGCTTTTTTCTGATCTCACTGTTAAATCAACGCAAAAGCAAAAATGGGAAAAAATTTTTTATGGCAAAGATCTTGCCGGAAAATTCCTCAAAGCTGCCTGAAATGTTGCTTTTATTCTTCCTGGTTTTTGGGGAAGATTTTGCCGCAGTCGATCTCGAGACCGGGAAACTGAGCTACTGCGAAGGTTGAACTCGCATCGTAAACTTCTTCGTAGCGATAATGGCCGTCTTTGTCGAGTTTGTAGACCCTGATCAGCCGGTCTTCAGTGCCGATCAGCCAGTATTCCTTAACGCCGTTCTCTTCATAGAGTCGGCGTTTTCTTATATTGTCATGGGATGCGGTCGATGGTGAGAAAATTTCGACTACCAGATCGGGTGCGCCGAAAATGCCACGCTTTTCAATGATTTTTTCATCACAGACAACAAGCAGATCGGGCTGCACCACGTCGAAAATTTCGCGGTCCGATTTCCTTTTTTTTCTCAACGCAACATCGACGGGGGAAATAAAAACCTCGCAGGCTTTATCCTGAAAAAAGTCATACAGTAATACTGCAACTTTAAGACAAACCCTTTGATGCTCGGTCGTCGGCGCATTCATTGCGTAAATTTTACCGGCGATCAATTCATAGCGTTTGCCGTCGTCGATCTCGCAATAATCGGCATAAGACCAGACCTTTTTCTTTTTCTTCGTCGCAGCAACCATGACTCAACCTCCCTCTTTCTTCGCGAATAGTATAACACAAAGTTTTTTACTCAATTGATGCCTTTGTGATAAAAAGCGGTGCTTTAAAAAAAACACCTGTTTGTGTAAAATAATAAGAGTTTATTTTTTGCGGTGGTTACAGAAAAATGCCCGAGTTAGCACGTTTTTTCGGAATTATCATCTGCATGTATGCCGAGGTTGGCTTGCCCCATCATCGGCCGCATTTTCACGCTTATTTTCAAAATCAATCAGCAGTTTTTTCTATTGATGAAATTGAACTGATCGGTGGAATAATTCCACAAAGGCAGCGACGTCTTATCGAGGCCTGGGCCGAGCTTCATCAGCATGAGTTAATTGAAAATTGGGAGCGTTTACAGACTGGCGAGCTACCCTTTAAAATTGCTCCTTTAAGATAGAAATAGAGGTTAAGTATGTCCCACGATGTTTTCCGTATTGTAAAATTTGAAATAGTTGATACTTATACTCTTTCAATTACCTTTGATGATAAAACCAGGCAAATTATCGATTTTTCCCCGGTTCTTGCCGGATCTTTATATGGGCCTCTTAAAGATCCCGGGCTTTTTGGCCAGGTTGAAATAGACCCTGAGCGGCACACCCTTGTGTGGCCTAATGGCGCCGACTTCGATCCCGAAACCCTGCACAATTGGCCGGATTACCTTGAAAAATTGACTCTTATGGCAAAAAGATGGGCGGCTTCTGACAGTCGGGTGGCTTGAAGAGCTATTGGAAGTTGTTTTCCCAGTCCCAGAAGTCGGGAGTGTCATTGACGTTAGTCAGACCCTGAACGCTCATGGTGCCGAACGAATCCAGAGCGAGCAACTTGGCCGGGGCATTTATTTTGAATTTGGCCCAGACCTGGGCGAAAAATTCGTTGTCGCCGAGTGAATCTATGTATTTGCCCTGGCATTTTACGTAATAGACCGGATTGCCTGTGCCCGGCTCGACGCCGGGATAACTGCAGATGCGGGTAAGGTAACGATCGGTTTCGACCTGGGTGTTGGTGACGAAGGGAGTGTTTACCACCACCCATCCGGGGCCGATGAGGCTGGAATCAGAATGGTGTGTCTTGTCTGTGGTCCAGGTGCAGTCGTGCGCAGCTGCGTCAGAAGATGAAATGGCAAAGTATTGGCGGTCTTTTTCGAGGGTGGCAAAAGTAACTGCCGGTGTCTGGCGCAGTCGGGCCATGGTCATGCCGATACCGGCCACCGCTGCGTAGTAGGCGTTCTTGTAGCCGCGGCGGGCAAATTTTCCCGATGACTCGGTCTGGATCATCATCGAGCTGCTCATCGATATGGTCATCATGTAGCCGATAACCAGTATCAGTAATATCAGCCCGGCCATGCCTTTTTTTAAATTCATCGCCTTACTCCTGTCAGCGCATGATCATCATGCGTTTGAATTCAATAACCCGTTCATAGTCGTCATCAACTCTGGGAATGCTAAGTTTGAAGGTTACCACCATCAGGCGATTGGATTTGCGGGCAAATTCCATTGCCTGGAGGTTGCTGCACAAGGTGAAGTTGTAGCGCGCTGAAATAATCTCTTTTGTATTGAGTGCAGAATCGACGCTCCAGCCCAGAGCGTCTGCCCCCGTAGTTGGGTCTGTCCATTTGATGGTGGTTAGTAGAAGGCTGGTGGTGGCTATGCCCTGGGAAACGTCGGTGTTGATGACGAAGTCGATGGTGCAGGTTGCCGGACTTGCCTGATAATCGGAGATTTCTTTGCTGTAAATCAATTGGCTGGTTGCCTGACCGATTCCGGGAGTGGTGATATCTTTGGCGATCCAGATTTCTCTTTCGATGTAATCGAGCAGGGCGTTGCCCTCATTAACCAGGCCGATAGTGGCATGGGATTTTTGCCAGAGTGTGCCGGCCGACTGGACGTAGCCGATGAGTGACACCATCATCAGGGCGATCACCGCCGAGGCGACGACTATTTCTGCGAGGTTGAAGCCTTTGCGGGCATTGCTTAACCTGCTGTTAGACAGTTTTTGGTTATTGTTAATAGTCTTCACGATAATAAGCTCTGCTTTCGACGGTTCCGGCCGGGGTCAGGTTGATGACCGCTCCCTGGCTCAGCGCGGGGTCTATATCGCCAAAAAAGAATTCGATTTTGGTAACTCCGACCGGAGCGGCGTTGAAAGTTGGGCTTTCAACCAGAACGCCGTCAGGGCGAAAGTAAAAAATCGGCGGCGGATCGGGGGCAAAGTTTATGGTGATTTCTGGGTTGATTTCACGCATTTCTTCACCGATAATCGATTTCCATTCATAGTTTGCATTCCAGTTGGCGACGTCTGATGGCAAAAACGCCGGTTCGCCATCGACCGGCTCGCTGGTTCCAATGTCATAAAGCTCTTCGACGAACCAGCCATCGCCGCCGCTTGAAAAGCGCAGGCGGGTATAGCATTGATATTCGATCGAGCGATAACGAGCCATGCGAAAATCGGCCACCAGTTTGGCGGCTTCGGCAAAGGCCTGTTCGGTGGCCTGAAAGCCGCTGTAGGTTGGCATAATGATCGACGACATGATCGAGACGATCATCAGCACTACCAGGACTTCCATTATGGTAAAGGCTTTGCGGCCAGGTGTTTTTATGCTCATGGCTTGTATCTCAAAACGTTGACCGCGGTGCCGGAAGTGCCGCTGTGGGCAGTCGAACCATCGATCAGAAAGATGAACGGCCCGTATGGCACGGCGGTAGGGCTTATCAGCTCGGTTCCGGAAACGTTGGTAAGGGTTCGGTATTTGCCGGTATCTGGGTTGAAGGCAATTGCTGCGTTGGTATTGGCTGAACGATAGCCGCCGAAGATGAATATTTCGTCGCCCCAGGAGCAGGCAGCGACCTGGGTTCGTCTGTTGGCATCAGATGCGCTGACGGTGCTGATTCCGTAATTGATGTCGATTTTGTCCGTTCCCCAGAGTTTGATCGCGGTCCAGGCAGCGGTGTCGAAGTCGTATTTGAATACGAGTGAGTCGGTTGCCACACCTAAACTTTCCGCGCCGCCGATGTAGTAGAGGTTGTGTTTGCCCTGTTTGCGGCTGTAGTGGGTAACCGCGACCCCATCCAGCATCGGCTTGGGCAGAGGTTTGGTGGCCAGGGTCTCACCCCGGGGCGGGAACTGAATGATCATTTTGTTGTCGACGATCAGCTCCCAGGCTCTGATTCTGGTAATTGAGTATTCGGAACCAGTTGCTGAACCAAAGCCAAACCAGGCGTTGGTGCCACCAAGCAGGCTTGTGAGGCTCGTTGGAACTGTGTCGAAGTCGAAGGTCGCCTGAGCTGTCGATGGTTTTATATGGTTATAAGAGATGTAAGCTTTAACAACATTGTTTGGTCCGTCAAAATCTATCCAGACATGCTTTTCTCTAGAGTCTACAAGGGTGACTCCGTTGGGGTTGTCGACTTCAGCATGTTCAGAGTCGTGGATACCTCCGGAGAGGATCGCCATCGTGTTGCCTGAGGAGTCAAATGCGTTTGGCCAGAAATCAAGTTCTACGCCAATACTATTCGTTATTCCCTTGTAACCAACGCCAACGCCGACGTCATTGGTAATTGCGGTGTTTCCGTTTCCTTGAACGATAAAGGTCATGCCATCGGCAGGAGTAGTTGAAAGATCGGTGAAATTCACGACAAAATGGGTAGAAAACTTACTGTTGTTATTGATTGTTACCGGGTTGGTAAGCCAAACGGCCCCCTGTTCACCTCCCGCAGCATCACAAAGCCTGATATGATCTGGTTCATTGATATAGCCGTCGCCCTGAGCGGTTAGCATTCCGGCCACATCGGGAAAGTTGCCGGAAATAGTGTTGGGCAGGTAAACCTTGACATCGTCGGTAATTTCACCGAAGGTGGAAGAAAAGTTAGAAGTCCATAGTTTCCACATTGTAAGACAATGTTCTTGTCCCGACGTGCCACAATGCGCAGTGAAACCAATGTGCGCTGTTGGTCCCACAATTGTGTCTAACGGCGCGGAAAATATATGATTTATCATGGGAACGGTCGGTTTTGCGGGTTGTGTGTCAGTCGTGTTTTGGTTCATAAAGACTCTTAGATTGTTTGCCGGCCCGTCGTATTCAACCCAAACCCAGTTCCTTATATTTGAAGCGTTCATGGTTGAGGTGGGTTGAACACTTTTTGCATGGTCGCCATCGTGATCTCCGTTTTTAGTCACCCACACGTGATTTCCATCACTTTCCCAGGTGCCGCTATCGCCAGTATCGAATTCCACAAGGACTGAATTTCCTATGCCGCTGTATCCAAGTCCACCTGAACCCGTTGAAGCGTTAATTAAACCATTGCCCTGAATCAAGAATGCCATACCTGTATGGTTTGAATCTATCATCCTGATACAAAACTCTGTTGCTATAAAATCAATATTGGTAGTGTTCACAGTTGTGTCATACCAGACCGCTCCAGAATGATCTGAGCTACTGCTGGTAATTCTGATCATGTTGCTACTGAAAGAAGGGGTGTCGGGTCCTCTTAAAATATACTCGGAGGGAACAGCAGAAAATGACCCGTAGTTAAACTCCTCATTCCCAGGCGGTGAGGCTTTTTCCCAGATTTTGAGCTTCCAGTCGTAAACGTCTACCTGTGCGTCCGAGCCATCGTTGGAAGCCCCGGTGAAGCCAAAAAAGGCATCCGAGCCAGCGCCGCCAACAAGCGTGGCAAGATCGGCAGGGTAATCTTTTATCGCCCAGGTAGCAGTTTCGGGGTTATTGCTGGAATTACTCCAGACATTCAATTTGTTTCTCTGGCCGTCGTAGACCACCCACCAGTAGGTTTCTATAGAGCTGGCACTTACGTTACCCCCAAGGCCATGACTGGGATAGATTTTGTAGTAATCGGCAGGTATTCCGCTTGTGCCAAGCGTGATGTCCGGTGCATTTCCACTGTGGGTGGGTGCAACAAAATTCTTATCGTCTGAAGCAGAGGGGAAAGGAGCGTTATTTCCCCCTCTTGTGTCTATCCAAACTGCGAGACTGTTTGTGATCCCTGTGTAACCAAGACCTGCGTTCCCCCCACCAAGCTTCGTTGCGCCCACCGGGTCATTGTGAACCACGAAGCAAAGTCCGTCTTTGCCGTCAAGGTCTGATTTAAAGCTGGTAATGAAAGAAGTGCCATCATTAATTACATATTTTGTCGTCAGATAGGCGGAACCTTCTGTGTCGTTGTCGCTCAAATGAAGATGCGTACCTGAAACATTGGTTGCGGTTGGATTCAACTGAACTGAAGGGGCGGTCCAGCCTGAATTCATCGTTATATCAAATAAGCCGGTATTATCATCGCCTTTTTTGCCGCCGATGATGACCGGACCATAGGGCGTTGCCGCGGCGGCGTGGCGGCGCAGCTTGTTCTTTTCTGAGTTGTCGTCGGGGCGCACGGCTTCGTAGCCGTCCTGAACGAAGGTTTGCTGTTTCGCATCGTAAATCGATACGCTGCTTTGCGGATCTTCACTAGGGGCTTCGCCACCGATAAGCAGAATCTTGTTGTCGTCGAACGGCACCGCCGCAAGATCCTTGAGTTTATAAGTCATGCTTGCGGCTGTAATAAGATCTTTTGAAAGATCACTCCTTAGACGATAGACGCGGTCATTGTTTGGTTCTGCATCGATACCGTCACTACCGCCGAAGAAATAGATGCCGCCGTCGGCCACTGCCGCACGATGTGAGCCGTAACCGCTGACTGTGCTTGCCCCGCTGGTTATCGTTGCCGGATAATTGTTAGTCAGGCTCGAAAAGCCGTTGAATGGGCGCACGGCGATTTCTCGTGGCGGCTGTTGGGTCGTGAAGGTTTTCCAGGAGATTGCATCATGTAGTTTTCCAGGGGTGCCGGGAGTGTAAGAAATACTGGTCATCAGCACCTTGCCGTTGCTGGAGGCGTCGCGGCCGGATACCAGCAGGCTCAGGCCGTCGGGGGTGACTTTCATGTCAGAAACCTGCGCAAGATCACCGCTCAAATCTTCTGCCAGCCCGGCCAAGGCCGAAGTCTGGAACTTTTCGCTGAAAATATTGTATGATCGCAGCATTCTCGAAGAAGAATCGATAAAAAACAGCGTCGGGATCGCTGCGTCACGGTTGAAACAAATGAAAAAATCATTGGTGTTTGAATGTGCGACGTCAGGCACGCTGTTGAAAGTGCTTGAAACGCCGTTCATCAAAACCTCTTTGATTAAAGCCGGGCGAAACTTGAACGGCCTGAACATCTGCGCCGACATGCTGGCGCAGGTTGCCCACGATCCACTGAAGTTGTCGGTGGTGGAGCGGCGATAAATTGCGTTTAAAGGTGCGTCGTCAGAAAAATAGTCGAATTGAACACTTCCAGAGCCAATAGAGGGAAGATACTCGAAGGCTACATATCGTGGGCCGCCGCTTTCTACCCATGGTTCCGAACCGGTAGAAGAAGTTCGGTAAGGAAAATATCCATTTTTAGCTAATCTTGAGCAGTCTGAGCTGGCGAAGCCGAGGTAATTTGCCGGCGAATCATTATAGAAATATCCTGCCAACGCGTAATAATTGTCTTCGTTATTATCGACACCCGAGTTGAAATCAACCGGCCAGTTTGACTTGAATTCGGGATCTGTGGTCAAGGTGGTGCTGGCAGTAAGCATATTGCCGGGCTTAAGGGGGTCGACAGTGGTATTGGGATAATTGCTGTTGAGCTGGTTGTCATAATATGTGTTGGTCGGGTTAGACGGGGCTCCATCTTTGTATCTATTGTAAACCAACCCGGCGGTGGTCGGGAAACGGTTGTTGGTCAGGTCATAAAAGTAAAAGGCCTGCTTGGTGCCGTTGCCCTGATTGTCATAAATGGCCAATACCGTGTCGTCGGCCGACAGGGCAAGTTTTCGCGCCGACCGGGTCGGAAAGCCGTCGAAAATGCTGCGCCAGTAACCCATGATGCGGTAGCTTTCGGTGGCGAGCTGGGGCGTGTAGCCGGGCATTCTGCTTCTTTCTATCCAGAGCAGGAGCGAGTCGGTCTGATCATCGCGGCTCATAAGAACATAAGCGCCGTTGCGCCGGTGCATCGGTGCCAGATCACGAATCTTAAAGCCGGTGCTGCCGCTTTCGGCGCGGGCTACAAAGCCCAGACATGGCGTTGCCTGCGGATTGCCACTGCTGTCGGCCTCATAAAGCAAAAAGCCATTGTGCATATCATCATAACCCAGCCCCATGCCGGGGTAAAAGTCACCGGTTTTGTGACAGTCACAGTTTGCTTTTTCCGAGAGAACCAGCAGGCTGCCGTCGAGAAGAAACGTTGTTTTGACCGCTCTTCCGAGGGTCGGGAAGTTTATGCCGTTAGGGAAAGCCGCCACTGAATAGTCGGAAACATTGAGTTTTTTCGGCCCGGCACCGGTTTGTTGAAATGAATAAGCCCCGATGTAGCCGGAAGCATTCAAGGCTATGCCCCTTGGCTGCAGAGGCAATGAAATTACATGATCGCTCAAACTGCTGCTGCCCTGGCCGTAAATATCGATACATTCAATAGTGTGGCTGGCGGCACCATCTGAGCAGATTAACCAGGCATATTCGGCGAGACGACCTTTGACGTCGGCTATGGCACTGGGCATCACAAGCTGTGGAACTACGTTGATAGTTGCGTAGCTGCCGGCAATTACTGCGGCTATTGAGGGAAACAAAAGAATCGTATTATCGGTCGTTTTCGCGATAATTTGTTCCCGATAGGGGCTATATTCAAGTTGTGATACCGGGTAACGCCCACCACTTGCTGCACCAAGAGGTATGCCGCGGCTGATGGTATTATTGCTTAACTCGATACTTTGCGATGCCAGCTTAAATGCCGCAAGCCTGAGTCCCGATCCTCCGGTATTGGCTTCGCCGGCAAAAAGCCAGAGATTGTTGGGACCCATCAGAAGAGAATGGCTGTTGGTATCAGTGAAATCGGAAAACCCGCCGCTGATCTGTCCAGAGAGGTAATCCGTCGGTGCATGTGTATTGAAGCGGGCGATGCGCAGATTGCCGACCCTGGCGAATGCGTTGTTGCCACCCCACTCATGGGCAATGGCGTATTGCTCGTTGGTTTTGGTCGTTGGGTCGGAGCCGGCGGCGTAGGTTTCTATTGCCGTGTGAGTATGCATGCTCAAACGATAAAACCGGTTATTGCTACTGACTCCATTGGCGACCATAACCGTGCCGTCGTCGAGCAGGCGCAGATCACAGGCTTTGTCCGTATTCATGGGGATGTCGACAGACCAGGCCCAGGGATCAGTAGGTGTGCCGGTTGGCTTGAGAACAATTATCTTCGGTGTGGATGCGTGTTGGGTAAGGTAGAGAAATTTACCGTCAGGTCTGAATAACAGACCGCGGTCGAGAGCGGCGCCATTGTTGCCTTCTCCGGTTTCAGCCGTGGTTTCCCCACATAATTCTTCCGGGGAGGTAACTGTGTAGATCGTGGTGAAGCTATTGGAAACCAGATCAAGCATCAACACCTTTTGGGGACATTTTATTGCCAGATACTTGCCGCTGGGGTGAACCGCCAGCTGCATCGGTGTTTCAGGGGAAACCGGGATCTCGGTGATGAGATCCGGAATCATCGGGTTGACCACCCCAATTGTTTTATCGGTTGGATGGGCCGTGTAAACATAATCAGGAGGAGACGGCGGTGGGCACATCGCCGTCATCAGCGATACCGGTTCGATGTCGGGCATTTCGCCGATTAGAGATGCGCTTACCGAGGCAACTACCGATACGGCCAATAAATCGGCATGAATGTTGCCGGTGAACTCGCCGTTGTCATCATCCAGGGTCGGGTCGTTCAATACCTCAACCGTTAACGTGAAGGTGTATTCAGGGTAGGTTGGGTTGGGATACTGGGTGGTGACCACCTCGCCGGTCGGCTTGCTTCCCTCGTAGAGACTTTTGTAGGTGATTTCTGCCATTTTCGATTCGGCCAAATTTTGCAGGGCAGTTCTAAGCTCGAGGGAAGTTGTCTGATAGACGCCCTGTTGCAGGGTGCCGATGACCGGAACCATCAGGCTGCCGGCAACGATGACCATGACCATCGCTTCGGCGAGTGTGACTCCGGAACGTCGAAGTTTTCTGAACAACATCTAATTTTCTCCCTGGCGGGCGTACCTGCCTGATAGTTAAAACAAGCAAAGAACATGCCTCTTGCCCTTATGCTAACGGTAAAAGCTTCAAGTTATTGGCGCAGGCAGATCTTGTCTTCTTTTACAAATATGTCTGTCTCTTTAATCATACACCCGGAAAGGCGGTATCGTAAAATTTTTTTGCATTCCAGCAATTTTTTTTACATTTAATTGAGGGACAGCTTACTTTTTATTTTTGATTAGTCGCGGGTATTAAGCAAAAAGTTGCACGCCAAATTACAAAGGCCCTGTAAGTAGACGAAAAACTTTGTGGCTTTGAGGCCTGGTGTGTGGTAATGGATATTTGATTTTCGATTACGATTACGAGCACGCGCACCGCTTCGCTGAGCACGATAATTAAGGCGACGCCATGCTTAGTTCAGCTGTTTTATGTTCTGGTGAGAATTTTTTCGAGTTCTTCGATATCAGCCAGATCTCTGGTTCTGCCCGTTGCTTTTTTGTTTTTGATAAGGTCAGGAGCCGAAAGAACCAGGAAACTGCATTTGCTGATTTCTATATTTAGAGCATTTTTTTTTGCCGCCGCGAATTCGAGTCCATCTATTTCAGAAAGCAAATCAATTCTGCATGGAACGACGCCAATTTGAAAAACCGTTGCGGGTTGGCAGAAATCTTCTGGGGAAAGATCTTTTACCGGTGCTCCGAATTTTATCAAAGCCTGATAAAGTTTTGTCGCATTTTCGCTGGTCGGATCATACCAGATGTCGATATCGCCGGTAGCTCTGACAATTCCCTGCGCCGCCATGGCGTATGCCCCAATTACGATAAAATCAACTTTTTCTTCTGATAAGGTTTGTAACATTTCTCTGAAGTCTTGATTGAGCAATGTTTTCTTCTCCCATGAAGGCCCAGGCATCGACCGCCAATTGCCACATCATCTCCAGTAATTCAGCGGGCTCGGCTTTTACTGTTGCCGTTTCCGGGGCATGAAGTTTCCTTATGTTTATAACCGTTTTGTCCATACCTTTATTATAACATTGTCAGCAAAAGAATCTGCAGGTTTTTTTGAACTCAGTTCAGTAAATGAAGATCTCACGCGAAGGCACAAAGACACTGAGATAAAAAATTGTTGAAAAAAACTTTGTGGCGACTTGAGACTGGAGTAAGGTAAAATTATTGCAGCAAAATGTTGCAGGCGAGGTGAAAGATGCTCGGCTCAAAAAAAAAAAGAAACAGCGCCAAGCTCAGTAAAAAAAAGGAATACACTTACGCGGATTACCTGACCTGGAAAGACGGACGGCGTTATGAACTTATCGACGGCGAAGTAATTGATATGACACCGGCGCCATGCCGATCCCATCAATACATACTGCATCGCCTGATTCTGGAGTTTGGGAATTTTTTCAGAAATAAAAAATGTGAAGTTTATTCCGCTCCCTTTGACGTGAGATTGGGAAAGAAGACAGCCAAAGGCAAAGAATCCAGAACCGTTGTTCAGCCGGATCTTGCAGTTTTTTGCAATCAGGAGGTTCTTGACGATTCAGGCGCTTTTGGGGCTCCAGATCTTGTGGTTGAAGTGGTTTCACCTTCGACGGCCTCCCATGACAACGTCAAGAAAAGGCGTATCTACGAACAGGCCGGAGTTCGTGAATACTGGCTGGTTTACCCTGAAGAACGCTATGTTCGCGTCTATCAACTTGACGAAAAGGGCTTGTTTGGCAAAGAAAATACTTATGATGAAACAGCATGCATTCAGGTCGGAATTTTCCCTGACCTGACCATTGATATGCGCGAAATTTTTCCGCCAACCCCTAAAGTGGTGCCCACCAGCCCGGAAATTTAAAACTGTATTAATAATAGCTCACACCAAGCCACAAAGTCACTGAGGTGGAAAATAGACGAAAGCTCTGTGGCTTTGAGACCTGGTGTGTGGTAACTTTTTCGAGCACGAGCACGAGCACGAGCACGAGCACGAGCACGAGCACAAGCACGAGCACGAGCACCCTGCTTCGCTGAAGCTTAGCAGGGCAGGCGAGCGCACCCGAAGGACTCAATGAGCAAAAAACAAAGATTTGCGAATAAAATCTAAAATTATTATAATTTTTTTAGATTTAAATCTAGGAAACTTAATAAAATGCTGAAAAGATACTTGCTTGCCTCGTTGCTTGCCCAACTTGACCTCGGTAAAGCCCTGATCCTTCTCGGACCCAGGCAATGCGGGAAAACCACGCTGTTGAAAATGCTGTTCGAGCGGCAGCAAGAGCCTTTCGTCTGGTGGAACGGCGATGAACCGGATATAAGAGCATTGCTGCCGACTGCAACCTCTTCCAGGCTGCGACAACTCATTGGGCGAAATCGCCTGTTGATTATCGATGAAGCACAGAGAATCGAGAACATTGGCCTGGTTCTAAAGCTTATCGTGGACAATCTTCCCGAAGTCAAGGTAATCGCCTCAGGCTCCTCTTCTTTTGATCTTGCCAACCGTATTAATGAACCACTGACGGGAAGAAAGCTTGAGTTTCTTCTCTTACCCATGGCTACAGGAGAATTGGTCGAAGAGGCAGGTGAAATGACCGAGCGAAGAGCACTCAATCACCGTCTGGTTTTCGGCAGTTACCCTGAAATTATTTTGCAGCCGGGCAAGCCGGTAGAACTTATAAGTCAGTTGGCTGACAGCTACCTGTATAAAGATATCCTCACCTGGGAAAGGGTTCTTAAGCCAGAAAAATTAGAGAAGCTGGTTCAGGCTCTGGCTTTTCAGATAGGAAGCCAGGTTTCTTACCATGAAATCGGGCAGATTTGCGGGCTTGACAAGCAAACGGTTGAGCGCTACATCGCTTTACTGGAAA
>CAZQUE010000061.1:0-26586 GCA_964596185.1 uncultured bacterium | reverse complement strand
TATTTATTATCGCGGCCGGTTTTGCGATGATCATTTATGGAGCAATCAAGCTCGGCTGGTATATTGATGAGATGGCAGCCATGTTCATGGCAATAGGTCTTTTGGCCGGTCTGGTCGTTCGCATGAACCCCAGTTTGATTGCCAGCTCTTTCGTAAAAGGCAGCAGCGAAATCTGTGGTGCAGCAATCATGGTGGGTTTTGCCAGAGCTGTTCTTATTCTTCTCGAAGACGGCGGCATCATGGACACCATTCTTTTCAAGGTTTCCGGGTTTGTCGGAAATTTCCCGGCAATGATCTCGGTTCAACTTATGTATGTTTTTCAAACCCTGACCAACTTTTTCGTTCCTTCTGGGTCGGGCCAGGCTGCGCTAACCATGCCGATCATGGCTCCACTGGCCGACATCCTCGGCATCAGTCGTCAGACGGCAGTGCTGGCATACCAGTTTGGTGACGGTTTTACCAATGTCATCATTCCAACTTCTGCAGTAACCATTGCCGCGCTCGGAATGGCAAAAGTACCCTGGGAAAGATGGGCCCGCTGGGTTGCCCCACTGATCCTGATGCACTTCATCCTTGGCGCAATAGCCCTGGCGGCGGCGGCAGCTTACGGCTGGACGGGTTGACTTTTCGCCGCATTTTTTCCCAAAAAAGAGACTTACACCTCGGCAAAATTTCCTTATAATGAAAAATATTACGGAGGTGTTTCAATGAAATTCAAACCCGGCAATTTACTCGTCGCTCTTGCAGTATGTGTAGGTTTATCGCTTACTCCCGTAAGTGCTGATGATAGTGTTAAGGCATTGATTATTGATTCCGGCAGCGATTTTACCCACGAGGCTCTCGCCCCGCTCGCGTGCCCCAATCCCGATGAAATTAACGGCGAAGCCGGCAAAGACGACGATAACAACGGCTACGTCGATGACGTATATGGCTGGAATTTTGTCGACAACAGTTCAACGCTGGTCGATTTACAAAACACCCCACCAAAATACGACGAAGTTCTGCGCTGCATGCAGCTTATCGGTATTCTTCAGGCCTATGGTAAAGACGGCATGAAACCTGAAGAATTTCAGTATCTGGTTACCCACTACCAGGATCAAAAGTTCTGGCCTTGGGTTGAGTTTACCGGAGGCTGGGCACACGGCACTCACTGCGCCGGCATTGTTTCGACCAAAAACAACAATGTCAGCCTCAATGCGATCAAGCATATCCCGACCGGAAACGGCCCAGCCGAAGAAGCCGCCCAGGCTTTCGCCATGCTCAAGCATCGTTTCGCTCATCGCCGCACCCGCCGCGACGGTGAAGCCAAGCCGGTTCCAATCAGTGAGCTTGAAAAAGCCTTTGCCGATCTCGGTGAAAAATACATTGCCGGTGTTCAGGCAAAAGCAGATTACATCGGGTCTTTACAGCCCCGCCTGATCAACTGTTCTTTCGGCTCAGAAAACAGCATGCTCTTGAAAATGATGAAGGGCAACATGGTTCAACATTGGGGCTACGCCAATCCAAGCGATGCCGAAGTTCAGGAAATGGTCAACCTATTCGTGAAAAAAGCTTTTCTGCCCCGCGACAAAGCCATGTTTGCCAAAGCTCCCAACGCGCTGGTCTTCATTGCCGCCGGCAATTCATCAGAAAATCTCGACCCCTTCGAAACTTCTCCCAACAATGTTCCCATCGACAATAAAATCGTTATCGCCGCTACCGATGCCGATCAGAAAATTGCCCCCTTCTCATGCTACGGCAAGAACACCGTAGATGTGGCTGTTCCCGGCGTAAATATCTATGCCACCTATCCGAACCAGAAAATGGGTTATATGTCAGGCACATCGATGGCCTGCCCGCTAGCACTCAATTATGGCGCTCAGGTTCTTCATGTGAACCCGCAGCTCAAAGCCGTAGAACTCAAGAAAATCCTCATGGAAACCGTCGATAAAAAAGACTGGCTCGCTGACAAAGTCAGATCGGGCGGAGTCATCAACGTAACCCGGGCAATGTTCGCCGCTGAACAGGTTAAAGAAGGCAAAAGCCTTGAAGACGCGATTAAAATCGCCTGCGAAAAGGTCGGTGACAAGGTTGTCCGCACTCCGAAACGCACTCGTCCGAACCTTCAAGACCCGATGGTTAAAGAGCTTTATTTCTCAATCATCAGATAGAAGCATAATCGGCTGTAAAAGCTGTAAAAAAAGCTGCCCACAAAAGGGCAGCTTTTTTTTCGTCGGGCAATTGCGGCCCAAGCGTTGCATGAGTATAATTATGCGTTCACAAAGCAAGACAATCCACAGTTGCCCCGCTTTTGATCACAGCATATCGCCAATGAAACATCTGGAGCAGCCATCAGCATGAAGTTTTCCTATAGCCTCTATTTTCAGGTTACCCTGGCAATAATTATCACCGCTCTATTTACCGCCGCCGGAGTAGGCACTCTCAACTACATGGAGAGCCGCAAAGTCATACTTGCCCAGTTCAACCGCTCGATGCACGAACTGGCCACCTCGATCGGCGAAAGCCTCAGCAGCAGAACTGATGCCGCAACAACTGCAATCATGCGTATCAGCGGCAATAAACTGCTTCTTTCAGGCAACGCAAAAGAAATTCAGCAGTTTCTCCAGGTCGCCGTAGATTCATCTTCGCTGTTCAACAACATCTACTATTTTGCACCGGAGGGCGAGCTGATCGCTGCCGCCTACGCAGATGGCCGCAACCTCGACAAATACATTGGCGAAAATTTCAAAAACTATGCCGAAGATCCGAAAACCAGCGCCGTCTACCTCGACCTGGTCAAGGCTCTTGAAACCCAGACCCCGGTTTTTTCAGCGTTTTTTCAGTCGACGACCGGAAGGCTGATGAATTCATTCATCGTGCCGGTAGTCAAAGACAATAAGGTCGCCGGACTTCTCAGCTGCGGCGTCGTTCTCGACCGCACTTCCAAATTGCTCGAACAAATGCAAAGGTTGAAGCCCCATGATAAAGGTTTTGTAACTCTGCTCGGCAGTGGTGGGAAAATATTGCTCGATGCCGGCGAGGCTCCGGCCAGTCTCACTGCTGAGCTTTCCTGGACAGCGCAACCAAATCAGACCTTCTTCAAGGACGGTTTCATTTTATCGGTTTTCAATCTCCCCAGAACCGAACTGGGCATCTGCATCGGCTTGCCTGAAGAGGCTATCGCCGAGTTGCTGGCCGATCTGCGCAAAGGAACTCTGGCCTTCACCGTTGGCGTCGGAGTTTTCACCTCCCTGATCGGACTTTTGCTCTCTTATATACTCATTTCGCCGATGAACGATCTGGTCAAAGGCTTGAAACAGCTAAATCAGGGGAAACCGGCCAATCGCATCAACCGCCGCGCTTCAGGAGAAATTGCCGAGGCCATAAGCATTTTCAATGAAATGAATGAGCGCCTCAGGAAAGAGCAGAAGAAAGAAAGTTCCTGACTTTGCCTTTTTCATGGTTTGCAGCTATAATGCCTGCAGGAAAAGTCAATGAACAATGTACCCACCCCATTATCGGACCAATGGAAACAGCTTGTCTGTGAAACATTGAAAACCGGCAGCAGCAGCGAAAAAAATCTGGCACTGGATTTCATCAGCCAGCAAAGCTCATTGAGCCTGGAGTTCTGCCAGGAAATCTTTCCGCTGATAAAAAACAACATCCTCAGCCCGGACAATCAGGTCAGATATTTCGCCCGAAAAGCCAGAAATCATCTGCTCGACGATTTCCCTGAACTCGAACCTGAAAAGCCTTCGACACCAGCCATGCCTCTGAAAATTGTCGAAGGGCAAACCTTAACTGCCGAGCAGATTCTTTTGCACAAACTACGTCTTGGCAGTCGCTATGTCGTCTTCGAGGCCCTAGAAAGGCTTACAGAAAGCGGCGATACTGCAATCGTCGAGCCCTTGCTCGACTTTATCAAAGAAGAAAAAGATGAATACAAGATTTCTTTTGCCCTGAAAGTTATCGGTCGCATCGATGACCCTAGAGTTGCCGAATTTTTGCAGATCTACCTCGACCACGAGGATCCAAGAATTGTCGCCAACGCCATTGAAAGCCTGGCGAATTTCGATGTTCCCGAAAATTACGAGCGACTGACCGAGTTTGCCCTTTCATCTGACAACCGGATCAGAGCCAATGCCATCATCGGATTGCACAAATACGACGCCCATCTTGCCGAAAAACATATCGCCGAAATGGTGCATAGTGGCAACATTGCTCTTCAGGCTTCCGGCGTCTTTCTTCTAAAATCGCTGCGCCCGGCAAATCTGGCCGAACTTCTCGAAATAGCTCATCAATCGAGATTCGCCACCGTTAGAATGAGTGCCCTCGACATTGCGCCGCCTACGAGTGAAGAACTCGAGATTAACCAGCTTAAAAAGAATGAAGATATCGAGCAGCCCAATCCACGCCGTGATTTTTTCCTGATGGAAATGTTTCTATTGATTGGCGCCGGCATGCTGCTGGTTTCAGAGACGCGCAACAAGCATCTGCTCTCGCTGACTTTTCTTTGTATCGCCATCGTAATCATGGCGATGCATGAAAAAACCAGAACCAGCATTCAAAAAATGGCTTTGTCAATGGGTTTCATCAGCTCGCTTGCCTGGGGCAACACCCGCCTGCTGGTTCTGCCGGCCCTCATGGGACTCTGGCTCACCTGGAACAGCAATTTCGTCAACAAGGCCGGCAAACTTGAAAAGGCCAGGCCCGAAAGCATCTTTGCCTGGTTTTTTGCCCTGGGTGCGATAATCATCACCCAGGTCATTCAAAATGAGCTTTCTTTGGTTATGAATCTGGCCCATCAGCTTTCAGAGACGGCGAGCAAAGTTCCGCCGACGATTCAGGATGCGATAAACCGGCACGGTCGCTTTGAACTGATCACTTTCGTCATGGTGTCAATGATGACCATTCTCATCATGAAAATGAATGAATGGTTCCCGCCAAAAGGCGAAAAAGAAAAGCAGAACCCGATAAAGCGACTGCTTATTGCAACGGTGATCTGCCTGGGCATCATTCTGCTGATGAACGTCTCCCATGTTTTCGGCCTCAGCCTGCATTTCAAGATCAACCGTTTTGGCAACGGCCTGCAAATGCTCAAACAGCTTTTACCCTGATCAGGTCGAAAAGCCGAAGTCAAGTTCAGTCTCAAAGGCAGACCCCTATCTCACGAAGCCACAAAGCGCACGAAGACATCAGAAAAAGAACCCGACCTTGCTTGGTTCGGGTTCTCTCGGTTTGCTCTTTTGTGGTCTTTGTGACCTGGCCTAAACCAGGCCTGGAAAATCTTTAAGGTTAGCGTCTTGAGCGGGCAGAAGCGCTCTTACCCCAGACGGCGTAGTTGTCGCCGCTGGCCAACACTTTGAAGCCTTCACCCGGACTCCAGTCTACCCAACCAAGCTTGACCGCAATTCTGCCGTCAATAACCGCGGCATATAGGCCTTTTTCGGCTTTTTCAATGACCACCTTACTGCCGCTGTTGATTTTTGCTGCCTTGCGAATTGAAATAAGCTTTTGAATCGGCGCGTAAAGTTTCCAGTCGTAGACGTGCTCCCAGAATATGCAGGGGATACCGGGATGAGTGAGAATATAAGCATAACCCTGCATGACCTTGCTATCCGGGAAAGGCCAGTGACTCTGCTGGGAACCAGTATCATGGTTGTCGATGAAAGTTACCGCCCGAGTGGGCCACCAGCCGATAAGACCAGTCGGTTTGCCCTCTGAATCTTTTAAGCGCCAGTATTCACCATTAACCGCAACCTGCAGAATACCTTTGGTAGTAAAGTCAAAAGCGCAGGCCACATTGGACTTCGTGGCATCGAGCCAATCGCAAAGCTGCTGACGGTGAGCGTTCTGGTTTGGGTTCAGATACGATCCCTGAAATGACATGTTGGTCCAGATCTCACCGACTGAAAACGGCACATTCGAAGCCTTGTCGTAAATGCCGGCATACTTGGCCGCATAACCCTTGGAAAAATCATAACGCCAGGCCTTGAAGCCGAGCTTTTTGAGCCAGCCAAGCCAGTCAACGATATCTTCGCGAACTTTGGCGTTGCTGTGATCAACATCTGGGGCCGCGCCATAGTTTTCGCCTGAATCAGCGTTGCCGGTTCCACCATATTCGCCGCGACAGATTGCCCATTGTTCCCATTGGGCTTTGCCTGAAGGAAAATGATAAATGTTCCAGATGCCGTTATTATCTTGCTTTCCGGCACAGCGATGATTGATGACGATATCGGCGACGGGAAGAATGCCGGCCTTGTTCAAAGCCGCCAGCGCACTGCCGAGCTGATCGACGTCGCCATAAAAAGTCGGCGAATCTTTGCTGCCGACATCGTAATAATCGCCAGGCAGGTATCCCTGCGGACTTACCGACCTTGAGACCGGCGGGAACCAGATCATATCGACGCCAAGCTTCTGCAGGCTTTCAACCCGCTGCTCGATCAACCGATACCACTTGCTCGGGGTACCCCGAGACTGACTGTTCCAACCGAATCCCTGAATCATGACACTGCCGGAAATCTTGGCAGAAGGATCGGCATAAGAGCATGGACTTATAAGAAGCAGGGCCAGAACAAGCAAAACCACAGAAAATATGCTTTTTTGTCTGCCTAACATATTGTTTTTTTACTCCAGATTAATCAAGTATCTTTAATTCTACCAGAAAACAGATTGATCCGGGGCAAAAAACTTGAACCTGCTCGGTACTAGTTAAATCAGGTCAGCTGCCCAATAACCGACGTATGTTGCGGGTAGGCGGCCAAAAGCTCGGCCCGGTCAGCAAGTTCAAAATCTGCGAACTCGAATCCGGGCGCTACGGCGCAGCCGACCAGTGAATAAAGATCGGCCTGATCAACGGTCGCACCAAACCAGGTTGCTGCCGGCACCACAATCTGGTAACTCTGACCCGCCTGAAGATCATTGCCGAGAATTCTTCGGCAATAGCTGCCGTCAGGAAAAATCATGTGCAGACTGAGTGAGCTGCCAGAATGGTGATACCAGACCTCGTCGGATTTCAGACGATGAAATTTCGACACCTGACCAGAAACAAGCAAAAAATAGATCGAGGTCATGAAACGTCGATAACCCGAATGGGTATCGGCCAGAGCCAGGGCTGGAATCAACCCCTGTGAACGGTAAATCTCAGCGTAATATCCGCCTTCAGGGTGAGGCTGCAATTTGAGATGCTCGATCAATCGTTGAACTTCTTCATTGATTTTCATTTGGCGACCTTTAGAGGTAGTAATAAATACTCTTGTAATCTTCAGGGTTTTCGCCGATTTTTTCAAGTCGCTGCAGGTAATCATATATCGGCACATCGCAATGCACGTAGGACCGGGCATGGCGAATGAATTTTTCCCAGGGGTGAAATTCATAAACGCGCCGCCCATCGGGAAGAATAGTTAACAAAAGGTGATTCTGCTCAGCCCGAAGATAGTTTTTACCAAGGCCGGGAACATTGTAAACCGGCTCATCTGTTCGCTCGATACCGGGCAGCAACCGAGCCTCTTCTTTGGCCTCCTGTTGCAGCCGCGCCAGGGGTACGCGATAAACGTCGGTTTCTTTTTTGCCCTTGGCATTGAAAGTATAGTACGGGTCGACGCCGATAAGACGCAAAGCCTTCCTCAATGCAGCAAGTTCAAAGCGCCGGCTATTGAAAAACGTGTAAACAGCCTGATTGTAGACCCCCATACCCGATTGCCTCAGCTTTTGCACAGCGGTCATCGCTTCAGGAGTTACTTCAAGACTGTGCTCAAAATGAGTGACTATTGAAATCTCGCGGCGCCCGGGCAGATGATGCCTTGAGAGAATTTCAACCAGCTTGTCGGTAAACCTTTGCGGCAGAACCACAGGAGTTCGCGTGCCGAAACGAATGCGCCGAACCGAACGAATGGAAGCGAGACGCTCAAGAATGAACTCAATTTCTGCATCTTTCATGATCAATGGATCTCCGCCAGTTACAAGAACCTCAGTCACCGCAGGGTTTTTCCTGATCCATTTAATTGCCTTGTCGATTTTTTCCGGGGTAGCAAGTGCCTGAGGAATGTAAGCGTCGTCGATTTCCCAATTGCGCTGGCAGTATACGCAAATCTGACTACAGGTATTATATGGCTTGAAAATCACGATTCGCGCATAACGCCGCGTAATCAGATCTATCGGCGAAGTATCGTTTTCACGCATAAAATCAAACTTTTGCCGACGTTCGCCCTGCCCCTGCAAAACCTCATCAACATAGCTTTGTGGTGGTATAACCTGAGCCCTTAGAGCATTATCTATGCCAGAGCCAGGATCACTGCAGAACAAAGAGGCATAAAACGGCGTTATCCCGAAGGGCAAATTGCCTTCCTTGGCGGCATCGATAGCTTTTTCTTCTTCAGGTCTTAGATTGACCAGATTCTTCAAAGTCGCGGCATTGCGAATAATATGTTGTAATTGCCAGTTGAAATCTGCAAAATCATCTTCGCTACACTTGAAATAGTCGCAAATTTGCCGACGATTCTGATTGCGCCTCTCGACAAGCTTTTCGTCGAGACCGCACGAATATTGCTCCATCTTCTTTTCTGATTCAAGAAAAATCTGGTCCAGGATTTCACAGCGCGCCAGAGCAGCTTCGCGCCCGAAAGCAGCACTACTGTCTTCTTTTTTATAGATACCGGCTTTTCCGGCCAGACCGGCGATTATTCTCGAAAAATCTTCAACGAAAGCCGGGCTGAAAGATGCGGCAACCTCGTCTTTGCCTTCATGAATCATCAGCCAGAATTGCCTTACCATGTCAAACCCGGTTATTTTAACGCTTCTTTTCGATAAAAACTGGCGCAACGCTCGGGCACAGCTTAGCTTCAGAGAGAATTGCAGCCCACTCAAATCGAGAACATCATCGATATTGGCTTCGATCATTTTTTTCAGATGCACCAACATCGCATCCCGGGCCTTTTCAGGGCTTTCGGCGGCGACAATGAGATCTTTGAATTCCGGCAAATGTTGAAACAATGCAGCGACTATTTTATTTTCCAAGGCCTACCTCACGGAAAATCTCCCAAATCTGCAGAAAATTAACAAATTACGGGTGATTAAAAGTATTATAGGCAGAATTTTAACACAATCACTCTATTTTTTCAATTATCTTGTTTTTTCTCAGATTGTCTCATTTTCTATTTTATCGTATCGCCATTCACCCAGAAGTCGGTCGGCGTCATCATTGCTTTTAGACCTTTTCTGCAATTTAAAAATCGCATCGAAATTCACCGGATCTTCGGTATTGTGCGGCTTTAACCAGGCTTTAACCATAATTTCTTCGAAAAGCACCGGACCAGGTCTTTCTGAAGCCGCAATTTCACCGGTAAGATATGCCATGCCGGCTGTGTCGATCAGAACTTCATGCTCAGTGCTGTCAACGGTTAAAGACTGGCTTTTTTCTTTCAGACCACGGGTCGAATAAGAAGTCGGCGGCATTATCTTGATATTTTCAAAACGCTTTTCATCAGGACGGCCTTCGGGTCGAAAAACCAGTTCACAACGGTGAAAGGGAATAACGACCGTATCTGAAGAAAAAGTTATGAAATACAGCTTCATGCTGAGATTCCATTGATACTCTCCCGCCTGGTTGAATCCGGCAATAGCTTTTTGCAGCTCGATTTTTCCATCGAGAATTTCGACCCTGGGCTTCTTTTGGATTGGGTACAAAAGCTTGATTAAATCAGAGCGACGGGCTGACCTGGTTGAATTGGCCTCACGCCAGGGAACCTCATGAGTCACGATTCCGGTGCTGTCAGGAATTCTGATGACAAAGGGAGCACGCTCAGTCTCAAACAACAGGGCAACGACCGTTTTTCCGTTATAAGGCACCGAAAGGCTTATCAAATCGGGCACAAGCAGCTGATCAAAACGGGAACGAACCTTGGCGAACCAGATCGACAATTCCTCAAAATCAGCGCCCACCACTCCTGCTTTTTCATCGATGCCAATCAACCAGAGAATCGGTTCGCCGCGGGCCGAGTTGGCATGGGCAGCTATTCTGCGGGCGGCACGAAAATGGTCTTTGGGCCACTCAGCTTTCAGCTCGACGGTATCATCTTCGATGGGCTGTCCTTTTTCAAGTCGATCGATAATATCAAGCACCTTGAATTCGATATCCTGCTTTTTCATCATTGCTCTCTTTCAAATTGTTCTATTTCTATTATTGACCAAAATGGGCCGCAGGGCAAATGAGTTATTTAAAACTGCGCAATGACAGATAGTTTATCAGACAACGATATGCTGAATTAATTTTGGAAAACTCGTTTTTTTGCTCTGGATGCAAATCTGGGTGCAGTTCTTTTGCCAGTTTGCGAAAATGCAGTTTTACCAGTTTTAGATCGGAATTGATCGGCATACCCATCGTGCGATACGCCTCTTCGACTGCCTGATGATTTCCAAGAAGATTCCATGCCCCGGAAATGAAGCCTTCGGCATCTTCTTCGCGCAAAGCAGAAAAATTGGCAGAGTCGAGGTAAAAATAGCGCTCTGAAATCTCGGCCAGAGAGTTTTCCTCGCTCAGATTTCGGTGAAATTCGCAAAGAGAATCGGCAGTGCCATGAATCTGCGCCCCGCAAAAACCCTGCAAATCTGCAGAATAATGCTGGCACCAGCCAAATTCGGGAAAATCCAAAAGATGGATTCCCATAAAATGAATGTGTAAATATTGATTCTCGGGCACCAACAAGTCTTTGAGCCGGTAAAGCTGATGAAAAAGGACAAAATGCCAACGATAGAGCTCTATCGCCGGCCCGTTGACAAGATCAAGTTCGGGGCAGAATTCACGCAAAAGCAGACTCTCAAAAAGAGGGCCATTCGCCTTTTCCTGCTGCAGAAATCCTTTTAGCCGGAATAAATCGATTCCGGACAGATATTCATCAAAGCCTACCAAGAGCTTCAAGCGCCAGCGCCACTGTCTGGTCAGGTTTCACTTTGTACCAGACGGCGACAACCTTGCCCTTCTCATCGATCAGAAAAGATGAGCGGATGATGCCGATACTTTTTTTACCGAACATCGTCTTTTCGCCAACCGCGCCATAGGCATCGGCAACCGATTTTTCAGGGTCGGAAAGAAGAGTAAAGCCAAGATTCTGCTTTTCATCGAATTTTTTCAGCCGATCCGGTGAATCTGGGCTGATAGCGACCACCTTCAGGCCTATCTTGTTCAGTTGTGCCAGAGAATCTCTGACTGTGCAGGCTTGAACCGTGCATCCGGGGGTCATCGCTCGCGGATAGAAATAAACCAGCAGTTTTTCGCCCTTGAAAGAACTACTTTCAATCTTGTTGCCATGTTGATCGAACAAGGCAAAGGCAGGTGCCTTAACACCTGCCTCAAGTTTTGTAACTTTAGCCATATCCAGCTTTAATTTGCGCCGGCTTTGGCCGCAACAGCTTTTTTGAGTTCTTCATCGAGGCCGCCCATTGGATGGCCGTTCCAGACGATTTTGCCGTCAACGACGATAAATGCTGCGGGAATTCCGCTGACACCGTATGCGCCGCCAGAATTACTTTCAGCACCAATAACCCAGGGCATATCGGCCTTGCCCATGAAAGTCTCAATAGTTGCAGCCGGTTCGTTAGTGAGAGAAACGATGATTACGCCCTTATCAGCGTATTCTTCGTGAAGTTTCTTGAGATGAGGAATGCTTTTGCGGCATGGCGGGCACCAGGTAGCCCAGAATTCCACCACAACGATCTTATCCTTGTTGTCTGCCAGAGAAAAACTGTCGGCGTTGAACCATTTGCCGGCGCTGATTTCGGGTGCAACGGCCGGTTCACCCTGAGTGCAGCCTGGAAGTATGATGCCAAAGCAGAAGATGGCCAGAACCGTCAAAATTTTGCCTAGTTTTCGCATTTAATGATGCCTCCATAAAAATTTCGATTAAAAATAGAACCGATTAATAATTTAACTTATTTTTATCTATTATGAAACTACTTAAATATCATTTAATTTCAAGCGATGTTATCTGCGCTAAAAGCAGTTGAGCAGTTTCTGCCGTTTTCTTTCGAGCGGTATAGAGCGCTGTCGGCATTACAGATCAAATTTTCCCTGGTTGCTGCATGTTCGGGAAAAACTGCGCAGCCAAGGCTTATGGTAACTTTGAGCGTTTGCCCTTCATGTTCGAGCGTGGTCTCTTCAATTGCTTGACGTAAGCGCTCGGCAAAAGCCATTGCCCCTTCAATGCCTGTTTCGGGCATGATAACCGTAAATTCTTCGCCGCCATATCTTGCCGCAATGTCTATTCCTTCACGGATGTTTTTCTTTATGCGTTCTGAAACAAGCCTGATCACGCGATCTCCAACCTGATGTCCGTAAGTATCATTGAATTTCTTGAAATGATCGATATCGAACATTATCAAAGCCAGTTTCTCACTGCCACGGTTGGCGCGAGCAATTTCAGATTCAAGACGCATCTGAAAATAGCGATGAATGAACAGGCCGGTCAGGCCATCAGTGATCGCCAGTTCATATAATCGGGCCTTCTGCAGAGCGATAGCAATCTGATCGGCAACGCCCTGAAGCATCAAAGCATCTTCTTCGCTGAAAGATTCCTCCCGGTCAGCAACGTTGATAACCCCGATAACCTTGTCTTCATCAAAAAGAGGCACGGATATAAGATTCTTTACCGGTCGCGCCATTTTTTTAAAGCGACTGTCATTTAAAGGGTCATTTGAAAAGACCGACTTGCCATGACGGGCGGCGAAGCCGGCGAATCCTTCACCGCCGGCGAAAGAAACCTGAGAGCAATTGAATTCGACTTCTGCAGGATTTTCGCCTCTCACCACGGCAACTTTCAGCGAAAGATCGCCGCTTACCTGGTCAACAAGCAACATCGAGCAACGTTTGGTCTGCATGGTATCGGCAACAATTTCGAGTAATTCACGCAAAACAGAGTCTTCGCTCTTGCTGATGATCGCCTGGTTAATGAGATTGCGGACCGAAAGGTCGAAAACCTTGCGATCTAGAGAATTACGGGCAGCTTCAAGTTCTTCAATTTTCTGTCTTATCTGCCCCATCATTTTGGCAAAAGTTGAAGCAAGAAAATTCAATTCAGGCACGACACTTGAAATCTCACAGTTTTCCTGAAGCTCTCCGGCCCCGAATTGTTGCGCCGACTTCACCAGAGCACCAAGAGGCCGGGTAAGAATTCCGGCAAACAAAAGGGCCACGAGCATGGCAAACAAAATTGCGCCGGCTCCTGCTCTGATAAATACATGGCGCAGTGAGTTCAATATCTCATTCAACTCTTTCTTTTCCAGGGCTACGCCAAGATAAAAGGCGCCATTTTCACTGCTGAATTTTCCCGCACGCACGAGAAATCTGCGCGAGCCGACATTCACTTCCCTGACAGCATCGTTCAATCCAGTTAAAACCGGGAAAGTGCGCCGGCCGTTTTCTATCAGCGTCGAGACGAGTATCCTGCTACTGCCATCTGTTTCGGCCCAAAGAACGATTTCTGCGTCAGCAATACTTTTGATTTGGTCTGCCATAGCTTCATTGACGACCTGGTATAAAATCAATGCTGCAACAGGCAAAGAGCTGCCCTGCGCATAAATGGGCACCCCCGCCATGAAAACCAGGCTCTCGCCGACAAAAAGGTTCTTTTCAGCCAGATTTCCCTGTAACACCGTCTGAACAATATCCTGACCGGCAAAAACATTCGGATTTCTCGGTTCGGCAACCATCAAGCGGTCGACACCCTGATAAACTTCTATTCCACCGGCATTTATCCCAAGATCTTTTTGCAAACCGTTCAATAAATCAATCAATTCCAGCAGATCTGCATTCTCGACAGCGGTTCGAATATTGCGATTCTGGCCAATAATACCGGCTTTAAGCCGGACTTCAGACATTTTCTGGATCATCAGGTTCTGAGCAACCAGGTAGCGGTGCCCAGCCCGCGTTTTCATCATCGTCTCGACCTTTGCGCCGGCGAAGCCCGATGCATGAATAAAAGCCAGCAGCATTGGCAGGCAGACAATCAAAACGAACAGAATCATCAGGATCTTTTTCATTTTTTGCCGACCACCTCAGGCTCGATCTCTTTTTCCAGGCGCATCTGTGCTTCATCGAGCAAAATTGCCGAGGTTGACGAAGCAATGAAGCGCAAACGCAAAACCCGGTTCATTTCAGACCAGACAAATTTCATTTTTGGATCAGCAGGCATTAAAAGGCCCCTTTCCGCCTGTTCAACAAATCCCTTCAGCCAGCTTTTCCGGTTATTTACAACCGACTTGAAGCATGGCACCAGCAAAGATCGCTCGGCTATTTTTAGCATCATTTCTTCTGATGTTAACTTCTTCAAAACTTCTGTGGCCATAGAAGCATTCTGAGTAAAGCTGGTAACCGCCAACCCCTTGATGCCGACGAAAGGACGCGCCAGAAGTTCTTTATCCGGAGACGGAATCGGAACGACCGCAAAATCGACCTGGTTTCTGATGAAATCAGGAACTGCCCATGGGCCATTGATTGTCATAGCAGCCCTGCCTGCCGCAAAAAGATTTATTGCCGCAGCCTGATTGGACTTGGCCGGCACCAGGCGATAACCGGCCTCAAGGTCATAGGCAAAATCAAGGGCCCGGCAAGATGGCTCAGAGTTGAGAACTGGTCTGCCGTCACTGAAAACCGGGCCGGCAAAAGCATGAAACCAGGCGGCATGATAGTAGAAATTTTTGTTATCGTAAATCAGCGGGAAAACATTTTCGGGAAGCTTTCGGCCTATTTCAACCATCTGTTCGAGATTTTCAGGTGGTTGTGGCACCAGTTTTCGGTTTACCAGCAAAGCAACGGTATCAAGACTCCATGGGCGACCGTAGCAAATCTCCCGCCATTTCATCGCTGATACGGCAATCGGCAAATAACCCTCGGGATCGATGGTTACCGATGCGACCAGGCCGGCCTCAACCAGTTCCCCGAGCCAGTCTGAAGAAAACATGATCAGGTCGGGCTTTTCCAGGGAAGTATTGGCCTTACAGCCGATTATCGCCGGCTTAAGGTCTTCAAAGCGTATCGAACGAAAATTAACCTTCAGATTGGCATCAGCACTGCTTAACGATTGCATCTGCTCATGCAAAAGCGCCAGAAGTTCAGGATTTGCATCGAGCCAGACGTTAATCTGGCTTGAACGATGCGTTTCTTCGATGCTCCGGTCACATGCGACCAGAAACAGGCTGCAAATCAATGCCAAAATTGTGATATGCCTCATTGCTAATCCTTGTCAGAGGCGGGTAAGCTCCTGGTATAGTTCGGGACGACGATCATCAAAAAGATGGTTTCTTGGTGTCATCTGCTTGTTTCGCGCCAGCTCGAGGTCGAAATTGAAAAACCTGACTTCAGTGGTATCTGCACCGGCCTGGTAGACTACGTTTCCCAATGGGTCAGCGATTGTCGACATGCCGGTAAAGGTCAAATGCTCTTCCTGACCGATGCGATTGGCGGTAATAACAAAAACATGATTTATAAGTGCGTGAATCGGAACCGCACGCTGCGCAAATCCCGGTAAAACAAGATTTGAACAATGACAGATAACGTCAGCCCCTTTCATTCCAAGGATTCTCCATACTTCCGGGAACATCCAGTCGAAGCAGACCAGAAGACCGATTTTGCCGATCGGCGTCTCGAACACAGGCAAGCCGGCTTCACCCGGAGAAAAAATATCTTTCTCATTAAGAAAAAGATGAATTTTCTGGTATTTGCCAACCACACCCTCAGGCCCAATCAGAACCGCGGAGTTAAAAAGACGATCGCCTTCTCTTTCGTTAAAACCGGTAGCAACGTAGGTATTTCGCTTGCGACAGTATTTTCCCAGCAAAGCAATGAAGCGACTATCAGAGACTTCTTCGGCATTTTCCCAGGCCTGTTTGCGACTGGTAAAATGATAGCCCGAATTTGCCAATTCTGGCAGCACAAGCAAATCAACCTGATCGGTCGTTTCAAGAATATCTTCGACCAGCATCAGATTCTTTTCATAATGACAGAATTCTGGAGCGAACTGCACAAAACCGGCTTTCATAAGTATGTCTCCATGCTGAACGTAGTTTCTTTTATTGTAGCATTCAAAATGATTTAAGACAGCATTTTTATCTTTATCCCCTGCCAGATCCATGGCCTGCTGCTGAGTGAAATGGCCATGTGCCTCTTTTGTTCGGCACAAAAAGTCTTAAAACCTTCTTCAAATGGGGGGTAAGGGTTTTCGCAGCGCGTGCGCTTAGCTCAATTTTAATGAAATTTTCGGATCTGTCAAATTTTCTGCAGAAAAAATGTAAAGAATTTGGCAGATTTTTAACAACAAGAATTTCCGACCTGCGAGCTACAGCTCTAACAAAGACTTTTGGCGACTTTTTTCAAGTTGGCATGAACTTTGCTTTATTAAAAAACGTCTTTAAATAAGCAAATAAGTTTTCAGGAGTATGATCATGAAAAAGAGCTTTTTGATTCTGATGGCCGCAGCCCTTATTATCCCCGCTTTCGCTTTCGCAGCCCCCGGATTTCATCACCCCGGCAACAACGGCGGATTCATTCACCCCAGTAACGGTGGCGGAGTAGCAGTTCATCCTGGTCACAGCAACAATCATGGTAACAACAATAGCTACAATAACGGCTACAATAACGGCCACAATAACAACCATGGCAACAACAGCAGCTATAATAACGGTCATAACAACAATCATGGTAACAACAGCAACTACAACAATGGCCACAATAGCAACCATGGCAACAACAGTGGTTACAATCACGGCAACAATGGTAGCCATGGTCATCCCGGCCACTATTCTCCTGCCAATGCAAAAATCAGAATGGCTCACCGTGCCATCAAAAGAGCTTTCCAGGAAGCTGAAAATTCATACTACCCCTTCCTGATGGATCACAAAGATAAAAGAAGAATGGGCATGGCAATGAGAACCATCGCCAGTGAAATCAATGAAATGATGAGAATGGTCGGCCCCCGCTTCAGAGATGACCTTCGCGAAGTCGGCATGATCATCGAAAGAGCCAAATTCACCCTGTTCTCTGAAAACAATGCTAAAGAAGCTCATAGAAAACTTCAGAGAGCTGAAAGAAAATACGATCAAATCGCTGACATCCTCGTAAGATAAATCAGAATTCAATAAAACACCCATAAAAAAGTGGCTGTTCTCAAATGCGAGAGCAGCCACTTTTCTTTTGCTCTTAAAAAATTATTTTCTTATTGATCAAAGTCCCTTGAAATTGTGTTTGGAAGTTTTTTAACCCAGACATTTATTTAACTGAGAAATTCTGCTTTATTACCAGACGCTCTCGCTCATCAAACATGCGACGCCGCAGCAACCAAAGACTGAGCAGAACTCCGAAACCAGTTCCCGAAGAAATCATGAACATGATCAGAATCTGGTAATTAACTGCATCACCAACATCGTTTCCCCCGAGAATCTGGCCGGTCATCATTCCGGGCAGGCTTACCAGCCCAGCTGCAGCCATAGAATTTATAATCGGAATCATCCCGGTCTTGCAGCTCTCCTGCCATATTTCGCGGGCGGCCTCATCGGCAGACATTCCCAGGGCAAGTTTTTGCTCGACAACGGCCTTTCTTTGCCAAACCTGCTGTGAAAAGGTATTCATCGCCAACGCCACCCCATTCATCGTATTACCCAAAAGCATCCCAAGAATTGGAATCGCGTATTGCGGCTTGTACCATGGCTCAACCTTTATTACCAGCGCCAGAATGATAACCATAATCGAGAAAGAAGAAACCATCATCGAGCTGGTTCCGATAAAAAAGCTGCCTGAGCCCTGCACCTGCACTTTCTGCCGTCCCATCACTTCACGACCGGCAGCAGCAAGCATCAATAGCCAGATAAACATGACCAGATAGAAACTGGTCGAGGCAAAAACCGTGCGAAGCACTAATCCGATCAGGGAAAGCTGGATGACAGTTCTTAGCGCCGCAATCAATAAAGGCTTTTCAATCTGCAGGCGATTGCGAAAGCTCAAGAAAGCAAGAAGAAAGACCAGCAAACTTGCCAGAATTAGATGAATCGGGGTCAAATGAATGATTGTCATCGAATGGTCCTTAGTTCGCCACCGGCAAGAATTTCAAAATGCCTGTCAGCGACACGCTCTATCTGCAGGGGATCGTGGCTGACCCATACGGCTGCAGCTTTTTCCCGCAGCACATAGTTCTGCAACATGGTTTCAATTTTGGCGATATTCTGCTGGTCGAGGCTGGCTGTGGGCTCGTCCAGCAACAGTATTTGCGGGCGCCGTTGCAGCATCCGCAAAATTGCCAGGCGCTGCTTTTCACCCGATGAAAGCCGACTGATTTCCCAGTCCAGGGTCTCCACACCAAATCCAAACAGTTCAAGCTCTTCCCGGCCAGGTTCTGCAATAAGATGCTCTCTTACCGTTTCTTTCCACCATTGAGCCTCTGCGGGAAGATACATTGCCCGGCAACGCCATTCCGGGCCACTGAAATTCAAATAATTTTCACCGTCGAGTGTCATTGCCCCCTGATGAGGCTCAAGATCGGCAATGGCTCGAAGCAACAGTGATTTGCCGGCCCCAGAAGCTCCACTAACCGCAATAATCTGCCCCGTCAGCAAAGAGAAACTGTATGGGCCGCGACCATGAAAGCAAAGATTGTCAATTCTCAGGTTTTCCATTTTTTCTGCCCAGCTTATGCAATTGCCGAATTTTAACACGCAGAAGTTTTTTTTCAGCAAATTTGTTTGCGGTTTGCCTGCATTTTTTCGAGAAAGCTGCCGATTATTGTCGGGAAATTCTATTTTTGGAGATACTATGGCTTCGAAATTTCGAACCATCATGGTTTTGTCGGCAATTATGCTTGCGACAGCCTTCATTTCAGGTTGCAACAGCTTTGAAGCCTTTAATCAAAGTCTAAACGGCACCGACCAGGAAACCCTCATCAGTAGAGGAAACATCGCGCTCGATGAGGGCCGCTACCAGGACGCTCTCGAATTGTTTGAAAGAGCTGCCGAAAGTGGCAACATCAATGATGAAATTCACCGTGGCAAGGCCTGTTCATTGGCAGGGAAAGCCGGCTTCAACATGTTTCAGACGCTTAAAGTCATGCAAAATGGTGTAATACCCGGAGATTCGCCGGCGACAATCTTCTTGGCCGCTTCCGGCATAAAAGACAATGCCGCGATCAAAGAGGCTGTAGTTCAAATGCGGGCCTTAAGCGTTCCCACACTCCAGGATCGCCTGGTCAGAGCGCTCCTGACAGCCATCAATCACGCAGTTATTCTGGTTGAAAAATACGACACTAATCTCAACGGCCGACTCGATAAAAACGATCAGATCGACTTCGATACCCGCGACGACAAGACGGCATTGTGGTCGACAATTTATGGCGATATCATTTCCATTTCCGGCACCTATTCGATGGAACAGGCATTCAACGATCTGCGCATGGCTCTTGACGGCAGAGGTGAAGACTGGGTGCTGATTTCTCCGATTCAAGGCACCAGTTATGCCGGCAAATTCACGCAGGCCAATCGCCAGTCCATTCTCGCCCTGGCAAACTTTACCGATGCCATTGAAGCCGCTGAGGTTTATTTTAACAATTCGGAATCCTTGTTCAAACAAACGCTTGTCGCCCTGGATGGTAATGAATGATCAGACGAATTAAAACTCGGACAATTCTGCTGCTGGGAATTATTGCCGGCTTTACGGGTTCTCTATTTGCCGCTTCTCCGGTAATATATGAAACCTCACGAGCTCTGGGAATGGGCGGCGCATGTGTAGCCGTTGCTGATGACCAGCAGGCAATGTTTTGCAATCCGGCCGGGTTAGGCATGCAGAACGAAAGAGCATATTCGGTTTTCAACGGGCATTTTGAAAGAAATTTCGACTTCGATGATGTCGACAACCACATTGCCGCCCTTAACAGCAATGATACTGCCGGCTCGCGCAACAGCAACATGAGCAATCTCATGGAGATCATGGGCAAGCACGGCTGGCAGGCATTTTCCAATCTGGCTTATTACATCGGCGGCACAGGCTTTGGCATCGCCGCCTATTATCGTGAATCTGAAAGCTTCTCGGTTAACAACCCGGTAAATCCGACTATAAATGCTAAAGTTGAAAAAGATGCCCTAATTTCTGGCTCAATTGCCCGTTCATTCAATGAAGCACAGAATCTTTTCAACGACCGGGCCATGGGCTGGTGGGGTGCAACGATGAAGTTCGTTTCGCGCCAGGCTTCGGATAAAGTCTATTATGCCCGCGATTTCGCAGCGTTGAATGAAAGCATTCTCAAAGACACCGACCGCTCAGGGGCAACGATGGATTTCGATCTTGGCGCAATCTGGCAGCTCAATAATACCTGGAAACCAACCGTCGGCGTTTTTGCCGGCAACATCCTGAGTTCAGAATTCTCTGCCGACATTGGCACATTGAAGCGACAATTTGCCGTAGGTGCTTCATTTCGACCTCTCACCGGTCCAGAAGAACGCAATGAAAAGCTTTTACTCGCCGTAGATTACTGGGAAACAGGCAAAGATGGTGCGGCACTGACCAAAATACGCATGGGTGCCGAATTGAAGCTTTCTCGCCATTTTTATCTGCAAACAGGCATAAGAAGCGGCTATTTTACCGGTGGCGCCGGGATCGTCTGGAACGACTGGCGTTTTCAGGCCTCGACTTACAGCGAGGAACTCGGGCAAAACCCTGGCGACGACGAAGACCGCCGCTACAGTTGTTCGGCCACCTGGGAATTCTAGTTTGGCTTAATCTTCTGGTACAAATATCGGGCTTGGCGTTGGCATAATTTCATCACGGCTCGATTGTGGCATTGAATAGGCCTCAAGCTCTTCTCCATCCTGCGGGCAAGCCAGCACTAAAAATTCATCCTTACTGCCATCGGGCATTACAACAAGCTCGACCTTACCATCACCGTTGTAATCAAAAACACGGTGTGGTCCCATATGGATGGTTTGAAGGTCTATAAAAAAGACAAAATCTCCATTTTCGGAAAAAACATTAATGGTTGAGTGTGCTCCAGCATGGGTGGCTCCGTCATCCCAGCGCAGGAACACTTCATTGACACCGTCGCCATTCCAGTCGCCAGCACCAAAGAATCGACAGCTATTTGCACGATATTGTTTATCACCCAGTTTCATGACTCTTGAAACGTAAACTCTCTTGCCGGTTTTTGCTTCATGAGGAAACTGCCCCGGATAAGCCTTAGCCGTTTGCAATTCTTTTTCAGTCAGATCATATTCGGTCTTTACCGATTTAACATATCTTTCCTGCAGTTCCTTGTCTGTTACATCCCATTTAGGCAAGGATTTGATTTTATTCATAATCGTTTCATACTCGTCGTCGCCTTTGGCAACACGTTTCATTATACCGATTCTGTATGGGTTTTTAGCCGCAGCCTCACGATCATAATTATCATACTTGTATGGATCGCGGTAAAGCTCACCTTTTCCCCATGAGCCATCAAGACGCAAAGAGGGCAAATCAGCAAAAGAAACCATGGTAGAAAAACAAAGAAAGGAAGCTATAACTGCGGTTTTAGTGAATCTTAGCATTTTATCCTCCAAAAGAAATTTAAAACAGAAACAGGCGATAATCCAAAATAATTTTGTTCATTATACTACCCAGCACGATGGTTGTCATATTGCAAACAAACGAGGCCAGCAATGCCTGTTTTACCGACAGGTACAGCATGGTTCTCAGCATGGCGGACTCAACGAGAAAAACCATCACTTCAGCTGCAATCAGTGCTTGATTTGGCTCAGGCAATAATGCCGGCCAGACATACCAGACATAAGGATAGGTCGCGAATGAAGCAAGAAAACCGGCAGTGAGAATCTTTTTTAACGGCAATTGTGCCGGGCTGAGATGAAAAAACCTTCTTACGACCAAAAACAAAACCGGGGTCTCAATAATAATTGTCAGCAAAAGATAGGCTAAAAAAAGTCGAGTTTGAAAATGCTGCATGGTCACCTGATCAAAGCCTGTTATAAATAAAGCGGTTCCTTATCACTGCCGGATGATGGCCTACGATGATTACTTTTCGCATAGTCTTTTCCCCTGCTACGGCAGTATAGCATGAAGACTTATAATTTTGCCCCCATTGATTTTTCAAGCCAGCTGTTATAAGCTTGCGCGACCATGAAAGACATTTTCATCGATACCGACGAAAGGCTCGATACGGTTCCGGGAACTGACCTGAGCCTGATTCAGAAAATCGATGGCACCGCTTTTGCCATCGATACTTTGCTGCTGGCCAATTTTCTCAGGTTCAATGCTGATATGAATTTTGCCGCCGATCTTGGTGCCGGCAGCGGTATTCTCTCGTTTCTTATCAAATACCGCAACCCGAAACTCCAGGTTACCGGAATCGAGGTGCAAGAGAATTTTCACGAGCTTTCTCAACGAAATCTCCAGCTAAATAGCAAGTTTTCAGGCATATCATTTGAGCATATCGACGTTCGCGATATTCCAGCACACTTGCTACCTGAATCTTTCGACCTGGTCGTCTCAAATCCGCCGTATTTTCCAATGGGCAATGGTCGCTTGCCACAGCGGCCTGGCCGTGCCATGGCCCGCCACGAACTCAACGGCACCTTGAAGGATTTCGTCGAAGCAGCGACCTATCTTCTTGCCTATGGCGGAAAATTTTGCCTGATTATTCCCAGCTCTCGCTTTTACGAGGTCGTAGAATATCTCAAAGCCGGCAACATGGGTCTAAAAAGACTGCAGTTCATTATTCCCAAAGAGGGTGAAAAATCACATCTTTCGTTAATTGAAGCTGAAAGATTTTACAACGGCAAGCACGAACCAATGCCCAACATAACGATTCACATGGCCGACGGCAGTTTCAGCGACGAAATGAAACACCTTTTTACCGCCGGGCTGAAAATCGAAAAATAGGCCAGGCGTAAATGGAAAGCCGGTCACTTCAGCCTTAAAACAGGTTCAGTGACCGGCTCTTATTAAACCAGCTTATTCTACCAGCGGCGGTAGATCGTAGAGAATGTCATCCCAGGGGTGACGATACAAAGCCGCTTTCTGGCGGTTCTGATCCATGTAATGGCCGATCATGCCGATGGTTCGACCAAGCAGGAACAGACCGTTGAGACCACCACTGTCGACGACTGATTTGATGCGGTCTTCCGACCAGCCGAGGCTATACATCATATCAACCGACAGGACTCCGATACAACCATCGACATTGAGGATCAGCGTATCTTTTTTTGCAGTGGTCAACTGCTCAACTTCAAGTGCATAATTGAGCAATCGTGTCGAGGGAAAATTCTTTTCCGCGAAATCTTTGAGCAAAACAACGCGCTGATCAGGATTTTTCAGGCTTTTGATGCGATGGCCGATACCCTGAATTTTGATATTTTTCTTTTTCATTTCGGAAATGAATTCGTCAGCACTAAGCTGTCGATCCTGCGCATCCTTGAACATCAATGCCGCACCGGCAACCGCGCCACCGAAACGTGGGCCGATGGTAAGCATGCCTGACGCTACCGCACTCATAAGATCGCGACCGGCACGGGCAGTGACGATGGTGTTGTGTGCGCCGGAAACGGCTGGCCCGTGATCGGCACAAAGCTTGATGACGATTTCCATGAATTCGGCGGCCCATTTCGGCAGACGCTCTTTAAACCAAAGCAGGCCGATAGTTTCGCCGACCGAATAATTCTCACCGATTACCTTGCTGATTTTGTGACCGGCATAAAGCAGCTCATCTTTCGAATCATCGGAAATGGTGCAGGTAAAGTTGGTCGGTTTGCGCACCATGTTGCGCGCTACTGCTTCGGCGTAATCCATTGGGATAACCGGTGGTTCGACATCAGCAGCGGGTTTGATCACACCTTCAGCGACAAGCTTTTCATATGTCTGTTTGATTGCTTTATCATAATCATCGAAAGACTCAGGAACGACAACGCCGGCTTCTTTGAGCGCCGCGTTTTTCGCCTCGGCAGTTTCACGGGTAGCATCGGCTTTAGCGCCGGCGTGACCGAACTGAATGCCTTTGGGCATGTATTTGATCGAAGTGCCGGTAACCCACATTACCAAAGGCTTCTTAATCTTACCGGTTTTAACGGCTTCGACAATTTTCCACTCTTCTTCGCCACCGACTTCGCCGAGGCTGACCAGCATCTTGATTGCCGGATTAGCTTCGAAACGCAACAGGTGTTCAAGAAGCGAAGAGCCTGGGTAAGCGTCGCCGCCGATAGCGATGCCCTCATAAAGGCCGTCGGTATTCAGAGAAATGATGTTATATGCTTCATTCGACATACCGCCGGATTTGCTGACAAAGCCGACTGAACCCGGGCGATGTAATTTCGATTCAATGATACTTTCGATTGTACCGCCGGTATTGGCGACTTTAAAGGCTCCGGCTGCAATGCCACCAACCGTGGCCGGGCCAATTATGACCTTTTTCTTCGCCACTGCAACTTCGCGCAAATGCCGGGCAAGACGCTCAGGAATGCCTTCAGCAATGACGACAATCGTGCGCAACTGCGGTTCTTCAAGGCCTTCCATGGTCGTATCGAAAGCGCTTCTGAAAGACGCGAAGTTAATCATCACATCGATGTCGGGGTGCTTTTGCAAAGCGGTTTTCACATCGGGATAAACCGGAATGAAAATCTCCTTTTTGCCCCAAAAAACCTTCTGGCTACCGGTTTTACCGGCATCGACCATTGCCGCAACCGAAGGGGTTTCGCGACGGCAACAGTAGTCAAAATCGAGCATGCGCTGGACAGCCTTGGTCTGCATGCCATAAATTACGGCAGTAGTGTTTTTATCGAAAAGCAAATAATCTGGTCTGCTCATTGTCTTTTGCTTCCTTTCTCTCAGGCTTTCAGCGCATCGGAAACGACGCGGGTCATGTGATATTCGGGACCGTGAACTTCAATCGGCACGCCGATCTTTTCGGCAGCGGCTTTGAGATTAGCGAGTCCTTCCTGATAGTTGGGGCCGCCACGGCGCACAAAAATGCGCGCATTCACTGCCTTGAGCTTATCCCCGAACTCGTGAAGTGCTTTGATAATACCGGTAAAGGTCTTGGCAACATCAGTAAAGTTTGCAATACCTCCGCCAAGAATAAGGGTTTTTGGCCGACCCTGTGCATCTTTTTTGCGGGTCATCAGATCGAGCACAACTTTGGCATACTCGTAGGTCAGATTGGTGCTGGGATTACCGGAATATTCACCATACATCGCCAGCTCTTTCGAGAAACCAAGATCACAGACTGTGTCGGCATAAATAACCGAAGCGCCGCCGCCGGCAACCATGTTCCAGATTATTCCATCGGGATTGAGCACGGTAAGCTTCAAAGAAGCTCCTGAAAGCGCGTCGAGTTCGCGAATTTTTATTTCTTCAGCGCTCAGATTCTGTCCGAAAGCAGCCGGGAACTCCATATCTTCTCCCCACATACGGGTACAAAGGTATTCGGCAGTATCATCGAGCTTTGCAACCAGGTCGAGCGGAATGATTCTATTGCCGGCAATGGCGAAAGGATTGATTTCAAGATAGGCAAAATGCATGGCGGCAAAGAATTTGTACAAGCCCTGCAAAAACATGGCAACCAGCTTCTTCTTGTCGCCAAGCTCAGCAGGCAATGCGGCAGCGATATCTACGGCATCGATTCCTTCAAGAATCGGCACCTGAATCGATACGACCTTATCCCAGTTTTCTTCGACGTTGATGCCGCCCTCTAGTGAAAAATAAATGGTGTCGCCGGAAGCAGCCGATTTTATCGCTGCGTAATATTCAACTTCATGGGCTATGCACGGCTCAATGATAAAATGGGTTAAAACGCCATCGATGCCGTTAACGGTCTGTTTTTTGCCCAAGCGCTCACTGACCCAGCTTTTGGTCTCATTAAAATCTTTGTTTACCAACACCAGTCCGTGCTTACCACGCTTACCAAAAAGCTGATCCGGTTTTGCGACAAGTTTTTCACTTGCAAGCCATGGATTGGTCTTTTGTAGCTCGTCCCAGTCTGTATCTTTATCGACGAGAACTATTTTGCCTTCATATCCGATGCTGTCTTCAAGATAGGCATCGAGATGCCGAGCCAGCATCTTTTTGCCGTGGTATTCCCGAATTCCTCGTTGCGCCATGTTCTGATTTCTCCTGTAAAAGAATGAAAAATAAGGCTGAATCTATTGGGTATATATCGTACAGAAGCGTCTGTCAAGTAAATCTGGGGATTAGAAAGGACGCATTATCCTTTAGCTATAAAGCAGGCACAGTTCTAGAAACGAAATCAATTTTTATCCAAGGCATTCTTTAACACTTCTGCCAGGTCTTTGAGCGAAAATGGCTTTTGCAGGAAATTTACGCCGTCTTCAACGAAACCATGGCGAGCAACTGCATCTGCAGTGTACCCGGACATAAAAACGACCTTCAGGCCGGGCTGAATTTTCATCAGTTGTCCGGCAATTTCCGGCGACGACTGCACAAGAACTTCTAGCGGCGCAGCAACCGGCGTTCCAACAAAGGCAAAGATGCCTTCTGCAGATGGTAGGAATCGGTGAAAGTTGTATCCTTCTACCTGAAAGATTACTGCGGCGGAACTCTTCGAAAACCTCTTGGTGAAAGTGGTCGGAAAACCGTGTAAG
>CAZQUE010000060.1:0-26697 GCA_964596185.1 uncultured bacterium | reverse complement strand
GAATTCCAGCTCCAGGCCTTCGCCCTGCTTGATCAGCTGCAGTATTTTTTCGCTGTTCGACATCATATCTTAAATCTAATACAGTTCAATTCAAGATGCAAAACATACAGGGTTTGGTCTCTCAAATTTGCTTGACGGTTGTTTGATGGAACCGTTACAAAATAACGGTCGTAAGCTCAAACAGGCCGCAGCTGTGAGCGTTGACAATTTTGCTGGTTCGACTATACTTGTTTAGGCGTTATTAAACCAGAGTGACTTTCGAGGGGTTAAAATAAGAGACGATTTCCGGCGATGTTGACAAAATGTTGACAAAAACGCCGCCCCGCAAAAAGGGAGTCAGCATACAAAAGGCTTTTTCGACTATTTCCTGACCCCGTTTCCCGCTTTCAAGAAAAAGCCTTCTTAAAATGACGTTTCGGTTATTATTACGGTAGCATTTACAGCCTCAATCATGGCTTGCACCGACCCGATTCAGATTTTTCCGAAGGTTTTTTTGTTTTTGGAAATTCCCACGAAAGTGTGGATTTAATATAAAAACCCTGTTAAATCAAAAGATCAGAAAAAGGTTAAAAGATCTGAGTTAAACAAATTCATAATTCTTTTAAGACGCAAAGATGATTTTCATTTTGTCTCCTTATCTCAGTTTGAAGATGGAGCACTGGTTTCGGGAAAGATTGCAATATCATCTTCATTGCCGAAGCTGCCGTCTGGGCCGCAACTGCGTAGCGCAAGGGGGGAAGAGGCATAATCGAGTTGTTTGCCTGAATAAAGATCTCTGCCGAAATTCTGATTAAAAAACATGTTTAATTCTTCGAGGTTTTCAGGAGGTTTGGCATTTCGCGAAGTGAAAGCTTCGATTGCGAGAATGGTGCGGGTGCCTTCAAGCTGCTGCCGGGTTTTCCAGACAATGCGATGGATGTCCTGGAATGGCGGGGCATCGATGCAGGCGAGATGCTCGGCAAAATAGCGACGATAGCCAAACGGGTTGCGAAAAAGATTGGCCGGAGAAGATCTATCTTTGAAATTTTGCAGCAGTTCTTTCTGCTTTTGCGCAAACTCTGCGCCAAGCTTTTGGCCGGCGTTGATTTCCAGGTCTGCTATTTCGAGGAATTTTGCGTAATTTTTATCAAAAAAGGCCTCGGCGTCAGGCACCATGGTTAGCAAAATCTTTTGGGTTTCAAGGTGATGCTTCTTTTCTTTTTCACTACTCCAGTTTGTAAATAGTTTTGTGAAGTCGCCCGGTAGTGAACGATACTGCAGCAGCACATCCTTGAATGGCGGAAATTTTTCTTCGATATTTTTCAGGCGTTCAAGCAGAATACTTACCGAATACTCATCGAATTCGCCAAGATAGCAGGCCTGATTGATGGATCTGCACAAGAAATTTATATCGAGCAATACCTGGATTCTTGTGTAAACACCGAAAAACATGCCTTCAGTGAAGCGATAAGCTTCAGGAAAAAAGGCCAGTGCAGCTTCGAAAAGGCGTGTTGCCTTCTGCGGTTGCTGCCGGTCGGCCTCTAGCAAAGCATTTAGAGCTAGAATTTGACTGAAGCGCCTGCCTTTCTGACTAATTGCAAGAGAATTCTGAAAATATTTCTGTGGCGCGATGATCAATTTGACTGGCTCGGTGGCTTTTTGGGCTAGAATTTTATCGATAACCGGTTCGGTAATCAGGCCTGCAAAGTCAAAGTTTTCGCTCAGTTCTTCACCAAGCTTGCCGGGTTGGTAATGAGCGCTTTTTAAGTCGTTGATATACCTGGTTTGGGACGCGCTTATATTTAGTTTCTCAAGAAATTCAGGGAACGAGGTCTGCTCAGGTCGAGTCTGAATGTTTCCCTTTTCTGCGTAAAACTGGCTGGCATCACGGGTGTTTTTGAAGTCCTGGTAAAAATACAAGACTACGCCGACAATGATTGCGAAAAAAATAACTGCTGCCCGAAAGAGTTTCATTGAGATATCCTGTTAAACTGGTTTTTTGAAAATATAACACTAAGCATTCTATAAAACCACCCAGACCAGGACTTGTAAATCTTGATTCTCGAAATCAATTCTTATTTTTTAGATACTCCTGGCTTTCAACAACACCTCTTTAACCTTTGCCAACAGCTCATTTGGCGAAAAAGGTTTTTGGATAAGTTCAGCATGGATTTTCTTGAGGCTTTCTTCGTTGCTGAGATTATCTACGTTCCCGGTAGAAAAAAGAATCGGAATGGAAGAATTCTTGCTGCGAATGAATGCCGCTACTTCCATGCCGGTTTTACCTGGCATGATTGCGTCTAGAATGATTAGGGAATATTTGTCGAGTTTTTTTTCGAGACATTCTATTGCTTTGACGCCATCATTTTCTGAATCAACCTGATAGCCATGTTTTATCAGGAGTTTACTGATGAAACTTCTGATTAGCGGGTCGTCTTCGGCAAGAAACAGTTTTTCGTTACCGGACAAATCATTTTGATCGATTGCTGATTTTTGCTGAAGCTGATCAATTTCTTTAGAGCTAAGTATTGGCAGAATAATAGTGAAGACTGTGCCGACATCCAAGGTACTTTTAGCTTTTATGTGACCTTTATGCTTGTTAATACAGGCATATACAGAGGCGAGTCCCAGTCCGGTCCCCTTGCCCGGAGCTTTGGTAGTGAAAAACGGGTCGAAAATTTTGCTGAGATTTTCCGGTGAAATTCCTTTGCCGGTATCGGCAATTTCAATAGCGATATAATCGGTTTTGTCGGCGAATAATTCGGGCCAGTCTTTGCATTTGTCTTCAAGATGAAAGATTCTGACGCATATTTCACCACCTTCAGGCATGGCGTCACGCGCATTTATAAAAAGGTTCAAAATTGATTGTTCCATCATGGTGGGATCAGCTACAAGGCAAGGCAGATCTTTTTCAACAGAAGTAGAAAATGTTATGTGACTGCCAATGATACGCTTTGACAATTTAACAATCTGGTCAAGCCAGGTTTCGATGTTCATTTCCACCCGTTTTGCTTCAGTTTTTTTGCTGAAGGTTAGTAATTGTCTGACAAGCCCCATCGCCTGTTCTCCTGCATGAAGAATGTGGGAAAGGCTTTCTTTTTTCGGATCGTTTTCTTCGAAAACTTCGGCAAGGATTTCACCGTAACCAAGAATAACCTGGAGAATGTTGTTGAAATCATGGGCTATGCCGCTGGTAAGCTGGCCGACCGCCTCCATTTTCTGAGCCTGAAAAAGCTGTTTTTCGATCTTTTCTTTCTCGTTTGCCTCAGTTAGAAGCTGTAAAGTTCTCTCTTTTACTGTTTCTTCAAGATTTTCATTCAGGCGTTTGAGTTCGAGTTGTGTTTTCATTAGTTCGGAGTTCTGGATAGTAGCTATTTCATAGGTTGAAAAAAGCAGCTTCAGAAGTTTTTCCCGATCCACATCAATTTTGTAGCTGTTTCCTGAAAAAGCTATCTCAATCGGATCACTTTTAGCTTTAATAGGAGCTTTTTCATTTTCACAAAGAGTTTGCGAGATTTTTTCAATCATGTATTTTTCTGAGTAACTTTTGGGAAAATAGTAATCGGCGCCGGCGCTTATTGCCTCGATTACGTCAAGCGGCGAGGCAAGAGAGGTCAGAAGTATTACCGGGATTGAGCACAATTCAGGATTTTCTTTGATAGCTCTGCATAACTCCAGGCCATTCATCTCAGGCATTCTGATATCAGAGAGAATTATCTTGGGTCGAAAAACCTCCAGTAGCCTGAGAGCAATTTTGCCATTCAGAACCAGTCTGGATGAGAAACCGTTCTTTTCAAGCAGATATTTTAATTCTGCGCCCTGGGTGGGACTGTCTTCAATCAGGAGGACGGTTTCATTGTGGTCTTTTTCCAGTTTTTTGAGCTGAACGATCAGGTAGTCAACGCCTTCACTCTGGCCAATAAAGGCTTCCGCATTGGCAAAGTCTGCTTTTACCTGATCCTCCGGACTTTCTAACTGAGAGAAAAAGACGAATGGGATGTCAGAATAATTGATATTTCTCTTCAGGCTCTGACAAAGGTCGAATCCATCCCTTTCGCTCAAATAGCAGTCACTGACAATATAATCCGGAAACAATTCCTTAATGCTATTTTCAGCCTCATTTGCGCTGTTGCAAATAACTGCCGAATAATTCTCCTTTTCAAGAGAATTTTGCAAGCGCAGGCCGGTTGTTTTACTTTCAAAAACCAGAATAATAAGCTTTTTCTCTCTCATAATGTCTCCATCCTGCAAAGTTTCTGGCAAATTTCCAGAAAATCGGTTTTTCTGCCAAATTCTCCTTTGAATTCGGCAGAGATCTCAAGCAGATTTGTTACGATTTCTGACGGGGAAAGAATCATTTTTACGCCGCCTCTTTCAATCGCTGCCTTAGGCATGCCAAATACTCCGCAACTTTCTTCGTTTTGGGCGATGGTCAATGCTCCGCTATTTCTCATCTCCTTCAAACCTTCAGTTCCGTCGTTACCCATTCCGGTCAAAATTATTCCGATGGCGTTCGATCCAAAATTTGCTGCTACAGATGAAAATAGCGCCGACACAGATGGTCTTGGTCTTTGGCAGACAGGGTCTTTGTTAAGCCTTATCAAACCACGAGAATCAATGGTCATGTGAAAATCATCCGGGGCAATGTATACATTCCCGGGAAGAGCGATCTGCGCATTTTTGCCCAATTCAACTTTCATGTCGGTGGTATTTTGTAACCATTCGACCATGCCGCTGACAAAGCCTGAAGAGATGTGCTGTACAAAAAGAATCGGAAATGCAAAGTTTTTGTTAAGTCCTTGAAGTATTTCCTGGATAATCGGCGGGCCACCAGTTGACGCGCCAATAGCCACGATCGGAGTCTGGGTTTTATCAGGAGTTTTTTCCGCTCTCAAACAAGTTTTGGAACTTTTTCTTTTTCTCGTTACCAGTCTTATGTCTGAAAGAGCCTTGATTTGAAAAATCAGGTTTTTTGAATAACTCTCAAATGTTTCGCTGTCAGGTGCTGGTGGCTTTTTTAAGGCTGTCAACGCACCTGATTTCAATGCGTCAAATGTTGTGAGCAAAGTTTCTTTTTCGAACTCATTGCTCAACAAAATGATTGGAACCGGATTTGTTTCCATAATTAAGGCCGTTGCTTCGAGACCGCTAATTCCCGGAAGATTTATATCCATGGTAATGATGTCAGGCTTTTGCTCTTTCATTGCCTTGATGGCATCTTCGGCATTCGAGAATTCAGAGACGACTTTTATTTCGTCATCCGTTTGCAATACCATTTTCATAAGTTTTCTGCAGGTTGGGCTATCCTCAATTATCATGACCTTAATCATTTAAAGTAGCCTTTCAATAACCTGAAGCAGACCGGTCTGGTCGAAATTGCTTTTGACAAAGTATGCGTCTGCCCCCACTTCAATGCCATGTTCTCGGTCTTCTTTGCTTGCTCTGGCGGTTATCAGCACTACCGGCATATTTTTCATCCTGTCACTTTTTTTAACTTTTTCTGTTAATTCAAAGCCGTTCATTCCGGGCATGTCGACATCGGAAACAAGAAGATCACATTCTTCAGACCTGAGCTTGAGCATTGCATCTAGACCATCGTTTGCGGTAACAACTTCATATCCGGCGCTTTCAAGAATGCTTTGCAGCAATGCCTGAGAAGTAATCGAATCTTCAGCCAGCAGTATCTTTCTTTTGTTCTCTTCCTTTTCATCCTGGCGGTAAGCCGACTTTGAAACGATTTTGTAAGTGCCTGACGCAATAATATTTCGCAGGTTGAGGATTGGTACAATTTGGTTGTTGCCTATCAACGCTGCGCCAGAAAAAGCCTTGAGATTGGCAAGCTGATGCCCCAGAGGTTTGATCAGCATCTCTTGCTCACAAATAATTTCATCCACTGAAATTGCATAGCTTTCGTTATTCTGAACAAAGATAATTGTTGGAAAAGATTTTTGCTCATCGAGAAGGTTATTCTGAATACAACCAAGAATCGTGCCCATAGGTATAAATGGTCTAATGTTGCCGCCAATCTTTACGGCCGGCCTTGATTCGCAGCTGATGACTTCATTGGCGTTGATTCTGATTGCCTGAGAAACTTGATTGATGGGAATGAAGAAAAGCAATTTTTCAAGTCTGATCAGCAAACCTCTGGATGTAGAGATATTCGCTGGAATTGAAAGTCTGAATTCTGCTCCTTTTCCGGGTGTGTTGATCACTTCAATTTTCCCGTTTACTTGCTCGAGGTTGCTTTTAACGATTGACATTCCCAGGCCACGTCCGGAGATTTCAGAGATGATTTTGCTGGTAGTAACTCCAGGTTCATAAATCAGGTTCAGCAGCTCTTTTTCCTGAATTTTGCCGGCTCTTTCTTCGCTGATAAGGTTTTCGGCGACGGCTTTTCTTTTCAGAGCTTCAAAATCAAGCCCTTTGCCATCATCTTTTATTGATATGATAATATTGCCGTAGGAAAGCTCAATTGAAAGTCGGACCAGACCTTCTTCCTTTTTTCCGAGCTTCTTTCTGATTTCAGGCAGTTCAATGCCGTGATCGACGGCATTCCGCAGAAGGTGAATGAGAGAATCCTTTATCGTTTCAAGAATTCTCTTATCAACTTGAATGTCTTCACCTTCAATCTGAAAATCGACCTTTTTTCCAAGGCTTCTGGCAAGGCTTCGCATCATTTGCGGGAATCTTTCTGAAAGAAAGTTGAAGGGCTGTAGCAGCAATTTTTTGGAACTTTCAAGAAGTTGATTGATTAAAGTGGTAGTTTGATAAATATCGCGCTCGAGCTTCTTGCTAAGCTTTTTAGCACTGGAATTAATCTGGCGAATGCTGTCAAGGGAACTGAGCTTTTCATTTTTCAAAAGGCCGATATCTTTCATTTCTTCGTTAACTGTTTTCTGAATAACTGATTCAAGAGCGATTAAATCTGCATACAAGGTTTCCTGATTTTGCTTTATCAGCAAGAGCTCTTCAGCCTCATAGAACAGTTCATCGATGTCGGTAATTGAGAAACTCAAACTTTTTGAATTCTGAGTTTGCAGATTGGGCAAGTTAGGACTCGAATCTACGCTGGATTCTTGGCTCAAATTTGCGATCGAATTCTCAACCTCTTCTGCATAACTCTTTTCAGGATTTTGAACGATTTCTTCGATTAATCCCAGAGAGTTGTGAATGCGATCGAAATAAACCGGAGAAATTTCGCTATTGTTCTTTCGCCAGTGATCGAATATGTCTTCTATTTTTTGGCAAATAGCTTCGATTGGTTTTGAGTTAACCGATCTGGCTGCACCCTTTAGGCTGTGAGCCTTCCTGAACAGCAGGTTGAGCTCGTTGGGGTCAATTTCCTTCTCGAGCTTTAAAAGGCCAAGAGAGATGGATTTCAGGTAATCCTGGGCCTGGGCACGAAATGTGCCCATGAGAATTTTTAGAAATTCTTCATTCTTGTTATTCATGAAAGCCTGCTTTATTCCCCGATCAGATCTGAGATGTCTGAGCTGACGCCCTTAAGGCTGACGGCAGAATCCTGGAGTTGTTTCATGCTGATTCGGTTTTGATTGGCCGCTTCTTTAATAACTTTCATCGAAGATGCGACTTCTTCCATGCCAATAAGTTGCTGCTTGCTCGAAGCTGATATCCCGGTTGCGGCAAGTGCGGCAGCATTGATACTCTGAGAAAGTTCCTTAATAACAATAATGGCTGCTTCTGCCTGGTTTTTTCCTTTGTCAACTGCTTTGCTACCTTGTTCTGTCACCAGAACCGCTTTATTGGTCGCTTTTTGAATCTCCGAAAGAATCGATCGCACCTGTTTCGTAGAAGCTTTTGACTGCTCGGCAAGGTTTCTGACTTCCTGGGCGACTACGGCGAAACCCTTGCCCTGATCACCTGCTTTCGCTGCTTCGATCGAGGCATTTACCGCCAGAAGATTCGATTGTTCGGCAAGATCGTTGACGGTTTCAGTGATTTCGCTGATCATCTGGTTGTGTTCATTGAGCAGAAGAATGCTGGCGCTGATTTCCTGCATTTGCTGTCTGATGTTATCCATGCCCCTGATGACGGCCTCAGATGCTTCAAGTCCGCTAGATGCCGTTTCTGAAGCCTGCTGTGAGCCTTCAGAAACTTCTTTTGCCTTGCGGGCGTTGAGTTCGGCAGTCTGCCTGATTTCATCGACCGTAGTCGATGTTTCTGCTATTGAAGACGCCGTTTCGGCGGAAGAAGTCGCCAGTTGGTTTACCGTAGCTGAAATCTGGGCGGTTGAGGCGGCGATTGTGTTAACTCCACCTCTGATCGGGGTAGTAATAATTTTGACCAGATAACCGGCCAGAAAGAAAGCAAGAATTGAAATAATCGTAAGCGTCGTGGTTAGAGAAAAGCGAATGCTTTCACTTATTTCATCATTGATTTTAGAGTTTTGCCTGTTTTGATTGTCGCACTCAGAACGAAATGATTCAGATTGATTCTTCAGGTTATTGGCAAGGCCAATTGAACTGTTTGAAGCTCTAACAAAAGATTCAAGACTCGCAGTAAGCTCAATATTGGCGTTTTTGTATTCTTGAAAATTTTGAATCAGTCGATCTATCTTGTTTTGCAATTGTTCTGGACTTTTGCCATTCTTTATTCGTTGAAGGATCTCTGAAATAGAATGATATTTCTCTTCACACTGCTTATGAACTTCAGGTGAGGACGATTCTACCATATCACTTATTGCAAGCCTTACAAGGGTTAGTTGTTTTACTGCTTCCAAAATATCCTTGATTGATTGATTGTGAATGTCTCCCTCTATCGTTGCAAATTCGCCGGTTAAAGAGATTATTTCAGAAAAAAGTTTCACAGATATCTCGTTTTTATCTTTATTTTTAGCTGAGAATTCGTTGGTTGCCTTTTCCAGATTATTGATAGAAGACTCAGTTTCTGAAGCAATAATGACAAAACTATTTACTTGCTGCCGATTTATATAGGCAGTGCCGATGGAGTCTGTCAGATTCTGCAGTTCTTGTGTGCTTTTTTGAACCGCAATTAGAGCTGCTCTTGAGTTGACAAGAAGCTCAGGCTCCTTTGAAAATCTGAATTTGTTTATTTCTATCGCAATCTTATTAGCATTCATCTGTATAACATCAGCTACTTGGGAGGATGGATTCAAAATTTTGGTTCTTACATCTCGTATTTCATCAATGCTGTTGAGGCTGTAGACAGTATAAAGCCCAAGACCGATCATCACTGTGATAACTGCCGCAAAGGAAGCGTATAACTTTGCTCCAAGCGTCCATTTTTTCATTGTTACACTCCTGTTCAAAAGATCATTTTAAAACTAAGGCGGGGTGATTAAAGAGTTTACCAAGCGAAACCAGGCTTTCTCCTTGTGGAGAAAGCCCGATAGTAAGCTCTTTTTGCAATTCGGACATGTTCGGGAGTTCCTGCTGAATTTCCCGCTCATTTATATCTTTGGTCCCTTTGACAGAATCGATGAGAAATCCCATCAGCAGGCCATCTTTTTCTGCGATCATAACCCTTTCCTCTGGTTTTGAAGAGGCTTCAAGATCGAATATTTCTGTGAGACTGTTCACGGCGACCATTCTTCCGCGTTGATAGATAATGCCTTTGATTTGCGGCGGTAGTCCGGGCAAAACCGCCATGTTTCGCAATAAAATAACTTCTTTGACGAATTCCTGTTCAAAGCCAAAGGTTTCATCACAGATTTCGACCATGACAAAGCTCTTGCTCTGCTGTGTATCTTGCGCGGTTGAAATTTTTTCGGGAATGGCAAGCTTTGCTGCTCTTTCCTGGAGTATTTTTCTGGTTTTTTCGTCTGAATATTGCAAAGATTACCTCCTTAAGCAGTCCTTTTCATTAAATCTTCAAGAATCGACTTTAACTGATAAACCGTCATTCCATCACTCAGCTCGACTTCAAGGTTTTCATCAAGTTGAGAAGACAGCAGATAGGCAAGATTTATGAATTTTTTGGCCTCTTTAAGTTTGCCTTGTTTGCGTAAAACGTTACTCAAAGTGATGAACGCCGGTAAATGCTTTTCATCGAGATATAGCACGAGTTGAAGCGACTTTACGCCCTCTTCAAGACGATTATCTTCTATCAGCAAAAGTGATTTGAAAAAGTGGTATTCAGCTCTGGCTCTGGATAGCTTGATTGCCTGGTCAATGGTAGCCAAGGCTTCTTTGATATTGCCCATTTTGTGCTGGGTTTTGGCCTTGAGATAGAGAATATGGTGATCGAGGCAGAGATTTTGGAAGCGGTTAAGCTTATCGAGCAATTGTTCAAATCTTCCAGACGCGAAAAATTCGAGGAGCTCAGCAAAGTTCGGTTCAGCTTCGGATTCTGCCTTAATTGCTTCGATTTTTGCAGCAGGACTCTGTATAGATCTGATTTTGCGGACTGAGTTATCGGGTTTTATTTCAGGCGCGATTTTTTTTTGAATAATGCAAGATGTTTGTATTAAGCTATTTTCACGCTTGAAAACACCGGCTGGGTAGTCCTGGTTGTGTGAAAAGCCTCTCATATCCTGTATTTGTGATTCGCAGGCGCCGAGAATCAGGTAACCTCCAGGTTTAAGACAATGCCATAGCTTTTCAAGCAACTGAGAGATCTTGCAGCTGCGCAAATAAATGAAGAGATTGCGACAGAAGATAAAATCAAGATCCGCTATACCAAGGGTTGAATCGGGATAAACCGGTTCCATCAGATTCAACTGATAGAAGTTGACACTATTTATATATTCGTCATTTATTCTGTACATGCCGGGGGCGGTTCGAGAAAAAGCACTTGCGACAAATTGCTGAGGAGCGCTTCTGAAAGACCATGGCGAAAAAACGCCGCTGCGGGCAATATTGATGAACTGAGGATTGAGGTCTGACCCAATGATTCGCAGATTCTTCAATTTGCCGTGTTTGGCAGCGACAATTGCCAGACTGTATGGTTCCTGTCCACAACAGCAGGCTGCACTCCAGACGGAAATCTCTCTTTCAGGATCATCATGAAGCATATTCATGAACTCTTTTTCAAAAAATTCAATGGCTTTGGGTTCTCGGAAAAAATAGCTTTCTCCGGTCGTTAAACTTGATATGACAGCCTCTTCAAAAGCTTTATCAGGTTTATTTCTCAATAGCACATTTAAAAATGCATCGGTTGAACGAAACTTGAGGAAACAGGCAATATTTTCGAGCAGTTTCGACAATTCATCAAATCTTGATTCATCGAAAAACAACCCGTATCGTTCTTCGATAAACTGCCTTACAATAAGCAATTTGTTATGGTCAGTCATCATTGCTTCTGGAAAACCCCTCAACTTTTGAAAATAGTTCACCATCGTCGAGATGGAGGAATTTGCGTGGATTGACCAGAATTATCTCGTCATCGACTTTGAAAACGCCTTCGACGCAATTTTCCAGGCCCGGCAAAAGTTCATGCGCAGGCTGCAAATCGACTGGATCGACAATAATTGTGCCAAAAAGGCGGTTGGCTTTTAAGCCTATGCAGTGGATTCCATCGTCGACAAGAATGAAATAATCATAAATTTGAATGGGCTTGACTTCAGATTTGAATTTCGGCTCGAAAGTAATTAACGGTATGATATGGCCGCCGACATTGATCAAGCCGCAGACATCGTCGGGAGCATCCGGAAACTCGTTGATTTGAACAGCATGAATTACTCTGGATACGATTTCTATCGGCAGGGCAATCTTTTTTTCATGCAGGCCAAAAACAAGAAAACAAGACATTAGTGTCTCCTCACAAAGATTCTCGCTTCTGTGGCAAATGCTTTTTTAATTTTATGCTAAGGGCATTATAGCGCAATTTATTGCAGTTGAGAAAGAAAATCTTTATGAAAAGCATTAATTCGAATCGAAAAAAGGATTGGCAAAAAATTGTCTTTTGCCTGACGAAATTTTGGCAGGTGAAAATGCGGAAAATAGAAAACCAGCATTGAATGCTGACTCCATAGTTGGTACGGCAATTGCTTGAAGACTTCACATCACGAAAATGCCTAAGGAGAAAATAATGTTGAATAAGATTAAATATTTTCTGGTCGTTCTGCTTGTAGTTTTTACAGTTCCCTGTTTTGCTTTTAACGGAGCGGAGCTTTCAAAAGCCATGAATACTGCGGCTTATGCCGGCGAATATTTGAATCATCTTATGCATCCGGGTATGCCCAAACCCTGGACCAACCCAATGTATCTCGAAATGACCAACAAACTAAGCGATGCCTGGAAAACTATCAAAACTGAAGTTGCAACCATTGAAACACAGAAAGAAATTGAAAATTGTCAGGCAATCATTGAAAATTTCAAGCAGCTCAAAGGCACCTATCGTGACCTTGGCTATCAGGTAGAAATCTCTCTGAACGAAAGAATCAAATTCCTGCAGGCCCACGGCGCAATTTAAGAGATAACCAGAAATGGCCAGACCACAAAAGTGCGGTTTGGCCGTTTTTTTTTCCCAAATTAAGGTTATTGGCATTTTGCCTGAAAAGTTTCGGGCAATCAGAACGGGAATATGCTATAAAGTTGTTTTAAAACAGTTGCCCGGAGAAAATGCCAGTAAAGGCGCGTATCATGATCGAAAAACGAAAAATAGCCATTTTGGCTTCATCGAAGTCTTTTCTCGATTCGCGTCGCCAGTTGCTTAAACGACTTGTCTCAGCCGGTCACGAAGTGTTTTGCATCGTTCCCGATGCTTTGCCGCAAAAGCCTTATCATGAACATGGAACTTCTTTTTACAGTTTGAAACTTGAAAAGTCAGGGCTTAACCCAATTGCGGATATAAAGTTTCTGCTTTCATTAAAAAAACTTTTTTCCCGGTTGCAGCCTGACATGGTGCTTGGCTATACCATCAAACCGGTTATTTACGGGTGTATTGCCGCACGAATGGCGCAGGTTCCCGAAGTCAATGCCGTTATTGCCGGGCTTGGCTATGCTTTTGGAGCTGATTCTCATCACCAGAAGCTTGCCGGACTATTTGCCGGTCAGCTTTATAAAATTGCTCTAAAAAAATGTCGACAGGTAATTTTTCAGAACCCTGATGATTTAAATGATTTTTTAAGCTGGGGTATTGTAAACGAAAAGCAGAGTTCGTTAGTCAATGGTTCTGGAGTCGATCTTGACTGGTTTGAATTTTCTGAGCCGTCCGAAAACGCTGACTTCATCCTTATCGCCAGAATGCTTCGGGAAAAAGGAATTTTCGAATTTATCGAGGCAGCTGGTCGTTTACAAAAAGATTTCCCTCAGACTTCTTTTAAAATTGTCGGCCCAGAAGAAGAAGGACCATCGGCGCTGAGCCTGGAAGAAATAAAGAAGCGCGCCAGTCTCTATAAGATAGAGGTTTTCGGCAAAACTCCAGATGTCAGACCATTTTTACGTGATTGTGCTGTGTTTGTTCTGCCGAGCTATTATCGAGAAGGGGTGCCGAGAATTATTCTTGAGGCCATGGCTACCGGGCGGGCCATTATCACTACTGATACGCCAGGATGCCGGGAGACGGTAAATGATGGAGAAAATGGCTTTTTGATCAGGCCGCGCCTCGTTGAAGAACTATATCTGGCAATGAAAAAGTTTGTCGACCGGCCAGAGCTGATTAAGAAAATGGGAGGGTGCAGTCGCCGTCTGGCCGAGGAAAAGTTTGACGTTCATCAGGTGAACCATTTGCTGATGCAGCGTCTTGGTTTATTGTGATATGCTCATGGACAAAAGGTGGTGAATCGGCGAAATGAATAATCTGGCGGAGAAGTCGATATCTTATGCAGTTTTAAAAAAGACAGCGGGAATGTTCCCCGGCTGGTCAATTTTTTGTCTTTTGCTCTGGATACTGGCGCAGTCGTTTTTTCTTGTCTACCCGCCGCGTGGCTACATTGCCGATGATATCATCTTGCTTGGAAGCGTCAGAGGCCAACCGCTCATCTCGATCCAGCATCTCTGGGAAGACGTATACAATGATGACCGTCTTATGCTTGAAGTTCTTGAAAAATCCGGCATTCATAAGGGCAAGAACCGAATCGAAGCTCTGGAATTCCTGAATGAAAATATTCGAAAGAATTTGCGTTTTTCAGTCGTGAACGAAGTGTTGTTTCGCGTTAGTTTCATTCAGCCAGGGAAATCGTCTATAAGACCTTTTCTCAATACCTTCAGCGAAAGATTTCTTGCAGAAGCTGCCGCGGTAAATGACGATGAATTGCAGCGTCGCCGTCACCGGGTGACTTTTCAGTTCGAGCAGCTAAATCGCAGGAATTACCTGGTTCATCGTTTGTTGGCACCGGCATCGTTACTTGCAGATCTGACTCCGGGCGAAAAAGGTTTCAGCGGAGAATTGAAGCTGGCAGAAAACGAAAGCTGGTATGGCAAAATGGCAATGCTGATTATCAACGAACTCAATCAGGATTTATATTCGGCCCGGGTGAATCTCTCCAATCATACCGATCTTTCGCAGAAGATTCTGGCGATGTTTCCATTCAATACAATTCGCCTTACCGACCCAGAGACCCCAGCTCGACCGGTTCAGCCATATCTGATCGTTTTTTATCTGTTCATTCCGTTGGCGGTTTTTCTGTTTTATCTTGCCGGTTTGATTTACCTGGCACCAGAAGAAGAGCGAAAAGGCAGCGATGCGGCTTAGATCTGAGGAAGATGGCTTTTTGCCGGTTCTTCTTTGTTGCTATGTCATCGCTTTACCTTTTGCAAAAGGAATAATCGGTAAGAGCTTCATCGTTGCCGATATTTTTCTGTTGCTGTTGATCGCAACCAGCTTCTATCGAACTCTGGTTAGCGGAAAATTACAGGCCAACCCAGGCGATGCGGGCTTTCTCATCCTGGTTGGAGCAAGTTTTGCCGGAAAACATGTGCTTGCCGAACCGCAGGCATTTGCTTTCGAGCTTGGTTCGCTGGTTTTCATGTATTTTGGCGCAAGGGTTATTGCCGGGTACATAAATGACAAACAACAATTTGGAAAGTTGCTTCAACTTATTGCCCGGCTGATCATCTGTCTTTTAATGGCGTCATTGGCCGCAATTTTTCTTCGACAACTTGGCGAGCTTGAACTGACTGAATTTTTTTTCTCGGTTCATGGCAGTTTTAAAGGATTGTTCAACTTTACCAATCAAATGGCCATTTTTCTGATCTGTTTCTGGCCATTAACGATAATGCGTGAGGATTTGGGATCTTTGAAACGATTTGTCTGCTATTTTATGCTTTTGGCGGTCATGGTTTCCGTTGCTTCGCGCAGCGGTTTCTGGATAGCCGTCGGGCAGACGATTATTATCGAGTTGATTTTTTCGCGCGGCAAGAAACGAATGAATACTTTTTTACGATTTTCAGCTCTTGCAAGCGTAGTTGCCCTGGTAATATCGCTTTTGGCAACCGATCCAGGGTTGCACCGCAGTCTCGGTAGTCTTGAACATGCGCCCCTTTCGTTTGATGAACCAAGAATCAAAAATTTCCGTGAGGCTTTTAATTCTGCACCTGACTGGTTGAGGGGTTATGGTTTGGGTTGTTTTGATCAGAAGCATGTGCATGAGGTTCACAATACGCCGTTTTCTGTGCTGGTTGAAACCGGAGTTGTCGGATTCATGGCTTTTATAGCAATCTTTGCCTTCTATGCGCTGAGATTTTTTCGAAGCTCGGAAATTGAAGGTTTGCCTGACTTGAAATTGGCGCTTAGTCTCGCCTGGTCAGGGATCATCTCGATGGGAATGTTCCATTATCTGCTCAGAAACCGATCGGTTTGGTTGATACTGGCCTTGACGATTGCTTTTATTGCATTGCAGCCGGAGCCGAAAAATGAGTGAATTCACAAAAGATCATGGCAAAAATGCTGACCTGGACTGGCAACGCGTTGTGTGGTTACATGAAGTGGCGCAAAAGTGTCGGTTGTTTAATTGCCCGAAACCGTTGGGGCGCTATGGCAGTAAAATTTCTTATGAGAGAATTGAAAATTTCATTTCAGGAATAGAATTATGCTTTTCAGACGATCCGGGCGAAAAATTTCACCGCATCGGCATGGCACTGGCGGCAATTCACGATTTGGACGGCGGTAAAGGTTGCAGCCGGGTAAAATTGCATGGGGATTTTGGCCTGGTCAATCTTGGTTGGTCACTGGAAGAAAATCTGCCGATAATTTTCGATCCGTTGCCGAGTGCATTTTTCCCTTATGTCGAACCAACTGGTGACAGATATTATGATCTGGGTCATCTGGTATCGACCTTTTTCACCCCGGAGAACTCATTGGCTTTCTTTCGCAAGGATCCAACTCTTCCCAAAAGATGTTTGCAGTCGTTCATCAGGGGTTACGAAGGATCAGCACAGTTCATGCCGGACCGAGACCGGTTAGCGAGGTTTGCACAGGCCATTTACAGGCGTTATCTTGTTATGAGAATGCACTGTGAAAACAGGGCTTTGCGAATTTTGTATGTTCCGTTGATCTGGCTGCAGCAGCAACGTATGCTGAAGGAGATTGAATGTCTGACTACCGCCTGAGACACATTGGCCAGGGCCGTGGCGAAATCTATGATGAAAGATTTCGTCAGAATCGAACGTTTTTTTACTGGCATTATTATGAAAAGCCACTTCTGGAGGAATTATTCGCTGGAATTTCCCGGGAAAAGGGCCTTTCGGTGCTTGATTTTGCCTGTGGAACGGGACGAATCACCGGCATTCTCAAAAATTATTTTGAGCGGATCGTTGGGGTCGATATTTCTCCAGATATGCTTGAGCAGGCGCGGAAAGCTTTGCCAGACATTGAATTTGTCAACGCTGATTTGACCGAAGGAAACATTGCCATCGGCAAGTTTGATCTGATCACGGCTTTCAGATTTTTTTTAAATGCCCAGCCAATGCTGCGAAAACAGGCATTGGAAGTCTTTACCAAAAATCTCAATCCGGGCGGTTATCTGATCTTGAACAATCATCTGCGTGCGGCTTCAATTGCCGGCAAATTGATTCAATTCGGCCGTAAGGCAGGAATTACTAAGCGAAATTGTCTTGGCGATGAAGAATTGGAAGATTTGCTCATTCAGCACGGTTTTTCAGTAGAAAAAGCTTTTTCGTTCTGTCTTATTCCGGGTTTTCATCGTTTTCCGCCGGTAAGTCATCGACTCTGGCTGAAGCTTGAAAAAATGCTTTGGCGAATTGAGTCTTTGCGAAAATATTCCGAGCAGGAAATTTTGTTATGCAGAAAATGAAGCGTTTTAAGTTGATGTTTGAATGGTTTTTATATTCTCAAGACCGCCTTTGTCGAATTTTTGATCAGTTTTTGCCGGGATTCATGAAGCGCTGGGGCTATCGGGATTTTGTGCTCGAAGTTTCGCCAGGAGCACTCAAGCCTGGTCTTTCGATAATCGATGTCGGTGGTGGTAAGCGTCCGGTGATCGACGCAAAGACGAAAAGGCGCCTTTCTTTAAAAGTTATCGGGTTGGATATTGCCTCTGAGGAGCTGGCAAAGGCTCCAGAAGGCTGCTATGATCAGGTCATCGTTGCCAACATCTGCGAAAATGTGCCGAGTTTAGCCGTTGATCTGGTTGTGGCTCTGGCAGTTCTGGAGCATGTTCCAGACGTAGAGCGAGCGTTGGCCAATATTGCCCGTATGCTCAAACCCGGCGGCCGGGCGTTGATTTTTGTGCCGGGGCGCAACTCGCTTTATGCGAGGCTTAATTTGCTCATTCCTGAAAAGGTTAAAAGAGCTTTGCTGAAGATTTTTTTTCGCAGATCAGCAGAACAGCAGGGCTTTAGAAGCTATTACGACCGCTGCACCCCTGAGCGATTTAAAAGAATGGCTGCGGCCAACGGCCTGGAAGTTGAAGAAGAATTGCTTTACTTTCAAAGCGCCTATTTTTCGATTTTTCTTCCGCTGCACGCGCTTTATCGATTACTAACCCTGTTACAATTTCTTGTAATTGGCAATGAGGCTGCAGAAACGTTTACTTTGATTTTACGGCGTCAGGATTGAAAAAAGCCTGTAAGTGAGGTTTTACCCGCCACCAGAGCAGAGCAATAGCTACAAGGGTAACCAGAGCATGTGTGGCGCAAAGTCCGACAAAATTGAAATAGTAGGCAAGGGTGAGTGCTACCAGACATCTGAAAATTGCCAGTTTGAGCATTGAATCGGCCAGAAGTTTCTCGAGACCCATGCTGTAATAAAGCGGAATCATGAAGGCGGTCGGAATAGACATCCAGATTGAAAGCCAAAGAAAGGCGCCGGCAAGGGTCAGGGTTGCATCGCCTGAAAGTTTCACATACCAGTAGCCCAGTGCCGCAATCATGGCAAGGATGCAGATTGCACCGGCAAGCTTGAAGTGGCGTCTGGCAACTTTTTCAAGTTCCTTTCGGTCATGATCTTTGATTGCGGCATTGATCGCCGGAAAAACAGTCTGGGCGCTGACATAGGAAGGCCAGATACACATTTTGAAGGCGGAGTCGAGGGTGCCAAAGATTCCCAACACGCTCTGGCTGAGAAAATGTCCGGCGACAAAGGTTTCGACTCTTCCGTAGACGGCCTGAGCGATACCTACTGTGGCGAAAGGCACGGCAACTTTCAAAGCCGGCATCGGGTGTAAATCTGCGCCAGTAAAACGATGAGCTGCGTTGTTGTCGATGGTTACCAGTTCGGCCCAGATTCCAAGGGTGAGGGCGATAAAGGCAATCTCTGCCGAGAAATGCCCGAAAAATGCGCATAGAGCTAGATAACCGGTCGATGCAAGAATGTGAACAGCCGCGCCGCGCAGCAGAAGGGTGAATTCCTGGCGCGAGTGGCGATAGCCCTGATTGCCCAGCAGAATAACCCGGCCAAGGCAGAAAAAAAGTGCAATCAAGCCGATTTCTTGCCAATGCCAGCAGACTTCGCCAAAGCTGTTGAAAAAAATGAAAACACTGCCGGTAAGCAGACCGAGAAGCCATCGAATCAGCATGATTGCCGGTAATTGCGGGTGATCTTCGTGGTTGCCGCTGCCGAAAAGAACTGGAAAGGCGCGAGACATGCCGAGATCCGCGATTTGTGTGCCGACAAATGCGGCATTGGAAATGAAATAGAATTTTCCGGCTTCTTCTTTGCTGCAGAAATACATGACGGCAAATTGCAGCAAGGGAATCCCGGCCAGGCTCAGAGTGCGGGCCAGGCCGAACGGGACGAATTTTTTGAGTAGAAAATCAAACATGATGCCATTGCGAGTATATCGCAAAAGAGCTTTCTCTGGTATTTTAATATCGCCCCGATTTCTATGTTCCCTCATCGAGGAATTGCAGTAAGGGTTTCAGGCAACAGGTTTTGCTGAAGTGTGTCGATCCCGGAAGGTTAGTGGAGTTCGAAAAAATGTGTGGAATCTGCGGTTTTTTTTCGTCGGACATGCCAAGACAGGCAATGTTGCCATGTCTTGAAAAGATGACCGCTTGTCTGGCGCGACGCGGCCCGGATGATCAAAGATGCTGGCTCGATGCAGATATCAATTTCGGACTGGGGCATCGGCGTCTTTCGATAATCGACCTGTCAAAAGCTGCCGCTCAACCGATGCATTCAGATGATTCAGGTCTGGTAATGACTTTCAACGGCGAGATCTACAATTACATCGAGCTGCGCGAAGAGCTTGAAAAGGTCGGAGTCGAATTCAACACCAGTTCGGATTCGGAGGTATTGCTGGCCGCAATTGCCACATGGGGAATCGAAAAAGCTTTGAAAAAAGCCCGAGGAATGCTGGCTTTGGCAGTATTCGACCGCAACAAAAAACGGCTGTATCTGGCACGCGATCGTTTTGGCGAAAAACCTTTGTATGTTTATCATCGCCGCGATTGTCTTGCGTTTTCGTCAGACCTTGAATCATTCAAACATTTAAAGGATGTTAAATTGCGTCTGGACATGCGGGCTGTTGCTGGTTTTTTGAAATACAACTTTGTTCCGGGTGGTCATTCGATCTATCAGGATATTTTTCAGGTTAAGCCGGGTACCATATTGAGTTTTTCATGCTCATCGGACGAGGTATCACAGGTTGGCAGCAAAGAATACTGGCAGATTGGTGCGGATGAAAATGTAGCACCTTTCGTCGGCAGTTTCGCAGACGCAGTCGAGCAGCTGAAAGATTTGCTCGGCCAGGTGATCAAAGAGCAGAGGCGCAGTGATGTCGAGATCGGCTGTTTCCTGAGCAGCGGAATCGACTCATCGTTATTGAGCAGATTATTGCAGCAACAAGGCTTTGATCGGCTTAAAACCTTCAATGTCGGCTTTGCCGATGAAGAATTCGATGAATCTGAGGGTGCGGCTTTTTATGCCAGGAAAATAGGTGCCGATCATCAGCAGATAATTTTTTCGGACGATGATGTTGCAAGACTTTTGCCCGATTGTGTTGCAGCCTTTTCAGAGCCCTTTGCCGACACATCGCAGCTGCCGATGCTGTTGCTTTGTCGGGAGGCGCGAAAGAAGGTCAAGGTTTGTCTTTCAGGCGATGGGGCTGATGAAGTTTTTGCCGGGTATGTCAGGCATTTGCAGGTTCCCTGGTTTCAGAAGGCAGCAAAAATTTTGCCGCAGAAGCTATTTGGGCTTGCCGGCAGGGTGGCAGGCAACATTTCGCTGCGACGGCTTCGGGCAATCGAGAAGCTGGCAGCCGGTTTCCCTTTGCCGATCAGATTGCCCAGGCATCTGGCGGTAAAAGTTCACAAATTCGCATGGATGGCCCGCTCAATTGATAATTTTCACGATTCTTTGCTTGCGGAATGGCAAAAAGATGCTTTGCCGCTATCTGAGCAGCCTTATTTGCCTGAATTCTTTGACCGGCAGGCTTCGGGGTTGCGCGGGTTGCAACAAAATGACATCAGTGCTTATCTGCGTGACGATGTGTTGGTTAAAACCGATCGGGCTGCAATGTATCATGGACTGGAAACGCGTTTGCCATACTTGGACCCGAGGTTATGGGAATTTGTCTGCTCATTGCCGGAGGATTTTCTGATCGGAGGTGGTCAGGGCAAAAGGCTTTTGCAGGCTTTGCATAATCGCCTTTTGCCTGAATACAGGTCTGGCCGTGGAAAGACAGGGTTTTCACCATCATTGCGGCGTTTGTTGTGTGGTCGTTTGCGGCATTGGGTCGCAGAAAGGTTGAATGACCCTATTTTAATGCGGGTTGGCCTCGATGCAAGGGTAATCACAAAAAAATGGCAGGAGTTCGTCGAGGGCCGATATGACTGGACATTTTCGATCTGGGCGCTGGTAATGCTGGCGGAATGGTTGAGAAAAAACGTGCGTTAAACCATGCCTTTGAATGCTTTCAGGCGATCCTGAATCGAGAATTGCATAATCATCGACAGACTAGAAAGATTGGCGATGACATTGATCGAAGAGTCGTGTTTGGCTACTTCTTTAAGGTGCTCTAGAAAGCAGCGATTGAGTTCGGTGAGTTTTTGATAGAGTAGTTGCAGGCCTTCAAGTTCGAAGTCCGGTTTTCCGCCCTCGTTCATGATCAGATATTGTTTGATAAGGTAGTCTCCAACGGTTCGATAAAGGGTTTCATTGAACGAAGCAAAAGGCAGATGAAATTGTGCCATTGAGTTGAGTTTTGAAAGAGTCGGGCAGGGCTTGTGGCCATAAGCAGGCCGAGTAGTGAGTTTAGACCGGTCTGTGCATCGCAGACTTTACGAATGGTGCGATCGTTCATTCTAACAACGACATTGGTTTCTTTGATCGAGGAGATTTCAGCAAATTCCTGAACCACGCTTTTTACATCGACAGCAGTGGGACAATAAAGGTTTTTACTCGCATCGAGCTTGCAGATTGTGCATCTTTTAAAATCCAGCCTGGTTCAATCCGGGTATTTGCCTGGAATACTTTCGGGGGCGGGTCGATTCAATTCGACTTTAAAGCCGACTTTTTTTCCCTCTTTGAGTTCAAAAGCGTATTCGATCATTTTTTATCCTGCCTTAAGTTCGACTCGGTTTCGTGCAGAACAAATTTCGTCAGTTCTGCTATAATCTAAAGAGAAGTTTAATGGCAGGTGTAAATATGCGCAAAGTTTTTCTGATAATTTTGTCTTCTCTGCTTCTCTCCGGTTGCGGAGGCTCTTCAGAACCGGCAAAAGAAAAGGCCGCTCCGGCGACGGCGGCAAAAAGTGCAAATTCCAGTAAGGAAATGAGCAAAACCGAAAAACTGCACCAAAAGGCAAAAGTGGCTGAGGCAGCCAGTTTGGTCGGCTATGACGGAAAAGATATCCGGAAAAAGCTCGACACGATTATAGATGCCAATGCCGAGCATGAGAAAATGCTCAAAAATGTCGGCGGACAATGATTTTGGGCGTAAACCAGCCCTAGTCTATTTTTTGCCCACAGCCGGTGCAAAATTTGTTTTCTTCACGCAATTTTTTGCCGCAGGCCGGGCAAATACGAGATAGGTCGAGAGGTTTGCCGCAGCGGGTGCAAAATTTGGTTCCCGGGCGGTTTTCGTTTCCGCAGCCTTGACAAACAGACGAGCTTTCGCTTGTGGTATCTTTGCCGAGTTCTGATGAAAGTGTCGGTTCGCGCCCAGGCTCTGAGCGAGCGTTTTGTGTGGAAGACCGGACATGGGTTTTCCAATCACTGTAGACCTCGGCAGGTACTTGCGGTGATTCAGCAGGCACATCAATTTTAACTGTTTTTGTTTCGCCGTTTTGGGCTGTTTCAGGATAAACATCAGGCATTTCAGCCCAGACCTGTTCATCGACGAGGTAAACCATCCAGATGCCTGAATCTTCGTCGATTTTCCAGACGGTGCCATCTTCGGCAGTAACTTCGAGTTCGGTATCAATCTTTTCGAGAAATTCCCGTTCGGTTATGGCGCCGGTTATATAGGCTTGTTTAAGCAGATTGTATTCTTTTCTGGCGGTGATAAAATCCATTCTCCGGCTCCTTTCTAAAGCATATCGTTCATACTGGCGATTCGACTGCCAAAAGCGTCGGCAAATTCGTTCAAAGAGCTGAAACCATTTTTCTTGACCAGACCTTCGACATAGGAAGGTGATTTCTCAAGGTTAACTGCCTTTTCCATGAGGTTTATCAACTGACGCATGTTCGCGTCATCGACCTGGCGGATACCTTTCATGTCGATGAGATCCCGTCTTGGTTTGTAGATGTTTTTATACTGTTTGACGAGTTGGCTCATTCCTTCCATTTTGAACGACTCACCCTCGACCAGATTGCCGCTCTTGATTGCATCGCCGGCTTTGTTGAACCAATGCTTGCCTTTGTAGGATGCGGTCATGCCAATTTGCACGCCGTCGTCGAATTTTTGTTCCAGTCCGTTTTTGTTCATGGCTTTGGCGAAATCTGAATTTTCAAGTTCAACCCGATCTATTTTCTGGCTATCGATTTCATTGCTGAGGTATTTTTTACGCTTCAAACCGTAGGCTTCAGCATCGGTGCTGTCGAGGGCATATTGATCGTATTTGTCCATCAGCTCGTCTGGCGTGAGGTTTTTGGCATTTTTGTGCCCGACGGTACGGTAAAGTTCTTGGCCGTAAACGTCGCGAAGTTTATCTTTGGGATATTCAACCGTTATCTGCCGGCCACTTTTGTCGACATAGGAATACTCAACAGAAATATCTCTGTCGGAGCCTACCTTTACCATTTTTTTGGCATTGGTGGCGTTGGTCATGTTCAAATTTTGGTTTGAAACATCGATGCCTTGTGATTTGAGATCCTGAATGATCTGCTTTTTCACTCGCTTATCGATGGCGGCATACATTTTGCCGATTTCGTCGTTGTAGCTCTGGCGAATTTCTTTTGGCCACTTGTTAATTTCTTTGAGAGCGAATTTATCTGATTGGATATCGAGCATTTTCTGACGCATTTCATTTTTGTTGCCATTTTTTAAAGCATCTTCGAAATCGGAAACTTTTTTTCTGGCATCCTGCCAGCCGATTTCAGCAGCATTTTCACCGAGGTTTTCGCTATTCAAACCTTTCTTTTTGGCGACTTCGCCCATTTTATTGGCAAGAAATTTAAGAGCAGCAGCGGTTGCGACAGTTGTGGCGGCTTTTTTGGCGGCATCGATTACCGATAGTTTGTGAACGGTAAGGTTAGCGATGAAATGGTAGCCAAACTGCACTGACCAGGCAATGGCGATGACTTTTTTGTTTTTGCCGAATTTTTCCACGAATTTATCGGGATCGAGCGCGGCTGCGCCCATATCGATGAACATTTCCTTAATTTCTTTCCAGAAACTTTCTTCAAGCCACTGATCAAAAGATTTATTTTTTTGATATGCCTGAATTCCTGATAAAACCAGATCGTAGATTTCCCCGACGGCCATTGCCGAGAAAACGCCGATTTTAAGCTTGTTGGCAATCAACGCATCGGTTGCCATCCGCCCTGCCCATTGAGCGAGGTTAAGGCTGTTTTCTATGAAACCGGCCCAGCGTTCGACGCTTTCGTAGCCTGATAATCCTTCAGCTTCCCATAGTGCCTGCCCGGCTTTCCAGATCTGTTTTCTAAGTTCATACAAACCTTTGGCACCGAGAAATGCTGATTCTTTTTCAACCATTGCCAACAAACGCTGTCGGTGCTGTAGCGGCAAGCGGGCAATGATTGCACGGCATCTTTCCAGCTCAATTTCCCAGGCCCGGCTCTGGTTTTGCATCAAATCAACGTCAAGCATCAGTGGGACGGCCAGGCGCTTTTGTCCACCTTGATCGCACAACCATGCAGTTGCGAAATAGCTTTCGCCCTGACCTGGTAATAGCCTTTGCGTGCGCACTTTAAAAACATAGGTCGCCGGCTCATTTTTCTCGAAGCCGCGTAGGTTGAACCAGCCGGCATCTTCACCGCTGGTGCGAAAAACCGGCGCGGCAGTAGTGAACGCTTTTGCAGCAGCTTCTGAGGAGGTTTCAAGTCTGTCGGAAAATCTCAGGTTTTGCAAAAGATCGAAATCGGTTGAAAGCTTGCCTTCAAAAGCAGTCAGAGCGGTTATCTCAATTTTGCTCTCGCTTTCGCCGTCGGCAGCAATTCTAATGGGGGTTGAGCCGACCAGGATCAGGCCTTTGCGTGCTGATGTTACTTTCAGAGTCGTTTCAAGGGTTTTGCCGGTTTTGCTGTTATGAGCGAGAATCTGAATGTCAGAGGTGACACTTCGACCCGCTTCTTCCGGAAGAGTGGCAGCGATGATCTGCAGGTCGCAGGAGTTGCGGGAGGTGGATTTGCAGCTGCAGTCAGCAACTGCATTTTCAAGATCGGCAACCGGATGCAAGGAAAATTGCCAGTCGCCCTGATCGCTTTCTTCGTCTTTTATGCGTGCAAAAATCCCAGGATGGGAGTTTGATCCTTCAATCATGACAATTTCCCGGCGGTTGAGCCAGATGTGTGCTGTCAATTTTTGTTCTTCGTTTTCGGTTGATTCGTCGTTATCGCCAATGCTTTGGTCGTTTTCGTTACTACCAGTATCTGGATTTTTCTCGGCATCGAAATTTGTGCCTCTGGTCCCGGCATTTGCTGCCGCGCCAGAAAGGCCAAGAGCGAGAAACATCAGGGCAAAAACAATGCCGGCAGGAATGTATTTGTCGCTAAATTCGCTGCTGCCAGCTTTGACATTATTTTCATCACCAGGCTTTGGATATGAGACGGTAGCGGTAACCACGTTTTTACCTTTGGCGGCGTCGTAAGGATCCATGTAGACAACGATTTGAACCTGGTCAGGACTTGAAATTGCCGGGATTTTCCAGCCTTTAATATCTGCCGTAGCATGTAACTGGGTCGATCGAAAACCCTGGTTTTTAAGCAATTCGTAGCGAGGCAGCGAAACGCCGATAATATGATGCGATGTGTAGATAGGTCTGTTTTTTTGGGCGGTACCGGTCTGGGTAGTTCTTCCGATTTTTTCGAGCAGTTTTCTGGCATGCTCCTGAAAGGCCCACATTGAAGGTTGAAAAGTATAAAGAACATCGGGATCGGCACTGTAGCGAAGCCCAATGGCGTAGAGGCCTTCTCGGGGTCGTGGAACCTCTTTTACCGGCTGACCAACGCCGGAAAACTGTCTTTGAATTGTTCCGACCGCGACGATTTTGAATTTAAGAACCTCATAGATCCCGTCACGGTAATGGGAAAAATCGCTTAGCTTGTCTATCTGGTCGCGTTGTGCCCAGGCCTGAAAAGGCAAGAGGAAAAGAAAAAAATAAAAGCAAACGATGATTTTAATTTTATTTTTCATTGATCTTGCCATTTCTTTGTCTGATGAAGCCAAACAGAAAAAGCACGCAGATAAATACGAACAGGCCGATATAACTGTTGCCGGTTGCCTCAGTCGCTTTGAAAAATATGGCTGCCATCAGGCCTGGAGATGTGCCGCGCAAGAATTCGTCAGCAGGTTTCAAGCCTGAATTTAAAACTGTTGTCTGGTAGAATCTGTTCCAGAAAAAGCGGGCGAAATAAATGACAGCGCTGCATTCTGGTATTGTTCCGGCAAGAAAGGCTGAGAAAAATAGCGTCAGTGTGACCAATGGGTTTTCAAGCCACCAGCCGAGAATAAACCCAGATGCCAGCCCCCATGCAAAAGCTGTGGTTGCAGAGTTGCGAAAGAGATTAAGCCAGCTGAAAATGCCAGACAAAAAGCGCCAGATGCCTTTAAAAATGCCGACAAACCAAAGCTTTTCAATGAATGAAAATGTCGTAAGAATGCCTAACGATGAAAGTAGACAGCCTTTCAGCATATTTTCGGGGGATATGATGAAATCTTGAAGCATCGACAACAGAGTCGGATTCAACAGGCTTTCTGATTCTAACCATGCCA
>CAZQUE010000059.1:0-26707 GCA_964596185.1 uncultured bacterium | reverse complement strand
GAACTTCTCCTCGATTTCTATAATAGATAACGATAGTTCGGTCAAAATATTTAGAGAAGCACTGCAAAAGCTTTGAAAGATTTCTCCACTGGTCTCGTCACTTTCGGAGAGTTTTTCGACACCAAGAATTAGCAGATATAGTTCATCGATTTTTTGTTTTATGAGGAGATTTTTCATGTTAAAGTCCTAGACGATTTTGGCAATAATTGACAAATGTACCATAGCTTATAGGAGTAGGTAATTCGTGATTAATTATCTTGTGGGCGCTGCTGTATGAAACGCCTTTTGTGATAAGAGCTTCTATAGCCTGTTTGTGGTAGTCGAGAACAGAAGCTCGTGGCTTTCGGCTTTTTTTATTTTAGGCAATCATTTTTCGCGCAAAACCCATGGCTGGTTTGAAATACTGACAAAAAATTCTTACAAAAATCACGCCATGGCTATACCACAGGCAAACTTACTGATATAGTTTCTTTCAATCTGCTATTTTTGTGAGGCAAAGAATGACACAAATTTTTCTCTGCCTCAAATCCAGAGTCGTAACCATAGGCTTTGTAAATCTCAGTTAATCAACGTCATAAAGGGGTTCAAACTTGAATACATCTCCTGTTTTAAACGGTTTTTTATGCGGCGATGGCTGGGAACAAGCTCTTTGCGATGAACTCAAAACGCTTGACCCGGGGCAGCAATATTCTTCCCCTGCTTCCGGGCTTGTAGTTGGGGGAAAAGGCACAAAAACCCTTCGATTTGAGCCAGTTTTTGCCCGACAATGGCTTCCTGCCTGCTGCGAAGTGCGAGGAAAATCAGTGGCAGACCTTATTCAGGAAATGGGAAAAGTAGTTGATCAATACCTTGACCAGAGCAAACTGCCATGGACGATTAAATGTTTCACTCCTGATCTCTACACCGAAGATTCTACCAAATACGAGCGTTTTGGTGGACGATCGACGCTGATTTGTCAGAAATTCCTCGCCAGGATGCAGACTTATCGCAAGAGAGCCATGGAACGATACCAGGAATGGGAAAACATCGATGAAAGAAAACCCTGTCTTGTCATTCAGGGAGTTCTTGTAGCTGACGACCGTCTCTGGATCAGCATAGGAAAAAGATTCAAAACCGAGAACGGCCGATTTGTGCCAGTCTTATGGAAGAGCAATCCTGGGCTTGTTCCCCATGACGACCAGGCTCCGTGCCGCTCATATTACAAACTGGAAGAAGCCTGGACACAAACCGGCACTTTTCCAAGAAAAAATGAAGTTTGCGTTGATATTGGTGCGGCCCCTGGAGGCTGGACCTGGGCGGCCCTGAAGCGTGGTGCCCGGGTGATCGCCGTTGACTTTGCCAACCTGAAACCTCATGTAGAAAGCCACCCTCGCTGCGAACATTCGCGGGACAACGGCTATGCATTTGAACCATTGCGAACGGTCGACTGGCTTTTCTGCGATATGATAGTCAAACCTATGGCTACTCTGGGACTTCTTGAACGATGGCTGGAGAAGAAGCTTTGCCGCAAATTCGTGGTCAATGTTAAATTCAGAGGAAAAGACCCCGAGACAATTTTGGTAGCTATCGACGAGCTGCAAAAAAAATATCAAATACCTGTTTTAATCGTTCGACATCTTTACTTTGATCGCAATGAAATAACCCTCATCGGCGGCAATTTTCAGTCTTAGCTTATTCAGGCTGCCGGTTCAAGGCGAGGTAAAGATTGCCATAAACATAGAGCTGAGATAGAATATCTTCATGCAACGACATCAGGAAATCCGAAAAGTTGCTCCTGAACTATTTGTTCGTGCAATGTTCGGCGGCTTTGCCAATCAGTTTGGCTGGCTCTTTTTTGCTTTCGGAATGGTGTTTTTCTGGGCGTTTTTCACTTCGGTCAGCTTCGATGACATCTTTTACTTCAACGGTAAATTAAGCAAAGCCCGTGGGGTGGTTGAAAAAATCGAAGATACCAGCGCCGAAGAAAATGACGTAAGAATTCAACGAATCATCTTTTCTTTCCCGAGTCCCGACAGCAAGCACACAGCAGAAAGCGCGCCTGGGCAAAAACCCGATGTCATTGTCGCTCAATGCTACGAAACCGGAACCAGCCTTAAACGGGGCAGCAAAGTCGAAATTGAATATTCGCCGAAGAACCCGCAAAAAGCCAGAATAGTCGGAACCCGGCGCGGCATTTTCCAGATTTGGGTTTTGTTTCTCGTGGCAATTTTCCCGGTTGTGGGAATCGGCTTCATTATCTTTGGTGTTCGCCGCGGCCTTTTCATTCGTAGACTTCTGCAAAACTCGCTTCTTACCTATGGGGTACTGGTCGGAAAAGAGCCAACCAATACGCGAATCAACCACCAAACCGTAATGAAACTGACTTTTTCATTCACTACGCAGGATGGCAGAGCTGCAAATGCGATTGCCCGAACCCACGAGTATGAACACCTTGTTGATGAGGCTGAAGAACCAATTTTATACAACCCCTACTCCCCCAAAGAAGCCTGCCTGCTCGACGACATCCCCGGCCGCCCCAGACTTGACGAAAAAAACCGGCTGGTGGCTACAGATCAGGAGAGAACCAGCAAGACGCTGTTCATGCCCGCCGTCGCCGCGTTGGTGAACATATTGGGACTTCTCGCCCAGCTTTATTTTCTTCACAACTGAACTGAAAAGCAAGCATTGTTCCTGTCTGCGATCCCTTACTCTTCTATAGACTCGACACGACGGCAAACAATTTTTCACAGCAATAAAAAAAAGACACCGCTGATGCAGCAAGGCATGCAAATGCGGCGACAAAATTATTGATTTTGACTCTGAGTCAAGCGAGACCCTTGGTTCAAATGTTTTACTTGGCTACAAATTTTTTTGGCGTATCTTAGTAGAAGAAAAAGTTAAGGAGGGCAATAGAGAGATGAACAAGAAAATAGCCTTTTTCGACGCCAAAAACTATGACCGCCAGACTTTCGACGCCGAAAACCAGAAATACGGGTTTGAGATTACCTACTTTGAAGCAAAATTGAACCCGTCAACAGCTTCTTTAAGTGAGAATTTTGCCGGAGTTTGCGCCTTCGTAAACGATACCATTGATGCTGAAGTCGTTAACAAACTTGTTGCCAGCGGGGTCAAAATTATTGGACTTCGCTGCGCAGGGTATAACAACGTCGACTTTAAAGCGGCATACAATAAGGTTCATGTCGTCAGAGTTCCCGCCTATTCGCCCTACGCAGTGGCCGAACATGCTGTCGCTCTTATGATGAGCCTGAATCGCAAGATTCACAAAGCTTATAACCGCACCCGCGAGGGCAACTTTGCCTTGAGTGGCCTGCTAGGCTACGATATGCACGGCAAAACCGCCGGCATCATCGGCGCCGGGAAAATTGCCCGCTGCCTGATCTCGATATTGCGCGGCTTTGGCATGCGCGTGCTGGCCTTTGACCCAAAACCCGATCAGCAATACGCGAAAGAAGCCGGCATAACTTTCGTCGACCTTGAAGAACTGTTTCGTGAAGCCGACGTCATTTCGTTGCACTGCCCGCTTACGCCGCAAACCGAAAAAATCATTTCGGCCGACAGCATCCAGAATATGAAGCCAGGGGTAATGATAATTAATACCGGCCGTGGCAAGCTTATTGACTCGAAAGCTCTGATCGAAGGCCTTAAAACCGGGCAGATCGGCAGCGCCGGACTCGACGTCTACGAAGAAGAAAGCGAATATTTCTTCGAAGACAAATCCGCAGAACCAATCACCGATGATACTCTTGCCCGCCTGATGACTTTTCCCAATGTTCTGATAACTTCGCATCAAGGATTCTTTACCCGTGAGGCTCTCGACAATATTGCGGCAACAACGCTGGCAAATTTCAAAGAATTCTTTGAAAACGGCTACCTGCAAAACGAAATCTGCTACAAGTGCGATAAAACCTGCATAAAGAAAGAAAAAAAGCGCTGCTTCTAAGTCTAAAAATGCCCGCAGATATCAATTCAAAGACAGAACATCAACAAGCCTATATCAGGCTCTTTTTTCGCTGGCAAAAAATCAGGCAAAAAAGTTGAATTTCAGCCCAATCAATTGTATACTATTTTGGTATCAAATTTGTTTTTTTGAAAGGAAAAGGAAATGGCACAAAAAATCGTAGTTATCGGAGTAAATCACGCAGGAACCTCAGCGATCAGGACCTTGCTGGCGCAAAACCCGAATCATCAGGTGACGGCTTTCGACCGCAACGACAACATTTCCTTTCTCGGCTGCGGTATTGCTCTCTCTGTGAGCGGTATCGTCAAAAACGTCAACGACCTGTTTTACTCGAATTGCGACGAGCTTAAACGACTAGGCGCAAACGTTCACATGAAAACTGAAGTCATCCGGGTCGATACCCAAAACAAGGTGGTTTATGCCCGAAACATAGAGACAGGCGAAGAGCAGCAGGCCGCATACGACAAATTAATCTATGCCGCCGGTTCCTGGCCGATTGAATTCAAGGTTACCAACAAAGACCTTGAGAACATCTACATCTGCAAACTTTTTCAGCATGCCGCCGACCTGATCGACAAGGCATCTGAACCAGGTATCGAAAGCGTTGCCATTGTCGGTGCAGGATATATCGGCATCGAACTTGCCGAAGCCTACCACCAGAAGGGCAAAAAGGTCACGCTGATCGACCTGCAGGAGCGCGTTGTTCCGGCCTATTTCGACACCGAATTTACTGACCGCCTTGAAATGGACATTAAGGAAGAAGGCATAAATCTTGTTCTCGGAACCAGAGTTACCGGCTACAATGGCGACGATGACGGCAGGGTTAAGCAGGTTATTACCGACAAGGGCACTTTTGATGCTGATCTGGTCGTGCAATGCGTTGGTTTCAGAGCAAATACCGATTTGCTGCCGGAAGCAAAAAAACTCGACAACGGCGCAATAATCGTCGATTCAGGCATGAGAACCTCGATACCCGATGTTTTTGCAATCGGTGATTCAGCAGCGATTCATCATGCCACCACCGGCACTCATCGCCACGTCGCTCTGGCCACAAATGCTGTCAAAGGCGGAGTAGTTGCAGCAAGCCAGATTAACGGCATCGAACAGGTGAAACTTGAAAGCATCGCCGGCACCAACGCTATTTGCGCCTTCGGCAACAAGCTCGCCAGCACGGGCCTTAGCGAAGCAGCTGCAAAAGCTGCCGGCTTTGACGTCGCCAGCTCATACTATTCTGACAACGACAGGCCTGAATTCATGGGCAGCACTGAAGAAGTCAGCGTCAAACTGGTTTTCGACAAAAACAGCCTGCGCCTTCTGGGAGCCCAGATCGGCTCTTATGGAGAAGCCTCGCATACCGAGTGCATCTTCTACCTGTCGCTGGCAATTCAAAAGCAGATGACCCTTATTGAGCTTGCTACCACCGATGTCTATTTCCTGCCCCACTTCAACAAGCCATTCAATTTCATAATCTCAGCGATATTGCAGGCTCTCGGCATCAATTACATGAAAAAATAGGTTTGCTGTAGCGAAAAAAAACTAACGAATCAGGCCGGATAAGGTTATGATTTGACCATGGCTTCCAGACGTTTTTTTTCTTTGGTATTTTTGCTGACGCTTCTGGCCCTGCTGTTTTGTTGCGAACAAGTATTGCAAGCGCGGGCCGGCGGCGGGCACAGCTATTCGAGTCCGAGCTCCAGCCGACCTTCCAGTTCCGGTGGGGCCGGTGGAAGTGCGGTCAGCGGCAGCAGGCCAGGCATGTCTGGTGGTGGAGACAGCTTTTTCCAGCCCTCGGCCATGGACTTTATCCTGCTTTTCGTTGTTTTGCCATCATTTCTCGGAGTGATAGTGCTTTGCGCAATTTTTGAGCCCAAGAAAATGATAAAAGAATGGCTTAGAGCCAACACCAGATATCTGCAGCCAGAATTGCCAAAGACTTCTTTGAACCCATTGAAGACCAAAGATCCGGCTTTTGCGGAAGAAAAACTCATTACCAGAGCCAAAAAGGCATTTTTGGAAATTCAGCAGGCATGGATGGAAAGAGATCTTGCTCATGCTTCAGCCTTTCTCTCTGATGGAATTTTTGCGCAGTTCTGCTACCAGATTCAGGAGATGAAGGAGAGAAAAATAATCGATCGCATCGATAAAATAGAATTTCTCGCAGTCTACCCTGTAGGTCATTATTCTGATGAAAACTTCGATGTGGTGCATCTTTTTTTCAACGTTCGCGCCGGCAATTATCGCGAAGATGAAAATACCGGCAGGATTCTCGACGGCAAAAAACGCCCGCAGTCTTTCTCAGAAATCTGGACTTTTATTCGCCGAATCGGTTCAAGAACTATAAATAAAGCTGGTCTGATCGAAGGTAATTGTCCTAATTGCGGAAAACTGCTGCAGAAAAGCCGCCTGGCTAAGTGCGAAGCCTGTGGTGCGCTTTTGCGCTCGGGAGAATATGACTGGGTATTAACCAATATATCACAGGAACTTGACCTGCAAGCATTCTCAGCATCCATTCCTCCCGGCTTTGCAGAATTGAAGAGCATCGATCGTGGCTTCTGCCTTCAACAACTTGCCGAGATCAGCAGCATCGTTTTCTGGAATTTAAGAGAAGCAGAGAAAACAGGAGTAACACAAAAATTAAACAGCCTCGCCACAGAAAAATTTTCACAGCAGATTTCTGACCTTGTAAAACCCATGCCATCTGGCATAAGGAGATTTCATTCTTCCTGTGTCACAGGGCTTATCAAGCCCAGGGCAATTGCCCGCGAAGAAAACGAACAAATCGCATTGATCGAAATTAAATGGAGCAGTGTTCCCGCATCGATCATAGGCAATCGGAAAAACTTTTCCACTGGCAGGCCAGAAGGGCAAGTGAGCTATTTTATCCTCAGAAGAAATGCCCAGGCTGTTTCCAGATTGGAACTTTCGTTCTCAGCCTCTCATTGCCCAGGCTGCGGAGCACCGGCGCAGGCCGAAAATCAGGATTTTAACAAATGCAGCTACTGCAACGCATTTTTGCCCGAACGCACTAACCAATGGGCCCTCGACTCAATTCACAGTCGTGAAGACTACAGTGTAAAAGCGCTATTGAGTCTGGCCCAAAAATTATCTTCAAGTTCGTAAACCTTGACGCTTCACCCAGTTTTTACGTTACAATTAATTAATAAAGTTGTAATCAGGAGAGAATATGAGAAGGTTTTATATTTTTGCAGTTCTCGTTCTTTTGGGCTTTTCTTCATTTGCCTGGGCCGGCGAGCTTGCCGAGCAGAAAAAGTGGACCTTCATGGTCTACCTTAACGCAGATAACAACCTCGATTCTTTCGGCGAAAACGATCTCAACGAAATGGCCAACCCGGCGTGCGGCAGCAATGGCTGGCGTAATGTCGTAGTATTGATCGACCGCGCCTACGGTCCGGCAGAACTTTACTATTTAACTGCACTTGGCCAGAAAAAGAAACTTGCTGACTGCGGTGAACTCGACATGGGCGATTATCGTGAACTGGTAGGATTTGTGCGCAAATCGGTGCAGATGTATCCGGCCGAACACTATTGTCTGGTAATCTGGAACCACGGTTCGGGCTGGCAAAAAAATAAGGGCGAGTTTCTCAAGGGAATATCCTACGATGATTCTTCAAACAATCATATAACCACGGCACAATTGGGTCAGGCGATGAGTCAAATCAAAGCCATGCTGGGAAAAAATCTCGATGTTTTGTGCTTTGACGCCTGCCTGATGCAGATGCTTGAAGTCGCCTATGCCGTGAGAAAGTCAGTCGACTATATCAATGGCGCCGAAGAAACTGAACCAGCCGAAGGCTACCCCTATCACATGATCCTCGGCACCTGGCTTAAAAAGCACACCCGGCGGGAGTTCTGCGAAAAAATCGTCAGCTCATACGCTCTTTCATACAATGTTGGCGGCTTTAAATCGACCTGCCATTCATCGATCGATTGCAGCAAGATAGACAAGGTTATAGAAGAATTGAACAGCTTTTGCGAATTCTGTCTCGCCGGAGCCTATGAAACCGAATTTTCCAAGGCTCTGAAAAAAGTGCAGAACTTCGCCTATCCCACCAATATTGACCTGCTGCATTTCATCGAACTGCTCAGAGAAAGAATTCCAACATCGGCATTCAACGAAGTTGCCAACCGATTACAGACCGCCTGCCTCGACATGGTTGTTGCCAACGGCACGAGCGGCCTGAAATGCCGTAATGCCAAAGGCATCGCCATCTATTTTCCCGAAAATTTTTATCCAGAATCTGAATATTCAGGGCTGGCATTTTCTCAGGCAACCAAATGGGACGAGCTTATCAGAAGCTTTCAGAAAAACCTGCTTGAAGAGAAACTGATAAAATTTATCAACGAAGAAAACCTTGAAATGATAATTGCTTCAATTTCTTCAATAGAAGGCAATGCAAAAGAACTAAAAGCCGAAATGGCAGCAAGCCTGCGCTTCAAATCGCTTCATGGTCAGGTTAAATCAGGCGATTTTCTCGACAAAGTCATCAAACTGCTTGAATAACCTGACCCACTGATTCAATAGCCCTGCTGATGAACGTCTTTTACCGCGCGACCGGATGGGTCGGCCATTTCCTTGAACTTGGCATCCCATTCAAGCGCGATTGGCGTTGAGCAGGCAACAGATTTTTCGTAAGGCACACATTTGGCGGCAGCCTCACCGGGAAAATGCTCCTCAAAGATCGAGCGGTAATAATAAGCTTCCTTGGTGAGCGGAGTGTTCAGCGGAAACCGGTATGATGCAGCTTCAAACATCTGATCAGTGACTTCTTTTTCAACCAGTTCTTTCAAGCTGTCTATCCATGAATACCCTACTCCATCAGAAAACTGCTCTTTCTGTCTCCAGGCAACTTCATGGGGAAGAAGATTGCCGAAAGCTTCACGCAGCAGTTTCTTTTCGATTTTGCCATTGCCACACATTTTGTCAGCTGGATTCAAACGCATCGCAACATCCATGAATTCCTTGTCGAGAAAGGGAACCCGGCCTTCAACGCCCCAGGCGGCCATGGATTTGTTAGCCCTGAGACAATCGTAGAGGTGAAGCTTCTTGAGCTTTCGCACTGTTTCATCATGAAATTCACGTGCGTCTGGGGCTTTGTGAAAATACAGGTAACCACCGAAAATTTCATCTGAACCTTCGCCGGACAGAACCATTTTTATCCCCATGGCCTTTATGTAGCGTGCCATCAGATACATTGGCGTCGAGGCTCTGATTGTCGTCACATCGTAGGTCTCAATATGATAAATAACGTCTTTGATGGCATCCAGGCCTTCCTGGACGGTAAAATGAATCTGGTGATGAATGGTGCCGAGTTTGTCAGCAACCTTCTGGGCCGCTGCCAGATCGGGTGAGCCCTTCAGACCTACGGCAAAAGAATGCAGCTGTGGCCACCAGGCTTCGCTTAAACAATCGTTTTCTACACGACGGGCAGCGTACATCTTGGTAATTGCGGAAATAACCGAAGAATCGAGCCCACCAGAAAGAAGAACGCCATAAGGCACATCGCACATCAATTGTCTTTTTACTGCGTCTTCCAGGGCATTGCGCAGCTCTTTAACACTCGTTTTGTTATCTTTTACCGCATCGTAGCTTTCCCAGTCACGACTGTAATAACGGGTTAACTGATCATCTTTGCTCCACAGGTAATGGCCGGGGGGAAACTCTTCGACAGTCTTGCAAACCGGCACCAGAGCCTTCATTTCTGAGGCAACATAAAGATTGCCGTGCTCATCACGCCCGGTATACAAAGGAATGATGCCGATATGATCGCGACCGATCAGAAATGCATCCTGCTCTGAATCATAAAGTATGAAGGCAAAAATGCCGTTTATTTCATCGAGAAAATTCGGGCCTTTTTCTTTATACAAGGCCAGTAGAACCTCGCAGTCAGATTTGGTCTGAAATTCAAAATCGACTTTCAGCTCTTTTTCGAGCTCTTTGTGGTTGTAAATCTCTCCGTTAACCGCAAGAACATGAGTTTTTTCAGGGTTATAAAGAGGCTGCGCCCCATTGCCGGGATCGACGATCGAGAGACGTTCATGCACAAGTATCGCTCTATCGCAGCTGTAAATACCAGACCAGTCCGGTCCGCGATGCCGCAGTCGTTTAGACATCTCAAGAGCGGTTTTTCGCAGCGCAGCTGCATCGGATTTAATGTTCAGAATGCCGAAAATCGAACACATAGGCAGTTTACCTCTTTTGTTTATGCCACCCGAAAACCGGGCACAAATTCTGCGCACAGAATTTGCAAATCACAATACAGAGGTATTGCCCCTTTTTCAAGACTGTTTGCTATTCTTTTTGATAATTCTCTGTTTTACATTTTGGCCAGGTCATAACATAATGTTAAAAAGATTTCACTCAAAGGGGAAAAAATATGGCCAGACTTATCGTCAGACTAGTGTTTCTACTGGCCGCCATGGCTTTCATCATGTTCAACAATGCTCAGAAAAAAAATACGCCGGCGACGCAAGCTGAAGAATCTGCCCATCAGTCCGACATTACTTTTGAAAACGGTAGATACATGGATCTTTTCAATGGCTATAGCCTGAAACAACCTGATGCAAACTGGAAATTTTCACCTTCGGCCCGCAGCAACAACCTGATTAAACTTGATATCACCCATAAATCAGGAAAATACGGTCTGCAGGTCAGAGTACATCAAAAAGGCGACCAGAGCTTCGATGAGTTCGTGCAAAGCTACATTGAACGTTTTAAAAACGATATGCAGAACCCTGAAATTATCAGTCAGGGCGAATATTCTGGCGAAGGCATCATTGGCCGGGCAATAGCCTTTGATGGCCAAAAACGCAATGGCTACTTTTTGAAAAGCTATGTTTTTCCCGGAACCAGGTTCTACTATGCACTTCAGGGCGGCTGCCCATTCGTGCAGAAAGACGAGCTTGAATCCGAGCTGGATAAAATTGCCGCTTCTTTCAAAAGCCAATAGCGAAAAGGAAAAGAAAAAAGTCGTTTAAAGCAGTGATTCGGCACACTTTCAAACGACCTTTTAATTTATTGATCCGGCCAAAGTTCAGACTGTTTTTTTATCTGGGCTTCCGCTATTTCTCGCGAATATCCAGCCAAAGAAGAAGGTTATTGCTGCATTGATCGGGTAAAAAACCGGAAATGGAACCGAGGTCTGAATCTGCCAGGCCGAAAGATCTATGCCCGCGAGCTTCAACAGATTGAAGGCATCCGGCAAAATCAGGGCGACGATTCCAATAGACACAAAAGTACCCACAAAGATTCCCTTTACTGAAGAGCGCACTGGCAGAATCGCCAGCAAAAGTATTCCCAGCATTGGACCGTAAGTATAAGAAACCATTCTGAAGGCAAGACCGATAAGATCTTTCTCACCTGCCTGATAAATTTGATTGAGCACAATTGCAAACCCAGAAAGCACCAAGCCCCAGGTTATTACCATAAAGCGAGATTTCCAGACCATGCTGGTCGAATCGCCAGTCTCTTCAAATTTGTCACGGCCGTAAAGAATCGACATCGTGGTCTGCGAAAGAGCCGCGAGAATCGAATCGAGACTGGAAATAGCAGCGGCAAAAGCACCGGCGATCAGCAGGCCCGACAAGCCTGGAAACAGCACTCTTGTTATCCAGACCGGGAAAACATAGTTGGTGTCTTTAGCAAAGAGCATAAACTCATCGGTTGTGATCGGCTTTTGCTGATACCAGGCATAAAGCCCGGCACTGACCAGAAGCATCAAAACCGTTATGAGCTGAGAAACGCTGCTCCACACTATTGCTTTTCTCGCATCTTCAGGGCATTTACAGCAAAACATGCGCTGCGCCATGAGCTGGTCGGTGCCGAAAGCGACGAAATTCTGAAACGGCATGGCCAGCAAAGCTATCCAGAGAGTGTAAATCAGAAATTTTCCGGTTTGCGGATCAAAAATTCGCAAATCAAGGAGTTTCATTTTGTCTTTAAGCTCCAGTCTGGCTTCAATTACCTGTCCATCGGCCCTGACCATTGTTTTACCATTCTCTTCAAAAACCTCGCCAACCAGAGTTGGATCACCGTCTCGATTGGCTTCGAGAACGATGAGATTTTTGCTGACATCGGCATCTTTAACGGTAAATTCAGTTCGCTCGAGCTTCGCGCCCTTCCATTCTAGGTGAATGACCCGGGCATGACTGCTGCTTTCGACGATCTGATTCCAGCCGCCATTTACGCCAAAAACAAGCCAGACCAACGCAATTGCTCCGCCCCCGACAAATAGAAAAAACTGCACCACATCGGTCCAGATTACTGTGCGCATGCCTCCCATCAGTGTCCAGGCAATGGCAAAAAGCCCAATGGCAATGATGCACCATTCAATTGAAAGAGGCGTAACGACGCTCAAAATAATTGCGGTAACCAGCACGCGAACGCTCTGACCTAATACCGAGCCGAGTGAAAAAAGAAAGGTAACCAGGCCTTTGATCTTATTACCAAGCTTGTTGCCCATATAATCATAGGGGCTGTAGATTTCTCTTTCATAATACAGTGGCACTATCCAGTACCCGACCATAAAACGCGCAATAATCGAACCAAGCCCCCATTGCAGGTAGGTAAAGTCCCCATTCACTGCAAACACTGTCCCTGGAACCCCAATGAAGGTCAGCGCACTGATTTCGGTAGCGATCATTGAACCGGTCACAGCTTGCCAGGGCAAGGTTTTTCCGCCAAGAAAAAAATCCTTGATGGTACTCTGTTCGCCGCGAAGACGATGACCGACCCAGGTGGTAAAGCAAAGATAAAGCACAACTACAAGCCAGTCGATCCAGGTAAAGGATTGATGCATGTTCAATTATCCATGCCGATCAAACCGACATCAAAAGGCGAAACTTCACTGTCAGGAGCGATCTCGGGATCTGACTGCAAAAATTTGGTCAGCTTTTCCAAAGCTTGCTGCAGTCTGGAAAATTTAATGCTGCCAACTGCGCCACTGAGGATGGCAGCTATTTTTTGCAATTCACTCACTCGCGCGGCATAACCGGCCGTGCGACTGCGCATTTCCCATTCACCGGCCAGAACGACTTCTTCAATGGCACGGGTGAGACTGAATACCGCGTATTTCGGGTTCAGATAGGGAAAGTATTTCTCCGTTTCCTGGCCAAGCCATACCAGCCGTTTTTGTGCCGGATTCAAAGCAAAAGTTGCCCGCGACATTTCTTTTAAAGCAATCACGGCATTCAGAACATTGTTTATTCTTTTCAACGCAGCAGCTTCTGCAGAAGAAAGCAGCAAAGGGCCGGCATCGGGGATCATCGACCCACGAGTAGCCTGATAAATGAATTTTGCCCCGGATCTCCATGAATGATCATCGTTAACCATGACAAAATTGCTAGCCTGCCCCTGATTGCCGTAGGACCAGGTAAGTAATCCGGCATAGCCTTTTCTTGCCTGTTGTAAATACCTGTGCCAGTTTTGTCCCTGCAATCGGTAATTTGAATCAGGCTCCTGGGTTTTTGGACCACATTCACCGATAACCACCGGTTTATCAAGTTTCAAATCTCGGGCATGGGGAAGATCTGGATCGTCTTTATAAGAATGCCAGTCATAAAAATCGAGACCAAGACCGGAAAATCTGCCGGCCTTAACATTCTTATATTCGTGCCAACCGCTGGTGCAGGTTACTTTGATGCCCGGTACCGCCGCGTGAAAAGCGGCTGCACATTCTTTGATAAAGAGACGCATCTGCTTCCAGGTGCAGCCAAGTTTAGGATTCATACCACCGCTCAAAAAATCAATTCCGCCAATGGCACCGTCTGCCTCATTCATAATATCGACGGCAAAAAAGGCGGGGTGTTTTGCAAACTCTTTAACAAAAGGAACGGCCGCATTCTTTATATAACTGGCCCGCACCTTTGCATCGGTAATGATGCGCATGTGCCTGCCGTCCTGTTCCTCGCGAATCAGGTGATTGAGTAGCGACCAGTAAACTTTAACCCGGTGGCGGGCGGCGCAATCCATAAGGAAGCGGCAATTTTCCATAAACTTATGATCGAGTCCGGTGACTTCATGGTAAGGGTATTTGGGGTCTGAGGTTAAATCAGCTGTAAATGTCAGTCCTTCCTGTCTTTCAAAAGCCCAGATTCTAACAACTGGACAACCCATTTTCTCGAGATTGGCGAAAACCTTTTCACAATGTTCCTGATTGAAGGTTGGCGACCAGCCTCCTTCGGCATGATTGGTACCAAGATCACAACCGTAGTTGTTGTTGAACCAGGCCAGATTGGTGCCGAAAACAAAATATCTATCGATGCGACTGGAAAAAGTATTTTTTGCCTGAATTGACGCAGAGGACAGTATAAAGGCCACAAGAATCAAGATAGATTCAATCAAAGAAAAAACGATTCAGAATCTGATTCATTTTGAGGCAAACTTGTTGACTGACCTTGACAACAGGTTTCAGACCCTCGAATTTTCTGACAGCACCGCCAGAAAAATTGCCGACACTTATGCTAAGACAGGCTGTCAATCGGTCTTCCTACTGACTCCAAATGCCGGTATTTATTACGCAAAAAACAATGACAAGGTAAAAAAATCAGTCCAGATTCGTTTTTTGCTCGGGCTACTTGAATGGGAGCTAAAATTTTACGGGTTCGATTTTGCAGGCATGCGAAAGCAGTTCAGTGAAATGGTTTTATCAGAATCCTGGGGCTTTTTAAATCGATCGTTTAAATTTGACACTTTCATTGAATTTGGCATTGGCAATGAAGAGACACTTCTTTTTTCGAGGCTACTTTATGACAAAAACAGAAAAGTAACCGGAATGGCAACTTTGGTTTTCAACAAAACCGATGTTTATCGTTATCTATTTTTCAAGGCTTTCAATAATTCATCTTTTCCCGATACCAGAATCTTTATTAAAGGAATAGACAGAAGTCTGTCATTGCCATTGCCCAAGTCGAATGCCGTCAAAGAAATTCTTGATCTGGCAGCTTTTGCAGGTCAGGAATTCACTCGACAACTTTTTTACCGGGGGCAGGAATTTCTCGTTCTGGGAAAAACATTTTCAAGCCTGAAACTGGCAATTGTCGGAGTGACAAGGCAGAAAACGGACAGGGCAGATCTGCAGAAGATTTTTCTTTTTTCACTGATTTCAACAATTTTACTGGCAATTCTGGCGGCCCATTACTCTTTCAAAACGCTTAACCAGCGACTGCTTACACCAATTCAAGAACTCAGCCTGGCTGTTACTGATGTTCGTCAGGGATTCCTGGGAAAAACTCTGCTTTGCCCGGGCAAAGATGAAATTGCGCAACTTGGCGCCAGCTTCAACAAAATGTCCTTAAGCCTTAAAGAAAAAGCAGATATGAAAAAGTTTCTCAATCAGGATTTGATTCAAAGCAGCTCTTCTGCAAAATCGACTCCAACCAGAAAAAAGAAAGCAGCAGTCATGTTTGCAGGAATGAGAAACTTTACCGAACTTGAAAAAAAGCTGAAACCAGAAGAATCTTTTCAGTTGATGAATCTGTTTCTCTCCACTTGTGAAGGTGAAATCAGGTCACACCAGGGAATAGTCGACAAATTCATCGGCGACACGGTCATGTGCTCCTTCCAGGATGAAGAAGCAGAGATCCTTATCGCCAATGCAATTGCCTGCGCATGTTCAATCGTCACAAAAATCAAGCAGCATAGGGAGAATCTTCCCGACCAACTGAAATTTTCCTGCGGCATAGGCATTGCCCTGGGAGAAGTTATCTATGGGGCCATCGGCTCAACTCGCAACCGTCTTGATTATACAATCATCGGAGACACAGTTAATTTAGCTGCCAGACTGGAAAAACTGGCAACCAAGGATGGTAGACCGGCCATTCTTTCGTCAACCCAAACCAGTCAGCCGCCTGATGGTTTTGAATTTGCCATGGAAAAGATTGAATCAATAAAAGGAAAGCTGCAATCGGTGCAGATATATTCACTTAGGCAGACAAATTCATGCTGAAGATTTTACCAAAAAGCCTGTTCAAATTTTCAGTAGCAGCAATCACGCTGCTGCTGGTTGTTTTCAACCTACTGGGCTATTTTCAACAAAAAGCTCATTTTGAGCAACTTCTTCAGGATAAAACTGCATCAACTCTTCGCGAATTCATCCCTGTTTTAAACGAACGCTCCAAACCGGTGGCACAGCTCAGACAATGCGTTTTCTCGACCTTGAACATGTTAGGCCAAGATAGAGGCAAAAACATCCGAATCCTGAACAGTCAAGTTGACAACCATCTGCGCTCCAATTCAATGATCATGTTGCTTGACTCAAATTATCAAACGTATTTTGCGAAGAACATCAGAGAAGATCAAAAGAATGACATTCACAGAGCTACTGAACTTTTTTCCATACGTCGTTTCCGTAATTTGACTGTTTCAGAGCGTCACGAATCAGAATATCTTTCAAACAAACTTTTTGAAAACTCAATCAAGATTCATCATATTCCAAATTTTCAAAATGCCATGCCGTTGAAATTCATGGGTAGAAAAGGAATTTTATTCATTGGCCTGAAATTTAAAGGCAATCCAGCCAAATCTCATTCACAAATTGCCTCCAGGCTTCTCGAACCGCAAAAAGAGGTAAGAAATATTCAAGGCAGCTATTTCATTTTTGTACCGGAATCGACCTACCTGGATCAGAACTGGTATCAAAAAACAATTGCAAAGAAGTCGCAGGCTTTAGCAATACCTGAAATGGTCGGAACCGCCGCAAAAATCAAAAAATCTCTGATGAAGTTTGGTCAAAATCAAGCAGCCAAAGCTTTTGAAAAGTTGTCAAAGGAATCTTCTTCAGGGTCTTTTATTGTGGGTAAATACGGCTACTGTTTTGCCGAGGTCCCAGGTTTTTCAAAATTCCGAAATCGTTTTTATGTTCTTCATCAGAGAAGAATCCCCGATCTACCGGTTCTCATAACAGAGAAAGCGGCAATCTCAATACTGATTACAGGCATTTTCTTTTTTTTCATCCTTATCTTCAAGATTTCTGAACGCAACAATTCATTCAATTTTGCCATAGAAAAACAATTTCTTGCGATCACGGCATTTTCTTTGGTTTTTCCAATATCTGGAATGCTTTTCCAGGAAGCTACCAGAGCCAGTCTTGAAAATTTCGTTCAGCAAACCCAAATTTTTTCAGAACTGGAAACTCGTTTCTTACAAGCTGAGAACGGCATTGAAGAGCGCCTTTCAGACATTTTCAACTGTATGTATCTTTACCAGGAAATATATAACGAGCTTGGCGAAGGAAATCAGGAAAAATTCGTTAAAGCCTTGAGATCAATTCGCGACCGACGAATTTACAACACCATCGTATGTAAACCCGGCGGCAACATAAGAGTTACCGACACCGGAAAAGCCGACGACCGGAATGTAGAAAAAAACCTGAAAACTGCACTTCTGGCCCTGGCCAAGTTTTCAATTGAAAATTTAAACCTACCCAATTTTCTTCCACGCAATAAAAACAGTGGAATGATTGAAAGTCTGGCGTTTGACAGCTTATCTGAAGGTTTTGACCGCACCAAACTGTATCAGAATTCAATCAATCAAATGCAGCTTCAGCCGTTCAATCTAGGACAACATTCAGTCTGGATTCTCAACAATATAGAGTATAACCGGAATTATGATGCGCAAAAGCTATTCTTCCTAGTAATTGACCGCAACCGTATCATCAGAGAACTTCTAGATGATTTCCAACAACAACAGAAACAAACGCCACCTGAGCTTGTATTCTACATCAATATCGGCCCCTACTCATCCATTGCACCGACATGGGGCGAAGGCAAACCAGAACTTGCCTCAATTCTTGAGGCGGCCGCCCAGGAAAACGAAGAGCTCAGGCATAGAATTCCTTTTGCAGACGGCGAGCTTTTTCTGCGCGGAAGAAGATTAAAAGAGCTCGAATGGGTTGTCTTAGCGCTACACTATCAACCCAGCTCAGCTGAAAGTTCGTCAATAATTTCGCGCTCAGTAGTCGTTGCCACGGCCTACATCGCCATAATTCTTTTAGTTTTAACCTTTTATTTTCGCCACTTTTTTACCCGGCCAATCGACCTGATGCGTAATGCAGTAACGAAAATTGCTTCGGGAGATTTTAAAAACAAGCTGCCTCCACGACAGCCTGACGAACTTGGGCGGCTTTTCTCAAGCTTCAACGCCATGGCTGAAGAATTGGAAGAAAAAGAATATTTGAGTCGATTTCTTTCAAATCTTGCCAAAGAAGCTATTTCCGATAAACGCTCGGTTAACGCCACCAAAATCAACGCGACGATTTTGTTCTCGGACATCAGGAGCTTTACCACTCTAACCGAACAGAATTCAGCCGAAGAAATCGTCGAAATGCTCAACGACTACATGACCCAAATGGAAACAGTCATCGAAAAGCATTCTGGAAGTATCGAAAAATTCATTGGCGATGCAATAATGGCCGTCTTTCTACCCGAACTAGGGAAAGCGCATCCTTCTCAGAGAGCAGCAGAAGCAGCGCTTGAGATGATTGACGCCCTGCACTATTTCAACCAGCAAAGAATTCAATCGAAAAAATTCACCGTCGCCAATGGTTTCGGCATCGCCACTGGTGAACTTCTGATGGGATCCATGGGCAATCTGCAGGGCCAGCAAAGATACACGGTAACCGGCGCAGTAGTGAATGTTGCCGCAGAGATGGAAAAGCTTTCCAAACAGGCAAGACAGATTCCCATCGTTTTATGCCCGGCAACCGCGCAAAGAGTTAAAATGCCACGCTATCAGTTAGCTGGGATGGCAGACTCCAACAAAGCCTTTGAGTTACTATCTGCCAGATAAAAAGAGCACCAGGATCTAAAAACTTTTGACCCTGATGCAACAGAGATTCTCAGGCGGTTTCATCATAAATGGCCGGTTGCTTCAACTCATTCAGCGGAAACTGATAGAAGACGTGATGTCCGTCGTAATCGAGCACCCGCAAATCGTTTTCCTGCTTCAAATCGTTCATTACTATGTCATAATGCGCACCGTATTTTTGTTTAACCTGTTCAAGCGGCACTTCGTAGACAATGAATTTCTTGATGCCTTTTGATTTGAATTTTTTGAGCAATTCTTCATCGGTAAAGGAATTGTAGGTCGTCAAAACCAGAATAGGCCCGGTTCCAGTGAAACATATCCCTGATATCATGGCAGCCCCCTCCCTGAAACAGACTCAACCCGCTTCTTGTACTCTCTACTTAAAAATATAAGCAGCAATTCGAATTAGGCAAATCTTTTCAATCAGACTTCAGGGAAGGAGCGTGCTCGCCCCTTTTATTTTCGCAATCTTTTACAATCCGGCAGTTCCCGTTGCCGGGGCCTTTTTCGGCGTTTTCCTGCTCGATGCAGCCTTCTTTTTGGCGGCTGGTACGGCTTTTTTAATATCAGCTTCTTCGACTATTTTAAAGCCAAGGAATTGCTTGAACTTGTTGCGGGCGGGAACAGAGCGCCACATCAGCAAAATGAAAACCACCAACAGGATTAGGATCAAAATTTTGGCCCAGATATTCTTTTTATCAGGAAAGGGATCGTCTTTAGACTGAATTGCACCGGGCGGCAGCTCAGCCAGACAGGTCAGCGTCTTGCCGAAAGCGATATTTATCTGAGCTCTGGTGTTAACCGCCCAGCCGTTTGCATCAAGAATTGCGCCAAGATTGCGGCGGCGCAGCCTGATCGCCGCCATGATCATCGAAGGCCCTGAAATTATCAGCAAGACCCCGCCAATCGCGAGAGGCATCTGCCAGATAGCCAATCCCATAAAGGCACCGACAATAGAGGCAATGGTCGAGCCTATGGCCGCAAAAGCCAGGCCTATTGCGGCAAAAATGCCGGCAAATTTCCCCACATCAAAAGGAGCCGCAGCAGGCTTACCCGTTGCAACCACTCCCGTAGCATCGACGGTTTTTGCCATCGAATCACCCAGTTGTTTCTCTTTCGAAGCGGCAAATTTTTCAATCTGCTCGCGAACAAGGTTTCCCAACTTTTTGTACGGCGACCAGAATGCCTGACGAATGCTGATGGGATGATCGATCAGCTTTACAATGGTTGCGTCCCAGTATTGGCCCTTTTGATCGACAAACAGACCGTTACGACCAAGCTGCAGCTGCTCTGAATCGCCATCGGTGAAAGCGGCGGCGATGGTCATCTTTTCAGAAGATCCCTGTCTGACACAATCGCAGTAAACCAGAAAGGTATTGCAACTGTTGGCCATCGCACTATGCCTGGCGATATCGGTTACCCTAACGCAGAGCTTGCAACTGCGACTGTCCATGTAAAGAGTTCCAAGTTGGAACACTGCAGATCTGGTAGTATCGTAAAAATCCCGAAAAGCCACGAAATTATTCAGCAGTCTAAAGAGATGAAGATAATACCTCACCAGCTTGTCGGTATTGGTCAAAGCTTCGAATTCTGGTGCCAAAGCCTTGTCCTGGGCAATCATGACCTGAACTTCGTCTGGAACGCTACCGACAACGATCTGTTCAAGTCTGGACCGCCCAATCTTCTCGACCGCTAACCCAACCTTCTGCCCCTGCCAGTTTTCATAAGCGGCAAATTTGCCCTTGATCGTCTGCCAGTCGACTTCTGAAAGTTTTTGTCGCTGGTTTATCAGAGGATACGCAACTTTATCGGCAAACACAGCCAGAGCCTGCGACCATGCCGGGTTAACCCGTTCTTTCAAATTCAATACCGCCTCTTCGCTGACCAGCGCCAGCGGCAGTTCTTTAAGTTCATCAGTCTGGCTTGAAAGACTTTTTTTCAAAAGCGAGATGTATTCCTGCTCCAAAGCGGCATTCGCTCGAGCATAACCCGAATCGTAACTGGCCAGCTGGCACCGAATAAAATAGTCATCGATGCGTCCTTTCACCGCCAAATAAGCAGATGCCATGGCCACGGTTTCCTCACCTGCAAAAAGAATATCTTCTTCTTTATCGGCCCGGGCAGACCATTCCAGGTAAGCCCGGGCATCACTCATGAATTGATCGAGCATCTCCTGAGATATTCCCTGTTTGCCACTGCGGTCTTCAGCAGTGCCAATGCTGCTCATGACCTCGCCGATCAATTGTTTGGCCTCTTCACTGGCGGGCACGTCGGCAGTGATTATGCCATCACCATTGAACTGAGTTACCGAGAAAATTTTAACCGTATCAGCTAAGTCTGCCAGGGTGATTTCTTCAGCTTCGGCTTTGCCAAGATTGGCAAGCACTCTTTTGGCAGAAGCCATGATTGCAGCACCATCTTTTTCTTCAGTGTTGATCAACCTTAATGGCAAGCCTTCCCCTGGATTCATGATCTCTTCGGGTTTATTGAGCATTTTACAGGTCCACTCGACTCCGGCAATTATTTCAGGAATCTTGATGCGACCATCTTTGTCGGTATCGAGATATTCGAGGGCTTTTTCGTCAAATTCGATATTGGTGGTAGGACAGGTCATCGCTGCCCAGAGCTTCGGATCGAGCTGGTCAAGACGGCGCAAATCTTCAGCGGTTTCCAGACCGACCTGGTCAAGCCCACCATAGCGATAAAATTTCCAGCGATGCAAAGTCTTGTTCTCCGGCATTTGTTACCCCCGTTCAGCATTCAATATGGGAATGATTATCATATTTAAACAAACTTTAGTCCATAAAATATTTACTGACCAGATTCGATTTTTGCGACAAACATGACACAGTTAATCAAGAATGTCGCAACTGATTTGTCGCAGACACAGAATCTGAGTTCATAGTCAAACCCGCTTGAGAAAAGATTTTTGGTGGCTCTAGCCTGCTTTTTAAAATCACAAGTTTCTGATGGCACGCAACCTGCTTTTTAATTGTTGCCAAAGCTTGAAACAAATTTGTAAAATTGAATCGTATCCAGAGAAATCTTTCTCGCTCTGACCGCAAACCTGGGCTTCACCCGCAGCCTTCAACGGCCGGCTGATTCACCACGAATGCCTCAGACCGACAACGAAATGCCTTCTGGAATCCTTCATTTGCGCGCGAAGAAACATTCTTTCTTCGAAAAATTCTCTATTGCTGATTTTCAGCAGAATGAAAGGAGTCCAATCATGTTTAAAATTCAATTCATAGGTGTCGGAAGTGCATTCACCAATCGCGACTACTACCAGTCCAACGCGCTGGTAATCTCAGAATCAGGCAAAAAGCTGCTGATCGACTGCGGCACTCACGCCCAGTTCGCTCTTGAAGAGCTCGGAATCAACAATGCAAACGTTGGCCAGGAAATCGACGGCGTCTACATCTCACATCTGCACGCAGACCACATTGGCTCGATGGAATGGCTGGCCCTGGTGACCTACTTCAACCCAACCTGCCAGCGCCCGAAACTGTTCGCAGTGCAATCATTGATGGCCGACCTGTGGAACAGAAGCCTTAGAGGGGGGCTGGAAACACTAGAAGGAAAAATTGCCAATCTTACCGACTACTTCGACTGCCGACCAGTTCGTATCAATTCATCATTTGTCTGGGAAAACATCCGCTTCACTCCGGTTCAAACCGTACATGTCGTCAGCGGCATGATGATTCAACACAGCTATGGCCTGATAATTAACGAAATTGCCTCTGACACAAAGGTCTTCTTCTCAACCGACACTCAATTCGCTCCCTATCAAATGCGCAAGTTCTATGATTCATGTGATCTGATCTTTCACGACTGTGAAACTGCCCCGTTCAAATCTGGTGTACATGCACATTACGAAGATCTAAACACCCTGCCCGCTTCGATCAAAAACAAAATGTGGCTATATCACTACCAACCGAACCCACCCCAGGACGCCATCGGTGACGGATTTCTCGGTTTCGTGCAAAAAGGCCAGATTTTTGCAATTGACTCCAACTACCGTCAGGAGCATGAAGAATTGAAATCCGCCTGATTTTCCCGACTTTTGTTATCGTCGCAAAAAAAATTGTTACCTCGCCAACTTATTCGACGTAGAGCAATATGTCAGTATTTTTGCTGACTCGCCAACTTGCGACAAATAACTCAACTTTTTGGGCGAACCTCAGGGTTCGCCCTTTTTTTTTGCAAAAAAGTTGCAACTAACGCGGTAGTTCCGTACAATTGTCGGCATTGCCCAAAGGTATTTTCAGGAGCCAACCAAAATGCTATTGAACTTGATTCTTTGTCTTATAGGTTTTTTCGTTCTTTCATACGCCGCCGACAAGCTCGTTGAGGGAGCCTCGAACCTCGCATTGAATTTCGGAGTTAGTAAACTGGTCATCGGCATGACCATCGTAGCTGCGGGTACCTCTCTTCCGGAAATGGTGGTCAGCATAAATGCTTCTTTCAAGGGCAATCCTGAACTCTCTCTCGGTAATGTCGTCGGCTCAAACATCATGAATGCCGCCTTGATTCTTGGTATAGCCGCGCTGATTCAGCCAATCGCCTGTCAGCGCCAGACAATTCGCCGCGAAGTCCCCATTATGATTGGCGCGGCAATTTTTCTATGGTTCGTGGCACACACAGACCAGCTTATCACCTTCAACGAAGGACTGGTAATAGTCGCCATGCTTTTCACCTATATTTATCTAAGCTACCGCTGGAGCAAGGAAGAATCTGAAGATGGTGTCGAAGAAGACGATAACCCCGAAGACGGCCCAACACCGACCGCAGCAAAAAACTTTGCCTTCATTGGCGGCGGATTGGTCGGACTGGTTCTCGGTTCTGAGCTTCTGGTTCGCGGTGCGACAGCTATTGCCAGAGGTGTTGGCGTCTCCGATGAAGTTATCGGTTTAACCCTGATCGCGATCGGCACTTCATTACCGGAACTTGCCACTTCAATCGTTGCCGCGAGAAAAGGGCATTCAGAAATTACCCTTGGCAACGTCGTCGGCTCAAATATATTCAATATTTTAGGAATAGTCGGTTGCGCCTCGGTAGCCTGTTCTTTCAATGGAATTCCCGGTTCGGATGTCTTGAGTGTGTCGAATAACATGCTGGGAATCCACATTCCCATAATGGTCGTCATCAGCATGAGCGTTTTGCCGATCATGTCGACAGGCCTGAAAATAGTGCGGGCCGAGGGCGTTTTGCTTGTATGTTTTTATCTGCTCTACAATGTCGTTCTTATCCAGAGCAGCGAAATATCAAAACCAGCCGACAGTAATCCGGTAAAAACCGGTAGCGTCCAGACACAAACCGTTTTACCCGCTTCAAGCCCTATTGTTATCGAACAAGCAATTCCTGTTGCTGTGCCAGAAGCAACTTTAGCAACTGCAACTCCCCTGGCTACAGGAACGAATTAACAGACCTTGCAATCAGAAGCTATTTTCAAGCTTTCGCCCGGAATCACCTTTATTTTCAAGTTTTTTATCAGATGGCACGTCTTTGGAGCCATTGTGAATTGGTTGCGAAATGCTTGGGGCTGAACCTTCAGAATCAATGAATCGGCCTTCGGCATCGATTTTACAGCTCTGGCCCGGTTGATTGAGCATCATCACTGAACCGTTGCTGGTTTTGATTGAAATTTTCCCCTGGTCAAGTTTGAGCAAAAGGTGATCATTGCTTTTCAAAGCCGAGAAAACCGTACCAAGAACCTGCACTCGGGCAAATTCGGTTACAAGCTTAAAATCATCATGTTTTCCGATCAGCTTGAACTCGGCACGCCCATGAACAAGCTCAAAATTGTTGGCGCTGATGTTAAATTTTGCTGAATCGGAAAGTTTTATGCGACTCTGCCCTGCATAAACAAACATGGCGGCTCCAGTCGGCAATTCATGAACGAGGCCTGGGGCAATGGTTTTCAGTTTGTCGATGCGTTCATTTTTACCATCGATCAAAAGATTTTTTCCCGAGCCCGGCAAAATTATTTCGACAGAGTTTTTTTCGAGATTCAAGGTTGTTTGAGCTATTGATGGTGATTTATCGGGTGAAACAGTTTCAGTCTGGCGATTTCTGAAAACGATGGTCACCAGTCCGGCGATGAGCAACACCGAAAAAGCCAGGGCAAATGGCCTGGTAAATGCTGCCAGAAAACCCTCGATCCAGCTTTCGGGATGTTGGGCTGTTGAAATCTTTTGGTTTTCGAGTGCCTCACGAATTTTTTTCAAACGTTCAGGGACAGGCTTAACCAAGGGTGGTTTAAGTGTCTCATCCAGAGATTGAAAAAGTTGCTGGTAAGCTTCAAAGTCTTTTCGGCAAACATCACATGCGGAAAGATGTCGATCCAGTTCAGACTTTAAACCCGCGTTTGCATTGGAATCGAGATATTCCTGAAGCAGTCCCGGCTTATCGCATTTTTTCTCAGACAACGTTTTCAACCTCCTTTCCCTGAACATTTTCAAGCATTTCTTTAAGTTTTCTGCGAACCCGAAAAAGCTCGCCTTTTACAGAACCTACAGGTTTTTCAAGAATCAGTGCCATTTCGTCGTATGCCAGATCCAGACCGTGCCGTAACACGAACAAAATCTGTTCATCAAAGTCAAGTCGGCCAAGACAGTCGTCGATCAACTGCTTATTGGCAAAAATTTCACCCGGATTGGTCGTTGAGGATTTTGTCGGCTGAAATTCCCGAGCCAGCGTTCTATGCTTTTGATCTTTTTTGATCAGGCGAAGAGATTTGTTAACCGCTATTTTCAATAGCCATGGTCTGAAATCTCGCGCCGAATCGAAGCTGGAAATACTGGTAAAAGCGCTGATAAATGTTTCCTGAGCGGCATCTGACGCAAGTTCAGCATCACGCAGATATTTTAAACAAACAAAGTGAACCTGATGCCAATATTTTTTGGTAAGCGGTTCGAATGCTGCCGTATCTCCCGATTGCAACCGCCGGATCAAGGCATGGTCATTGTCTGAATTAGAGCTTGGAATATTTGTCATCAACCAACCAGAACTTCTATTTTTTTAATGCGCAGATTTCAGTCTAACCTGAAGAAAGTTTTTGGTAAAGTATGTCCCGGGGCGAACCCCGGGACAAAACTTCAAAACTGGATTAGAAGTCGTCGGTCAATTTGCCGCCTTTTTGATCATTGCGGGGTTTTTCTTCCTGAATAATCAGGCCTTCATCGGCGGTTTCTTCTGATTCGACCGCTTCATCTTCAAGGTTTTCATCGGACCTGATTTTTCTGATTGAGATTCCGGTAAAAGCCGAGCTGCGGGTTACGACATCCGCAGAAAAGACGATATCCAGGTCTTCAACCATGTATTTTTCCTGGAGGTTGTATGGCAGATAGAGCCCATTTTCAGTCTGGATGGCATAAGCGTTTTGATGCTGAATATAGCTACTATCAGGAAGTTTGTAGGTTCCAGGTGCTTCTTCTGATTCTTCCAGTTTGACAATTTTGCCAGAACCGTCGACGCGAGTGCTATCTGCTGCATTTTCACTTGCTTCTTCAGCTTCTTCTTCAGTGCCTTCCTCTTCAGAGCCTTCTTCGCCGGCCTGGGCCTGACCATTTTTGTCTTTGATAATTTTATCAGTATTCTTTTCCTGATCTTTGGTCTGATCTTTGGTCTGATCTTTGGTTTGCTCTTTTTTCTGATCTTTGGTCTGATCCTTGGTTTGCTGTTTTTTCTGAAGCTGCTGTTTTTTCTGAAGCTGCTGTTTTTTCTGCAACTGTTGCTTTTTCTGAAGCTGTTGCTTTTTCTGCAACTGCTGTTTCTTTTGCTGCTGCTGTTTTTCCTGTGCCTGATCTTTGGTCATTTCTTTTTCAGAAGTTTTATCAGCTGACTGACCTTTATCTTTCTCGCTTCCTTTATCTTCAGATTTTCCCTGCTGCTTCTGCTTTTCAGATTTCTCGTCTACGGCAGCATCA
>CAZQUE010000058.1:0-26839 GCA_964596185.1 uncultured bacterium | reverse complement strand
TACGGTGGTGTGAGAGGACAATGGGTGAAATAATCACCCATTTCCTACTCGATTCGATTACAGACCTTCGAATCCGCCGGAATCGCCACCAGTTGCTGGAGCTTCATCCTTGGGAGTTTCAGTTTCATCAGCAGGAGCTTCTTCGCTAGACTCTTCGGAAGCGTCGTCAGCCGGAGCAGTTTCATCAGCACCGAGACTGTCGAATCCGCCTTCGGTTTTGGCGGGTTCTTCGGTCGCTGCTTCATTAGAAGTGTTGTCGCCGCCAAGAGCGTCGAAACCGCCTGAGAATCCGCCGGTGGTTGCAGGCTTTTCATCGGCCGGCTTGTCGGCAGGAGCCTCGAAGCCTTCACTGAATCCGCCGGTTGTAGCCGGTTTGTCGGCTGGTTTGGTTTCAATCGGTTTGTTGGTCGGTTTTACTTCGCCACCCTTGATTTCAGGCTTGTTAACTGGAGGATTGCTGATGTTGCCATCTTCGTTTTCCGGTAAGATGATGTCTTCGGTGCCCATCAGGGGATCTTCTTCAAAGATCGAAGAATTTTTGGTGGTTTTGGCTTCTTCGGTAAGACTTGGCAGAGTGACTTCACGGGCACTCAGAAGCTTGTTGTATTCTTCCTTGTAACTGATTTCGGTTGGGTTGAAGCCGAAATAATACATTACTTTAGGTGAATATGAAACAGTCAAGCCTGAAACAACGATGGCCACCATGCTCATCAGTTTGATCAGAATGTTCAGAGAAGGTCCAGAGGTGTCTTTGAAAGGATCGCCGACGGTATCGCCGACAACGGTAGCTTTGTGGTTGTCAGAGCCTTTGCCGCCCATTTGACCTGATTCAACGTATTTTTTAGCGTTATCCCATGCGCCACCGGCATTCGACATCATGATGGCGACGGCAAAACCACAAGCAAGACCGCCGATAAGCATACCCATGATTCCGGCAACGCCCAGGAACAGGCCGACCAGAATCGGAACGATAATGGCGATAAGGCTTGGGGTGATCATTTCGCGCTGGGCGCCCTTGGTTGAAATTTCAACACAGGAAGCATAATCAGCTTTTGCACCTTCTTCACCTTTGAGCAGGCCGGGGATTTCCTTGAACTGGCGGCGAACTTCTTCGACCATGCTGTGAGCAGCGCGGCCGACAGCTTTCATTGTCATGGCGCAGAACACAAATACCAGCATCGCGCCCAGGAAAATACCGACAAGAACCAGTGGGTTCATCAGATTCACGTTGTAGTAACCCATGAAGTCGTTCATGGTGGCTCTGGCTATCGGAACCGCTTTTTCTGCACTGGGGAAAATATACTGGTCGAGGACTGAATCGCTGAACTTGGCAGCGCGGCTAAGGCCAATGCGCAATTCTTCAACATAAGCGCCGAGAAGAGCCATGGCGGTCAGAGCAGCTGAACCGATAGCAAAACCCTTGCCGGTAGCAGCAGTGGTGTTGCCAAGTGAGTCGAGCGCGTCGGTTCTTTTGCGAACTTCGGGGCCCATTCCAGACATTTCGGCGTTACCACCGGCGTTGTCGGCGATTGGACCATAAGCGTCAGTGGCCAAAGTCAGACCCAGTGTTGAAAGCATACCGACTGCACCGATACCGATACCGTAAAGACCCATTGAGGGGTTGGTAAAGCCATCGGCAAAGCTGTAGGCAAGAATGATTGCCAGGCCAACGGTAACAACCGGAATGCCTGTAGAAATCATGCCGGTAGCGATACCTTCGATGATAACGGTAGCCGGGCCGGTAGTTGCCTGAGAGGCAACTTCCTGAGTCGGTTCGTAATCAGAGGAGGTGTAATACTCAGTTGCCCAGCCAATGATAATACCGGACATCAGACCGGTGATAATCGAACCAAGAATGTAGAAATGATCGGGCAACAGCTTCAATGTCAAAAACGCACTGCCGATTGCGGTCAACAGCGAAGAGGCATTGATGCCGCGACCGAGAGCGCCCATAAGTTCTTTCTGTGAAGCTTCTTCATCGGTTTTTACAACGTAAACACCGATAAGAGAAAAGATGATGCCGGTTCCGGCAATGGCCATCGGCAGAAGAATCGAGTTGAGCTGATACTGAACCAGTTCAGGTGTGCTGAACGCCGCCGCGCCAAGAGCTGCAGAGGCAAGAACTGATCCACAATAAGATTCGTAAAGGTCGGCACCCATACCGGCTACGTCACCAACGTTGTCACCAACGTTGTCGGCGATAACCGCGGGGTTTCTCGGATCGTCTTCGGGAATGCCGGCTTCAGTTTTGCCGACCAGGTCAGCGCCTACGTCAGCAGCTTTGGTGAAAATACCACCGCCGACACGGGCAAAAAGAGCCTGAGAGCTTGCGCCCATACCGAAAGTCAACATGATCGTGGTGATTTCCATGTAATCATGAACGGCAAACATGCTGTCTTTGAAAAGAAGTTCTTTCTGGTCCATTACCCAGTTGAGAACTTTCCACCAGATTGAAATGTCGAGAAGGCCAAGGCCAACGACGACAAAACCCATGACCGCACCACTTCTGAATGCGACCTGAAGGCCCTGATTCAGTGATTTTGCTGCAGCTGCAGCAGCGCGGTTACTGGCATTGGTAGCGGTTTTCATTCCCAGATAGCCGGACAGGCCAGAGAAGAAACCACCGGTCAGGAATGCAAAAGGAGTCCAGGGGCTCTGAACTTTGAGAACGAAAGCCAGGAAAGAAAAGAAGGCGAAAGCTACGATAAAAAAGATACCGACAACGCGGTATTGAGCCCATAAATAAGACATGGCCCCTTCTTTTACGTAACCGGCAATTTCCTGGGACTTTTCATTGCCTGGGTCGGCTTTCATCATTGTCGAGAAGAAAAAATAGGCAAAAAACAATGCCAACAAAGAACCTACTGGCGCTAGCCAGAAATACATTTGGGCGTCCACTACAGACCTCCTGACAGTTAACTTCAATCCAGCGATGTGGATCCTCATTCCTCAAAAGAAACACTTACTATATCGGCAACTATATACAGTTGTCAATCAACTTTTGTACCGTTGCAGCATTTTTTACAGGTTTGTGCTAGAATCAGGCCATGCAAAATCGACTTAAAATGATTGCAGTTACCGGTTTGATTCTAGCCATGGTTCTTGCTCTGCAGATGATTGGTCTGCCCAACCTGCTGACTGGGGCGGTTGTCAATGCCGTATTTGTTTTCATGATCGGCTATGCTGGTGCTCGCAATGCGGCAGTGATTGGATTGCTCAGTCCAGTGGGTGGGCTTTTTTCGGGGCATCTGCCGGCAATTATGTACCCTTTGATCCCGGTCATCATTGCCGGCAATCTGATTTTCATCATCAGCTATGCCTGGCTGAGAAAATCAAGTTGGCCGATCAGGTATCTGGTGCCGGCTATAGCCAAGGCCGCTCTTATTTTTTCAGTCGGAATGGGCGTAATCAATTATCTACAGATTGCGCAAAAAGTAAGCTGGCTTCTTTTTCCAGTTCTGGGAATCCAGTTTTTTACGGCATTGGCCGGAATTTTTTTCGGAGAAAAATTGCTCAATCAGACTTTTTCTGAGGTGTGAAGCTCCCATTCTTTCAGTATCGAATGGGCAAGGCTGAGGATTTCAGGCTCGTTCTCTTCGGCGATCATTTCTTTTATTGCGGGCCCAAAATCGTGAAAGCCAATTTTGCCGGCAGCTCGCAGTGCTTGCATTCTTTCAGAAGCTTCTGAGCTTTCGAGCATAATTTTAAGCCGTTTGAGAATGTTCTCGATAATCGGCAAAACAACAAAACTGCTTTCTTCGCTATAAGCGGGAAACATTCGGCGAAACCTGCGTGATGCGGCAAGAAAATAAACTGCAAAAGCTCCGGCCGCTCTTTTTCGGGAATCATCTGCTTTAAGCAGACCATAAAGGCATGAAAGGGTTTCCTGGTCGTCGGCGAGCCACAAGCCGAGCAGGGCATTGCCGCATACTCTGGGAGCGGGGTCTTTGAGCATTTTTTTGAGTAGATCTCGTTTCTCAGTGAAATCCAGAGGAATGCATGCTTCGACGGCGTTGGCTCGAATTCGGTCATCCTGATGTTCAAACAGTTCGACAAATAGGCCTACTAATTCCTGGTTGCGCGACCAGCCCAACACTGAGACTGCCTGGGCAACAAGCTGTGAATCAGGATTACTTCCGATGATTTTGGTTAAAATCGTTTTCGCGCGTTCTTTGCCCGCGAAAAGATCCGCTGACAGAGCTTTTATCGCTTCGAGATGATATTGCTTTCGCTCGTCGTCCTGCAGAATCTCTTCAATGAAGTCGAGGCCTTCTTCGCTTTCGGTAAGTCCAAAGGCCGATATGATGCTGAGATTTCCCCTGATCGACGCGCTCTTGAGTCGTTCTTTGAAGTAAGCAAGATTGGCGAAACTTTGCAATGAAAAATAGTCACGCTCGTCATTGAAATTGTCTTCAATTTTGCTGAAATTCAAAAAGTCGGACGAAATGCGCACCAGCTCAGATGTTGCAACCGGACGAAATGCATTACTGCGACCAGAAAGCTCAGCTGCTTTTCTTGCCTGGTTTACCGTCGCCCCCAGAACCGAAAAGTCACTCCTTGAATTGGTGCCGATATTACCGACGATAATTTTCCCATAAGCCATGCCAATCTGTAGCTGAAGCTCTTCAAGGCCTAACTGTGATTGTTTGAAATTAAGTGTGCCGAGATTGTTGCGATTGGAAAGCGCTGCAAAGGCCGCTCTTAAAAACGCCGGCCACCTGTCGTCGGCAATTACCGGAAAAACCGCAGTGATAGATCCATCACCATATTTGTCGATTACGCCGCCGCTTTCGGCGATTATTTCGGTTGCCTGTTCAAGGAAATAATTCAAAGTGTCGACCGCTTCTGAAGGTGAATATCTCTCGAGAAAAGATGAGAATCTGAACAGTTCTAGATGGACAACGACTGCCGAAATTATTTTTCCTGAGTAATGACGATGCTTAAGGCTTGCATCCGACTCCCAGATTCTGCGGGAAATGAATTTTTCAGTTTCCTGTCGCTGCTCTAGAAAGTTTGAAAGTTTGTTGAAAGACTGGGCCAGTTGTTCAAATTCATCATGTGATTCGATGTGGGCTTTCTGGGTATAGTCGCCGCGGCGCATCGATTCAAGCGAATTAAGAATTGCATTCAACGGGCTGAGTAGTGTCGAAGATACGGCGTAAGCAATGAAGATGCCGCCGATAATAAGTGCAAGACCAAGACTAAGGTTGTAAACCAGCAGACTGCGAATACTGGCGAGCTCTTCACCAAGAGTGAAGCCGACTCGTATCAGTGCGTGTCTCTTGCCGCCAATTTCAATCGGCACGGAAGTGTCATATACAGGTTTGTTCTGCCGGGCTGCCCGCCTGATGACCACTCCTGGGGCTATCAGGGCGCTTCTCGACCAGGCATCGGAAAAAAATTTCCCCGAAAGTTTTTCATCTGTGCTGGAAATTACTCGACCATAATTGTCGAGAATAAGGCAATATTCTATTTTTTCAAGCCTGGCAAACTCTTTCAAGGCATAGTTTATGCTCTGCAGGTTGTCTCTGACGATATCTTCGCCCATAGAGAGCGCAATAATGCGGCCAAGCAGGCGGCCACTGTCTTCGGCTCTCTTCAGGCTGGTTTTTTTGACCTGATAGGTTACCAGGTAGACCGATAAAAGCATGATAAAAGTAATCAACAGCGTGAAAATAGCGGCGACTTTCTGGCGAAAGCTTAATGAAAGCTGATTGTTGGCGGGTCTGGAATCACTTGCCATGGCCAAATTCCTTTGCCAGTGATTGATAGGACGATAAGTCGGGGTATTTCACCTTGAACATTCCTGAGAACATTTCATTGGCTGAAATGGTCTCGGCAAGTTTCATAAAATTGCCGGTAATTATTTGCTCAAAAGACATTCTCCGGTCTTTACGGGTAATGTAAATCCCGCCCGGCAGGGGTTTGCTTTCGTGAATTACGCGGATCTTTTCCTTGATCGACGGATCGGCTTCCATCAGGAAATTACTGGCTATGACAATGCAGTCATAGTCATGATTCAGCAGGCCGAGAATGGAATTGCTGTAGTTTTCCGAAAAGGTTTCCTGCTGGAAAAAGCCGGCCGGATCGAAGCCGATCGTTTTTAGCTCTGCAAGCGGCAGTAGATAACCTGGTAGTGAATATTTGCTTTTGAAGGCAATCCTCTTGTCCTTGAGGTCGGCAAGAGTGTTGATATTGTCGTCACGCCTGACTACAAATATTGAGCGCTTGGGCGGGTCGCTGTATCTTTCAAGAACCGCTCTGATATTGCGATTGTTCATAAAGTTAACGAAACCCATTGTCGAAAGGGAGCCAAAATCAGCCTGATCTCTTTCAACTTTGTTGATTACCTCGACTTCATCGGTTGAAATGTCTATGACCGCTTTTTTGCCGCTTTTTTCGACAATTTCATCGAGACGGGGTTGAACCATGTCCATGAACTGCACCAGATCGCCGCGGGGAATGACGAAGGTAAAAATCACGCTCTCCCTCTCTCCCGGCAGGTTGCTTGGATTGAAAGGGGCCTGGGCGGTAACACCCGAGAAAACCTCGGGCAGTTCTTCGATATTGCTGGTGTACTCGACAAAATTTTTCCAGAGTATGCCTGCAGTGAGCGTAATTCCAGCGACAAGAAGAAAGACTATGCCAAGAAAGATAGAATTCTTCTGAGAGACGGACTTTTCAAGCATCTTAACAATTTTCTCGCAACCAGGTTTTCTGATTCTAAACTATCACAAACCAGTCCAATTGTGAAATCAATGCAAAGAACCTTTCATTGCCGGTTTAATTATCCAGATGCAGGTTATTGAATATTTCACGTTGCTGAATCTGTTTCAGCAAGGGTGAAAAATCTTTGCGCCCTTTGGCTTCAGCTGAAAAAGCAGGAAACAGATGTTTGTTCCGGTTGAGCAGTAGAGAGAGATTTCTCTTTTGATTTTGCGCGAATTGAAGCTTTTCAGCCGAAAAATTCTGCTGAAGTTCACGGTTGGTGCTTTCAATATTTGCCATAAGTGATTTCATCAGGAAATCAGGATTACTGTCACCTTTTTTCAGCAACCACTTGATGCTGTTGTGGGCCAGCTGCTCGTGGTCATGGCGGGGATTATTGTAACCGTCATGCAATTTGTCGCGTGGGTCACCACTACCGTCGTCGTATGGAGAGCTGTCGCCCATGGCAATAACTTTTCCACCACGATGCCCGGTAATGTTGGTAGCGATATAGGCATTGCCGCCATTTTTGTTGCTTACAGTTATATGCGCCTGGGCAGTGGATGCCAGACAGGAAATCGTGGTTCCGCCCCAAGTTCCCACGGATTTAACTCCCTGGGTGAGCTCTGTGTCTTTATAGTCGCCTGAGACCGGGGCTTCGGTAAAGTAGCGTTTGTCGATCTTGAGACCGAGTTTTGGCAAAAACTGATTAAGTACACCGACCGAATCGATGCCATCGCCATTGCGGTCGGAACGGTCATGGTCGGCAATGGCATAAAGGCAGCCGCCATTATCGACAAAGTCTACCAGTGCTTCCTGTTCTGAAGACGAATAAACAGAATTGGGTTCAGGCAAAACGACAATCTTTGCTTCTTTTAATGCTTCGCGGGTGAATTGTTTTATGGCCCTGACTTCGCAGCCATTTTTTTTGAAAGCATCGGCAAAATCAGAAAATCCACCATTGATTACCCAATCGGCATTTCCAGCTTTCTGGGCGTGGCCTTCATCGAAAAGAACCAGCGGTTTTGCGGCAAATACATGCAGTGAAATGAGTGTGAACAATAAAATCAATACCAGAGTCGGCTGGAATCTTTTTGACATTTAAGAACCTTCTTAAGCCTGATTTTTGTACCTTATTTCCGATTATATTGGCAAAGATAAGGCGCGTCAAGGCAAAAAAGAATGCAAAAACAGCCTGATTGTGAAATAAATCGCGAGACCCATCGCGAAAACTTTTTTCCAATTAATGCGTAATCTAAAAAATTGCACTACCTTTTTTTCGAAAAAAATCCTATGATTAAACCTATGAAGAAAAATTTCCGGGAGACTTATATGATCAAGGGTAACCGCAGAGGCGTTATCGGCTTTTTGCTGACAATGGCGGTAGGAGTCGCTCTTGGCGCTGCGGCACTTGTGGTAACTTCAGAAATGAAGCGAGAGAAAAATGCGGACCCACTGAAAGCTGCCAAGGCTAAGTCTTCTCCAGTAGCAGTCGAAAAGGCTTTTGAAGATTATCAGAAGGCATATCGCGCTTATCAACAAGCAGCCGGCCTTGGTCGAAAAGATATTCAGAAATATGCCGACGCTTTCCACGATGCCAAAAGGCAACTGGAAATAGAAATCTTTCGCAATACTCCCGGTGTTTCTGAAATGGACATGGATAAGTTCCAGCCATCCGAGCCTTCCGAAGAAGACGGCAGCTCTTCTCAGGCAAGTCCGTCAGCGAACGATTCATCGGAAAATGCCGTTAACCCTTTTGCAGACAATCAGATAGTTTTAACTGAGAATGATTACTCCGTCGCACAATCTCAGGTTCAAAATCAACCACAGGCGAATGCTCCAACAGCTACCGCGCCTACATCCGATGATCCCTCAACAGCAAATGTTGCTGGTGATTCAGTATCTGAAAATCAAATTACCGGTATGGATTATTATAAAGTGAAATCCGGAGACTCTTTGTCGAAGATTTGTCAGCGTTACTACGGCGACAGCGGAATGTGGGCCCACATTCTCAAGTACCAGATTCCAACAATTGCTGCTACGCCGAACCTTATTTTTCCCGGGCAGTTGATCGCTCTTCCTCGTGGTTTGACCCAGAGCAAGGACCAGGATTCTCATGTGAATGTAAGCGATGGAGATAGCTCTGGCCAGGCAAGCTCTGAGTCTTCTTACCAATCTCATCAAATTGCTCTCCCCGGTGACGAATCCTGGCAGAGTAGGTTTCAGAAAGATTATCTAATCTCTGACCATTGTCTCACCAACACTAATACCATGACTGTGGCCGATATTCAGCGCTTTCTCGACAGTAAGGGATCCTGTCTCGCCAAACCCTATCGAGGCTCGACCCCCGCCAGAATGATTTACGATGCGGCGCGAAAATATGGCATCAATCCTCAGGTTCTATTGTGTCGACTTCAGTGTGAACAGGGGCTGATTTCAAAAAAATCGGCGACGCAAAAGCAGTTGGATTGGGCTCTTGGTGTCGGTTGCTATGATTCCGGAAACTGGAACCAGAAATTCAAAGGACTCGATAAACAGATTGAATTTGCTGCCGCAACATACCGACGTCATTTTGACCATGCCAAAAGCCGCATTGAAAAGGGCGAGAAAATCAGTATGACTATCGACGGCCAGTCGGTGACCATAAAAAATGCCGCCTCTTATTCATTCTACAAGTATTGCCCGCATTTTCAGGGCAACAAGCTGTTTTATGATGTCTGGAACGGTTATCGTAAATCTTTTTAATCTTCGTTTTCCGGACGAATTTCTTCGCTACACAGATGCCTGAAAAAACCGTCGGCTTTTTTTGAGTCTTCAAGCAAAAGCGATGCATCGTTCGAAGTTAGAAGAATTACCGTTGTTTCTGCAATTTCCAGCTTTTTGATGCTGGTTTTCAAAAGTTGCCAAAGCTCTTGAGAATCTATTTTCGTCAGCTTTTCTGGCGGCAGATGGTAAAAAAGGATTTTGTTCAGTTGTTTTTCTGGCTCGGCGAAAGATTGTCGATCGATTAGACGATTACCGTAATCAGGGAAATACTCGTGGCGGTTGAATCCAAGATTTATCGAAAGCGGGGTTGTCCGCTCCGGATTGAACGCAAATCCAAGACGAAGGGGAACGTTTTTCAAGGCCTTTAGTTCTGGGAAAAGGCTGATGGCTTTTCTTATCTCCTGCAGGCAGCGAGATGGGGGATAAACCGGGAAAACCCGCCAGCTGGTAAGATATTTTAATGACCGCGCGGTTCCAGTCTGGGCGATGAGAATCAATTCTCCATTAAAAAAGGTTGCCTCGAGTCTTGCCTTGGCTGGGAAAAAGCTTTCAATCAGAATCGGGGACTGATTTTGAATTTCTTCAAAGAATTCGGGTAGCTCTCGAAAAGCTTTCAAGAGAAAAATGTTTCGATTATTGGCCTGATTATTTGCAGGCTTCAATAGGATTGGAAAAAGGTTCCGTTTAACTGCCCAGGCTGAAATTGGGGCAAAATCTCCGGAAACCAGAAATTCCGGCTGTCTGTAGCCTTTTTCTTTGAGAAACTTCCGCAGCAAATCGCGTCTGGAGCAAATGCCGAGGTTCTCTGGCAAAAGTCTATTGATGACAAGGTTTTCGTCATCCAGACCAAACAGTTCGTTGATTTTTAAAGTGGAAAAATCTTCTGGTAATTCTTGCATCAGAAAAAACTATCGGCAAGAATCGGTCATTCTCTCATCTGTTCTTCTAATTCTTTCAATCTTGCTCTGACAAGCTGGTTATTCGGTTCGCGATTCAGAGTGTGCTGCAGCTTGTCAATTTCATTGCGGCTGTAGCGTAGAAGTCTTTTCAAAACATCGATGTCACGGGAAATAGTCCGGTCATCATTGGGTAGTTGGGTTGCTCTTTCCCAGTTGTTGAAAGCTTTGCGAAATTTGTTCTTTTCGAAGAAAATCTGTCCGGTGAGTTTGAATATTGAATAATTGGTCGGGTCATAGATTTTGGCCCTCTCAAGTCGTCTGAGGGCCTCTTCATAACTGCCATGATAGTAATCGTTGGTGGCTGACTCGACATACTGGCGTGCTCTTGTGGTGTCGAGGTGTTTTTCGCGTTGGTGCTGGGCTTTGAGTTCATCCATAGATGGTGTCGCAATCTGTGATTTAGGTGTTTCTGCTTCGAAAACATTTGCGGCCAGCTTGTTGCGGATATTAGTGAAGTCGATCGAAGAAGAACTTGGAAACTCAGAGGCGAAATATCCCACCACTAAAAGAAGTGCGATAATTCCACCATACTTGATTAAGTTGCCAATATTTTCTTTCACCTTGGACACCAGGCCTCCTGAAGGTTGATTCCACGCTCAGAAAGATAGGTTAGCCAACGGCTATTCAGGCCTGATGAAATACTGCTTGAAACAACTCCCTTATGCCTGAAGCAGTCGAAGTGAAACCCCAACAACGCGACATTCTTTTTTATATCGGGACTACCGAAATTGAACCCGGTTCGAAGTGCTTGGTCAAGACTGTTGTGTACCGGCCAATTTCCCCATGTCTTTAGTATACGGGCATTTGCTTCGAGTGACAAGGGCGAAAGCAGCAATTGCCAAAGAGATTGGGCCTTCAGGTAATTGATCAACGCCAGCAATTCCGGATCGGAGTGATTCTTACAATTTTTTTCGTGATAATTTACGAATTCAAGAACTTGAATGGGGGCTAGGAAAGGCTCTGGGTGCCATTTGTTGCGAAGAACCTCAGTCAAGTCCTGATTTGAAAAATTCTTTAGATTTTCCCATGAAAATTCTTTTGCGCCAGCAGAAATGAACTGAACCGCAAGCATCGGTTCGCGAAGATCTTTATCGGAAAATTCCTTGCGCAGTTGTTCGAGCTCGCCCAGGAGGTCTTTATGCAAAGACTGATTGAGTTTGGCGATGGTATCGTTTAGCGTGCGTGCCCGGGCGGTTAGTTTGATTCGTCTGGCTTCGTGGACTAGCTCATGGTCTGGCCAGGCAGCAATAAATCCGGAGAGAATTTCCACGGACTCAGAATATTTCCCCAGGTCAAAAGCCCGTTTGCCATTGTTGAACGTGGTCTGGGAATCTGCTGCAAAAAGGCTGACAGCCTGCGCCGCCAAAATAAACATCATTATCAGCTGTACAACCTTTTTCATCTATTCCCCCCAAATAATTTAAAAGCAATTTCAATGCCAATTTGCTCGCCCCTGCTACAGGGCGTCTATAATATGTATCGGCATATATAGGGGAGAGTATGAGAAGGTTCTAAAAAAGTGAAAAAAGTTCACCAATTGCTTGTAAAAACAAAAAAGTGCGAAAAAAACACGCCTATGTTTTGTGTGTTTTTCGCACTTCTCGATGTCGTTTTTTGATCAGCAGATTCCCTTGAGAGCCCTCTTTAGCAGAATTCCAGCCATCTGTTTGCGATAAGCCTGAGTCGATCTGACATCGCTGATTGGGCGAGCTGCTTTTATCGCCAATTCAGCAGCCTGATTTAAAAGAGAATCAGACAACGGCAGGCCGTTTGTTTCAATCAAACTTTCAGCCTCGGGAACCCTGATAACAGTTGGAGCTACTGACCCCATTGCAATGCGGCAGATGGTTTTATTGCCATCTTGCCAGGTAGATAAGGCGAGATTGATTTTGCTTATTGCGTGGGCTTTTCTTTCGCCAAGCTTCATGAATGCGCCTTTGGTAGCTCTTTTCGGAATCAGGAAGGCTTCAACGATTTCGCCGCGTTCTAGTGCGTTTTTGCCTGGTGCCAGAAAGAATTTTTCGATCGGCAATTCGCGGCAACCGGCAGGGCCATGAATTTTAACGATGGTTTCGAGAGAGACCAACGCCGGGATAGTGTCGCCGGCTGGAGAAGCGTTGGCGCTGTTTCCGCCAATCGTCGCCAGATTTCTGATTTGCAAAGCGCCTACGGTTGAGGCTGCTTTTACCAGTGCGGGATAATTTTTTTGCAGCAGTTCATTTTCGACAACCGATGTCATGGTGCAGCCACTACCGATCTCGATAAATTTTCCGCTGTCCCTGATTTCATTCAATGGCAATGAAGAGATGTCGACAAATGCTTTGAGCTCGGGATACATGCCGTTACGGACCTTAACTATTAGATCAGTGCCACCGGCAACTGCCATACTCTGGGGTTCGTTTGCCAGAAGCTCGCAGGCCTGGTTCAGGGTTTCCGGTTTTAAAAATCTAATCTGATTGATCATTTTTTGTTTCTCCTGATTTCGGCAGCTTTTTTTACTGCAGCTTCGATTTTCATATAGCCGGTGCAGCGGCAGATATTACCGGAAAGAGCTTGCTTGATTGCATGCTGATCAGGTTGTGGGTTGTTTTGCAGGACATGATAGCTTGAAAGAGCCATTCCTGGAATGCAAAACCCACATTGAACTGCACCTTCATCGACAAAAGCCTGCTGGACATCTTTCATCAACGGGTCTTGCTCAAGCCCTTCAACGGTTAGAATAATGTCATTGCAGGTTAGGCTGGCGGCAAGTTTAAGGCAGCTGTTGATCGGTTGATCATTCAAGATAACGCTGCATGCCCCGCATTCCCCTTTCCCACATCCTTCTTTGGCGGCAGTCAGGCGGAAATTTCGCCTTAGCATTTCGAGAACCGTCATTTCTGCGGATACCGAAGTTTCAACTTTCTTTCCGTTAAGGGTGAAGGAGATATTCACCTGATTTTCGTCTTTCATTATTTGCTCCTGTTTAGTCTGTGTGGCCGTAGCTGACAAAATCTTTGTCTTCATTCTCGGCCTGAGTCAAGGCTTCCCGGCTCTTTTCAACAACACCGTGCCCATGGGTGGCATGGGTCGGATATGAAGCCGAGCCAATGAAAAGAATTCTTTGCTTATTATCAAGATTTGTTTTTTCAATCTGTTTTGCAAATGATTTTTGTACTCGCTGGGCAACAATTTCTGCCACCTGGGCGCCGGTTTCGGTAAGAATGGCAAAAAATTCGCAATCTGATTCAGCGCAGAACATAAGATCGAGTCGACGCAATGATTGTTTCAGGGCAACTGCAGCAGCTTTCTGCAAAACCGCTTTGTCCTGGGCAGAAGTGTCTTGGCAAAGCTTGATTTTCACCGTGAAAAGTGACAATTCCTGCTGGTAGCGTTCAGACCTTTCTATTTCCGTTTCGAAATAATCAGCAAAACAATCGTGCTTGAGCAGGCCGGTTGATTTATCCTTGTAACGGAGGTCGCCGCTGGATGAGGCTGTCTCAACCAGAGTTACCAGGGTTTCGAGAAAAAGGGCGGTGCTCGAAAAAGGCAACCCCGGGCTTTTGCAGCTTTCCTGGCCTAGAAACATCATCAATCCAATTTGCCCTTGCTTCAGAAACAAGGGGTAAATTATGGCTTCAATACGGGTAACAGTGGATTTGAACGAAATCGCCGCTGAGCGCGAAGCAATTTTGCCGATTTCTTCTTCGCCGAGGTTGCCCGGGAATTTTACCATCAGCTTGTCTTCGCGCATTTGGAACCTGGCACCGCCGAAGGCCGGGGGCAATTCTCCGCTGCTGACAAGCGTTTTATAATAGCTGTTTTCTGGAAGAAGTAATGCGGCGGCCTCTGCACCTGCCATTGTCTGCAGTTTGCCGATAACTTTTGTGTAGATGGAAGCGTCGAGTTCAGCAGAATCCTGAACAATTCCGCGCAATGCCGCAAGATTTTTTACCGTTCGCCCTGCGGCACCTTTTTTTACGCTTTTGGTCGTGGTTTTGGCAAATATAAGGTTCTTGAAGATGAGAATGCTGTTGAGGATGACCAGAATCAGCAGAAGGTTGGGAAAGCGCAGAGTGGCGTCCCATACCGGCTTTCTGTTCCAAAGACTCACCACAAGAATGCAGAGTATTACCAGATTGGCAAACAAATAGGCATTTAAATTCGTTCTATGTTTGTTCTTCAATCTATTTCCCCAGTCTGAAAACAATTTCTGTCTTCAATTCAAGTTTAATTCTTGACTAAGATGATTTTACTGACTTATGCTTCGACATACCATTATACACAGCCTGCCCCAAGGGTGCAATTTTTAAACGGAAACCCCGTTTGGCCTACAGCTTATGAATTTAAACGAAAATGTAACGGTTATCGAGAAATTTTTACAACCATTTCTTTCAAGGAATATCACAAGCCTGAAAGGAATGAACGGTGCGGTGGCAGCTATTGTTTTTGCCGCACTGGCCAACCGCAGCGAGTTGAATGTTCTGGTAACGGTTTCTGAAAACCGGGCCCGGGAACTTGCCGAAAGTGTTCGCACCTGGCTCGGCCCGCAACAGCATAGGCTATATTGCTGGTTACCTGAGCGGGATTCAGTTTATGACCATACCGCAACCGATCCGGAAATAATCAATGACTGTCTTGCTGCCATGTCAGCACAAATGCGCGGCGGTGGCCTGATTATCCTGCCGGTTCGGGAACTGCTGACACGTTACTATTCGCCGACAAAATGGCTGCAGAAATGTTTCACCGTAAAAGCCGGCGACCCGGTCGGGCGCGAAGAGATAATTACCAAACTGATTGCCGGGGGCTATAAGCGAACCAACCTCGTCGAAGAACCCGGATATTTCGCGGTAAGAGGCAGTCTAATCGACCTTTTTCCGCCCGATTTCGACAATCCGGTCAGACTTGATTTTTTCGGCGATGAGCTCGATACCATCAAAGAATTCGTAGTTTCCAGCCAGCGTTCGATCGATAAAAAAGACCGCGTTTTTGTCATTCCCGCCACTGAATATATTGCTGAAGGAAACGAGCACGACAGACTGATAGAAAAACTTGCCCAGCTCGAAAAAGACTTGCCTGAGCGCCAGGCTGCCCTTTTTAGCCGAAAGCTGGAACACTTCGCTTCGCATGCCGATTCTCGCGATTATTTTGAGCTAAAACCAATGCTTGAGCCAGGGACGTTTTCTCTGCTCGATTATTGGCCCGACGCGCGCTTAATCGTAGAAGATGTCGAAGCTTCTTTTGCTGCACTCGTAGAGGGGCGTGCCGAGCTGGAAAGTAAATTCCGCCAGGTAATAGACCTGACTCCATTACCAGCACCAGAACAATACTATTTTGCTGTAGAGCAGGTCGAAACTGCCCTGAGAAAACCTGAAACATTGGAATTCAGCCGCTTCGGTCAGGCCGACAACCTGCTTTGCGAAAAAGTTGAATTGCACTCTCCTCCAGCCGACTCGTCACGAGAAACGCTGATAAAAGAGCTTAAAAGTCTTTTGTCTTCCGGCTGGGCCGTGGCTCTGGTGATAAACGACGAATCACGACTCAACAACCTGCGCGGTCTTCTGGGGGAAAGACGCATAAGCCTGTATTCGCCCCAGCGGCCATTTGCGTTGAAGCCTGCTGCAGCAACGCTTTTGCGAGGGAATATCCGCAAGGGTTTCAAGGATTATCGCAGTCGTCTGGCGGTTTTTGCTGAAGAAGATATTTTTCTTGGCCCCGCACGTGAAAGTTCTGGCCGGCGACATGCGACCCAGCAGAATATTCTGGCGCTGACCCAGATCGTTCCCGGGGATATCGTCGTTCATGCCGATCACGGACTGGCTGAATTCAGGGGTGTGCATACCATGACTGCCGCCGGCAACACCCGTGAATACCTGCTTTTACAGTATGCCGGCACCGACAAACTCTATGTGCCTACTGATCAGGTTCACAAAGTTTCCAAGTATATCGGCATGGAAGGGTTTGTTCCCAGGATTCACAGCCTCAATTCCAAAGCCTGGTCGAGCCAGAAAGGCCGGGTTAGCAAGAACGTCGAAAGTATTGCCCGCGAACTGCTTGAATTGTATGCCAAACGCCATGGAAGTTCGGGCTTTGCCTTTGCCGAAGATTGTGATCTGCAGCGGGATATGGAAGGCCGATTTCCGTTTTCCGAAACTCCTGATCAGCTCAAAGCTATCGAAGCGACCAAAGAAGATATGGAATCACAGGTCCCGATGGATCGCCTTATCTGTGGCGACGTTGGCTACGGTAAAACCGAAGTAGCGATGCGGGCCGCATTCAAAGCAGTCTGTTCTGGAAAGCAGGTTGCAGTCCTTGCGCCGACAACTCTTTTGGCTTTTCAGCATTTTCAAACTTTTACACGTCGCTTTGAAGGCTTTCCTGTAACCGTAGATATGGTCAGTCGGTTGCGCAAAGCTTCAGAACAAAAAGAAACCATGAAAAAGCTCGGCGCTGGAACTCTAGACGTGCTTATCGGCACCCATCGCCTGCTTTCAACCGATTTTGCCTTTCCGCGACTCGGTCTTTTAATTGTCGACGAAGAACAGCGCTTCGGAGTTAAGCATAAAGAGCGTCTGAAGCAGCTTAAGTCTCAGATAGATGTTCTTACTCTGACGGCAACTCCGATTCCGCGAACCATGCAGATGGCCATGTCGGGAATCAGGCAAATCAGCATTATCGATACTGCTCCCGCCGAGCGCCATCCGGTGCAAACCTATGTTGCTCCTTTTGACCCGGCCTGGATAAAAAGAGCGATAATTCAGGAACTCAAGCGTAGTGGCCAGATTTTTTATGTGTTCAACCGGGTTGAAAAAATTGATCAGAAAGCGAATTTCCTGCGCGAACTGGTTCCTGAGGCCAGGGTTGCAGTTGCGCATGGGCAAATGCCTGAACAGCAGGTGGAAAAGACAATGTTGGCTTTTATCAATCAGGAATACGACATTCTGCTTTCGACGACGATTATCGAATCCGGTCTTGATATCGCCAACGTCAATACATTGATCGTCGACGAAGCAGAGCGCCTTGGCTTGTCGCAGATGTATCAACTGCGAGGCAGGGTGGGGCGCTCGAGTCGCCAGGCCTGGGCTTATTTCTTTTATTCCAAGAACAAAAAACTCACTAAAGAAGCCGCAGAAAGACTTGAAACGATTGAAGAACATACCGCCCTCGGTTCCGGTTTCAAGATCGCTTTGCGCGATCTGCAGATTCGTGGCGCAGGTAATATCCTCGGTGAGTCACAGAGTGGTCATATTTCGAGTATCGGGTTCTCTCTCTACATGGAATTGCTTGAAGAGGCGGTCGTCAGACTTAAATCGGGCAAATCCTATCGACAGAAGGTCGAAGCAGCAATTGAAATACCCGTTACGGCATATTTCCCGATCCATTACATCCCGGATGAAGAAACCCGCATCGAGCTTTATGCCAGACTTTCCCGCTGTGACGACACTTCAGTATTGCAATTGATAAAAGAAGAGTGTCTCGATCGTTTCGGTCAGGTTCCATCTGAAGCTGAAGCGCTGTTTACAATTAGTCAACTGCGTATTCTTGCTTCTGAAGCCGGTGTGAAGAAGATTGCCCGAATCATCAATCATTTACGCTTCGAGTTTGTTCCGAGCTGTCTGCCGGATATCGGACAATTGTTGATTTACGATGATCCGCTGATTCGCAGTCTTTATCTGAACCCTGCCGATCAGAATGCAATAAACCTAAATATCCGCAGTAATGATCCCGAAGAGATTTTTTATGATGCCGAGCGGCTGCTTCGCATTCTGGTTTGTGTTAAAGTTGAAACGGAAACTGATCAAAATTGACGACCCCGGAGAATGGAAATGAATGATAAAATTGCCAGATTTTTAGGACTGTTGCCCGAAAGCATGCGTTCGGTCATCAGAAAGCACGCAGGAATGCTTGATACTGCAACAGCCGACTATCTTGATGAAGAACTCGAAGAATATCTCGATAAGATCAGGAAAAAATCAAACAGCGATATCAACATAAATATGATGCTGATTGAAAGAATGATTGATGTTTTCAAAAAATTGCTTAAAATGTTTGCCGGGTTCGATACCGAAGAACGCCGCATCGTTTCTGCCGCGCTGCGATACTTTATCGATGCTGAGGACGCCAGGCTCGATTTCGAAGATCCGTTTGGTTTCGATGACGATCTGGCGGTTTTGAATGCTGCGCTTCTGGCTCTTGATCTGGAAAATCTCGTGATTGAACGATGATTTTCATTGTCCTGAATTCTGCTGCCCGGAATCCTGATTGATCAGTTCAAGATTGGTTTTTACTGCTTTTAGGATAATTTCCAGCTGGCTTTCATCGGTGTTGGGCGCACCGATTTTCTGCAGAGTCTCAAGCAATATTAGAATACGCGCCGCTTTTTGGGGGTCAGAACGATAATAGTATTCATAGGCTTCCCGCAGCGTCATTGGTGCTCCCATTGGTCCACGAACCAATTTTACATTTTCGATGAATCCGCCCGGGTCGATGGCGAGGAAATAATAGGTGCACTTGGCTGGATCAGCGGTGAAATCAGTGCCGCAAAGATCTGGTTTTAATCTGATTAATAGTTCTGTGGCTTTTTCGTTGAGCGTTTTGCCATCTTCACCGAATCTTTTTTCGCCAAGGGCTTCAAGAAAAAATTTCAGGGAGCGCCGGTCTTTTTCAAGCGGAGTTAACGGTCGCTCGGTCGTTTTAACGCTTTTCATCAACTCATTGAATTTTTCGTAACCCTGCTGCAGATAATCGTTGAGGTTCGTTTGTCGCAACCTTTCTGCCGCGCTTTCAAACTGGTCTTTGAGCGATTGACTATCCGAGGCAAGAGAACGAATCTCATCCAGAGCGGCATCAAAAATATTGATGGCCATTGCCTGCTGAGCCAGAACCAGCACCATGCCTAAAAGAAGCGGCAGGCATTTATTTGTTGTCATTTGCCCAATACCAATGACTGTTGCATCTGGTTCCCAGCCATTTGAAATTTTGGTCAAAGAAAACTTCGGTATCGGGCGGCTCTATCTGCATCAGTCGGCATGGGTTGCGCCATACCGAAGTACCGAGGAGACCCCAGGCAAATTTGTCGACCTGACCAAGCTTTTGCAGACTACGAGTCAAAATACTGCTGCCTCCGAAAAGGTTGCCGTCTTCAAGGCGGCAACAGTTTTCCGAGGTTATCAGTTCACGTCCGTAGAGTTGATGTCGACCATCCGGCAGGCCTGTTGTCGCTACGCAGTCTGAGATAATGATTATTTGGTCGCTTTCATAGATACTGTAGCAAAGTTTGAGCATTTCAGGAGCCAGATGAATGCTATCGCCAATCAATTCGATGCTGAGATTCTTATTGGTCAGCACGCATGACAAAAGGTTCGGCTGACGATGATGCAGTGAGGGCATGGCGTTGAAAAGGTGAGTAACATGATTGGCGCCGGCATCGATTGCAGCTTGAGTTTGTTCCCAGGTGGCGTTGGAATGTCCCAGCGCACAAATTACTCCGGTCTCGCTGGCTTTTTCGATGAATTCAATCGCTCCCGGTAGTTCCGGTGCGATGGTAATGATTTTGATGTGGCCTTCAGCCGCTTCCTGCCATTTTTCGAGTAGGGCAAAGTCTGGAGCCATCAATTCCTGCTCGGGGTGAGAACCTTTTTTGGCCGGGGCAAGAAAGGGCCCTTCGAGATAAATTCCATGCAACAGGGGAGGGGCCTTGCGGTTGCGCATTACCGAGGCAATGTCTTTCAGGGCATTGACCCGCTGTTCTTCGCTGCAGGTGATCAGTGTCGGAAAAACGCCGGTGATTCCTTCTGCCATTACCTGATCCAGCATGGCATCTATCTTTTCGGCATTGCCAAAGGCAAAATCCCAGCCATAAGCGCCGTGAAAGTGAATGTCGATTATTCCCGGCAGCTGAAAGCCGCTAATGTTTGAGGTAGAAGAGGTTTGATCCTGGGGATGAATGAATTTTTTGGGGTCGATGAATTCAGGTCTTGAAGTGCTTTCACATAAATTTTCTCTCATACCGATATCCTCCTGCTGAATATCAATTATAAGAAAAATGAAAAAATCGGCAAACTTTTTTGAAATGCCCGAAAAAGGTCGAATTCAAAGCCTTGTCGCCTGAATAATTATTTCTGATAAGTTTTTTTCTGGGCCGGTGTAAGGTCAGAAGGCTCACTCCAGCTGTCGAGCTGCGGCTGATCCAGTTCGAATCCTACGACTTCAGGAGCTTTGAATGGCGATGCCGCCATGTTCGAGTAAAAAGTGCCCCAGTTGGTGTAAACAGTGAATTTGATGCGCCGAACATACCAGTTGCGACCCTTGCGGCCATACACGACCCGTTTGCGCTCAGCCATGCGCTTGACCGTGTCAGGCGGAATTTCAACGTCCGAACGCATTTCAAACCAGGGTTCGTTGAGGCGATGTTTTTTATGGCCCCGGTATGAATCTGCAGTAATGTTCTTGATGACCAGCGTCTGGTTGTAGTCATCGTTGTAAATGTCGAGAAATTCGCGCACAACATAGTTGCCGTAGCTTAAGCGTTGCACATCTGCTGATGCTATTACTCTTATCGGTTTGGCGTATTCCTGGGCAGGCAGTGGGCCAATAAAAGACGAAAAAAGGCCTGCTGCCAGCAAAAGCGACAACAGACCTCTTTGGGTTAGCATCGATCAGGCACCCGCTTTAATTTTTTCGGCAAGTTCGCGACCCATTTCCTGACATTTCTGCAGATCTTCTTCATGGGGGTTGAACTGACATTTGAAGCCGGGCAAGGCCACTTCAATGCCGGCCGTGCCAAGTGCTTCTTCTATGCGCTTGATGCACTCGCCGCTCCAGCCATAAGTTCCGAAGGCTATGCCGATTTTGTTGCGGAAGCGCAGGCCGCGCAATTCTTCAAGATAAGGGGTCAGAGTGGGCATGATGCCGTTGTTGAGCGTCGGACAACCCACCACTACTGCTTTGCAGGTAAGAATCTCGGTCATTACATCGTTCAAGTCGGCTCCGCCGGCGGAAAACATCTTGAAGGAAACGCCTTTCTCTTCAAGCCCGCGGCCAACCGCACGCGCCATTTTTTCAGTTCCACCCCAGATGGTGTCAAATACGATGACGGCAGTGGGTTTGGTTTTTCCTGCGGCCCATTCTGCGTATTTACCAATAATCTGAGCCGGATCTTTTCGCCAGCAGACACCATGAGCCGGGCAGATCGTCTGTACTTCCCAGTTCAATTTTGTGAATTCATCAAGCTTTCTGGTGATATGCGGCGAATATGGTGTCAGAATATTGGCGTAGTATTTTTCAGCTTCATACCATAAACCCTTGTTGTCTACCAGATCGGCAAAGCGTTCGATGCTGGCAAAATGCTGTCCGAACGCATCAGCAGAAAACAGTGTTTTTTCTTCGGGGCAATAGGTGAACATTGTATCTGGCCAGTGCAGCATCTGGGCTTCGAAGAACTGCAGTGTTCTTTTGCCGATTGAGATGCTGTCGCCGGTTTTAACGACTTTGACCTCTTTGATGCCTGGAGTGTGACGATTTACCGAAATTTTGCCGCCGCGGCTGACATAAATTTCAAGGTTAGGGTTTCTGGCGAGAAGCATTGGCAGTGAGCTTGCATGATCGGGTTCGGCATGATTGATAATGAGAATGTCGAGCTTTTCGACCGGGCAATGCTCTTCGATATGCCTGACCAGATCTTCGTATTGTGAAGCCCTGACCAGGTCAATCAGGACTTTCTTTTCGTCATCGATAAAATAGGCATTGTAACTGGTTCCGTGGCGAATCGACAGTTCATGACCATGAAAATGTTCTTTGCTCCATTCGAGTGCGCCAACCCAGTAGATGTCTTTATTGATCTGCTGTTTCAAGTTTTGCCTCCAGTTAAGGATATAATTGTTTTCTATGCTTAATCTAGCATAATCTTGGATTTAGTCAAATTGTATGTACCCTTTGATCCGGCAAGGTGGGTTATGTGAGGGTGTCGCTTGACGAGTCGAGGTTTGTTGACAGTTTTCGGTGGGCGGTATAAGATTTATCTGATAAGAAATGACGGGGGATAAATCATGCTGCAAATAGCTGTTCCAATAGTTGGTGTCTTTTTTCTGGTTGTGCTGGGTTACCTGGTGCGCCTTTTCCCTTTCATGACCTATATTAACTGTGTTTCGGCCAAGGTGCCCTGCTCGCCAGTGCAGTTGATCGCAATGCAGTTGCGCAACGTTCCTACCGATTTCATTATCGAATACTATGTTAAAGTGCGCAAAGCAGGCATTCCCGTAGGGCTCGATCGTCTCGAGGTTCACGTTCTTTCCGGCGGCAATCTCGCCAATGTTATCGATGCTCTCATCAGCGCAAGCCGCTCAAACATCGATCTTGATTTTGAAAAAGCAGCGGCGATTGACCTTGCCGGCCGCGATGTCAGCGACGCAGTGCGCATGAGCGTGCAGCCGCGGGTGATCAAAACCCCCGACATTCAGGGCGTTGCCAAAGATGGCATCGAATTGATCGTTCGCGCCAATATCACCGTCAGAGCCAACCTCAACACCATGGTTGGCGGTGCTGGCGAAGAAACTGTCCTGGCGCGCGTCAGCGAAGGAATCGTCTCGGCAATAGGCTCTTCTGATACTCATTCGGTTGTGCTCAATAAGCCTGAGATCTTGACCCAGAAAGTAATTGCCGCTGGACTCGATGTCGGCACGGCTTTTGAAATTGTCTCGCTCGATATTTCCGATATCGACGTCGGAAGGAATATCGGCGCTCATTTGAAAAACTATCAGGCTGTTGCCGACAAGAAAGTCGCTGAAGCCCGCGCTGAAGGCCGCCGCGCTCTGGCAATGGCCAAAACCCAGGAAAATAAGGCCGCTGAACAGGAAGCAAAAGCCAGGCTGGTCGAACAGGAAATGAAGGTGCCGCACGCACTGGCCGAATCGTTCCGCCTCGGCAAAATTCTCGGAAAACGTAAAGGCAAAAAACAGCCGGCTCCAGCAATACCGGCCAAAGGAACCGGTTTTGTCGATGACGCAGATTGATGAACAACTTTCGCGCGTGCAGCTCGAGAAAATGAATCGGCTGCATCGGCTCGAGCTTCGCAAAATAAGCAAAATGAGTGAAGCCCAGTTTCAGGCGTTCAAGAAAAATTTTTCTTTTGGACATCTTGAAAACATCACCAAGGCGGAAGCCCATGAATTGCTGACTTCGATGTTGGCCCTCAATCTTTCCCTGCTCGATGATGTTAAAAGCGAGGAACGTCGCCGCAAACTGGGTTCTGTTTGAACGAATCTGGCCTGAAAAACATTTTTCAAATTCAAAAGGGTTGCTGTTTTGTTTTTTGCAGAACCAAAAATACATGTAACTTTTGCGCTGAAAGCAGTGTAGTATTTTACATATTATATGATCTCGTACCCTAAAAAAGGTTTCATTCTCGGAGTAATTCTTCTGCTGTGCCTGGTCATGGCAGCGTTTATCTTTTCCTATAACAGCATCGTCAGAAGCCGAAATCTACAGGCACACCATTACATGGCATCAGAAGTCGTCAGTCATCTGGCGGTTTCCGGGGTAAAGTTACTTTCGCATCGAATTGAAAAGTCCTTCAGCGAAGTTATTAAAAACGATTGTCCACAGCTTTTCAGTGAAAAAGCCGAGCGGATTTCTCAGCCTATCGATGTGTCAAGCTATAGTGATTTTTGTACCGAAGTTAAAGCCGATTATCAGCGCTTCCTCAATCAGATGACCGAACTGCAGGAGTCTGGGGTCGTTGGCTCCGGTTTTCCGGTATGTGAAAAAATGGAAGTAACCATAGACCAACTGGAATCATTGTCGCCATCGACCGGTTCCGGTCAGTTTCAAAAGGGGCGAGACCCGATCGAAAAATGTGGCATGTTCAATCTGACCTGTGTTGTCAGACATTCCGGGCTGGTTCGAAAAGCCAGGGTTTCGCAGCAATTTAGAATCGTCAATATGGTGCCCGGGCCGGTTGCACGCTTTAGTCTGTTTGTTAAAAACACTCCTTATCCGGATTCTTACAATGCGATGGGCGTTGATTTTGACGGTGGGGTTGATTTGACTTACAGTCACCCTCCAGCTGGTGGCAAGGTTTTTTCCGGCCCGCTGGTAATTCTAAACGGCACCGACACCGAAACCATAACCAGCGCGGTATCTTTTCGTGATCGTGATGTTGATCAAAAGCATCTGCGTGAACGAGGCTGGATCTATCTTGGCGCTTCCGGGCCGACTGCCAATGCCCCGGTTTATCTGAAAATTCCCAATGGTTTTTCCCAGACAACCGGTGGCTTGTTCATGTTTGGGCCGCCATCGGCAGGAGCCACCCAACTTCTTGCCCCCGCCGGCATCGAGGCAGGGACCGATTTCAAAAGAAGTGAAGATATTGTCGATCACAACTTCTATCTTGCTTCGAAATACCATGGCTACTACACCAAAGAAGAAGACAATCCTCTCGGGGTCGGTGCAAAGAATCTCTGGCCCGGCCTTACTACCGGGACTGAATTTGTGCCATCCGATCGGTTCTTGTCGGCATCGACCTGGCTTTATCCCTTCGGCACCATGCGCCAGTCGTCGCGAACTCTTATTATCGGCCCGGTTTTAGCCGGATATCTGAAATATTTTTTCATCAAAGGTACCGGAGTTGGTGGCAGCGAATATCGCGGCCTGTTCTCGTCGATGAAATCGGATGTTTTTGCGACAAAGAAAGCTGAAAACAAGGAATTGCTTGATTTCTGCTATTTCTGGAGTGGAATTCTCGAGCCGCCGATAACCGGTGCTGAGTTTTTTCTCAATGATTACAACAGCTTTCGTAAGCTGATGCCCTTTAATTCACTGCCTTCAAGGACTGAAGGAGTTGCTTTTCGCGGCGTCTCTTTCAATATGATGTTTGATTTCATGAAATACAATCGCAGTCGATACCCAGAAGTCGAAGCAGGGCCAAGTCTTGCACAAAATGATTTTTTTGGTGATCAATACCATGTGCCGATGGCCCAGGCTATGCAGAGTAATCCTGTGAAAGGCGTACATCCAAGCGGTGATTTCGGCATCTTTTTTGAGAATAATGGCCAATACAATCCCAATGTTTATCCGGATAATTGCTATTTTTTCGGGGATATGGCCCAGTTTACCGTGGCTGCTTCGGGACTGGTCTCGAACCGTATCACCAATATCATTGATTTAAGCAGATGTGCTTCGACCGATGAAGAGAATGAAAAAATCGAAAAAGCTCTTTTCAAGGAATTGGATAAGGATGGTGAGACGGTTAATGAGCCGAGAAAGGCGGGGATTTTTCTAATCAAACGTCGCCGGGAAGCCAGCCGCCAATTCGACGATGCCTTGCAGCTTTCTTCGCGCAAGATTTTCTTGAGCGTGCCGATCATAGTCGTCGCTGATCGCGGCAGTCTGAATCTCGGGCATGATATCATCGCTGATTTAAAAGATGGCTCTCCCGAAGTGCTTTGCAGTCTTGCCGTTGCCAATGGTGACATTTACCTTTCCGGCAATGGTGTTCAAAGAACAGTTCACGCTTTCCTCATTGCGGTTGGCTCCGGTTGCGGTCGTTTGCTTAAACCTGCATCCATGGCTGCGGCACCGGACAGTTTCGAGATTTTCGGCGGTTTGGCTGTTTCCGAGCTCGGTCTTTACCAGGATCCTTCCGCAGATCCTCGTTCAGACGTTGGGTCGACGATGATGCACTTCCCCGCCGGGGGAAAAATAAACTACAATGCGAGATTTAACCCGTCTTTGCCCTGCTATAAAGAAGCCTATCAACTGGCGATGGAATCTATTGCCGGAACATTGACCATCCAGGGAGGACTTGAATGAAAAACCGATTCGGGTTGTCCATGGCAGAACTGGTGGTGGCGATTGCAGTCATTGCCATGGCAGTCGGGCCTCTTATCGGCATGTTGACCAGCTCAAACCAGATGAGCAATCATTCGATCCATGAAGAAATGTCTGTGCATTATTGCCGGGAAATAACCGATCAATTGCTGCGACTTACGCCAAAGGTGCCGGTTATCGTCGATTCTGCCAGAAGATTGACCGGGAATCGGCGCTTGACCTTTGCTGATTTGCTTAACGATGCGGGTTTTAATCGTCGACTGATCGATGATGAAGCTGATAATGGTCTGGTTGCCTTCCAGAATATGGGCAAGGAAACCGGTTATCGGATTTATGTTTCGAAAATGGGTGAAGTGTTCACGAGACGCAAGGTTCACGCTGAGCGGCTTGAGGCATCTTCCAATCGACACCTTAAGGATGGAAATTTCTGGAAAGTCGTCGTTACCGTTGCCTGGAAAAGCTCGATTCAGGATCCTGAAAGAGACACTCAGGTGGTTGTAATCATCGGAGAAGAGTCATGAACATTTCCAATCGCGGATTTACTTTTGTCGAAGCGATTATGGTTACAGTCATCGCGGTGGTGGTGATGCTGGCAGTTCAGA
>CAZQUE010000057.1:0-27245 GCA_964596185.1 uncultured bacterium | reverse complement strand
AACCAGTTTACGGCCTCACTAGCGCCTCTTTCAAGCAGGCAAGTCAGGCCGATTGCCGGATTATCATCAACAAAGCCAGACAAGAAATAGCGCAAAAGCACCAGAACAACCTCGCCAACCAGCAACAATTCGTGCGCCAGTATCTACAAAAGCTTGATCAACTGCTCAAAGAAATGTACAGAATCGATGACGCTGCCGGCATCTCACTGCTTAAGCGAGCCAAGGCCAAAGCCCTGGTTAATTTTCTTCTTTTGCGACGCAAAGAGCTTGAACTGCTTGAACAACAAATATACGAGATTTATCTGGTTTCTTTGAAAGCCAGTCTTGAAGAGCTTGATTATTTTGACCGCACCGAGGTTCTCGGCCAGAAAACCCAGGACAAATTTTTTGGCATCAACGCCAGTGCAAAAGCTACTGCTATCGCCTCAGTTAAAGAAAAATTCGCCGCAGATCTAACAAACATAAGAGAAGAACTGTGCAAAATGCTCGCGCTTTTTCAGGAACCGGACTTACAGATGCTCAAAACAGCACCTGAGAACCCCTCTTCCAGACCCGGAAAAATCAAAACCCTTGATTGACTTAGCTTTTCTTCAGGAGTAAAATGGTTCAAGATAAAGATGTAGTTATTTAGAGGAGAAAAGCTATGTACCGGGCCACTTTTTCTAACTATGCCCTGTGTTGCATTCTATTGTTACTCCTCAGTCCGTTTTCTGCAAAATGTGAAGCCCCATTCAACATGTCTCTTGAAGATTTGATGGAAGTCGAAGTTTTTTCCGTATCCAAAAAGAAGCAGCACAAAAAAAATATCCCTGCTGCCGTATACCTTATTGAAAAAGAAGACATTATCAGAAGCGGTGCAACCAATATTCCTGAAATACTGCGCATGGCCCCAGGAATTCAGGTTTTACGCATCAGCAACAATCGATGGGCCATTTCCATTCGTGGTGCCGCCAGAGAATACTCAAACAAGCTCCTGGTAATGATAGACGGCCGCAGCGTCTATTCACCCACCTTCTCAGGGGTATTCTGGGAAGCACTTGACATCCCTGTTGAAACAATAGAAAGAGTAGAGATAATCAGAGGACCAGGTTCTTCTATCTGGGGCGCAAATGCCGTAAATGGCGTAATCAATATCATCACCGAGAATGCGCAGAAAATGCAGGGCACCGTTTTTTCAGTCTCTTGCGGCGACACCTTGAGAGCTGCTACGGTCTTGAGCTATGGTTGGAAGAAAAATGAAAACACCTTCGTGCGCGCCCACGTCAAAGCCATGAATTCTGCGCAGACCAAAATTCCAGGCCCCGATCGAGGTGAAGATGCCCTGAAAAATTTCTCAGCCGGCTTTCGACTCGATCAGGAAAAATACAGCCAGACATTCTGTCTCACCGGCAATATCTATTCCAGCAGTGCCGACGATATTGCAACGATGTTCAACGAACCACCATCAGCTGTCCCGACGCTTTTCACCCAGAAAATTCAGGGCCTGAACCTCTCAGCAAACTGGCAGATCGACCATTTTTCCGGAGACAAAACAACACTTCAATTCTCTCTGGAACAAAGCGACCTGCAACACATCCTCGTTGATGAAGAAAGAACAACATTTGATTTCGAATACAATCGACACAAAAAAGCAAGGAAAAACCATGAATTCATTTTCGGCCTGTCAGGCAGGCTAAGCCAGGATAAAATCTCCAGCTCAAAGTACATGTGGGTCGACAATTCTAGACGACTTACCAGCCAATACCGCTTTTTCCTGACCGATGAAATCACTCTGGTTCCAAACCGATTGTCACTTACACTCAGTTCAATGCTCGAACACAATCAGTACACTGGGTTCGAATTTCAACCAAGCATGAGACTCTCTTACAATCCGGATACCAAGAATTGCCTTTGGCTTTCATTGTCGCGGGCAAAAAGAACTCCTTCCCGCCTGGAAAGAGGCGCTGGCTATTTCGAGAATGCCTTTCCCCTGGCCGTTCCACCCTACTCGATCAAAACCGATCTTCGCGATTTTGGCAGCGAAAAGGTCGATGCCCTTGAATTTGGCTGGCGCCGAAAGATCAACCCCGATCTAAGCTTCGATCTGACCGCATTCTATAATAAATACCGTGACCTGGCCGGCTCGTTCGTTCAGCAGAATATCTTTATGCCGGGATATCTACTGGTATCCGCCGGAATCGACAACCTGGTCAAAGCCGAAATTCGCGGCGCAGAAATTAATTTCGACTGGCAGGCAAACCGAAATTTTAAAATTTCCGGAAACTATAGTTATTTAAATATTGATACCAGTTGCCCTGTAAATGTGTTCCTGGCCGATGTTAACCAGAATTTTCCCGAGCATTCGGCAACCTTACGCACGATGCTCAATCTGACTCCGGATCTGCAATGGGACAACTTTGCCCATTACCGAAGCGATATCGAGTTTGGCAATTTCAGAGGCGCATACAGCCTTGATTCGCAAATTTCATGGAAAATAGCCTCGGGCAAAAAACTCTCGCTGGTTTGCCAGAATGTTTTCGACAGTAATCACAAAGATTTTCTCCCTGAGGTAATTCAATCGACAATTCGCCCGCACCAACGGCGAACCTATCTGAAATTCGATTGGACATATTGACATGAGTTCATTTCTTCGCAAACTAGCACTGACATGCTCATTATTGCTTATTTCAAGCTTAGCAATATGCGCGCCCTCAGCCCGAATCGCCGAAGAAAATGAAATAAAGGCCGCCTTCATTTACAATTTTCTGAAATTTGTCGAATGGCCAAGTGAATCTTTCTCTGAAAATGACTCTAAACTGAAAATCTGCGTAATTGAAGAATGCGACCTTGGCGAAAAAGTGACCCTTATCAATGGCAGGATGGCAGCACAACGTCTTATTGTCGTTCAACAACTTCCAAACAAGTCCAGCATAAACGAATGCAATGTTATCGTAATCTGCTCAGAAGATGAAGATGTAGTAAAAAAACACCTGCAGAACTTCATTAACCAGCCAGTTCTAACCATTGGCGTCTGTAAAAATTTCGCACGACTCGGTGGAATGATCGGACTCTTTACCATTTCCGGCAAGGTTCGCTTTTCAATCAATCTCAAAGAAGCCGACGCATCAGGTCTCAAAATTAGCAGCCAACTGCTCAAACTGGCAGTGGAGGTCATTCGTTGAGCTTCAAAAATCTCAACCTCGCCGGAAAAATTGCTTTTATTCTGACCTTCAGCACAGCATTCACCTTCATAATCAGCTCAACAATTTTCGTTGCTTTTGAGCTTTTCAACACTTATCAAAGTGCCCAGCGCAAGATTAGACTAATCGGTCAGATCACTGCCCGAAATTCTATTGCCGCACTCGCATTCAGCGATAAGAATAGCGCCAGGGAAACCTTGCTGGCTCTAAAAGAAGATCCGGAAATATACTCGGCAACCATAAGCAGCAATTCAGAAAAAGAACCGCTGGCCAATTATTATAAATGCGAAATGAACAGAACTACAGCGATGCAGTCTGCACTAATTGCGAGTCTGATCAGCTTTTTCCCGACTCAAATCAGCGTCTGTGAGCCAATAATGCTCGAAGATGAGACCATCGGCTCCATAGAAATCAATGCCGATATTTCACTTACCTGGAGCAAAGTCCTCAGTCAGCTCTTAACTGTGATGTTTTTCTCGATTCTTGGGGCGATTGTTGCAATTTTTCAGGGTCTGGCTTTGCGCAGAAGCGTTATTGAACCGATTTCTGACCTTGAGGCTGCCGCCGAAACCGTAACCAGTGAAAAGAATTTCTCAATCCGAGTTGAAAAAAAGGCAGATGACGAAATTGGAGGGCTGGTCGACTCTTTTAATAAAATGCTTGAAGAGATTCAGGATCGCGACGAGAAACTGCTCAATTACCATGAAGAGCTTGAATGTGTCGTTCAGGAACGAACCCGACAACTTCAGACGGCCAAAGAACTTGCAGAAGCTGCCAGCGAAGCCAAATCCAAATTTCTGGCGTCGATGAGTCATGAAATCCGCACACCAATGAACGGAATCACTGGCATGACGAGCGTCTTGCTCGAAACCGACCTGTCGCCAGAGCAGGAGAAATACGCACGAATCATTCAGATGAGCAGTTCGCATCTATTGGGTATTATCAATGATATTCTCGACTTTTCAAAGATTGAAGCACATAAGCTTGAACTGGAAAAGATTTGTTTTGACATTCGCTCAATAGTTGAAGAGGTCTCTGAAACGATCGCTCTTAAAGCCCAGGAAAAAAGACTCGAGTTTGCTTTCCGCATCGACCCCAAACTCTCGATCCCAGTCCTCGGTGATCCAAGTCGATTGCGCCAGGTTCTGATAAATCTTTGTGGAAATGCCATCAAATTCACCGATAAGGGCGAAGTAAACATCAATGCCCGGGTTCTCGATGAAACCCCGGAGTTTCTCGAAGTGAAATTTGAAGTTAAAGATACCGGCATTGGCATTTCTTCAAATAAGCAGCAACAACTGTTCAATGCATTTGAACAGGCCGATCAGTCGATCAGCAGAAGATTTGGCGGCACCGGACTCGGTCTTGCCATTTCAAGAAGCCTGGTAAATCTTATGGGTGGTAGAATTGGCCTCGAAAGCGAATTGGATCAGGGCAGCACCTTCTGGTTCCAGCTCAAATTCGAAAGACACCTCCAGGCCATTCCAAGAGAAGAGCTCTTTCTGAAAAAGCTTTTCAACAAGAATATTTTGATAATCGACAATCATGAAACAGCAAGAAATGCGATCATTGAAATGCTCAATATCTGGAAAATCCGTTATGAGGAAGCAGTTGACGCAGAACAGGGCTTTACCCAGATGCTACGTGCAACCCGAGCCGGCGACCCATTCGATCTGATTATCGTCGACTATGAATTGCCACAGGTTAATGGTCATGAATTCGCTCGCAAAGTAAATGATTCGCCCGAATTGAAAAATAGCTGCATGGTTTTGCTGACAACCATTCCCGATCGAAAAGAAGTCTCGAGTCTTGCCATTAGCGGTTTTTCTGCGTATCTCATCAAACCGGTTAAACAAATAGATCTAAAAAATTGTCTAATTTCTTTGCTGACAGACATTGTTCCCGATCAGACTCCAATGCTTTCTTCCCCATTGCCAAAGCAATCAAAACAAAGCGCGGCCAAAATTCTTATAGCTGAAGATAATCTGACCAACCAGCAGGTTGCTATGATCATCCTTGGGAAACTTGGCTACCAAGCTGTTTGCGCCAACAATGGGCAGGAAGCCGTCGCCGCCATGCAACGCGAAAAATTTGATTTGATTTTTATGGATATTCAAATGCCGGTTATGGACGGCTTTGCTGCAACCAGAGAAATCAGGAAAATTTTTGGCCCGGAAAAACCGGTTATCGTAGCCATGACCGCTCACGCCCTTCCATCTTATCAGGTTGACTGCATCAAAGCAGGCATGAATGATTTCATAACCAAGCCAATTGAACCGGCAAAACTTGAAAAAAACCTGAGAAAATGGCTTGAAAAAACCGTCGAACCAGCTGAAGCTTTCAAAAGTGAACTGCTTGAAAAATTGCCCGTTCTCGATAACCGGGTTCTCGATCTCGACGCACTGATGGCAAAGCTGTATGGCGACAAAAATATGGTTAAGCTTATAATGAAAACCTTCATCGACGACGTCAAAGAACAAATTGTCCAGCTTCAACTTCAGATTGAAAAGAATCAGCTCGATATCGCCAAATCAACCGCCCACAAAATCAAAGGGGCATCTGCCAATGTCTGTGCCGGAAAAATGAGCCAGACTGCACTGATTCTGCAGAATCTTTTGCCAAGGCAACAGGCAGATCAATTCAAAGAAAATGCCTTGTTGCTCAAAGAGCAATTTGCTGAAGTAGTCAGGGTATGCGACGAGGTCCTTTTTAAAAATTCCTAATCGATGGCTTCCAGTTCAAAAATTTCCAACGGCTGACTTTTCCCCTTTAAAATTACCGGATCGAGTCTCTTGAATTGAACCCGATCGCCTGCTTCCCGCAGCACCTGCTCAGAAAAAAGAATTTGCCCCGGTTTTGCCAGGCTTTCCAGTCTTGCCGCGATATTCACCGCATCTCCAAGCGCAGTGTATTCTTTGTGGTTATCTGAGCCGAGATTGCCCACAAAAACTTCGCCGGTATTAATTCCGATACCTATATGAAAAGCTCTTTCTGAATCACCAAGGTTTTGATGCATTTCTTTCAAGGCCTTGCGCATTTCTTCTGCAGTTTTCAATGCCCGAATAGCTGCATCGGGCTGCGCAATCGGTGCTCCAAAAAGAATCATGATTGCATCGCCAATGAATTTATCTATCGTTCCGCCATTCTTGAAAATTATTTCAGTCATTCGATTGAAATATTCATTCAATAAATGGCTGATGGCCCATGGATCCATCTTTTCAGCCATCTGGGTAAAACCCCTGATGTCAGCGAAAACAACAGTTATAACCCGCTTTTCACCCTGTGCGCTTTTCTCATATTCGCTGCGACTGATAAGCTTGGCAACCTCGGGTGAAACATATTTCTGCAGAACAGAATACAGGTTCTGCCGCTCCCGACGCTCCTGGTAATACTTGTTGAAAGCCGAAATTACATATATACAAAACATACTGGTCGCCAGAAGGAAAAAGTTAACCAGCAATCCCTTTGCAAAGAATAGATAAAATGCCAGAAACAACAGTAGAAATAGTGAAAACAATAGAACCAGCAATCCGGCCAGCGGGTTTAACATGCTCAGTAAACTGGCAAAAGCAAAGTTGCAAAACAGAAAACTTGTGAATTCCTGCCCCGTAGAAACACTTTGCAAGACCTGGTTGCTGAACAGGTTCTCGATGATATTGGCCAGAATTACCACTCCATATTCCTGCTTCCTTTTCGGGAAAAGACTGAAAGACATTGCCGGAATATCTTGAAAATCCCGATAAACAGGGTTCACTACCCCAACCAAAAGAACTTTGCCGCCGATCAGTTTCTTGTAAATTTCTTTCTGAGCCTGACTCGGATGCATGAATTCAGACAGGGGAATCACGCTGAAATTTTCAAGATCACCATAGTAATTGATGAAACCAAAACCATTGGTGAGCTTAACCCTCGTCTCTGCGTCCGAACTGACTTTGCTGATAAAAGCAACTTCACCCTGGTTTTCATCGATTTCTATTTTGCCGATTTTTTCGGCAACCGCCAACGGCAGAGAGTGAACAATCCTCCCGTCGACCTTGGTGTACGGGAGATAAAAACGACGGATTGAATCAAAATCTCTTCTTATTCCACGAAAAATGTTCACGTAACCATGAGATAAATTGGCATTGCCAATATCTTTCCAGGGCTCGACATAGTTTTCAGCTGCCCCAAAACCCGTCGAGCCCTGAAAAGTAGAACTCATTACAATTGAACCTGGATAGGACGTAAGGCTTTCAATTAGCAAACTATCGTCTTCACTGCTGATGCGTCGTTCAAAAATCACATCAAAAGCCAGCACCGCTGGCCTGTATTCTGCTGCCGCATTGATCAGATCTGCATAAACTCTTCGTGGAATCAAACCGGAACTGCTGATCGAATATTTTTCAAATGAGTCCTTATCAATTCCAATTATTACGACATTTTCAGACCTGCCTGAAAAGTTCTTCAGATTGATGAAAATATCATACGAATAGTTTAATAAATAAGTTTTTGCGCCCGAAAAATAAAACAGGCAAACAATGATAGAAGCCAGCAGCAAAGAACGCAGAACCTTTTTCAACACAGCAACTACTTTCTGCCATCCAGGTTGATGTCGGTGCTCATTGCACCCTTATCGCGTGCATACAATTTTTCATCATCACTACCAGTAGAATCGTATTCTTTTACCTCTGGATCGTTACTGGATTTTTTTTCAAAAACCCACTGCTGATTAGCCTCAACTACGAGCTCTTTTCCGCCTTTGCTTACCCCAACCTTGCCACGAACCAACGCCACTGTTATCTGCTCGGAGGAATTTTCGACTTTTCCCATGGTCTGATAAATTGACACCACGGCGTCATCAGCAGTTATCTCGAGATTGGTCGCTCTATTTTCCACCGGCGGAACGAAAAACGTCATCAAGCCGTTTAACAGATTAACGACAAAGGTTTTTCCATCGTTCTTCAGCGGTTTAATTACAAGTTTACTGTTTAATGAATTCTTCTCACTGTAGAAAAGATGGATTTTCGTGTTGTCATGCAAATAAGCAATTGTAGCCATCGAGTCCTTGCCAACTTCGATCGTGTCATTTTCTTTCAGTGGTTGATCCTTTGTTGCCGGAACCGAGTTCACCATTACCGATCCACTCAGTTCAAAAATTTTTGCCAGAGTTGTTGAAGAGCTCGGATTAGAACCACAGCCTGTTAACATCAAAAAAGCTGCCAGCATACAAAAAGCGACACACCTAAACAAAATCATTCTTTTCATGACTATTTTTCTCCCCAATATTTATTTTAATTTCATCATGCAAGTTGTCTAATTTCTCAAAGATTCATAATACTCACGCTCACATCTTTCAAGATATTCTTCAACCGCTTGTCGACCACGAGTAATGTAAACCTGACTCAATTCTTCCATATTTACTTCATAGGGCGCAGAAACCAGCTTGACTTCTTCCTGACCGCGAGCAACTACATCGATGTTCAGGACCTCTTTTTCAAGCTTTTTCAGTTTTTGTCCAAGTTGGTTGAACCGTTCGATCTTCTTGATAATCTCGGCAAACCTTGTCGCTACAAGGCTGTTGATCTGGCGAATCTTAATACTTTCACTTTCAAGAAACTCGGCTCCGGCAAGAAAATTATTGCGCCGATAAAAATCCGTGATCAGTTCAATAGTTTCGCTCGCCTGGCGAGTATATTCTTGCGTCGGCATGCTGTAACCTGATATATGCAATCTTGAACCATTTACCCTTACCAGCTGATGAAAGGACAGGAGATCCTTGCTGTATTTCTGAATCTGCCTGGCAGTAAGCTTTTTGTATTTCTGCCGCAGCAATTCATTTACCCGTTTGAAAGCGACCTCAAGGCTTTGGGAATAATCTATCGGTAGCTTTTCTGCTATGCCTACGAATCTGTCGAGGCGAGTGCTGGCAGGGTCATTTTCTGAACGAGAAAGAAGATACCGCATTATCATGATCGGAACCTGATAGTTGAAAATAGCATCAGGATTGGGTGGCGCAATTCCGCCAGGCTTAAGGGCCACAATAATCTTATCTATCGGCTCAAACGTTGCTTCGAAAACCTGCAAAGCCCACTGCGACTTCTGGATCGAATTGTCCATAACCTTTACAATTGAAATGACGTCGTTTTTTCCTTCAACCCTTTTCAAATCGGCATCGATTTCATCTACAGCCTGCCGATAGAGCTCAAGAGCACAGTGCAGAACCAGAACATTTTTGAAGGCTTCCTCGGCCCTTGGACGATCCGGGGCACTTTCAGGCATACTCAAATTGATGATCTTCATTGTGGTATAAGGCGAAGCTTTGCAATCACGCTCGATTCCAGCGACAAGAAGATTCAATGAAAAGCCTCGCCGCTCCATATCTGCATTGATATTCTCATAAATATCAGTAGCAATTTCTTTGAACAAATTCTTTTGAATTTCACCGTATGCCGCTGATGACAAACTGCTAATCGGGCAGACAATTTTGGTCGTCAACTTGAAGGGCTTATCGTCTGAATTCTTGCCGCCATTGAAGAAAACCTCAACATCAATGTTTTTCACCATGCCAACCGGCGCACTGTTTAAATCATTTTCAATTGTCAGATCATAAGAGTATTTTTCAAGCTCTTCGACATTTAGAAAGGTTTTGAATCCTTTCGCTTCAGGACTGAAAAGATTATTGTCCGGGTTGAAGGCAACGATACCAAAATAATACCCCTCTTTTTTCTCTGTGTCCGTATAGCTGATAACCGGAATCCCCTTAATATCCACTTTATATCCGGGACGGTCAAAAAGGTTTGGATAGCTGATATTACCCGACATTGGGTTTACCATGCATGAAGCGCTTTTAGCCTTATCTTCAAGAGGTATCTCCAGACCGTTGATTCCCACAAGGAAATTTGGGTTAACCTCTATTCGTTCTTTGAGCATTTTTATTACAATATCAGCAACATAAGCTTTGGTAATATATTCAGCATTCATCGAATGCTGCCTTTTTGTCGTCACGAAACTGTTCGCAATAAAATAAATGAAAAACGCCAGCAGAAGAACGGCAAAAATGATCTCGATCAGGGTAAAGCCGATTCGATACGAGGCATTTTTGGTGATTTCTTTTATATGTTTCATTGAATCTTCAATTCTGGAGGCAACTCTTCACTTGAGTTTGCGCCATTTTCAGTTTCATCGACAAACAGAGCAACTCCTTCGCCGATTGTGTCGATCAGGTCTCTCTTGTACACTTCGAAGTATTTATGATGGCAGATCAAATCACCTGTTATCCGACTTTCTATGATCACTGAAATGATGATGATTTTTTGATTATCCTGAACCGTTGAACTTATTTCACCCCGATAATCAAAATTCTGCCGCAACCACCGGTCAGATTCAAACATCTTTGCAACCGAATCTTTTAGCTTGTATGCCCATGAACCAGGCGCCGGATTGGCAACTGGGAATTTCTGTTTTTCTTTAAAAAATCTCTCCTGCCATGGCAACGAATATGCCTGTGCAGTCAGAAACACATGAATTGCATCGGCGAGCAACGCAGCCTTGGCATTGACAATAAAATTTCTGCTCGCGCCTCTTTCTTGATTGGTTACCACCCAGAGCGAAAAAATGCCAATAGAGAGCGTTGCAAACAAAGTCAGGACAACCGGCAAAGCCATTGCTCTGCGCCCGTCTTTGGTTAAATTTTTCTCAATATCTGATCGCTCGGGCATTTTTTAACCTCACCATGAAAACACTACCGGAGAACTCTTCAATATCCAGCCCAAAACCGGAATCACGATCCTTTTCTTTGCCAAATTTCAACTTGATCATAACTGAAGCAGGGCTTAACACAGTAAATTCGACCATTTCAACGTCGCGCAAATTTATCGGTCGCGTTCCCTTTTTCCCCATTCTTATTTCAGGAGTGCCATTCTCTCGAAAAGACCTTAAACATCCCTGATGCAGCTTGATTTTGATCCATTCGTTGTCAACATCACGAAAAACCAGTTCTTCAGAACTCTTAACCGGATCAGGACTGATAATCTCCGCTCCCCTGGCAATACGATTCACCAGAATGGCGTCTGCCAGCCTCAAACTATGATGAAGCGAAACCTCCTGAGTTAAGCCAGGCAATTGTCTTGAAAACAGGGAAAAAACCGAGCTTACCCCGGCGATAACCAATGCGAAGATACCCAAAGCCATAAGAGTTTCAACGATTGTAAATCCCTGTGTACATTTAACCGACGAATCGTAGCTGTCCATACCCAATTTCCCGTCTAATGAAAAACAGTTTTCGCAGAAAAGGATTGGCTTGATGCTTTAAAGAAATGTCGAGTATTTTTGCTCTGCTCTGCAAAATGGTTTCTTGATTTTCTTCAATTATAGCCCCACCTACCTTGAAATGTAAATTAAACTTTAAACGCGCAAATTCAGGTTGGGACTTCCACCAGACTCAAAACTGACCTGCAAATGGGAAAATTCGCTAATCTGCTAACATACTTGATGACATTCCTGCTATGATATTGAATAAATAGTTGCACATTGGAGAAATCATGAAATTCTCAGGTCTTTGCCTGGCCGGGCTTTTGACCATTTTGCCTCTGACCTCCTTCGCCGGCTCGTTAAACGTAGGAACGAAGGTAATTTACCCGGGCGGAGCCGATCAACCACCCAAAGAAAAAGACACTGGAGTAAGCCTGAAAACGGATGTTGTCGGCATTGCAGCGGAGCAGAGCAGCAACCAGCTCGATTCTTATCGAAAAATGCTTGAAGAGGGCAATTATCAGGAACTGCTCGAGAATCTCGAAGGCAATGATAGCCCCGAATACCAGACTTTAAAGGCTCTGGCTCTTTATTATTGTGACGAAGAACAAGCGGCATTTGAACTGGCCGAAAAACTTCTTAAGAATCCCATCTTATCCCAGGAATCAAAACAAAAGCTTTGCGACGAAATGTCAATTGAAATGCCCGAACAGCAAGAAATCGAAGAAGAAGAAGAGAAAAACAGGTAAAACGATTCAAATCATCAAATCTTTTTCATCCTGGCTGACGTTGAAAGCAGCAAACGCAGGATCATACAAAAGTTGCTTCATCTTTTTCAAAGATGGTTGCAGATCGTGCCCCTCATCGTTACCACCCACAAACAACAATGAATCAGCATTACTGATCTTTCTCGAAATAATTATCAACGCCCGAACGGCATCTTCAAGACGAGCGCGCGGATGGTCAGGATAAGCCTCTGAACCTTTTATACTCGGATAATATGGGTGAAAATTAAAATCAACCCGTACTCCGTAGCGATTCATCAGCTCCAGACCATACTCAACCGTTGCGGCAGCCTCGTTTACCGCCTGAGTGCCTGCCACACCTGGCGGCTGAAACAAAACGTTCATTTCCACCGCAGTGCGCGGCGAAAATTTCTGCAAAGCAGAGAACACCTTCTCGACCTGTTCGCGACTCATTTTCTTTTTCAGGTACCCCTGGCGAATTTCTTCTGACTGCGATTCAAAACCAAGAGTTATCGACGCTATCTGGTCTGGACGGGTATTTTCAACCAGGAAAGCGACTGCCGCATCATTGACAAAGTATTCGCGGCAATCAAAACTAGCCCTTTTAATGGCCGGCTGCGAGCGAATAAAAGCAAGAATATTGCCTAATGTTTCTCTTGAAAACTCAATTTCATTTAATGTCGAACCATAGTTGTAGATTACCAGATGGCTGATTTTCGGCCATTCTTCAGCAAATTTTTCTTTGAAATATTCAAGCCTAAGTCCATTAATCTGCGCATTGAAACCCGGACCTTCCCCGCCACCAATATCACAGTGCATACATTGACTTCCGAAAAAAGGACACTGCCCATCCGGCGACTCATTGCCAAACACCAAAGCAAGTCGCAGACCGAGAGGTCCCATAACTGGGCGAAACATCGAATCTGAAGGAGGCACATGCAATGATTTTTCTTGTAGCATGCACATAACTTATTCCTGCTTAAGAATCATATGATGGCCTAAAAACAATACATCTATCCCAGTCTTCTGGAAAGTATGCAATGCGTCTTCCGGAGTCATTACAATTGGCTCGCTATCATTGAAAGAAGTGTTTAAAACCATGGGTATGCCTGTCAAAGACTCAAACTCGGTTATTAATTGATGGTATTCCGGATTCGTTTCCTTGTTCACCGCCTGAATACGGCTGGTATTGTCAACATGAACCACCGCTGGAATTTTTTCATGATATTTCTTGCGGGTTTTATAGGTAAACAGCATGAATTCAGCCGAAATTGAACGCCCATTCATGTCGAACCATTCGCCGGCTTTTTCCTTTAAAATACTTGGTGCAAAGGGCCGAAACTCTTCGCGATGCTTTATTTTTCGGTTTAAAATGTCACGCATATCGGCCCGCCTTGGGTCGGCAAGCAATGAGCGATTGCCCAGGGCACGAGGTCCAACCTCCATTCTGCCGTTGAACCAACCGACAATCTTTCCTTCGGCGATGAATTCTGCCGCACGCCTTGGCGCATCATTCAGCTTTTCACTGCGCAATCCCGATGCTTTGATAGCTCTTTTGAGCTCATCCTCAGAAAAAGATGGCCCATAAAAAGCATGCTTCATTTCAAAGTTTCTCGGTTGATCCTGCAGACCACACCAGACATATAAAGCCGCCCCCAAAGCCGTGCCAGCATCATTCGCCGCCGGCTGAACAAAAAGATCAGCAAACCCGCCTTCTTTCTGTAAAGAAGCATTGGCAACACAATTCAATGCCGTGCCTCCGGCAAGGCAAAGCTTATTGATGCGAAACTTCTTTTTCAACTTCACCGCCAGATCCAGCATCATCTGTCCGGTAAATTCCTGTAATGCCGCCGCGATGTCCTTGTGGCGCATTTCTATGGGTGCTTCCCGATCTCGGTGTGGGCCAAAAATCTCCTCAAGCGCAGAAAAATCGTCGGCACGAAACCGCAAAATTTCATTATTTACCGCAAAAAGAGTCTTCTCGTCCGGCCAGGCAACCTTCTTGAAAGCTTCGCGAGCCTTTTCCGGATCACCGTAACTGCTCAAGCCCATCAACTTGCAGGCATCATGCTCTGAGAAACCAAGAAACTTGCAGAATTTTTCCCATAAAAATCCCAAACTGTGCGGGTAAGGCAATGAAAAGATTTTTCCCAACTGATTATGGCGACCTATGTATGCCGAAATCGAGTCGAATTCACCGATGCCGTCAACAACCATTACCAGAGCTTCTTTAAAGGGAGAACACAAAAAAGCGCTGGCGGCGTGAGCAAGGTGGTGCTCTACCCACACCAGCTTTTCACCGACATCGAAACCGGCAATTTCACTCAGCGCATCCGGCACTTTCTCAAGACATGAATGAAAAAGAACTTCTCCCTCTTCACTGCCCCAGCTGCCAGACTGCAAATACTCATCAACCCCGACATTCTGTTTTCGGCCTTCCTGATTGAATGAATACGCAAAATAATCGATGTCAGCAAAACTTAAACCTGCCATGGCGAGGCACCTTCTAATTGCCTGGGCAGGTAACTGATGAGGATTATCTATTTCAGCCTTTTTACCATGCTTACTGCGATTAATCCGCTCTTCTTCAATAAAACAGACGAGTTCGCCGTCAATTACCAGAGCTGCTGCTGATTCATGATATACCGCATTGATGCCAAGAATTTTCATTACTGTTTCTCATTCTTTAAAAATGTATTTCGGCTGCATCTTATCACAATCAAACGAACAGAACAAATATTGAGTTTGCGCTATTCGTCTAACTTTCCTGAATCTTCTTGAGCTTTTCCTCGCACAGCACCAGCTCGTGAATATTTCTGCTAAAACCAAGCACAAACATGAATTCACGCTCTTCATTGAAAACATAATCAGCAATGACTTCGGTCCAGACATAAGAGCCATCCTTACAAAGCTGCCTGAGCCGAACCTTCCCGGGAGGAATCCTGGTAACCCCCTTTTCGATCAGCTCAACTCCGGTATTGAAGATTCTTTGAACCAAACGCCTGTCTTCATCGTGAATCGCCGAAAATGCCGGCGAATTAATAACTTCATCAGGGGTAAAACCCCTTAACTTCTCTACCGAAGGGCTGACGTAAATGAATCTTCCTTTGATGTCCATCGCCCACACCACATCTTGAGCGACATCGAGAATCCGGGTCAAAAACTCTACCTTCTCAGCAATGACGTTTCTCAATAAATTCATCGTCTCTCTTCCTGCTTTTAGCTTAACAATGACGAAGCTTTTGCTAAAATTCTATCTCAGCAACTGTAAATGTATCCTTATTTTCTTTCAACCGCAATGTAACCGAGCGACGCTTCTCATCTTTTCGGCCGTAATTGGTGAAAATGTCAACCTGAAGCGTGACCGCTCCGGCAATTTTCTGCGAACTGCTGCCGTAAAAATTGGTTTTTATCTCATAAGTGCCTGTTTTTGCCCGGCGAATCATATATTCTTCGGGGCCATACCCACGGGTAAAGTCGCGAGAGACCAGTCCACCGATAGCGGTTCGCGGATTGCTGTAAAAAGCCTTTTCACCACTTGGCTCCATTACCCACAAATCCATGTCAGTCATATCAGCATCCCAGGTCATCACAATGCGCAGATCAACGTCAATTGGCTTGATAAGCCTTTCATCGACATTGAAATTTTCGATGCCCGCAGATCGCGCCTTCACAATCAGATTATTCATTTCTTCAAGCGCAATAACTTCAATTTCCGGAAATCGATCATCCCAGGTTCTTACAACCACTTCGTAAATCAGCTTGATTGCCTCTTCATAGCGCCCCATTCGGCCAAGCACCAAAGCCAGATCTCGATAAGACTGCGGTTCTTCTTTTCGCATTTCCAAAACATCGGCAAATACATTGGCACTTGCTTCGAGCTCTTCAAGCTGAGCTAAACGGTGCGCCAGGATTCTCAGCAAAGCAGGATTCTCCAGCTCAAGCTCGGCAAGATTACTCAGAATCTGAACTGCAAGCTCTGCATTACCCGTTTCGTTAAATACATCTGCGCAATCGAGATAAAATGAAGGCGCGCTTCCATATTCCTTCTTCTGCTTAAGATACTCAGCAAAAGGATCCTTGGCCTTTGCAATAAGTTTGGCATATTCAGCGTCCGGCTTCCAGGCCTTTATTGCAACTCCAGGATTAACTGGTCGGGCTTCTTGCTCAGCAGCTTCTGGCTTGCTTGCAACCATCTCTTTATCGAAATTTCCCCCAGCAATTTCACCAGGTGGTTCAGCAATACTCTTCGCCTCATCCATGGACTCGTCGAACATCGCCGACTGAGGCATCGCCCGATCACTGAAAGAGTCAGACTCCATTGCAGCACCTCTGGGAAGAGCATTGTCAAGACTCATTTTTTTCTCTTTACTCAACCCTCTCAAATCAACCTTTGAAAAATCTTTTTGCCACCACTCAAGCCGACTATTCCACATTGTCAGTATCTTTTCAATATTTTTCTGACGTTCACCGGCAATTTGCGCCTCCTCTGCTTCTACAGCTTCGAAGTATGCTCGGCGCCATTCGGGTTTTGAGGCCGGTGGAACTATATGATGTTCTACATATTGCTCAACCCTTTCGAGGACCATAAGCGAAGTAAATTCCGTTACAATTCCATGCCTGCCGCTAAGCTTGATTATTTCGCTTCGATTTTCATCTTTGGCAGCCAGAAGTTCAGCAATCTTTTTTGCAGCCCAGAATTTCCTTATGAAATCACCTTTTAACGCAGAATTACTTTTTACTGAATATTTTTTCTCATCTTCAACCTTACCCGAACTACCAAATTCCAAGGCTACTTCAGCTTCATTCCCCTCGAGAATTCCAGCCACATAAAATCTGCCATTCACCGCCACTGCGCCAGAAGGAACCAATTCAAGTCCCGATTTATCAGAACTCTTTTTGAGAATTCCCCAAAATGAACCGGCAGCATACCGTGCTGCCTCTGCAGAATTCATCTTATTCAGATTTATCAATTTCCCGCCACTTCGGTCGGCCAGAGCCCGCAAAAAACCGAAATCACTTCCGAAGCAACTGCTTACTGCGATTACCGGACAGGAAAATTCCGGAACCTGATTCTTGCCAAAAGTATTGATTCCATCGGCAAGCAGAATCACCAGATCGGTATCTTTATCAGCCTCATCATTCAACGGAGAAAAACTGCTTGCACCATCAAAAACCTGGTGGTCAATTTCATCAAGCAATTTATCTAGACCTGCCTTTAACTCAAAGATTTTCCCCTTGTTGGGTTTATTTCTAAATGGCACCAGCTCAACAGTGCTATTTGCGTTCAAAACACCTATTTTAAATAAACTTCGCAAAAAATCTTTTTCAGCAGCAACGTTCCTTTTTGTTCCTGAATTGGACGCATCAAAAAGTAAACAAACCTTTTTCGCTGAAACCACCTCATCCTTCTTTTGCGGATTGCGGCTGCCCTGAATACAAAAATAAACCTTGCCATCATCAGAACTCTCGACAAATACCTGGTCGGAATTGTCCTGAGGAATTCTCAAAACCAATTCTGACTCAAGCTTTGCCTTGGCTGTTTTTATTTCTGAGAACCACCCCGACGCGCCTTTCTGGAAATCGGCATCTTCAAAATTATCAATGTTCATCACTGGCTTTTTTCCACCGCCAACAACTTCAACCCGTAACGAAAATTCTTCGATTTTTTCCGAAAACTGCATTGGAAAACGATAAACCGCTTCACCATCATTTTCAGCAAGGTCTTGGGTGAAAACAACCTTAACTTTTCTTGACTTAACGGGCAATAGAGGATAAATCCTGGTTTTAAAATTGTTGCCCTTCACCTTTTCGATTAGACCAGGATCAACTCCACGACGAACTTCGGTTTCAAATACCTCTCTGGCCTTTTGCTTTTCAACCGCAACTCCATCGATAAGATCTCCGTTAACATCCAGAGCATATCCCGACACCATTGCCCCTTCTGGCAAAGGAAAACAAAGTTCCCCCTCAAGGGTGCGCGAATTAGGATTGAAAAACTCCATCAAAACAGTGGTTTCAGATAAATAACCGTAGACTCGAACCCGTGTCTTTAGAGTCTTCAATATGATCGGAGTCTCTGTGTCATTTAACTTCGTCAATATGATTGAGTCTTGCGAACCCCCCTCAACTGCCAGCAGACAGAAAAAAACAACAACCAAAGTAAATCGTTTTATTAACATAGTCGCCTCTTTATTTAATTGAATTCTTATCTATTTAACGCCAGATCACACACTCGGATTCGATTATTTTTCTCTGGAATCTATCAAATCCGCCAATTGCCTCACATCAACTCCAGGACCAAAAACGGAATCGAGAGAGCTTATTCGGTAGAAAATTGCCAGCGATAATTGTTCTCCTGATCGGCCAACCAGCCACAAATCGATATGCCGGAAATGGAAAAACAGAAAAAGCCTTCGCAATCTGTCATCATTTAACCTGGTCAAAGCCGGCTCAAGATTTTCCAGAATCTTGTTTACGTTTTCGAGCTTGATAAATTTGCGCTCCTCTCGGCGATACGCATCTATTTTGCTATTGAGAGTAAAAGATGTTTGAAAAATACGCTTGAATTGACGCCCAAAATGGCGATAAAGAATCAACGATCCCAAACCCTTTACGAGAGGATTCTTACTGACAAGTGCCTTTTCAAGCAATTTCATCGGTTGCCCCTCAGGCTTTGAATCCAGAAAACGACTAATGCTGTTTAGAAAAAGAACTTCTTTTTCAACAAGACTCAAGGCATAAGTTTTGCCGACAGAAAAATTCAAAAGCAAAAAGCACATCAAGATCTTAATCAAGTTTTTCATATGGATAACACACCGTTATAACCTTTGGAATTTCAGTATCTTTTACTACTACCTTAATAAAATCACCATTAAATCTTTCACCAATTATTTCTAACTTGTCCACTCCTCGTTCATGCCATCTCTTGACCACTCTACCGTTTAGAATGGCATCATGAACCTGCTTTATGAAAATGTCACGCGCCAACATCTGGTCGTAAGCATGGCGCGTCATCTGATAATCACCAGATTCAATCATTTTTGCAATTCTGCGCCGACCCATTTTTCAAACCAATTACTCATCAAGTTTTTCAAAGATTCTGCAATCGGGCTTATTCTTCAAATATTCCCGCCAATCATCACTGATTTCCGGCTCAGGCTCCACTTCTTCAAGAGAAGCGAACAATTCTTTGCGCCTTTTTGCAACCTCTTCAACCAATCCACGGCCTTCAAGCACATCCTTGATCTCATCAGGACTGACTTCGGTTAAAGTGTATTCCGGAATCTCATCGAAGGTTCCAGAAGTAGCAGGCCTATCAGTATTTTCAATTTTATCATCATCCACACCAAGAATGAAATCAGAATAATCTTCAGGAACCTCTTCTTCAGATACTACGCCACTGCCTGCCTCGCTGCCAACCGGTACATCCTGTGGGACTCCAACAATATAGTCTGAGTAATCGTCCAGCTCTTCTGCTGCACCCACAACAGGCAATTCATCTGTAGATTTTGTCATCTTTTCATCTGACTCTGACTCATCATCGTCAGCGCTTTCATCAGAAAAATCTTCTTCATCAAAAAATCCAGTCCGATCTTCTCCGCCCTCGTATTCGTCTTCGTCGTCTTCTTCGTCTTCGTCGTCTTCGTCGTCTTCTTCGTCGTCGACAGGCTCATCACCACCAAAGTCATCATCTTCCAGATCTTCGTCAGAGATAAAACCATCCTCAACATCATCGTTTTCTTCTTCCGAAATCTGGCTATCAAAATCTGCTTTGCCCTCTTCAAAATCAGGATATTCCGGCCCAGACCCTGAATAATCCGATTCTTCATTGCCAAACGACGGCAAAGAATACTCATCAGCATCTCCATCGCCCTGGCTTGGCTGAAATTGTTCCTGAGAATCTTCTTCAAATGCTTCTATAGCATCTTGCGCCGGCATATTCTCAGGTTTAAGCTCCTGCCTTTCTGTAAAACCAGCCTTATTATGACTCGCAATATCCTCTACTATTTCCCCACGCGACGCCTGATTCTGATAATCTCTGCTGTCTTCCTGTTTTTCTTGCTCAGCATAAGCTTCATCACCTGAAACTTTCTCCTGATCAATCAATGAATCGAAGATTCCAAAACCTTCATCCTGCTCCGGCAATGAATCCAATGATTCAGGCGAAGGATCCGCCTCAAAAGATTCAGCCGACGCAACATCGCTAGAACCAGGCAAATCCTCGGGTTGCCCCAACTCTTCTTCCGAATTTTCAAAGCTTTCTTTTGCCGCCAACTGATCATCGGACAACCTTGCCCGGTCTATTGCCGGCGCAGATGAGACACTAAGAAGCTTAGCCCTGGCATTTTCCGTAGATTGAATGCGAGCCTTGATAAAATCGTAAGCCTGCCTGGCCGCACCTGACAAATCCGGGTTTTCTTCATGGAGAAGGCGGTCTAAAGTTTGCAGTAGAGCCTGGCCAGCTTCTTGACAGACATACTTAACCATCAGCAAACTTTTCGCAGCATTGATGGTTACTTTCTGATCAAACGAATTGAGCAAATCTATCTGTGTTTGTGTCTCAGCCATCTGTTCGCGGTCAAATACCTCGAGCAGCTTGTCGGCACTTACAGGCTTTCCGCGGCTTAATGCCTCTTCGGTTATGTGCAAAGCAAGCTCAAACTTTCCGTTAACCATTAATGCCCGCCACAAATTCCACCACAACTCGTCGCTATCAGTTGCCTTCCAGGCAGTTTCCAGCATTGAAACCGCGCTATCCGGCAACTCACTTGCAGGAATTTCCAGCAAGCTTTTTCCGATAAGCGCAAACATATCTTTATCTTCAGGAAATTTTTGCACATATAGCTTCAAAAAGTCCAAGTGTTCAGGCTTTACCTGATTTGATCTTTTGATGAATGAACCGGTTTTTTCGATAACTTTCGCATTGTCTTTACTGTTGATGGCGAACCTGAGTAGCAATGGCATTTTATCTGGACTTATCTCTGGCTGCCTGATCAAATGTCGACCGATCATATTGACTGCAATCTCATCGCCCGGAGAAATTTCGAGAAGGTTCTCAGCATACTGCAGCCCCTTGCTTGATTTACCAGACTTTTCACAACATTTTACCAACAGACCAAAAAGCTGACGACGCTCGTAGTTGCCAGAAACATAACCGAAACATTTTTCCAGAGATCTCAATGCCAGAGATGGGAAAATTGCTGATAGAACCCTGATCCTCGTCCAATATGTAGATTCATACCAGGCAAAAACTGGCCTGATCAGCTTTATCAGTAAAATAAGAACGACTATCAGGACAATTACAACAAAAAAGCGACCCTCGCCGTGCATCCAGATCAACCATCCCGGCCATCTCAATCCTTGAAAATCTGGATTGATCGCCTGAGCATTTTTATAATGCTCTCGCGCCTTGTCCATTTTATTGTCTGACAAAGCTAGCTTCATCAATACGTAGCTGGCGTAGAAGCTCTTGCCGCTCTTTTGAAGTATATTTTGAGCAGCGTTGTTGAGTTCAATCGGCCCCTTTTCGCCATTGTAGAAGTCTACCATCAGCTTCATTTCAAGAATTTCGATCATGCGCTCCATCGAGCTCATCAAACCAGGATTACGATTTAGAAAAAAGCTGAGCTTTTCGTATTCTCCATCTGCAAAAAGCTTCCGAGCCTCAATCAACCGCTCTTCTGCATTCATGCGAGAAGCCTGAATCTCTCTTTCCAGCTCTTCAAGCCTTTTTATGTAGCCAACATCCGAGACGACCAGAAGAATTTCCTTTACAATGTTGCGCATCTGCAAAATGTCCTGGCTCTTTTCAGCCTTCTTGAGATCTGCTTCCAGACGCCGGACTCTCAATGCCTGTCGATCAGCTGCAGACAAGGCTGTTCCAGGCTTGCGACCTTTCGCCTCTTCAATATTTAGCAAAAGCTCTTGGGCAAAAAGATTGTTTCCATCAATTTTCAAAACCTGATTACAAAACCCTTCAGCCTGCTTGAAATCGCGCTTCTGCAAGGCCTGCTGAGCCTGTTGAAGTAGCTTTTGGATCTCACTGACTCTTTTTAGCTTTGCATACATTTTATCAAGTTCAGGAAACTCCCGATTGAAATATCGAACCTGATCAAGATGGCGACGCGCCGATTCCAAATCGCCAACCGACATCGCAACCTCAGCAAGACTGATAACAGACCTGGCTCTGGTCTGAGCCAGAATTTCAGTATTCTCAAGCCCTGTCTTGTATTCACTGGCAGTTTCAGGGATCGATGCCAGAATTCTATTAACCTGCCACTTGTAAACAATTTGCCAATCATTTTTCAGCAAAAGCTCAAGCCTTTTCAGCGGGGCGACCCAATCACTGTCAAAAGAAATTCTTAATCCCAGACGCAACCGGTCGAGAAATTTTTCGCCAATCCCAGCGAATCTTGAATCATCCTTATGCTTGGCAGCAGCTTCAATAAGTATTTTCCAATCTTCCGCGTTGGCAATAGTCAGACTGCATATTTCTTCATAGATGCTCAAAAGCTTGTCGTGCTCTTGCGCACTTATCTTATTTTGAGCGAGACTATCTAACAAAACGAGAGAATCAGAAGCAAGAATCGCTTTCAAATGCTGCTCAGCCTCGACTATCTTGTCGCCAGAAAAACTGCAAATCCTCAATAGTCTCAGGCTCTCATCATGGTTACCCTCAGCTATTGCCTGCTCTGCCTGTGCCCAGACGTCATTTTGACCATTTGTCTTTACCGAATCAGCTAAGCACAAAAAAGGCTGAGCCAGAACCAGAAAAAACAAAAAGAGCAACCCCACTCCCGGTCTTATCATCCTCGACCTCAAACAATAGGTTTAATTTACTAATCTATTCATGATAGCATAAATTGCAACAACATTATTTGAACTTTGCCATATTTGAAGATGGAGTTACCCGAATGAGCGTGAAGTTTTCCAGTTTTGATGCCATGACCCGGCAAAACAAAATCACGGCCCTGATGCACATTAAGGATATTGCCAGTCGAAAACGAGAGGATTATTATCTGGCCCTGCATGCGCTGCTCGACACCGAAATTCAAGTTTCATTGGCCGCAAAAATGATTGTCGCTACTTTTTCTGGACAGCCGTGGGTAAAAGATTTCGGTGCTCCAAGCGACCCGGGATTTCGCCAAAGAATCTCTGATTTCCTCCGAAGCAAATTTGGCTTTGGGCCAGAAATCGTCGAACTCGAAACCAGCGTAGATAGACAGATTCTCGCGCAAAATCTACAGAAAAAACAGAAAAAATTTGATACCTTCCAGGAATGGGATGGGTCATTTCCACAGACCGCAAGAATTCTCAACACCCTGCGTGAAGATACCCAGCAACTAATTCAAAGCCTCATGCTCGAAGGTGAAAAGGTAGAAAAAGCTTATTTGTGCTTTTATACAGACAACCTTCAACCTTTTCGTGAACTACAGAAATCATTGGATAGCTTAGCAGCAACAACCTTGGTAAACCTCGGACGAATCAGAAATCCCGGAAAAATTTCGCCAATTCTTCAGCCAATGTTCGAGAAACTTAGCCGGCCAATCTATCTTCTCGCAATAGTTACCAGCAAAAGAGGGATTCTTTTTCTTCGCGATGAACTCAAAAGCTCACGCGCCAGCGTAGTAGGCTTCAATCTGCAAACGGTTATAAGTGCAAAAACCATAAAAGAAGCACATCTAATCAATATTGAAATCGAAACCCCTCAGGATTTCATCGTTTTCCCCCTCCTTGAGGCAAATGATGCCTACGAAGCCTGCACAATAATTCGCGAAAAAAGTATTGAAGCAATCGAAGCTGACGAAGAGTTCATCGAACGCGACTTCGACAATGAACTGCGAAAACTTGATATGCTTTTCAGGGCCAGAACAATAAATAACAGTGAATATATCTTCAGAAAATCAAGACTTCAGAAAATGGAACTAGAAAAATTCTCGGATGCCAACATCGAATTCCTGCTGGCAAAGAGATTTTCTGACGCCAGCCTTGGCGGAAAACTCGACGAACAACTGCTGAAAAAGTTTACCTTCGAAAAAACTGTTATGTTTACCGACATCGTCGGTTTTTCAAGCGCTGCTTCACAAAAAATGCTGCTCGACACAATGACCCTTCTGGCTGTCCATGACAAGCTTCTTATGCCTGTTATCGAGGAATTTCAAGGAACATTGATTAAAAAAATCGGCGACGCCTTAATGGTTCGTTTTGATGACCCGCTTATGGCCTCCCAGGCTGCAGTAGAAATGCAAAGCCGCCTCGCTGATTTCAACCAGAAGTCTACAGAGAAAATATTTATCAGAATTGGCTTGAACACCGGGACTGTCTTCGTAAAAAATGAGGACGTATTTGGCGATGCGGTTAACGTCGCTGCCAGAATGGAATCCCTTGCCCGTCCAGGAATGATTTTTATTACCGAAGCGACTTTCGCCAAGGTCGAAACCCAGATAGACTGCATCGACCAGGGCTATAAAAAGGTCAAGGGCAAGGATGAGCCGATGCACGTTTACAGTGTCGGCGAAGAAAAAGAATCTATCAGAAAAATGGCTGAGCTCGCGAATAAAATGATGCAATCAGCCGGATTGAAAACCGAGGAAAGCGAAACCGCCCCACCTCCCAGGGAATCAGAAAAACTACCAGATCTTGCCAGCTTATCCGCCCCCCCCCCTAAGACAAGTCCAACGATAACACCGAACGCTCCAGAAGCGAGACGAGACCCAGTTTTGGAAATGATTTGCGCAATCGATAGTGCAAGACAACACTACATTCAGGCAGTAAAGAGCGGTTCACGCCGGCAGGCTGATCTCGAAGACTGGTTTGCTAGATATGAAGAGTTTATTAAACCTCGCCTCGACCTTTGAAATCTTTTCGATTGTTCTTGCAAAAACATTTTGTTGAGTCATGTTTAGGATATGGAGGCCATTATGTGCAACTTGCCTGAAAATCCAGAAGATGATGTCTACAAAAAATACAATGCATTCAAGCCTTTTGTTAATCCCCTGAAAAAACACCCCTGCCCCGAATGTTTCAATTGTCTGTTTTGTTCTGAAACTCGATGCCAGGTCTGCAGAAACCGCAGAAATCTCCAGGAAGCCTCTAATACAAAAGATGCCGAAAAAAATGACAGCAAAAAAGACACAACCGAACCCGACTGAAGAATCCACAGAAAAAAGTGCACACCAAAACTACTTTTTTCACCTTTTTACTATAAATGAAAAGACAGCAGCGATTGTCTGGAACGGTCGGGGCGAAATAAGCCGTCTCTTTCTACCCGAAAGCAACTCTGCTGGTCTTGAAAAAAAAATACTGGACCAGTTCACGGTGATAAAAAATGCCCCCCCACCCATGGAAATAGACCTCTTGATTGAGCAGATTAAAAACTATTTCATGGGCAAACCCTGCAAATTAAATTGGACCAGATTTGATCTCGAAAACCACAGCCCGTTCGCTAGAAAAGTTTATTCGGAACTGCTCAAAATCAAACATGGAACCACCCTCAGCTACAAAGAACTTGCGCATAGGTCTGGCAAACCATCTGCTGCACGTGCCGTTGGCATGATCGTCGGGAGAAACCCTGTACCACTTTTGATTCCATGTCATCGCGTTATCAAAACTGATGGATCTGCTGGGGGTTTTTCCGCTGACGGGGGTGTTTCGATGAAAATCGAAATGCTCGCCCTGGAAGGATTGAAGATCTCCACAAAAGCGCATACTGGCATTTCAAATTCAGGTAAAAAAGAAGATTCAATCGACAAAGCAATAAGGGCCATTTCTCAGGCCGACCCAGAACTCGCCACCTGGATAAGCAAGCTCCCCCGCTTTCATCTCGCCACATCAGACAGCACCACAACCTTTCAGGCTCTTCTGGAAGCCATAGTTTATCAGCAGTTGACCGGGAAAGCTGCGGCAACCATTTATGCACGGCTTCTTGATCTTTTCGGCGCCCACAGAGTCGCACCTCTTGATATTATTCGTGCTCGGGACACCGAACTGAGGCAGGCAGGCCTATCTGGGCCCAAAATACTGGCGATAAGAGACCTCGCCGAAAAAGACCTTGCAGGGATGGTACCTGACATGAAAAGCCTTTCCAATATGTGCGATGATGAAATAGTCAAAAAGCTTGTAAATATAAGAGGAATAGGCCGGTGGACAGCAGAAATGCTGCTTATTTTCAAACTTGGGCGACTCGATGTTTTGCCAATTGACGACTATGGAATTAAAAAGGGATTGGCAATTTTAAGAAATTACCAGAAACTGCCTTCGCCCCAACAATTAGCCCACGAAGGCAGAATCTGGCAACCTTACAGAACGATAGCATCCTGGTATCTTTGGCGGATCGCTGAATCAGCAAAACGAATCTAGGGCTTACTGTTTATTTTTTCGCTCCAGATCTGATACCCGTTTTTTATTCGCGAAAATACTGAGTTTCTTTTGCTGATCAACTCTCGGGGATACCCGTGAGCAAAGTCAGTCTGAAACTCTCGGCAACGACTAATGTATGCACGCTGAACTTCAGCTTCCGCAGCATCAGGAGACAGGTCAAGCAATCGAAAAAAGTCCTTCAAAGCAATCTCTTCCTTGAGACGGTTAGCATTACCAAAATAATCAAAGGGTTTCGACGCGAATAGTATTGGTTTGCCACTATTCCCTGTTTCGAAACCAAATACAATTATTTCTGGCATGCGAGCATCTTCTTTCTTTTTCAAACCGATGCTCTGAACGAGAAACCGCCAGATGGAGGGCAATATCCAGCCCTGATCAGGTATAAATAACTCAACGTCAAGAGTTTTGTCTGGCATCAGACGAACGAACCGCCCCGACAAACCCACATCTGCCAAGCGGTCTGGACTTCCAAAAAAAGGCTCGAATAACTCCAGAGTTTCCATGTCTGCGAGAAAGGTCAGCAAAAAAACATCTTTTGGCAGTTCCCCTTGTAACTGCAGGCTGGCAATGATTCGAATCCCTTCCAGACGCCGTTCTCCGGCCTCAAAATGAATATCTTTTATCTCTAACTGCTTCTGGTTGCTTTTTGTGACAGGTCCGAGAGTCGAGAACCACTTCCCGAATTCGCGCCATTTGAATGGCAAAACGA
>CAZQUE010000056.1:0-29260 GCA_964596185.1 uncultured bacterium | reverse complement strand
TCTGGCCAAAAAGTACAAGACCCAGTTAAACTTTAACCACGTGAACAGTTACAAATCTTCAGGAAATCTGGCGATGTTTCTTTTTACTGCCTGTTTCAAAGCCTTGGTTTTTACCTCATAGAGTTGAGCCAGATCAAAGTCAAGCATTGCTCTATGCCCACGAATTGTATAAATTTTGCTTTCTATTTTTTCTGACTCAATAAGACTCAAACTTTTGTCAGTCATTTTTTCTCTCCTGATTTTAGTGACCTTTTTACGAGCCTCATTGTTAAATCAAGCGAAAAGAAAGAATGGGAAAATTTTTTCAGTTTTTAAGTAAATTTCTTATGTGTGAAAAATTGAAATTCCAAAATGGAATAGCAAGTTTGCCCTGGTTAAGAAAACTCTGTAGTCCGGAAATTGACTAACCGAATGGCTAAATGTAGACTGCAACTGAACAAGAAATTCTGGCCTTTTTTGAGGAGAAAACATGAAGAAGTTTCCAATATCATACATCTTTTCCGCTGTTTTTCTGTTTTTCAACTTTGCAATTCAGAGTGAGATTTTAGCAACTGATTTACACTACGGAGATCAAATACAATTTCGCTCAGTTCGCTTTGGCAATTACCTTTCGGCCCGTGACGGTGGAAATCATTCCGCAGTAAAATTAATGACAGAAGCTCTTGGTTACGAAACTTTTACTATCCTGGATAGCAATGGGAAGCCTTCTGGAAAAGTGGTAAAGAAACAGGATCATTCTTATCTGAAGTCAAATCGTTGGAATAATTATCTGTCAGCACGTGATAGCGGAGACCATGAAAAAATCGAGTTGATGGCAAGTCCGGGAGGCTACGAAAAATTCAACTTTGAAGGCGGACCAGCTGGCGATAAAGTTCAATCAGGCTGTGGCTGGAATATCCGGTCGGTAAGATGGGGAAACTACATTTCTGCAAGAGACGCCGGCAACAACGCCGGTGTTGAGTTGATGAAAAACGCTTCCGGATATGAGAATTTTGAAATTGTTATTTTAAATAATCCTAACAATAAAAACATAGATAAAAGTAAGCTGTATTATGGAGACAAGATTTTTATAAGATCTGCACGATTTGGTAATCTTCTGAGTGCACGTGGCCGCAAGCATGCTGCCGCCGAATTAATGAGGATCGATGGCGGTTATGAAGAGTGGCAGGTTCTTAAACCTGGTGATCGAGCTTTCAGGGGCGCAGTCAACTATGGCAACACTGTAATTTTCTACAGCCTTCGTCATGATAGCTATCTCTCCGGTCGTGGTGGTGGCGATCATGATGGTGTTGAAACAATGGATGAAATTGGCAGTTATGAGATGTGGACTCTTAAAAATGCCTTGAAACCAGCCGATAGCGGTCAGGTTGATTTTGCCAATCCTGTTTTTATTTTCAATGACAGGCATTCATCATGGTTGTCAGCGCGTGGTGAAGATCTGCATGCCAAAGTGGAAATGATGCAAAAAGCAGCCGGGTACGAAACCTGGTATCTTGCCACAACAGATTACCTGAAAAACTGGATGTTTCTTAATAAAAGTCTCAGGGATAAACCCCTTAAAGATATTTGCTTTCCTGGAAGTCATGACTGCGGAACCTGGGATCTGAGCGATGAATATACGGCCAGCGCTGATGAGTCGTTGAAAATGATGAAAACTCGCTTTGGAGAAAAGGCGCACAAGGCTGCTGCCGATGCAACGCGTGGCCTGGCAAAAACCACTACTGTAAACATTCAGCATCAGTTGAATCTTGGTGTGCGAGCTCTTGATGTGCGGGTATATTTCCCGCTCAACAAACCCCCACGCATCCATCACACACTTCTGGGACCGGAAATCAGCGAGATTCTTGATCAGGTTTCGACGTTTTGCAAAAGCACTCAGGGTGAAATAATACTGCTTTGGATGAGTCACTTTGAATCCGAGCCTTACGAAAACGGTGGATCTTTACAATTGCGCAAAATGATTCTGGATAAGCTGGGACCCTATCTGTTTAAACCCGGCAATAAGCCAGCAATGGAATGTAAATTCAGTGAAGTGGTCGGTAATAAAGGAAGCAAAGTTATTCTGATAATGGAATCAGATCTCTCTTATCCAAAAGATTTCTGGAAGCCTTCCCAGCTCCTGAAAGACGGAGGCAATTTTGAGATGCCATACGCCAATGAAGCTACAGTTGAAAGGATGACCAGAGTTCTTAAACCAGATTACTTAGAAAAGAGCACGAAAGAAGAACCTCTGCAGTTGTATATCACCCTTACACCTCAGGATGAGCATTGTGACCGTATTGTGCGCACAGCTTTGGAAAAGGTTGTGGGTATTGCAGCATTGGGAGACAAAACAAGATGGACTGCTGACTGGTCAACCGTTGAAGCTCTTTCAAAACCAATCTGGAGCAACTTCAATGAAGTTGTAAAAGGAGTGCGCAACGGAAGTGCATCTGATCCGGGTCGGGTTACTATTCTTTGGGCTGATTTTCCGGAATACCTTCCTTTCGCCCATTGGGCTTTAGAGCGCTCACTTGCTCAATAAGACAGGGGAAATTATTCCTGGCATTCCAACTCACATTTTTTGACCGGGAAACAGCTCGACATGGGTTCCCGGCACCGATCAAATCCTCGTTAACCCGAGGATTTTTTCGTTAAAACCTGGCACCAGAAACCTTGCTATTCCAAAATGGAATGGCAACTTCTTCGTGACTGGAAGCTGCTTTTCTGAGTTTTACAAAAGTTCTGGTTATCTGAATGTTTACTTTAAATGTGGAACTATCATAAAATAGTAATCGCAAAAATAGAATCTTTGAAGTAGGGGGAAAAGATTGACATGGAAAATAACTCTGAGAGTGATTCAAACCGTTTAGCCGGGGCCGACGGCTTGCTGGAAAATTCTCTTGGCATGCTTTTTTGCAAAATTCCCGCCGGAACTTTTTCAATGGGTTCAACGCTTCAGGAGTCAGGATCTCCGGTGCATCCGGCAACGATTTCCAGGGCATTTTTTCTTGGTAAGCATCCGGTAACTCAGAGACAATATTTAGCTGTTATGGGGGTGAATCCTTCTGATGCGCAGGGTGATAATGCTCCCGCACCCAATTTGCTGGCCTCATTTGAAAAGGATCATGATTTTTTTAGCAGGCCGGAACCAACTACCCTCCCAGATTACATGCTTGATCTTCCAGTTGAAAACGTTTCCTGGAATGAAGCCGTCGAATTCTGTAAAAAGCTTTCTGAAATGGAAGGAAGAATGTATCGTCTTCCGACCGAAACTGAGTGGGAATACGCCTGCAGAGCAGGAACAAGAACTGAGTTTTATTGGGGAAACAATATGAATGAAGATTTCTGCCGCTCAAGATCATAGAATGATCGATGTGGGATTCAGAGTTGTTCTCGAGCAGTAGTGAATCGGGCTAATGTCCAGCTCAACCAGGCTTGAATGTCTTATCGCCTTTGTTGCTGGTTGAAAACTTACTCATGAGAATTTAATATTTAATCAGGGGTTTTCTTATGTACACAAAACTTCGATTGAAATGGTCTGTATGTTTCTTCGCTTTTGTTCTTTTTAGTGTGACATGTTTTTGCGCTGAGCAAAAGCTGATACCGATATCTGCAGAATTTTTGATTGGCGCATGGGATGGATCTGACTGGAAAAATGCCGACGAAATTGCTGCTTCAATCAGTGCCGGTGTCGAATATAGCGTTTATTCGTTTGATAAAAAAGAAAAAAGCACAATGGGAAACAAACCGGATATGCAAGAGGGCCCGGGACAGTATTTCACCATAAAATTTAGTGAAGAAGGCGAGTTTACCCCCAATTTCAAAATTGGAGGAACCTGGAACGCCCTCCTAAGAAAGCCGAAGTTGCAAAAAGGCGGCCTCTCGGCTTATGAGAAAGAAGTCGCTGACTTGCTTAAAAAGAATAATGTGAAAGCCAAACCGCAAATTCTTCAGGTGATACGAATAGACCTCGATGGCAACGGAACAGATGAAGTGTTCGTAGTTGCGGCAAATGTTAATGCTAAAATTCCAATTTTTGAGCAGGATACCTATTCATTGGTTATTTTTAGAAGATTAGTTGCCGGTAAGGTCAAATCCTCCATTATTCATGAGCATTATTACAAAGAGAGCAAAAGCGGTGAGGCTGACAGTCCAAATGGTTATGAAATACCTTTTTTACTGGATGTAAATAATGACGGCAGTATTGAAACCATTATAAGAGGTCATTATTATGAAGGCTTCTGGTATGAGATCCATGAATTTGATGGCGAAGATCTGCACTTGCGATTGTCTAACGGGATAGGCGCATAAAGCTTTCCTTTATATCGCTTAAAACCATAGAACGCGTTCTTATGAATCCGGCCACCCTCTCTGGTCATTTCAGCCACCGATCCTGATTTATGACCACATTATAAACACATCTGCCATCCATTGTTGCCCGGCCAATTCTTGCCCGATACTCTAGAGGGAATACAGCCGCTATTTCGGCGCGGCCCCACTGAAAGATATTTCAGAATTGAGGGGAAAGGTTGCTCGAATGAAGGTATTTGAATATTGATGAAAGCTTGAAGATAAGATAAAATTTTATTGCCAGGCATTTGCGATGGCAGGAAGTTTGATCAGGAGCTAATCATGACCAAAGTTTTTTTTAAGGCCCTCGAGGAATCCTATTCTCCTTCTGACCCTGGCAAATATGCAAAAGAGCTGCTTGAAAAGCTCATTGAAAGCCATGGTTTAAGCCTGGCCAAAAAAGTTCCGCTTAAGGTGCACTTCGGCGAAAAGGGTAATCAGACTTTTGTTGGTTCTGAAAACTATCTTGGGATAATCGAGTATCTTCAGCAAAATGATATCGAGACCTGCTACATCGAAACCAATGTTCTTTACGGTGGGCAGAGGAACAACCGGACGGCACATTTGAAAACTGCGGCAGAGCATGGTTTTACGCAAATTCCAATTGAAATTGCCGACGGTGAAGTAGGGCAGGATTTTCACGAAATCAGCATTGAGGGTAATCAGTTTAAATCGTGTCTGATTGCTTCTGGTTTTAAGCAATACGAACAGATGATCGTTCTTGCCCATTTTAAGGGACATCTGATGGCGGGGTTCGGTGGGGCAATCAAGCAGCTGGCGATGGGGTGCGCTTCTCGTGGGGGCAAAATGGCACAGCATTTGTCGGTAAAGCCGTTCATTATTCCGTTTCTCTGCAAAAAATGTGGCGCTTGTCAAAAAGTCTGTGGTGTTGATGCCATAACTCTGGGAAGATGGCCAAAGATAAATCGAGGCAAGTGTGTTGGGTGTGCGGCCTGCACTGGAGTCTGCCCCCACAATGCAATACATACCAATTATCTGCGCTTTTTTCTGCTTGGTAAGTTTACCGAAAAGATTGCCGAATATGCTTATGCTGCACAGAAGAACAAAAAAAATATTTACTTGAATTTTGCGATGAATATTACTTCAGGCTGTGATTGTGAAGGTCGAAAAATGAAAGTCCTGATGCCCGATGTTGGCATCTTTGCTTCGACTGACCCGGTCGCAATAGATCAGGCCTGCCTTGATATGATTGATGAAAAGGCGGGTAAAAAGCTGTTTAAACGTGGTCGCGAAGTTCTTGATTTTGCCGAAAAGCTTGGCATGGGCAGCAAGAAGTATGAAATAGTTCGGCTATGAGCTATATTTAGACCAAAACTACAGTCTGATAATTTTCAGTTTCCAGGAAGAGAATGCATTATCAATAAGGCTGACAGTCTTCTGGAAGGAACAAATGCATGGCATTTCCCGCAGTTTGCTGTTCTGTATTCTTAGCGGTATAATGAACAAAAGTACTTCTGGGAGCATAAAATATGCTTAGGATTAGGTCGACATTGCTTGTTTTTCTTTTGGCCGTTTTTTCGGTGACTTCGGCGAGTGCCGTTGATTTTGCCTCATTAATGGGAAAAACGGAAAACATTTTTCCTGAAAAGTATGATGAGGAGTTGTCACGACTATACAGACCTGAAGACAGAATCGTATTCATTTTTCGCGAAATGACTCAGGCTCAGTTTAATCAATCTCAAAATGTTGAAGCGCAGCTGAATGATTATTTAAAAAAGGCTTTGAATCGTTATTGGTTGCTTGAAAGCATTGAATACAAAAGGGCTTTTCTTGCTGATGAGGTTTACTTTTCGAAGCGCATTCAGAAATATCTGCAAAAGCTTCCCTGCACCTATGATCAGGCGGCATTTGCGGTTGTCCTTTCTGAGCTTGAAAATAAAAATGGTGAGATTAAACCTCTCGCAATGTCTTCTCAGAAGACCTTACAGAATCTGAAGGTTCTAGATCATCAGAAAAAATATGCTTCTCAAATAAAAAATTCCAAGGATTTCTATCGCCGGATTCCCTTTTTTCTGAAGCCGGCAATCAAGCTTGAAGAAAAGATAGATTCGCTGATTGAAAAACTGCAGCATAGTTTCATTCTGGAAAATATGATTCTTGCAGTTGATTCGTTGATTGAAAAGAATGACGGCAAGCTGCGAGAAGGTCTTGTCAAGCTCAAGGAAAAGCTGGCTCATCGTTTGTATAAAAAAATCATTGAGAACCTTGAGAATCAGATTGAAGCCGGCCTTGAAGAAGACGCCGTGACTGGCATTGCCAGATCTTCTCAGGGTATTCTGATTCGCCAGGTTCTTTATCAGGGACGAATCAGAACCTTTGTAAAAGAAATGCAGAAGGCTGAAAATATGCAACAGCTGAGCTGCTTTATTCCGATTCTCGCCAAAATTAGAAGTAGTATTTCCGACTTGAGAAATCGCATTTCAGATTCTCGTTCCCGGGCTACCCTTGAAAAAATGTATAAAAATCTTGATGAAATGACCACGATTATGAAGCTTAAGCTGAGAAACAAAAAGGAAGACAGCCCGGCATTCAAGAAACTGGTTGAACAGTTTGATCATGAGATTTCAATCTCAGACCACCGGAAAATTCTTCTGGAAATGTAGTTGGTTTTTTTCCCCAAGCCATTTTTGCCAGGTTTTTGAGATGATCGACGCTTTATATTATTTGTTATTAACTGTTTTCTATGTGCTGCTTTTGTTTGGAATTGACATTCTGGGCTTGCGCAGCGATTTTATTTACATCTTTTTCTCAGAACTAGCTGTAAATATGGCTGTGTATTCAAACATTTTCGAAATTAAATTCAGGAAGCTTAAATTTTTGAAAAATGATAAAAAGCTGCTTCTTGAGATAATATTAATTTATCTGTTCTTTCTGGTGTTTGCAGGCGGCTTCTATTATAAGAAGTCTCTATTTGTGCCTCTTGCGTTGTTTGCTGTTTCCCTGCTGACAAAATTCATGCGCCTGAATCTGCAAAAAGACTGGTCGTTTTTCGAGGAAAATTTCAGGATTGCGGCTTTTCAGCTTTCTTTTTTTGTGGTGGCAATGCTGGTCTCTATCGCCTTTTCCGCTTTAGGCTACCAAGATAAATCTGAGATTGTGTGGGGAATAGTATACTCAGCCCTGACATTTGTTGCGCTTCTTCTTAAGACAACAAAAGAATTTTTTGGCATCAAGAAAAATGGGAAAGTTAAGATTTGATTGCCGTTAGAGGCGGCTAAAGATGGAGACAAAAAAAACTGGAAATTTGCCCGAGCAGGGGGTGCTAAGACCTCCCAGCGAGTCGAGAAGCTTGCTGATAAGGGTTGTCAGAGGTTGTCCCTGGAATCGATGCGCGTTTTGTCCTGCTTACAAGCTTGAGAAGTTCTCGCTGCGTCCACTTGAGGAAGTGTTGTCTGATATTGATCGGCTTGCGCTTGAGCAAGATTCAAGTCGCTTTGAATCGGCCTTCCTTCAGGATGGAGATGCCCTGGCTGCACCAGTTGAAAACTTGATCAGGATTATTGAACGAATCAAATTGCGATTTCCTGAAATCAGGCGAATAACCGCTTATTCGCGCAGCAGAACTCTTGCAGCGAGGAAGAAAGAAGATCTGCAAAAGCTCAAAGCAGCGGGACTAGACAGAGTTCACATTGGCCTTGAAAGCGCAAATGACAAGGTTCTTGAATTGGTTAACAAGGGCGTTGACTCTGAAACGCAATTAAAAGGCTGTTTGAATGCAAAAGAGGCCAGGTTTGAGATTTGCTGCTACTACATGCCCGGGCTTGGAGGAAGGTCTCTTTCAAACGCGCATGCAGATGATACTGCTGCTTTGATTCGCAAAGTCTGCCCTGATCACGTAAGATTGCGAACCTGCATAATCATCGAAAATACCGGTCTTGAAAAAATCTGGCGTGAAGGTCACATTGTGCCTCTTGATGAAGAAGAAACCGTTCAGGAAATCAAAAGGTTTCTTGAAGGCATTAAAGATACTCCGACCAACCTGATCAGCGATCACAGAATCAATTTGCTTCTTGAACTCAGGGGCAGACTTCCCGATGAGTATTTGAATTTAAGAGATACTATTGAAAAATTTGAGGGTTTGTCTTCTTTCGATAAAAAGCTATTCATCGCAGGAAGAAGAACCGGGCAAATCAAGATTCTTGCCGAATTAAACCATGCCGAAACCCGTAAAAAACTTGCAGAAATTGCAGAGAAATACGAACCTGTTCTACCTGTTCCTGTATCTTTACTTTTCTAAATAGTATTTAAAAATGATGCCCGTTCTATGGTTTGCGGCGAAACCCGCTCTTTACGGCACGGGTTGTGCCATCTCCGATGCGCTTTTCTGCAAGGATTCTGATTTCTTCTTCTTTATATTTTTCAAAAGTTTCGTAGATTTGTGCCGAAAAATTCAACGTTGCCGATTTTTCGCGGGCATAAAACTTTTCAAGCATTTTTTGTGTTTCCGGGTAGCCGCCGTCGAGGGCATTGACTCCTTCAACTACGCCCAGAGCCCGACTAGTGGCATAATTCAGCCTTGCTTCTTCAAGAGCAGTGAGTTGATCTTTGATTCTTTGTCGCAGATCTTCAGATTCAGAAAGATTGTTGAAGCGCTCGGAAAGCTGCTCGTCCATTCTGGCTCCTTCACCTTTGAGACTTTCAAGTCTTTTGTCGAAATCATCAGAGCGTCGGCGCCCGGTCATGGCAAGATAAGTCAGTTTAACCCCTTCGGCTTTCCAGAACTCGATCAACAGCGCGAAGCGCAATAGAGAGTATTCCTGTTGCTTTTGCTCGAGCAGCTTCATTGCATGTAAAGAAGTGGCAAAAACCTGTTCATAGTTTTTCAATCTTGTTTCATCTGAAGCTATGCTCTCGATCGTTTTTACGGTCGTAGCCAGCAATGATTCAATCTGGTCGCGTGGCTGAAAAGAGCGATAGTCTGAAAATTTCTGCAGAGAGCTTTGGGCGAGTTTAAGGAAGACAAGAATTGATCGCAGACATTCAGAGAAGCCTTTTCCCGAGAAAAACAGCTCGGGAGCAATTAAACGATTGAATTCTTCGAAGCCCGACTTGCCTTCTTCAAGTTTGTTTTCGAACAAGTCATTGATGCTGCCACCTCCCGACTTAAGGAAAACACTTCTGAGGTTTTTGAGTTGATCATTCAGTCCGGAAACTCCAACAATTGAACTGAGCTGATTTTTTAAAACCTCGAGGTTATGATTGTTGGCTTCAATCTTTGCCTGAACTTCTTTTTCAAGCTCGGTAAGATTTTCAGGGTGATTCTGTATCATGCCCATTGCATCTTTAACCCAGAACCAGCCTCTTTTAAGGCTTCCGAATGGAGCCGTGTTTGGTCGCCCGCAAAAATTGCAGAAACCAGAGCTTTCGAGAATGATAAAGCCACACTGGGTGCATGGTATACGATTTTCCATAGTCATCAGCTTTCAGTAGTCGAGTAACTAGAATTTAGCATTGATTGTTGCTTTTGACCAAATCTTTTTGAGTCTCTGGAAACAAAAATCTTGGCAGCCGAATACATTACAGAGATTGGTTCCAGAAGGGTTTATCTTTTCCTGGTTCACTTTTCATTAATTTCCCAGCTGCAGTAAGTGCATTTCAGTCTGAAAAAGAACCCTGGGATATGCTATCTACAATTCAATCGGTCTGGGTGAAAAGAGAGAGCACTGTATTCATTGTGTTTATAACAATGTTAGCACCTATACAATTTCAATTAATACAAGAAATTAAGCAGTTCGAGTTGTTCAAGCAGCAGCTCTGGTGGATGAAATTCGTCGGGCGTTGGAGCCAGCTGGCAATTAAAAAACTATTTAGATTGTTCCAAACCCAGTAGATTTTTGGTATCCTGATAAATGTTTAGACAAATTGCCCGGTGAAAAGGGCAAAGCCTCTGCAAGGAAAGTCGGGGAAAGAGATGGATTCAAAAATCGTCAAGCAGTTTATTCGCGCCACTTCAGCCGTTTTCAGTGAAATAAGTGATCTCAGCTTGCTTAATCAAAACCAGGAATTTTACCCGCAGGGCTACAGAAGCCCAGCCGAGGTGTCGGTATATTTTACGATTTCAGGCGGTTTTGACGGGCAGCTGATCATAATCATGGATCAACCAATGGCAATAAAGCTGGCCTTGGCCAGTTTGCCCGGGGCGAAAATTTCCAGCTTTGATAAAATGGCGGAAAGTGCCGTTTGTGAACTTGGAAACATGATCGGCGGTTCGGCAGGAAAACGATTGCTTGAGATTGGGTTCGATTGTGATATTTCCACGCCTGCAATTAAACAAGGAGGGGAAGTCGAAACCCACGCCCCAACTTTTGTCGCCAAATATGAATGCGAATGGGGAAAGCTGCAGCAGATTCTGAAATTTGCAAGCAGCTCTCAGATAAAATAAGATTTGATACAGAAGCTTGAAATTTAAAGGGAGTCAATGTTTTGGCAAAGAAAATTCTTATTGTGGATGATGCGCTGATAGTTCGCACCAGCCTCAAATTTCTTTTTGAATCATGCGATTATATGATAATGGAAGCTGAAACAGGGGCTGAGGCAGTTAAGGCGTTTCAGACTTTCAAGCCTGACGTGGTCACCATGGACATAACCATGCCGGATATGGACGGAATTACCGCCGTAAAAGAGATTCTCAAAATAGATCCCAAGGCCAAAATCGTTATTTGTTCTGCCATGGGGCAGAGCAACAAAGTGAAGGCTGCCTTGGCTGCCGGGGCCAAATCGTTTCTAGCTAAACCTATTAACCCTGAACGGGTCTTAAGCGTGGTAAAAAGGTTTCTCGACTGAAGTCGACTTTGCATTTGCGACTTTTCGCACCAGTCCCGGCAACAAGCTGTGTACACGGGTTGTCTGATTATAGCCAAGAGGCAGTTTTTTCATTATAATCAAACAGATAAGAAACGAATTGGAGCAAGAAATGAAAAAGATTTTAACTCTTTGCGCCCTGATGATTTTTTGTTTTGCCACTAATGCTTTTGCCCTTGAAACTGCCGCAGCAGAAGCCCTGAATACAGTAAAAAAAGAAGTTGCCCTTATTCTGGCCAGTAGGTCTGTGGCAGTTAATGATGTTGGTAAGTTCACCACATACAAAACAGACTTTTGCAAAGTTTTGCAGAAATTTCCGCAGCTTGCCGCGCCAAAACCGGTAATGCTTGAAGACAAAGTGGTTAAATACCTCGTTCCTTTGCGCATGAACGACGCTACTCTCGGTGGCTTTTTTCAAGTCTCATCAGATGGTAAAAACATTATTTCAATGTTGCCATGGACACCTGAACTGGAGCCTCTTTTTCAGGTTTCGGCACAAAAATGGGCGCAGGTTAAAGCTGCAAACGAATTGCCAGAAATTGCCGAATTGTTTCCTGGAACATTTAAGGCCACGGCTGGCGAGCCAGTTGAACTCGAAGACTTAACTGATGTTTTCATCATCGATGGTATTTCTTCGCTGCCTTCCAAGACCCAGGAAGAAAAACGAGATTACGCTGTCAGAGCAGGTTTTAATGCCCCCGAAAAAAGAAGATACGGTTCATTAAAATGCCTGGCCTATGCTGCCTCATTTGTAGCCGACTGGTGGAAAATGCAAAAAGGCCTGCAGCTTGGCTCCTACAGATCAATTCTTACCGGTGGACAGGAATACGGCACCGACCCGAGAATGGTTGAGTCGCTTTATTTTGCCACTTCCAAAAGCCCTTATTCTTTTTTAAAGTTCAATGTCAAAAAAGACCTGGTTACTAAAGAAAAGGTTCCTTATTCACCTAAGCATTATGCCTATGTTTTAAGTTGTATAAAACTGCCGGCCTCTGTTAAAGACCCGCTTTTAGATAGAATTCACAAGATACCCGACCAGGACCTTGGAATGGACCGACCGTTCTTTACTGTTTTTAATCGCTCAAAAGGCACCGTAGAATTGATCAATCAGAGTCTCAAATCTTATGGAATTCTACTGGCCCAGCATACGATGAGAATTCCCGGCGATAAGAAGCCGTTGAAATTTATTGGCATTCATTCAATTGCTATTGTTGGCACAGCCAAACTTAGAGGCAAAGAGGTGGTGCTGTATTATGAAACCTTTGGAAAAAATCATCGCGACTATGTCGAAGATGGCTTTTTCGGCCCTGCTTTGCGAGCTTTTCCAGTAGGTTTCTTCTATCAGGGTATGGCTTTCCCACATTCTCTGAATCTTAAGGCTGAGTTCAAGTCAGGAAGATTTGTTGGTCGATTTGAAACTGCCGATGGAAGAGAATTGGCGCCGGATTACCTTGAAATCGAGATCAACGGAAAAAAGCTGAAGACTGATATGAGTTCAAGAATTTCTCTGCCGGTAGGGTCTGGAATTCAGCAAATCAGAGTTAGTTACAGCAGGAAGTATTATCAGACTCCCGAAGAACCGGCGATTTACAAGAGAAACTTTGTCGTGGGCAATGGCAAGATTGTTGAACTTTCAGAGCTTGAGAACGTCAGTAAAGCATTAACCAATGCTAAAAAACGCATTGCTTTCTGGCGCCATAAAGAAGATGGCTACAATGATTACCTGCTCGATCGGCATGACTCTTTGAAAAATGATGTTTTGCAGCGCTTGAAGAATTGCAGAAGAGATTCAGAAATGATGACAAGGATGCAGGCTATCGTTGATCATTCAAAATGGCTGAAAAGTTCTTTGGGTGATTTTTTTTCAAGATAGTTTTTGCAATTCAAACAATTATACAAACTGTTCAGAGCCAGTTATCTGAGCTGATCTCCTTTGAAGTTCATCAATCATGATTGATTTTATCTGGCTAGAATAGCAAACTTTCGGTGAAAATCCTGTGTGATTTTTCTGGCCATTTTCTGCTAAGATAATTCTAATTTGCCAGAAGATACCTGAAAAGGGAAGGACCGAAATGAAAGATTTTTTAAAAAACCTTTTGAGCAATGTTCATGCTGATTATGCTGATATCAGATACGAAAAGAAATGTGATACATCGATCGTTTTTGAAGGGAAAGAGCTAGCAGAGGCCGGTGCCAATGCGACCGATGGTTATGTGGTTCGCGTTCTCAAAAATGGCGGTTTTGCCACTGGTGTTTTTACCAGGTCTGAGGATGCTGAAAAGGTAATTGCAGCAGTATGCGAAAATGCCGTGTTGATTGGGCAAAATGTTGCCCGGCCGGTAAAACTGGCGGCAGTGGATGTAGTGAAGGAAACATTTAAGCCTCTGTTAAAAGAGGATCCGCGCGAGATTTCGTTCTCTGAAAAACTGGAAATTGCGCGCCAGACCAGCATGATTCCCCTGGCTAACCCTGCCATAGCAACAACCAGAATTGCCTATAACGAAATCATTCGTGAAAAATGCCTGGTAACCAGCGAAGGCGCAGAGATTAGCGAAGAGCTGGTAACTGTTTCTTTGGGTGGGCGAATAACCGCCAAAGACGGCAGCCTGGTTCAGGAAGTCGCGGTCTCAAGTGGTGGCAGCGATGGTTTTCACTCGGTCAGAAATCAGGAGCAGAACTTTGCCGACCGCACAAAGATCGCGGTCGATTTATTAAAAGCCCGACCGGTCGAAGGTGGAGTCTATAACTGTATTTTGAATCCAAGTCTGGCATCGGTTTTTACCCATGAGGCCTTTGGACATTCTTCAGAGGCAGATTGTATTGAGTCTCGCCCCTCTTTGCGCGATAAAATGCAGATTGGTGCAGAATTGGGCTCCCAGCAGCTGAGCATAACTGATGATGCGACCATTCAAGGCCTTGTTGGCTTTTACCGTTTTGATGATGAAGGTGTCAGAGTTCGCCGCACCGAGCTGCTCAAGAACGGAGTTCTGGTTGGTCGCCTGCATTCAAGAAGAACGGCAATAGAATTTGGCGAACCTTTAACCGGTCATGCAATCGCTGAAGACTATCGTTATCCGCCAATCATCCGCATGGGCACAATATTTATCGAACCGGGCAATCAAAGTCTTGAAGAAATGTTTGCTGCTCTGGGCGACGGCCTGTATCTTTGCGAAGCAAAAGGTGGGCAAACCGCCAGTGACAATTTCACCTTTGGAGCTCAATACGGCTACCTGGTAAAAAATGGTAAGCCGACGCAGATGATTCGCGACATAAACATTTCGGGAAATCTCTTTGAAACCATGCGTAACATCGTCGCAGTCGGCAAAGATCTAGAGTTTTCAAAACGTGGTGGCTGTGGCAAGGGGCAGATGAACCCAAGGTCCTGCAAGGGTGCTCCCCATATTCTTGCGCAGAAGCTCGTGATTGGAGGTCGATAATGAAAAAGCTGCTCGAATTTGTCTTGAAACATTGTGAAAAAGCAGAAATCTATCACCACGAAAACGAAGTTAAGTCAGTAATTTTCAAAAATTCGCAGCTGCATGGCATCGAAACCAAGCTTCAGTCTGGGGTAAGTATTCGCCTGATCAAAGGCGGTAAGCTTGGTTTTGCTTATACGAGAAATCTAAATGATCCAGAGGAATTATTGCAAAACGCTCTTAACTCGATGGAAGCTGGAGTTATTGCCGAATATGATTTTCCTGAAACAAAAGAAATCCGCAATTTTCAAGCATCGATAGGTTCTATCGATACCGTTGAGAGTAGCTCTCTGGTAGAAGAGTGCAATCGAATCTGTAACCGTATCGGCAAAACAGGAGCAGAAAGCTCGGCCTTTGCCGGGATTTTTTGTGGTGGAGTTCGTGTGCTTAATTCGGCGGGCACTGATGTGCAGACAAAAAGCAGTGTTGCTTCTGTCTATGCTGCTGCCGGTTTACCGGGCGGCGGCACTTCTATTGGCAGAGTGCTCCAAGAAGTTGAATTCAGACCAATGAACGCCGCCATTCTTGATGAAATAGTTTCTCTTTTTACTGCCGCGAACAAAACTGTAAAGATTTCAGGCGGACGAATGCCGGTGCTATTTATGCCTAACGCCGTTTATTCTTTAAATTGGCGTTTGAGCGCCGCAGTCAATGCCAGAAATATTTTCGAGAAAACTTCGCCGCTGACATCACGAATCGGCGAAAAAGTCTTTTCTGACAAGATAACTATTTATGATGACCCCCATGATAATTCAGACTGTTCAGCTCGTGCGTTCGATGACGAAGGCGTTGCAACTCAAAGTTTGATGCTTTTCGACAAAGGCGTTTTTTCCAATTTTTTCACAGATCTGAACTTTGCCGACAAACTTGGGGTTAAATCCTCTGGTCATGGTTATCGCACAGCCCGATGGAGCAGCGATCCGATTGCCCTTAGCCCTGTCCCTGAAGCCATGCACCTGAGATTTGCTCCTGGGCAAAAGTCGGTCAAAGAACTGATCTCCTCTATGAATCGTGGCATCATACTTGAAAACTGTCTGGGTGCGCACAGCGGCAATATTCTCAACGGTGATCTTTCTCTTGGCGGTTGCCCCGCTTTGTATGTTGAAAATGGTGAAATTCAGGGGCGGGTCGACAATATTATGCTTGCCGGAAACATTTTTGAGATGTTGAAAAATGTCATCGATCTGAGTGATACGCCTGAATCCGGCTATATGAGCTTCACTCCTGCCTTACTGATCGATGATGTTAAAGTGGCAAGCTCTGATGGCTGATCCCGACAAGCAATTGCCAGTGTCTATCAAAGGCTGGCAAGTTGTTTGAGCTTTCTGGCCGCATAACGATCGTTTTCGTGCTCGAGTTGGAATTGCAGAATTTCTTGTAGATCCTTGGCCAAAAGTCCTGATAATGGATTTTTGTCCTTTTTCAAGCCCTTCAAAGCCTGTAAAACTTCATCGACAACTATGTAAGAATGCTGATTAAGATCACTGCGAATTTCCTGGTTGAATTTACGCCTGATCGTCTGAAAGCGACGCCCGGCAACCGAATCCTGCGCTCCATTGTCACTTATTTTACCAAGGGTTTTCATGCGGGCGATTTTCAGATTGACTGGAATTCTATACTGGCTTGAATAAACAATTTGACCGCTGATGACCGAACCGATGTAAGCTCCAACAATTGTGCCCGGTCCGGGGAAGAGTAAAGAGCCGACCGCCGAGCCGATCGAGCCGCCGACACTGGAGCCAATCATTTCGGGGATGCTTTTCAAAAGAGAAAGGATGAAAAACCTGCTGAAATAACCAAGCTTGCCGGTGAGAAAAACGATTTTTTCCAGGTTGGTGTCGCCCATGGCTTCAGCACGCTGTTTAAGTTCGGCTTTAAGGGCATCGAGGTTTTCAGGTGAAAAACTCGTAAGGGCATCAGCGGTAATTGAAGCGAGCTTTCTGATTCTGGCTTCATCGAGGAATTTCAAAATAGTTTCGCCGGCGGGTGTGTAGGCGAGATTAACTCCGGGAGTAACTCTGGCTATTCCTGAAAGAATGTTTTCCTGAAATACAATCAGCTCACCGCTTAGTTCGTAGGTGACTTTGCCGCGCTGCACTGAAGGATTTTTGAAGCCAAGATCGAAGGCAACCTGACCGTTGCTGGAAAAGATTTTTTCGCCCTTTAAAATGGTCTTATGCAGGCTTTGCGAAACAATTATCTTGCCATCTAATTCAATGTAAAGACGATGGAATTTTGCATCGTAGAAACTGTCTTTTATAGCTATTTTTGAACCAGATTTTTCATTGAACTCGGCAACGAAAGAATTGGCCGCTGAAATGCTTTTCTCAGCAATTTTTTTGTGAAGCTTGTCCGCTTCCGGCCCGAAAAACTTTTCGTTATTGGCGGCAAAGGCGACGCAGCATTGCAAAATAGTTACCAGAACCAAAAACGCCAGGTTCAAAAAATATCTTTTATTAATCACAGACTGTTCTCCAGAAAGTTTTTCTGAAGTAACAGCAATTTTTGTGCCTGAAAATGGTGGGCAATCAGAAAGGATTCAGAGACAAAAGATTGAAAATCGCCGAAAAATTGTCAGCAAACAAAAAAAAATCGGCAGGTCATCCAGAATCAGTTGACATGTTTCTACATGACCTGCCGGCCTACAATAAGCTTGAGCCTGGTTTTAAACAAGGCTAAATCAGTATTTTACCGAGCATCCGTATGATCGGGTAACTGGCAATGATACCGGTTTCCCTGATTTAATTTCTGTAAAAGCCTGCTCGATATAGTTGACTGCAGTCTTTACCTCTTCATGATCGCGGCCAGGTTTGTCGTCAATTGCTCCCATGTAGACCAATTTACCCTGCGGATCGATGATGAACATCTCCGGTGTGGTTCGCGCCATGTACAGCTGACCGACAACTCCTTCTGGGTCGAGAAGAACTGCAGTCGGCACGGCGTTCTTTTCAACTACCAGCTCTTTCCATTTTTCAGGGGAAAAATGTCCTTGCTTACCCGCAGCTGACGAACAAATTGATAGCCAGACAACATCTTCCGCAGTGAACTTCTTTTGCAGGGCCTGCATGTTGCCAGTATCATAGTGCTTTCTAACAAATGGGCATTCATAATTGGTCCATTCGAGAACCACGTGTTTGCCTTTGAACGAGCTGAGCTTATGCTCCTGGCCATTGAGATCGCGAAGCGTGAAATCCGGCGCCGGTTCACCAATCGCAAGTGGTGAAGGCGGTTCCATTGCCGAAAGATACAAACCGCCACCGATAGCAATGATTAGAACAGCGATAAAAATTTGCCATTTCATATTAGAACCTCCATTTTATTTTTTATTTTAAATCAAAAGTTAAATCAAAACTTGTATTGTCAGGTAGAGATAGAACTCCGCTTAACCTATTCCCAAGAGGAACTCCGGTTCGGGTAAGAACAATTTCAATCCGACCTTTATATGCTGAAATCCTGGTGTAGCCATGGCGAAAAAGTCCATGGTCGGCAGGAAAGAAAACTGCCTGCCCAAGTTGCTCGTCGCTGAATCTGCCATCAGTTGATATGGTCAGGCTAACCGAGCGATTATCATAGCTTGCGGCGGTGGAAAAGGCCTGGCCAGTTAGGGGAAGTCTGGCGACAAATGAGCTGAACCGTTTTTGGCTTTCCTGAAGTAAATCAGGGGTTAAATCTGACTGGGGGAACCTCAGCTGAACCTTCGCGTCTTGACCGATACATATTTCATCACATACCAGCCATGAAACATCGGCAGCAATTTCAACTTGCGTGCCGGGAACAAAGTTTTCAGGAACTGAAAGCTTGAACATCAGCAGAAGCTCTTGTTCATGGCCAAAAGTTGCAAATGGTGGTTTAGAAAAAAGCTGTGGCGTGATCCAGATGGGGTCTGAAATGCGGAAGCCTTCTGGCAAATACCATTCTATCTGCGGTTCAGTTCCGGAATCGCCGGGGTTTTTCCAGTAAATGTGCCAGCCATCAATCAATTCAAAGCTGAGGCCAAGGTCGATTTGTGCTCCAGGCAGCAGTTCTGTAGCAGGTGAGGTAATACTGATCTGAGAAGGCACAATATCTTCAGTGGCATCCGATTGAGTACTGTTTCCGGAAGCGATGCGATCGATTCTGCCAAGAAGGTTCTCGGCATCGACGAAGCCGACGACTCTTTCTGAGCCGAACTCTTGGCCTGAGCTATCAAGAAAAATCAAGGTCGGGACGCCGGCTATACGATACTTCTCTCTCAATACCTGCGAGCTTTCAGATTCGTAACTGGTCAGATCAATTTTGAAATGTGGCATGGCAGATATTTTAGCGATGACGCGCGGGTCAGTGAAAGTGCGCCGATCGAGCTCAAGACAGGGGATACACCATGAGGCTGAAAAATATAGAACTGAAGCCTGCTTTGGTATGTTTTCCGATCCGGGATAGGATTGCCATTCAATAGATTTCAGGCGGCCGGTGTTCCAGAAGAAAATGGCTATAGCTATCATAAGAGCGCCGATAAGGTAGCGGCCAATGCGAAAGCCTGTTGAGGAGCCAGGCACTGAATCGATAAAGCCGAGGTACAACCCCCCAGTTAAGAGTGCCAGAGGTATCAATGTGAAGCTAATGGAAGGCGACAATGCCAGAGACAGGTAGAACAGGGCAACTGCCAGCAGTAAAACACCGAAGAGTTTTTTGAACCACAGCATCCAGCTGCCGGATCTGGGTAATTTTTGTAATAGTCCGCTGAAGCTTCCGAGAACTAGATAAGGCGAGCCCAGGCCAAGGCTTAAAACAAAGAAAACTAAAAAGCCATAGAGTATATCGCCGCGTTGCCCAACCAGGGTTAGCAGTCCGATGACCGGCGGGCCCACACATGGGGCGGCAAAAATTCCGACAAACAGGCCACTCACGAAAAGGCCGAATAAAGTGGTCGATCGGCCTGAGCCGATTTTGTTAAGCAATCGGGCAGGGGGCTGAAGTTCAAAAAGTCCAAACATACTAAGAGATAATGCCATGAATAGGAAGGCGATTAACAGGAGAATCGGCTTTGACTGAAGCAGGCTGCCGAACATGCCGCCGGTAATGGCGGCAACCACGCCAAGGCTGCTGTACATTGTGGCCATGCCAATGATGTAGACGAGTGAACGCACGAATTGGGACGCAATTTTTTGTTCTGAAGTTTTGCCGAGAATGGTGACGGTAATGGCGAGCATGGGGTAGACACAAGGAGTTAGATTAAGCATCAACCCCAGGACGAAGACGCCAATCAGCATTGTTAACAAGTTGTCGTCGCCGGCTGGCAAAATGTTGTCATTGGCGAAAAGCATTGTAGTTAAGATCACAAAGACGATAAAGAGAAATGCTTTTAAAGCCTTGTTGATTTGTCTGCTCATATTATCACCTTATATCTCTAATATGTTTTAAATTAGTTTAATGTCAAATTAATTTGTGGTGAACAATATGCAGACTGATTTTGTGCGATGACTTAAGAAAAATCAGGATTGCTCCATCTTTTCAATGAGATCCTGTCGGTATTTTTTCGGAATGAACTTTTGTTGTAGAGCAAGATTAAGCCTTTCACGAACGGCAATACTATCGAAAAAGTTTTGCCAGAGATTTTGCGCGACGGCCTCATTGGCAGAGTCATCGGGAATGTCGTTTGCGGCTTTTTCGATCATTATCCAGGTTTTAAGATTGTAGATTGCAGCAATTTGTCGGCGGCGATCATGAATCAGCCACTGTTGGTCGCCCAGCCGATCGACGAAAAAAGGTGCGAGAATCGGCAAGATAAAGCTATCAGAATGGATCGAAGCGTAGAACAGGTTTTGGCCAATATTGCGAAAACGCAATAGGCCCATGAATCTATGCCTTTCAGCCAGAACCCGGCGAGCCATTCGCTGAATGAAGCGCACCCGTTCATCGGTCATCAAAGAATCGACACGGCCACGCTTTTCCAGGGCAAGCAACAGGTAGCGTGCAATACCCATTTCAATGCCTTTGGTTTCTGAAAGAAACGCATGCCAGGCATTTTGCCATGTTTCTTTCGTTACACCAGGCAGGCGAAAAATTTCCGGATCATGGGTATAGCTGCTCAGTGATAAAGAGGTTGAATTCGGTGTTTTTTCCTCGAACGCCATTAACGAAGGTTGCAAAGTGTTTTCCCGATCGATGCCGTCGGGTAATCCACGTTTTTTCAAAAAGGGTGCGAGGGCGAAAATCAGGCCGTAGAATGATCCGTCATACTGAATAATCTGCATTAAAACTGCCCCATAACTGCATCTTTGAAAACCTCAGGCTGAAAGCCGGGAATATCGTCGAGCGAAAGCTGTTTTGGCTTAATGGCCTGAGGTTCGACACTGAGCAGGCGGCGGCGCAGCACCGATGGGTCAAGCCCAAGTAGAGAGTTTTCGGCATCAGGCGCGGTCAGAAAGAATCTGGCTCTTTTCATAACCACGCCAAGCTTATGAAGGTCGCCGTAGCAAAGAGTGCCAACTCGGCGCGATTTGAGAATACGCCTTGCGGAGATAATACCCAGTCCTGGTACGCGCAACAATGCTTCAAGATCGGCCCGGTTGACGTCGACTGGAAAAAATTCGGGGTGTCGTAAAGCCCACATCACTTTAGGGTCGAAATCAATGTCGAGAGTTGGCGGGCCATTTTCGAAAAGTTCATCGACGGAAAAGCGATAGAAGCGTAAAAGCCAGTCAGCCTGATATAGACGATGTTCGCGCAATAATGGCGGCTGAGAAAGCTTTGGCAAGCGAGGGTCATGATTGATCGGTATGTATGCAGAATAATAAACGCGTTTGAGACGCATTTTTTTATACAGACTTTCGGTCAGCTTAAGGATCTGAAGGTCGTCTTCGGGACTGGCTCCGACAATTAGCTGTGTGCTTTGTCCTCCGGGAATGAAATTTATGTCTGAAGCCCCGCGTCCGGATGTTGGCAGAAAAAGCTGGGAAGAGCTGTTTTCGGGCAATTGCAGATTCTTTTTTGCCGGAAATTCGAGTTGCCAGTCGCGAAGTCTTTTCATTGGCAAAAAAATACTTTCCTTCGATTTATCTGGAGCGAGTAGGGTAAGGCTTTCGCGGCTGGGCAATTCAAGATTTACGCTCATGCGATCAACAAGCTGTCCTGCCTGAAAAATCAGTTCTGGGCTGGCGCCTGGTATGGCTTTTAGATGTATGTAGCCTGCAAAGCCATGGTTTTCGCGTAAAAGTTTGATGCATCTGATGAGCAATTCCATGGTGTAGTCAGGATTTTTAATGACCCCTGAGCTTAAGAACAGGCCTTCGATATAGTTTCGCCGATAAAAAGCTATGGTCAAATCTGCCAATTCCGTCGGACTGAATGCGGCGCGTTCAATGTCGTTGCTGCGCCTGTTCATACAGTAGGCGCAATCGTAAATGCAATAATTGGTGAAAAGAACTTTCAGTAGTGAAATGCAGCGTCCATCGGCTGCCCAGCTGTGACATATGCCGCTTGAAACGACATTGCCGATGCTGCCTGCCGCTTTTGCCCGGTTGCTGCCACTAGATGCACAAGAAACATCATATTTGGCCGCCGCCGAAAGAATTCGGATCTTGTCGGCCAAACCGGTCAATGAAGCATTGGAATGCTGAATTTGCGGGTTGAATTGCATAACCATTTTCGTCATATTTTCGCCTCTTGGATTTAATTATAAGCGAAAAAAAGGCGAAAACAAAGTGCTTTTCAAGAAATTTTTCAGAAACGGGCATTTGCTTTAAAAGCATTTAAAATGCCGGCTATTTAAGGGGAGCTCTTGTCTGGCTTTGCGGTGAAACGGCTATGCGATAAATTAGTCGAACGATGGCTTCGCGGAAAACCGACTTAATCTGTTGATTAAGCATTTTAAAGCCGATCATTTCGACGGGGGCGAGGTCATCGGTGAGGATGAAGTCTGATTTTTCAAGATCGGAAAAGTGCGGCAGGGCTTTACTGGCAAGTTCGCTGAGCGGGTGGTTGTGGTCGAGTCTGGCGGTATTTTTCTTAAGGGTTTCAAACATCTGTTCATTGTTTGAAGCGAAGATGATTCGGTTATAAAAGTCTGGTGGTGCACAGACCATTGCTTTGGGGAAGACACTGGCAACAGTTCCTGAGAGATAGGTGAAAAGGTCTGGTTGAAGCTGTGAGCGCATATTGATGTTCAGGGCGATGATGCCATCTTCAGCAAGATTTTTTTTAAGCTGCAAGAAAAATTCCCGGGTTGCCATGTGAAAAGGGCAGGTTACATCATGAAAGGCATCGATAAAAACCAGTCGATACTTTTTGTCAGAGCGGTTGACGAAAACACGGCCATCTTCGATAAATACCCGGGCGTCCTGATCCTGGAGGTCGAAGTACTTTCTTCCGAGACTTACGATCTCGGGATCTATTTCGACGCCATCTACCTTGGTATCTGGAAAAAAATGCCGCGACAATTTGGCGAAAGTGCCGGTGGCGAAGCCAAGAACAAGTGTTTGCATTGATGTCGCTTCGATCCTGTTTTCAAAACAAAGGTATGCAAGCAATGCCAGGTCAAAATAAAGATCGGTTAGACCGGCTTTTGTTGAATACATTGATTGAGTGCCGAGAACGACATGGGTTGAAAGTGTCGTCAGGTCGTCCTGGCGGTTGACGCGAAGGTAGTTGTAAACTGATTCCCCTTCATAAAGAGGTTTTTCCCAAAAGGCGAAAATAGGTCGATGACCGATTGCTGCCAGTGAAAAAATCAGCACCAGAACAAGAATTGCAGCATTTGAGCGGTTTTTGATATGATAGAAAACTGATAGAGAACATAAAACTGCAGCGAACAGGTAAAAGGTCAGATCTGTTCCAATAATGGGAATGGTTAAAAAAGTCGGCAGGAATGTGCCAAAAATACTGCCCAACGTTGAAAGGCCATAGATTTCGCCGGCAACCCGACCATTGTTGTCAAGATTCCGAGTTGCTGCTTTGATCATGCAGGGTGAAGTCGCGCCGAGTATAATGCAGGGTAATGCAAAAAGCAGAATGCATGAGGTTATGCTTCCTGTAAGAACTACCTGATCCGGAAAAAAAGCGATGCTTCCGGCGGCGATAAGGGCGATGAGATATTTTCCCAGAAGAGGCAACAGAGCTATCCAGATCGATGCCCAGAGAATCAGTTGATAAAGGCGTCTGCTTGGGTCATCGTTGTCTGCCAGTCGCCCGCCGATAAAGTTGCCGATGCTCATTGCTACGAGAATAACTCCGATTATGACGGTCCAGGTAATCATCGACGAGCCGAAGTATGGCGCCATAAAGCGACTAGAGGAAATTTCAACCCCCATGATCGAAGCGCCGCACAAAAAAGTGGTTAAATAAAGAAACAGGTTTCTTTGCATAATTTAGATGTTAAAGTAGAATAATCGATTATAACTGATCTGCAGATTTTTTCTAAGAAGAATTATACGACCAGCATGCTCAAAAAACTGAAAAAACTGACATTGGTTCTGGTTTTTGCTTTTACCCTGATTCTTGCGCTTGTCATTTTTCTTGGCTTTCGTGGCATGAAAACCATGCAATGGGGAATGGCCGAGACCTTGCGTTGGCACTCTGACGGTCTTTCAAGGCGATTTTATATTGATGCAGCGCTGAATGAAAAGATGGCCGAAGTCGTTGAGCAGGCTGCGGTTGAAATTGAGTCTGGCAAAGTCTGGTTCTGGAAAGGTGCCGATATTTTGCGGGCATTCAATGACGGGCCGGTCTTTTACAGTCTGCTGCATCTTTGTTTCAACAAGCGCTTGAATGAAATTCGGGCCGATTCGTCAATCGTTGCATCTCTGCCGGATGAGACTTTTAACCGGTTCTTTGCCGCCGCGGCCGCCGGCAAAATCGCATCGGACAGTCTTTCTACAATAAGACAAATGCTGGTTGAAGAAGTTTCTGTTAATGTCGGCACTCCGGTTGGTTTGGTTATCCCTGAAAATCTCGAGGTTTTTAAAGAGAATCTTTCAGATGAAGAAATCCTGCAATGCTCAGAATTAATGCTTGAGGCTTGTGCTGGACTCGCATCGCAATCATTTCCGGCACCACCTGATATTATTGTCGAACTGAAGAAAATAATTTCGAACGATTGAACTATTTTCCTATTGAACAACCAAGGTCTGAATTACGGCTATTGTTTAATCAGCCTGATCTCGAATTTTGCATTCTTTTTGATCTTCATTTCATGGCCCTGCTTCAAGTCTATTACTTCCTGGGTTTCGCGAATCAAGACCTTGAAATCCCCTCTAAAAGCTTGAATGGTGTTAACCGAAGCGTCATAAGAGCTGGAAACATTGATGCTGCTGGCCAGTTGCATGGCTTCATCAGGGTTGTCGATGAAATTTATGTCTTCATTCAAAACGGATTTAAATGAATCTATTCCAACGATCGTTTGTGAGAGTTCCAATTCCACGCGCTTTCTGGCAATAGAAAAAATGCCCATTGTTCCTCGAATCATGGTCATTGAAAACAGATTCTGGTCTTGAGATTTTATAATAATATCGGTTTCGGCATCCAGATCGAATCTGATGTCGGCATTGACGAGCACTGTTGCTTGTGAATCTTTCGAAGTTCGAATATGTTCGTTAATGCTTATAATCTGACTATTGGTGGCAAGATCCCAGCCATCGACATCGTCGTCGGGTCTGACCAGCACTTCACCACTGCATTCCTGCAAAATTATTCCGGTATTAGCAGCATGAATACTGCAAGTAATAAGCAGACAAAAAGTCATCGACAGAAAAAAAACAGCCTTTTTCATAAATTTCCTTTGCAGACGAATCTCACGAGAATTTGCATTGATAGCAAATTTAAACGATTATTTTTTTTGATAATATGCCAGACGACCAGAGCAAACCAAGCATTCAGAAGCGTTCGCTTCGTCGCTGGTAAATGATTCATGGCATTTCGGGCAGACCTTTACCGGCAGAATCTTTTCTTTCTGCAGATCACTCACGATTACTTTTTCCCAGCCGAAAATAGACCAGTCGGAATCTGCCAGTTCTTCGACAATCATTTTTGCTGACGCTGCGCGAGCCTGCATGTCAGTTTGCACTTCGCGGGGGCGTTGGCGGAGGAAGAATTTATGGGTTTCCGGCATTTTTTTTGCGTCGATGCGATTCAGGTCAACGAAAACTCTTACTCCATCACCGCTGGATCGATCATATAAAGTGAGCGCATAGCGTCCAATTTCTTCGTAGATTTTGAGATACTTGTTACCAACGGTGCAGCCGGTCAAAGCCTGAATTGCGTCGGAAAGGCAGGCCCTGGCCTCAGCAATCGCGCCAAGTTTTTCGACGCTACCGAGTTTTTGCATGGCCAGATCGAGCATCGCTACACCGATCGGCACCCCGGGGGCTCTAATTGGGCTACGATGGCGAAATTGGTAGGCCTTTTCAACCTGTTCGAGAAATTTTACTTTATCCATAGTCACCACCTGAAATAATTGCAGATTATTCGCTTATTTTAATTTCAAAATGATTTATTGCAAATTTCTTTTTTCGAACTGACTCAAACTTTATTCTGATACTTGTTTAAAGTCCGAAAAAAAATTAGAATGGGATGGATTTTTAGGCTTCATCAGCTTTTTGGGGTATTGATTTGGCAATTCTAAACAGTAGTGGAACTTGCGCACGACGGTTCTTCATAGCTTCCTTCGGCCGTTTGGTGCAAGCATGACAAGAACTCTTCAGCGTCTTGCAATCGGTTTATTTTGCCTGGCAATGATTGCCTCGTTCATTCGTGAAGTTTCATGGAATTTTTTTGATCAGAAGCGTCGGCTTCAGGTGGAAAATTTGCATGAAGAAATGGAAAATGCGGTTGAGCCAATGGTAGAACTGCATGAAGACGCGAAGTTTTTTCACAACTTTTTTACTGAGAGATTTGAGCGCATAGATGCGTGTGCTGGGCCGCAAAAAAGTCTGAAAAAGTTTATTGCCCAGATAAATCAGGCATTTCCAGATTCATTCGAATTTGTTGTCTGGAAGAAAAGCGGTGAATTAGACGATAGTTTGAGCCAGATTGAAGGGTTCCGATATGTTTTAAAAACCATGAATAAAGAGTTGCAGCGTTTAAAAAACGCTGTTGCCAAAAATGGTCGGCAGGTTGAAGAAGAGCTTATAACCGTGCGGAGTATGAATCTTTTGCGGAATTTTTTCGGGCAGTTTCTTCTCGAAGAAAGGCTGCAACGTTTTTTTTCCGCTGCTGGCCATGGAGAAGCAGCAACCATAAGTGAGAATGAAAAGCGTCGAATGTTTTGGGCCTACATTGGCAAGAACTTTTCTGCCGGGGTTTTCATCAGTTCGAGAATCTTGCGAAAAAGAATTGGTCCTAACCTTTTGCTTCAGAGACATAATCTTAGAAATCCACTAATCAAGATTGCCTATTTCGCACCCTGTTCTTTGCGCCATTCAGGCATTTTGCTGCCTGATCACGAGAAGAATGAAATACTGCTCGAAGCGAAAAAATTCGAAGACTTTGCTCTTGGATTCAAAGAAACCTCTGATTTTCTAATTTATTTCAAAAAGGCTTCTCCTGATCTGGTCGCAATTAGTTATGTCCGTAAGGCGAATGCATTGCTGAATCCTGATGAAGAGGCAAATAGGCTGGCATTTCAAATACTTAAATGGGTCGGTCTGTTAGGTTTTTTCTTGTACACTTATTTTTTGCGTCAGGGTCCAATAGAACTTAGAATCAAATATCGACTACTGCTGTTGCTGCTATTGGCCAATGGTTTGCCGGCGATGGTGCTTGTGGCGGTCGGCTATGGGTTTTTTACGCAAAAACGCTCGGTCATGATATTCGATGAGCAGCAAAAATCTTTAAACATGCTAAGAGAATTCGATCTGCGCTATCTCTCGCAGAATGAAAGGCTTGCCCGTAGCATGAATGCCAGGATTCGTTCACTAAACCAGAAATATCTCGATACGCCCTGGCCGGCCGATGAAATTCTTGCGCTGAAGGCCTTCGTTGATAAGCAGAAACCCGGAAGCTACATTGTCGTTGACCGAAACAATCAGGAAATAATCGAAAAGCATTTCAAGCAGCGCCTGGTCAAGATTTTTTTAATCGGCACTCTATTTTACGTTGAAAACAATCTTGAAGAATATTTAAACCGGTTTGGAGCAGAAGCTTCAACGTTTTCTTTGAAAGGATTCGAAAGCCAAGCCTTCTGGTTTATCACCAACAACCTCGGCAATATTTTTCCCCGGTCTTTTGGTCTTGATCATGGTTATTCCTACACCAATTTTCTTGGTCGGGTCGATCGCAGCAAAAACTGGGCGTTGATAGTTGTTCGCTGGGGCAAAAGCGAATTTCTTGAAAATTTCTGTCGCGACAACCTTAATGGTTTTTCTGCCGATATCAAGCCGCGCATAGCCGGGGTAATCGATACCAATTCAGGAAAGGTTTCGACTTCAGTGGATGATTTGCCGCCAAGTCTGGTCAAAATCTGTCAAACCGCTAAAATAAAAAAGATCGTTACTAAAACAGATTTTTATTATGCAGGGAAGCGTTACCTTCTGGCCGCAACTTCTTCGACAAACGCTCAGGATGCGTTATTTTTCTGCCTTTATCCAATGGATCTGGTTCAATCAAGGCTATTTGCATTGAAAATCAGTATAATCATTTTGTTGACAATTGTGTTGTTGATTTTAATTCAAATAAGCTTTTATATTGCCGGAAGAATGCTGGCGCCCATAGACCAAATGCATAAAGGTCTTTCCCAGATCAGGGAAAACGAATTTGACTGTCGCATATCCGCTCAGGAAAACGACGAGATTGGCCGGGTCGTCGATTTATTCAATTCTGCCATTGGCAGCTTGAAAGAATTGGTTCTTGGAACGGCTGTTCAAGAGAGTCTTTTGCCAGGAAAGCACTTTTGCCATGAAAATTTGGAGATATTTGCGCAATCCGAATTCATGACGAAAATGGGCGGGGACTATTTCGACTATTTTGCAGTAGATGCTCAAAGAGTTGTGGTTTTCTTTGGTGATGTTTCCGGGCATGGAATCCCGGCTGCGGTCATAATGGCCATGGTCAAAGCTTCAATTCTGCATAGCTCGGGCAGTTATGATTCACCTGCCGGGCTATTGCAAAAAGCCAACCGTGTTTTCGATTTCCTTAAGAGCAAAGATTATCGGCGAACAATGACCGCCTGTTGTTTAGAATTCAATACGGTAACCGGAAAATTTATTTTTTCGAATGCCGGGCAGTGTTTTCCCTTCATTATTTCTGAAGATGGGAGAAAAGTTGATGATTTGAGATTGATCGGTATGCCGCTTGGTGCTGCATCAAAAAGATTACCCGGAGAAATCAGCGGCAGTCTTTCTGCAGGGCAGGCAATCATGGTTTTTTCAGATGGATTGATTGAAGGGCGGGACGCGGAGGGCCGATTTCTCGGGCTTGATGGTTTCAGACAACTTGTTAAGAATTCCTGGGGCCGAGATCTCAAGGAAAACTGGGAAAAAATACTGTTTGAATGTCTGCAATACTCTGACGTGCAGAACGATGATCTGACAGCTCTAGTGGTGCGATACAATGGAAATAGATAAAAAAAATGCGCATTTTGGCTCAAGAAGAGGGCTTTTTCTGGCTCTAGTGATACCGGTATTTCTTTTATATTATTTTTCTTTGACCTATCTGAGCTC